>CAJUQJ010000034.1 GCA_910588215.1 uncultured Lachnospiraceae bacterium
CTATTGTCACACATTTTGCCGCCATAGTCGAGGTACGCACTATCTACCGTTTACCGAAGATATTCATCAACATCCATGATTGGTATTCTGATCTGTCGATCGATCCTTCCGTCAAAATGCATACTCTCATTATCTTTTATCTGTAATGCATCCATACCCTTATTGGTTTCATAGGGATTGATCTGATGAATTTTCGTTTTAAGTTTTGTTTTTAACATAAAATCTTTTATTCTCAAAATACCCAATCACCTTTAAAATAGACTTTAATAATCAGTGTTTTGCATCTATCATTCTTTACTATACATTATAACATTTATTGAACGTCTAATGTAATTGTACTACATATTATGCTATATACTTAGTATATAGTATATCAATAAAATTTACATTCTTTGCATACATACCTATTATATTATCAAGCATTTACATTGCTCTTCTCGTAACGAGTCTACAAAACGATTTATCAAAAAGGAAACATCTACACTCTCCGCCACCAAAACCACAACACATGCAGCACATATCCCTTTAAAAGATTAAAATATGCCCGCCAGTATCTATGTGCTCTAAAAAACTCCATACGCTCCCTCTGCGCACGCAAATTTTGCCATACCTTCTCACGGTCATATTCCGTCTGCAATGTAATGCTGCCCTTTCTGATACGATAGAAATATAGAATCTCTGTTGTCAGTACGATTGTCTTTGCGCCTTGGACAACTAAATGACTTATTAATACGTCTTCGTGATTTCTGGATTCTGGAAATCTAATCTTCTTTCTGCCATTCCAAACCTCTCTGCAGTACAACTTATTCCAGGCAACTGTCTCCTGCTGTTTATATTTTCCATGCCACTGCTTCAGTAACTTCACCGATGGCATGCATATTTCCTTCACATTATCGAGAGATAATACCTTCTCCCTAATGTCTGTCAGTTGCTCTGTCGTTCCTTTAACGTATGCACAAGCTGCAATATCAGCCTCATATTTCATCAGCAATTCATACAATGTTTCTACATAGTTTGTCGACACCAGATCATCACTGTCCACGAAAGCTATATATTCCCCCCGTGCATCATCCAAACCCATATTTCTTGCACCGGACAATCCTCTATTGGCTTGATGTATCACTCTGATACGCTCATCCCTGCCCGCATATTCATCACATACTTCTCCTGAACCATCTGTACTGCCATCGTCTACTAACAAAATTTCCAGATTTGTATACGTCTGCCGACATAATGATTCCACACACTCACCGACATAAGACTTTACATTATAAACAGGTACTATGATACTCACTACAGGGAGTGTTTGTCCTTCCTCTGTCATTTCCGTCTTTCCCTCCATTCCGAAGCTTCACAAGTTCTTGTTATTTGCAGCAATTGTCTCCTCACTTAACTCAGACTGATCAACATGATTCCATCTAACAGAATCTCAAATAGATCCGATACATGCCAGTATCGAACGCTCTCTGAATTATAGACCGGTTGCCGAAATTCCTGTCCTGTGATAAGATGACTCCATAGAAGAATCCTCTTTTCTTCTATAATACATGAAAGCAGAAAATATACAACGCAGATTATATTTTACGGTGACCAAAATGAGCACAGCACAACATACAGATCAATATCATGAGCAAAACACTACTCAATATCACGAGAAGAACACTACGCAGGATCAAGGACAGAATACCAATCAAAATAACTGTCGGAACAGTGAACCTGATGCTCCTAATCTAAGCATTATCATACCAGTCTTTAACGGAGAACACTATATCGAGAATACAGTTTGCAGTGTCCTTAACTCTTCCTGGCACGATCTGGAACTTTTATTGATCGATGATGGTTCTACCGACAGTTCTCTGGCAATCTGCAACAGACTGGCTGAGGCAGATACACGAATCAAAGTATACCACAAAGCAAATGGAGGGATTGCGGAAGCCAGAAATTACGGACTTATCCATGCCCGCGGCAATCATATCGGCTTCTGCGATCAGGATGATGAAGTTCATGAAGAAATGTATCAGAAAATGCTGGAACGCATAGCCCTCGACGGCAGTCAGGCGGCTATCTGCGGCTGTTATAGGCAGAAAAGAAGTGGTAAATGCGTTACCTTCCAGAAATATACGGATGATGTATTTGAAGGACCTCAAATAAGGCAGAAGCTGCTCCTGCCGATGCTATTTAAAGGCTTTGCCGCATATGCCAATGACGAGATCAGCATCTATACCAGCATATGGAACTGTGTCATATCCCGACAGCTCATCGAAGATAAGAAGATGCGCTTTAACAGCTTCGTCAACTATGAAGACGATCTCATCATGTTGCTGCAGCTTCTTTTAAAGGCTGACAGGATTTCCACCCTGTCAGACATCTTCTATTATTGGAATACAAATACCCATTCCGAATCGCATCACAGTGCTGTCAGATATATTCCTGACTTAGAATCAAAGCAGCAGAACCTGATAGACTATATCACTGGCAGTCTTACCGATCATGAAGTATCACCTGAGGTCATAGCACAGTACATCTATGTGCAGCATTGCCGTAATGCATTGCTGCAACTGGACAATATGGCTGCACTGAATGACTGTAAATTTCTCCGTAAAATGAAGGATCTGCGAATCTGCAGCTGTATCCGCTATGTGCAGTCCTCCTCATACACTGTAAAACCTGCCAAAGGCTTTATCCGCAATACTATACTCATACCGATGCTATGCAAGAATCATGTGGCAGCTGCCTATGTCCTGAATCAACTACTTAATGCCCTTCGTCTCTGCGTAGAGAAATACCAGATAACCGAAAAGATGGAAAGGATGCTGAAGAACAGAACAGCCTAAACAACCTATTTACTACCAGCCTGCCTTCATTCTTCCTCATCACCTAAAAACTTTATATAGTGCAGCAGTTCCCTCCGCTTATTCTTCTTGATTTTCTGCATGTCATACACCATCCTGTACACCGTAGTGTTGTCAATATAAATACTCATAAGATTTGTGATGCCGAGGTAGCTTGTATCTAATCCCAGAAGATAATCTGCACTTACACGATACAGCATCGCTAAAGCAGTCAATACCGATATAGGTATTGCACACCGCCCGCTTTCGTAGCTCTGGTAGCACTGCTGCGAAACATTCAGGTAGACCGCAACCTCTTTCTGCGTCAAATCATGGTCTTCTCTTAATTCTCTAATTATTTCTCGTACTTCTTTCATGTATCTTATCCCTTACTTCACCTTTTGTTGTTGAAATAATTATCGCACAACGCAAAAGAGTATTAAGAAAAATACACAAATAGTAATAATAAATCTATCTTTACAACAAATAGTTGTTTTTTCATTTACTTGACTCTCATAAAACCTTCGACTACTTCTTCCATCTTCTCCCATGAAAATCTCTGTGCCTCCTTCTCAATATTTGCTGTCATATTCCGTTCCCTGTCTTCCTCATAGAATCTGCACACCGCTCTGGCTATCGCTGCCGGTTTCTCCGGTTCCACCACATACCCGGTTCTTCCGTCTTCCACCACATCCGGCAATCCACCCACATTTGTCACGACCACCGGCTTCATGAATCCATAAGCAATCTGTACGATACCGCTCTGTGTGGCAGATACATACGGCAATACAACCAGATCCGCTGCTGCAAAGTACTGCTCCACCTCTCTGTCCGGCGTATAAGTATCCACAACATTGACAAATTCCACTATCCCAAGCTTTCCGATCAATTTTCTGTATTCTTCTCTGTCCGCGCCAAACTCCCCCACAATCCAGAGTTGTACATGTTCCCCCAGCCGGCTGACTATTTCCGGCAGCGCCTGTAACAGGTACCTCAAACCCTTATATTCTCTGACATATCCAAAAAACAGCAACACCTTCTTACCCTGTTCAATACCCAGCCTGTCACGCGCCTGCACCTTATCAATACCCTCAAAGCAAAAGGCATTATAAGTCGGATGAGGCGTCACGACATAGTCCGGATTCTCTTTGATCTTCATCAATTCCTTCGCCTCTTCCCTGGCATGTACAACATAGTGCTTACCATGCTTTAGCACTAACTTCGTGAGCAGTTTATCCATCGGAAATCTTTCATGCGGAAAGACATTATGACATACAAACACAAGATTCTGTTTGCCCATAAAACGTTCCAGCAGAAAATAGCACGGTGCAAAGTATGGATGCCACCACTGAATCAACACCATATCCGGTCTCTGGCGCCTGATATAACGCGCCGTTCTGATAATATTGAATAGATTTGCTGTATGCAGCATATACTTCGCAGCATCTGTCTTAAAGCTGTCATTGCTGTAATCCCTCTGCTCCTTATGGAATAGAAACTTCGGATACTGCATTTTATAAGACAACATCTCTACATCATTGCGCTTAACCAGTTCCCGGTACATCAGTCCTGTATAATGGGAAATGCCGCCCTTATAAGGATAGACCGGTCCGATCATAATGATTTTCCTGTTCATATCTATTAAATCCTTCCATAATTCGACAAAGCTGAACCCCTTCAAGCCAAAGCCTGAAGGGGTTCTAACCCGCATTAATATAATCTAATTTTAAATAGATTTGCTCAATTAATTTTTAACATTGATCGTCAGGGTTGCTTTCTTGCCATCAGCTGTTGTAGCCGTAATCTTAACACTACCCTTCTTAATCGGAGTAACCTTATTTCCTACAAGCTGAACAATACCCTTCTTGTTAACGGTGTACGTAACTTTTGCCACATTATCCTTACCAGGATCAACGAAAGCGGTCTGACCCTTTACCTGAACCAAAGCCTGAACATCAAATGCATCCGCTTTTGTTGTTGTATCTATCTTCGTAATCTTTTCTTTAGCACTGTTTACAAACTGTACCTTATTACTCGGCTGAACAACATTCAGTGTAATGGTCGACTGAACACCGGCCTCTACCAGTCTTGCTGTTACTACAAACTTATCGCCGGCTACATAGCCACCCTTTTTAACTTTGAGTTTACCATCCTTGATATCCGCAGCGGCAAGTGGCGTTCTTGAACCATCCGCCTGTACACGATAAGCCGTCCATACAATATCTTTCGTCTTGCTTGTTGTACCCTTCTGTAAGGTTGCCTTAACCGTGATTGTCTGACTCTTATCGGTCGCCGCAATGCCACTGTTCTTCGTGCTCAGTACGATAGAATTGGTCGGTACCGTAACGTTAGCCTTAAAGGTTGCCTTAATCGCTGAATACTTACCATTACTCTTCTTGGTAGAACCATTGATGGAGATAGTAGCTTTGCCTTTCTTTACAGCAACAACCGTACCGCTGCCATTATCATTTTTTGTTGCTTTAGCATACTTATCACTGCTGGACACCCAACTCAGGGCAGTCGCAACCGGCTCTCCATTCGGCAATTTAGTCGTTTTTTCACCACCTATCATTGCCTCTGCAACTACTTTGTATGTTCTTGACTTTTCAACCGGAATCTTCTGTTCCACGCTCTTGGCAGTCGTCGTCACCTTCTTGCCGTTATTTTCAACCCCGACAACCTTACTATTGGAATACATATTTGTGTATACCGTAATGGATGTAATATCTATCTGTGTTACAGTGAATGTCACATACTGCTTCGGCATCGTCTTGGCTTTTCTGTACTCACTATCGTCTTTCTTACCGATTGTCTTAGCGTTGGTTGCGCTGACTGTGATCTTAACTTCAGTCGCTCCCTTCAGATCCGGTTTGATCGTCAGAATGCCTTTGGAATTGATCGAAGCATACTTTTTCATATCCTTTGTTGAAAGTGTATCACCCTTTATAGCCTCAATATCCCATTTCAAAGCTGTCTCTGTAAAATTATCGCTACCATTCTGTGCATAGGACTGATTGGAACCCAGCTTGATCGACTGTCCGGTATACACATCTGTCGTATCCGTCTCAATCTCAAATCCGGTCATATTAGCTCTGACGGTAACACTAAGAGTTCCCTTCTTACCGCCCGATGCCTGTGCTACGATCTGTGCCGTACCTACCGCCTTCGGAAGCAATGTCACCTGATCACCGTCACCCACTACATCAACAATAGCCGGTTTCTTGGACGTCCATGTAATCTTGTCCGTACACTTAACCCGATCATCCGCGTTAAGCACCGTTGCTTTGTTATTGCCATCTATCTTTGCCCACAGTACCGCTTCAAATGCAGGAGCATCTGGGATCTGATTCTCAGCATCGCCATACTTATTAACCAGCCAGTCAAATTTCTTAATAGTATCTGTCGTGTTTACCTGTCTGATTTCAACTTTGGTCGCATGGTTAGCCTTCTGTACCGTAATCGTTTCGGTTGTTTTGCAGCGTTCCCCTATGATAGCTACTTCTACCTGCGAACCGGCTTTATTATTCTTAAACTTAAGGACACCGTTCTTAAGCGTTGCGGCTTTATTGGTATCATTTACGATCTCATAGGTGATTTCATCGTTAGCAGTGCTCGGCTCTTTCTGCAAATATTCATTAAGATTCACAGAAGTTCCTTCATACGTAATCGTGTTCTCTACTGCAGTCAGTTCATCGTCAAACCACAGATCTGTTGCATACTGCTTAACAAACACATTAGCTGTGGAAGTATAATGAATGTTCTCCTCATACCAGTCCAGACTAACGGTAACGGTAGCCGAACCGCCGCCTTTCGCAACCAGAGCCATCGCCTCCAAAGAACCGTTAGGATCCTTCGAAACCACAGCGCCGTTTGCATCCAAGGTAATCCGATTATTAAGGGCAACTACGCCGTTCTTGCTTGACTTCCAGGTCAAATGCTTCTTTAATTCATCCTTCTGTGCGTCAGTTAAGCTACCCTCAAACTCAACAGTCAACATTTTTACCTGCTGGTCTTTAGGATTATAAGCGCCTTCCAGTTCCATCCTGACATCTGTTTCGCTCAGAACGATGCCTGTAAGTCCATCCTCTTTCAATACGCCCGTATTCGTATCACTATTAGTTGACGTTACGGTGCCAGTGCGAGTATCACTGCTGTCCGACGGTTGTTCCACACCCCAGCCGTCTTCGACCTTGTACACATCCCGAAGACCTGCCGCAGATGCTGTCAGCGGAGTGGCTACCAGCATGGATGCTGCTAATGTCCACACCATTGCTTTTTTAGCAATCGCTATACATTTCTTTCTCATTGTATCTCTCTCCTCCATTTAGATTTATTAACGCTATTACTAAGTATAAGATACTTTCCCGCATTTAGCAAGTGCTGTCTTTTCAAAAATACAATTTTGTATAATATGATATATTTTACCCCTGAAAAGGCACCATTCTAACAAAATTGCAATGCAAAATCCCGGCATTTTGTCCTGTAACTGCCGCACACGCATCTTATACCTCCGTGCCGTCTATGACACTGCTCTGCATACTCAGATTCCCTTTTTCATCCCCTCCTTTTTCTACCGGTCTGCCATCCGGATCAAGTAAGCCCAGTTCCAGTTTCTTTACCCGATACTGTATGTCCTCCAGCAGTTTACGGTTAGCTGATATGATATCCGCCTGCAATCCGGTCACGATTGTCTGACTTCCGATGATGATCAGCATCGTGGCAAGAATCAGGGACTGGATATGTCCGGTTCCGCTTCCCTGAAAAAAGTAGAACAGGAACCTGATCCCAATGGCAATACCTCCCAACATGACGGTACTCCCCAGAAGAAAAAATATTTTAAGAGGTTTGTACATCAGTACTGCCCTCAGGATCGTCAACATCGACTTCTTAACATAGTCAAAGATCGAATGCATCAGTCTGGATTTACGCAGTTCGGGATTCGTATTGATCGGCACCGATGTGATCGCCATCTTATTTCTTCCCGCCTGCACGATCGTCTCCAGCGTATATGTATACTCATTATGTACATTGACGCGCATCGCGGCTTTCCTGCTGTATGCGCGGAAGCCGCTTGGCGCATCCGGTATATCCGTCTTGGACGCCAGACGCACCACATAACTTCCAAACCGCTGTAATTTCTTCTTAATATAGGAAAATTCTGTTATCTCATCGATCGGCCTCTCTCCGATCACAATATCGGCCTCTCTTCTCAGAATCGGCTGAATCAGTTTCTCAATATCTGCTCCACAGTACTGGTTATCTGCGTCCGTATTTACAATGATATCCGCTCCATGACGGAGTGCCAAATCGATTCCGGCCAGAAACCCTTTGGCCAATCCAAGATTACGTTTAAAGTGTACAATATAATTGACGCCCCAGTTTAATGCCACCTGCTCCGTGTCGTCACTGCTGCCGTCATTGATGACCAGATATTCTATCTCATCCACGCCCTCAATCTGCTTCGGCAGTTCATTGAGAGCGATCTCCAATGTCTCCGCTTCGTTATAGCATGGTATCTGAATGATCAGTTTCATCGGATGCCTCCTGCCTTTACTGCTTTCTTTTCTTACTATGAAAGTCTTTGACTTTCATAGCATGGATGGCCATGCGGCCCGCCAGACGGCAGGCTGAGTATAATGTAAGTTTACTATGAAAATCTCCGGCTTCCATAGCATAGATGGACATACGGCCCGCCAGGCGGCAGGCCGTACATGACGGGAGTTTACTTTGTAAAAGGTTCCCAGCGTCTGGCCAGATCCTGGCTCCTATTGATTGCCAGCACATAGCCGCCAAGCCATATCATGGTCTCACATTTCTCCGGCACAACAGAGCCTTCTCCATTCCAGAAATAACTCTTCATGACAAAGAAAGCATCCTCATCCAAAGGAACTTCCTCTATACTTGTCACCGTAACCGGCATGTCAGATATCATAAACTGCAGCGAACCCGGATTCCTGTCATTGACCGAATCGCATATGTAATAGACTTTCTCCCCACGTTCCAGTACGCGAATCCAATCTGCGATCTGCACGAAAGGCTCAGCCTGTTTCTCATTCCTGACTACCACATAGGCGTCTACGATCGTCCTGCCAAGATAAGACCATGCAATCACCGGAATCATCAACGCGAACACAACTCTTGCCGTCTTCACTTTCGTAAAACGTTCCCGCAGGAGTTTCAACAATACCATAAAACATATAATCAGAGGTACGATATAACCCTGTAACTGCTCTATCTTTCCATGTGGAACTTCATAATTCCAGACTACTCTGCCAAACATAACACAGTGAGCAAGTTCAAACTCTTTCCTCTGCAATTCATCCCAGGCATACTGACATAGTCTGCCTCCCACTATATATAGTAGCATGAACACGATAAAAGTGCGCACCCATTTTTTGTCATTGATCAGACGATACAGTCCATACAGCAGTACAAATCCCAGCACAAACTCCGTATACCTGCCGTTCACCAGATCGTCATTCTTATACAATCCTTCTTTATAGATAGAACTGATCATAAAAGTGCCAAACCATGCAAACAACACTCCCAGGAGCCAGATCCGATTTTTCCAACAATCCGAGGAGAAACCTTTTTCCTTTTTATCGGCTTCCATAACCGGTTCCTCCGCCAAATTCTTGCCATCCCTGTGCCGCATCCTGTCTCTGCACACCGCCACAAAATCTTTAACATGTTCCCGCAGTAGCCAAAAAGCATTCTTAAACAGCCCATAGATTCCCCAGCATACCACCAGTCCTGTCACGGACGCCATGTAATACCACTTACCCGTCATACTGATCCCGAGACGGATCAGTCCGCTTGCAGAGAAAAGATTCTTGATCACGTTCCATTGACCAGAGAAGTCATTTGTCCCCAGCCGGTTCGCAGCGATATACGCCTCCCCCTGCGTCGGAACCATGCTGCTTTTCATCCAAATATACAGAATACAACCTGCAATGCCCGCAGCCAGAAAGGCAAACAGGATTTTTGTCTTTCTCTTATCCAATAACCATAACAAAACAAGTAACAGAATCCCTGCCGCAAGCAGAAGCCCTGCCTGCTTCGTCAGCGCATATCCGACAATGGTGCGCCATCCGGCCAGCTCCCCGCCCAGATAATTCACACGTTGCAGATTCCCCTTGATCATGGCATGTACCAGACTATACAGATACATACTCCCGAGGAAAGCCACCGCATCCCGCATCCTGTTGCAGCGCATAAGCCTCATATATATCACCATCAGGATCGCTGTCACCACAATACCCAGCGCCCGCTGGTGCACCGTATAGATATAGAATGCAACCAATGCAAACGCAACATGATTGCCGATACCCGGCCTGTCTACCACACGCATCATCACATAGAGGAATACCCAGAAGAAAAACACAAGCGTACACTCAGTCCACGTAATATGCGCATACACAATATAGGAGGAATAGGTAAAAACAGTAAAACAGGCCGCTGTCCTGACCAGATCACTCATTCCAACCAGATATCGTTTCGCCAGCTTAAGCGCCAACGCATAACTCATCGCCAGAAATCCGGCGTTCATCACCACTGCCGACCGGTACATCGTATCCCAACTCCAGCCAAACAACTCAGAAAGCATCCGGATCGGGATGAGCAGAAGGCTGTATCCGTAAGAATAGTATGCGATCCTGCCAGTCACCGAAGTCCAGTCAAGCCCCATAAAGAAAGCGCTGTTCGACCAATATCCGACCTCATCGTTAAAGAGAATCGGCTGCCCGACCTCCGGCAATCTGTAGATTGCCAGCAGAAAAATCCCCAGCGCCGGGATGCACTGCAGCAACTGTATACGATATTTCTGAAGAAAAGTATTCAAATATTGTATCAATGTAACAGAAGAAATTCTTGTTTTCATTATCAAGTGTTCCGTGTCCTGTCCTGCGTCTCCCCTGTAGCCTGTATATTTGGAAGTAAACTTCCATTACCCATTCAGAGATATTACAGGCACGGCCGGCAACATCCACGTGGAGATACCGGATTAAAAATCGAAATTCTCAATAGAGTACAAGTATAATACATTATAGCAGATTCATCTTCAAAGTCAAATATAATTTGTAAGCAACACAAAACATACCGTAGTGAATCTTTCCCTGCTAATTGATATACTTTCCGGCTCATTGCTCTCTGGAATAAGCTACAACAGTCCGGCGATCTCCTTCACCGAATCGAAGATCAGATGCGGTCTCACCTCCGACTGCTTCACGTCTTCCATCCCCGCCTCTCCGCTTAAGACAAGTACGCTCTTTAGTCCGTTATTTCTTCCTGCCGCGATATCCGTATAGAGACGGTCTCCTACCATCGCGATCTTCTCTCTCGGCGTGTGGACCCTGGTCGCCAGATACGCTATGATGTCCTCATTGGGCTTGCCGATGATCCGGTCCGGATAGCGGAAGGCAGAGGCATGAATAAAGGCATGAATGGCTCCTGCATCGGGAATAAATCCCGTCTCCGTGGGACAGTTATAATCCGGATGAGTCGCCAGATAAGGAAGCCCTGCTCTGACATGGTCGCACACCCGGCACATTTTCCGGTAATCAAGAGAAGTGTCAAATGCCGTCACCACCACGTCCGGTCGTTCGTCTTCCAGCAGAATGCCGGCCTGCATAAATTCTTCCTGTAGAAGCGGGTTCCCCAGCAGGAATACCTTGGCTCCCGGAAAATGCCGCTGCAGATAATAGATCGTGGCCTGTCCGGAGGTGACGATCTTATCCTCGCCCACTTCTAACCCCATCCGGTGCAGCTTATCCACATAAACCGCCACATTCTTGGATGAGTTATTCGTCACGAACACGTAACTTTTCCCCGTCTCCTCGATCCTGTGTAAAAATTCCAGGGCACCGTCGATCCACCGTTCTCCCAGATAGATCGTCCCGTCCATATCCAGTGCAAAACACTGCACATCCTCTATAATATGTTCTTTATCCTCATTCACTGTCGGTATCTGTAACTGCATTGTCTTTCCCGCCCTTTTCTTCCTTTATCTATAGTTAACGGCTTTAAAATTTCGTTTTCGGCCTTGTAGAAGCTACCGTATATGGCTTCTGCAAGAGCCGGAAGAAGAAACTTGTTATGGCGTTTACTATAATTTATTATAGCACGCCTTTTCAATCTATGGTAATCTATTCTTACAGAAACTATTGAGAACCGCATGGCAAATGTTGTTCTCTGCAAATTTACATTACATGTTGAAAGAAGGTATTTCATGAAAGAGAAATTATACACCATCCCCTTAAACGATGCCATGAACGCCGGTGATGAATGTCCCTTCTGCTTCATAGAGCGCAATGTAGAACAGGATCTTCTGGACTTCGTCCTCGGCTCCGGCTCCTCCTACATGGAAAGCGACATCCGCGAGCAGACCGATCAGGCCGGCTTCTGCAGAGAGCATTTCAAGAAAATGTTTGACTACGGCAACACCCTTGGCAATGCCTGGATCCTGAAGACACACTACGTACAGATGAACCGCGAAATGCAGCAGCAATTCCGCAATTTCAAACCCGGCAAGACTTCCCTGAAGGACAAGTTCAGAAAGCAGACCGAGCGTCAGAACCCGATCGGTGTCTGGGCCGCCGAGAAGGAGCGCTCCTGTTATATCTGCAAGCGCTATGCCGACACCTATGAGCGCTATCTGGACACCTTCTTCGTCATGTACAAGAAAGACCAGGAATTTCGCGACAAAGTCAAGAACAGCAAGGGATTTTGTCTGCATCATTTCGGGGATTTATGCGAAGGCGCCGACAGCCGCCTGAATGATAAGGAGAAAGCGGAATTCTATGATATGGTCTTCCCGCTGATGGAACAGAATATGGCCCGTCTTGCCGAAGACGTATCCTGGCTTGTGGAGAAATTCGACTACCGCAACAAAGATGCCGACTGGAAGAATTCCAAAGACGCCATCCAGCGCGGTATGCAGAAATTGAAAGGCGGTTATCCCGCAGACCCGCCTTACAAGATGAATAAATGATTTCATTCACGCAAGACGGTTCGTTTGCAAATGAAATTACAAACTAAAATGATATGAGGTTTGGCTCAGGCAGTGTTCTTTACTACCCTGGTCAAACCTCATATCGTCTTCAGATCACTTACATTTCTTCACATCACTTACATTGCGTCCATGGAACCATCGTTATCATCGTTGTCATCGTCATCAAAAAACTCTTCCACTTTGACTTGCGTCGCATCAGCCGCTTCCTTGACCTTATCGGTCACTTCCTGCGCTGCGCCTACGATCTTATCGGTCGCCTCAGCCTTCGCAGCATCGAGTCCTTCTTTAAAATCCTCCGCCTTCTTCTCCAGATCCAAATCCACATAATTGCGATCTGTGTCCTTAGGATTCTCATCCTCGTCTAAATCTTCATCGAAGTCATCAAAGTCATCATCATCGTCAAAATCATCATCTACAGAAGTATCTTTATTCTGTAAACAATAGTAAACACCTGCTGCAACGGCTCCGAGAGCAGCTGTCACCATCAAAAACTTACCAAATTTTTTCGCCATGAATGTTCTCCTTTCAGCGTCTCTTATACCATTATATTAATACTATTTTGCCAAAATGAAAAGGGAATATGTATAAAAATTTTTTAAACTGCTGCACCACAATATCTTGTGTCTTAAAATTTTCTGAAAACTAGTTTTTTCCATAACATTGAATCCGGCCCATTTCTATGCTATATTGGAGTTCGACTGAAAAGGTCAATTCCCAGGCAGACCGTACCGGAAATCAATTGATAAGACCAGTTCCTATGGCATAACGGAATCCGACTGCTACAGTCAATTTCCGGAACCTACCGGAGATCCGCCGATCACCGAGCAACACTTTATACGACAGACAGATAAACGGAGTAAGAAATGAACGAGAAATTTTTTGACTTAAAGAAAGAAAAACAGGACCGCATGATCAATGCGGCGTTGAAGGTATTTGCCATCAAAGGCTATAAACATGCAAGTACAGATGATATCGTGGTGGAAGCCGGTATCAGCAAAGGCCTCCTCTTTCACTATTTCGGAAGCAAACTCGGCCTCTATACGTTTCTATATGATTACAGCACACGCTTTATGAAACTGGAATTGACTACCGGAGTTCTCTCTTCCGCCGATGACTATTTCGAGATCCGCAAGCAGATGGAATTCGCCAAAATGCAGGTGCTCCGAAACTATCCGTATATGCAGCGATTTCTGGAGAGCTGTGCCGCAGAGAATGTAAGCGAGGCCCTGGTGGCCACCGAGAAACAGCGCAGCGTCCTCTCCGATATCTATGCTGTCCTGAAGAATCAGGCTGACCGCAGCCGCTTTCTGCCGGATGTCTCCTTCGAGAAACTGGATGCAATGCTGGACTATACGATCAGCGGACTGATGAACACCCATTTCCGAGAAGCCTCCTTCCAACCGGAGATGCTGTATGAGGAGATTGTCTCCTATTTCAGCATGATGAAGAAGCTCTCTTATAGAAGCTAGTATAATTTTTCTTATTATCACAGCCAAGCCTTTTTCAGCAGATCCACTCCTTCACAGATTTCTTCCGGCGAAAGCGATGCATACCCCAAGATCAGCATCGCTGCCGCCTCCTTCTTCTCTTCCATTCTGAAATCTCGCATCCGATAGACCTTGACGCCAGTCTCCTGCGCCGCTTGAGCCAGTTCTTCTTCACTGCGGCCCATCCGATCCGTCAGGAGCACATGCAGACCTGCGTTGCTCCCGGATATTCTGAACGTCTTCTTAAACCCCTTGAGTTCTCCCATGAGCAGATCGTGTTTCATACGGTAGCATTTCCGCATCTTGTTCAGATACCGCTCAAAATAACCGTCCTGTATAAATTCGTTGAGAATCGTCTGGTCGATCCGCGATACGGTAGAGGAATAGAATCCGCACTCCTGTCGATAACGCGTAAGCAACGAATAAGGAAGTACCATATAACTGATGCGGATCGCCGGTGCGATGGCCTTGGAAAAGGTCCCGATATAGACCACGTTCCCGTTGCTGTCTGAAGCCTGCAGGGACGGAAGCGGCTTTCCTTTGTAGCGGAACTCACTGTCATAGTCATCCTCGATCAGATAACGTCCTTCTTTCTCTGCCGCCCACTTAAGCAGCTCCATTCTTCTGCCGATGGGCATGGATATTCCCGTCGGATATTGATGGGAGGGCATTACATACGCAACCTGCGCATCGGTACGCCTGAGACATTCCACACTGATGCCGTTCTCATCCATAGGGATGAAGGTGACCGGATAGGCACAGGATTGAAAGATCCGATATGCTTTGACATAAGTAGGGTCCTCCATTGCCACATGCACATGCCGCCCAAGAATTTTTTCCAGCAAAAGGAGCAGGTAATCGTTCCCTGCTCCTATAATGATCTGTTCCGGTTCGCAATTAACGCCCCGCGCCCCATGAAGATAACGGCAGATCGTCGTCCGAAGCGCCAGATCTCCCTGCGGCTCTCCCAATGAAAACATATCACTGTTGGCATCAACAAGAATATTCTTCGTGATCTTCTTCCAAGTAGCATACGGAAAGAAATGCATATCGATCGCAGTCGGAGAAAAGTCATACTGCTCTGCCTTCCGACTGCTCTTCTGAGCACTTTCATGCTTCTCGCCCTGCTTAAGAGGATCGATCACATACAGCCCTTCTACGGCACAGACGAAATATCCCTGCCTGGGTCTTGCCTCCAGATACCCTTCGGACACAAGCTGTCCGTAAGCCATATCGACCGTAGTCCTGGATACCTGCAAGTCTTCTGCCAGAAACCGCGCCGACGGCAGTTTCTCATTCTGCAGCAGGCCGCCCCGCCTGATCTCCTCCCGAATAGACTCATAGATCTGCTCGTACAGCGTCTTGTCACTCTCGGGCTGCAGCTGGATGTGAATCGGTAATTCTTTCATCTACTTATTCTTCTCTTTCATCTTCGCCATCACCATTTCCTTCAGATCACGGGCTTTATCCTTCATCCGCGGATTAGAAGCCGACTGCAGAACTCCGGCGATCAGTCTGCTGCTCACGTCATACTGCTCGAATTTCATGGCAGTCACAGCGATCAGGTAATCGACAGTGGGTTCATCCATGCCGCACATGGGGAAGCTCTCCGACTGTCTGGCAGCCAGGAAACCGTCCAGCGCGTTGTGCAGAAATTCCGTCTCTTCTTCCTTGCACTGTTTCTTCTGTTCCTCATAATCCGGCAGATTCTTGTCAAGATGTTCTGCCTTGCCGCGCAGCAGCCATGCCGTCTTCAGGCATATGTACGCCTTCTCGCTGGCCTTCGTCTGCTTCACGATCGCATTTGCCAGCGCCAGCTTATAGCGCTCCAGCGCTTCATCGTAAGTATAGACTTCCTTAGTCTCCTTCTGCGGTTCAAAAGTAGCGGAGATCGTCTTCTTGATATTCTTCGCCTGTGGCGAAGTTACGAATTTAAAGAATCTGCTCAGTGCTGCGTATCCGCAATAGGGACACATGATAATATCATATTTCAGCAGATCGATCTGCTCGTAACGCGGCCGAAGATCCAGATCGCTGCCGGATAATTTGGCCTTGCCCACTTTCACGGTCCTGTTCTTGAATTCCTTGTCGCAGATCGGGCAGGTACATGACTTATCAAAGAGAAAATCCTGTTCCTGCACCACCGCCGGCGCCGGTTTACCTTCCTGTCCGCCATCTTCTTTCTTCGGCGCCTCGTACAGTTCCATATTCTCCAGTTTCCCCAATCCAAAACGTGCTAATCCTGACAAAATTCCTGCCATAGTACATCCTCCTGATCATGAATTATTATTTCGTTGCTATAGTAAACGACATTAGAAAACAGAAATTTGTTATGTCGTTTACTATAATTACAGCCAATGTCAGTTAGTTAAACCGGTACACCGCGCCTGCTATCTTACGGACGCATCTGTCTTAGTTAATAATACTGAATCACGGCCCAGTATCATGACATGATGCTGAGGCCGCATGGCCATCCATATCTATCTTACGACTGCTTCGGAAGTACATAAGAGCTCTTCAAAGATACGATCCTGTTGAATACCAGCGCATCCGGCTTAGAGTCCTTACAATCCACGCAGAAGAATCCCTGTCGTACAAACTGGAAGCTGTCATACGCTTTGGCTTCCCGAACAGAAGGCTCGATATAGCACTCCTTCAGAACGACCAGCGAATTCGGATTAAGATTCAGGCTGCCGTCATCATTATAAACACCCTTATCCTCATCGATGATATTCTCATATAGTCTGACTTCCGCCCGCACCGCATCTGCAGCAGATACCCAGTGGATAGTTCCCTTCACCTTACGACCGTCCGGACTGTTACCGCCCTTAGAAGCCGGATCATAAGTGCAGTGCACTACTGTCACCTTGCCGTCCTCATCCTTCTCGAAACTTATACATTTCACGAAGTAAGCGCCCATCAGGCGTACTTCATTCCCCGGGAAGAGTCTGAAATACTTCTTCGGCGGTTCCTCCATGAAATCCTCTCTGTCAATATACAATTCCCCGGAAAAGGGAACCTTACGCTTGCCTAAATCCTCATTCTCAGGATTATTCACGATCTCCAGCATCTCTGTCTGTCCCTGCGGATAATTGTCGATCACCAGCTTCACAGGATCCAGCGCCGCCATCACACGAGGCCGTTTCATCTTCAGGTCTTCCCGGATACAGTACTCCAGCATGGAATACTCTGCCGAGGAGTTCGCCTTAGACACCCCGCACAGATCCACAAAAAGTTTGATCGATTCTGGCGTAAATCCTCTCCTTCTCAGCGCAGCGATGGATACCAGTCTGGGATCGTCCCAACCGTCCACAATGCCGTCTTCCACCAGTTTCTTAATGTATCTCTTACCGGTGACTACATTGGTCAAATACATCTTCGCAAACTCGATCTGCTTCGGCGGATGCGGATATTCCAATTCTTCTACCACCCAGTTATATAACGGTCTGTGGTCCTCAAATTCCAGCGTACAGATCGAATGCGTAATACCCTCTATGGCATCTTCGATCGGATGCGCATAATCATACATCGGATAAATACACCATCTGTCTCCCGTATTCTGATGGGACAGATGTGCCACGCGGTACAGGATCGGGTCACGCATATTAATGTTGGGTGACGCCATATCGATCTTAGCGCGAAGCGTCTTCTCCCCGTCTGCGTACTTCCCTTCTTTCATCTCTTCAAACAGCCGCAGATTCTCTTCTATACTCCTGTCTCTGTTCGGATCATTGGTACCCGGCTCCGTCAAGGTACCGCGGTACTCCCTCATCTGCTCGGCAGACAGATCTGATACATAGGCCTTACCCTTCTTGATCAGCTTGACTGCCCCTTCATACATATGCTCAAAATAATCTGATGCAAAGAAAAGCCGGTCTTCATAATCTGCTCCCAGCCACTTCACATCTGCCTTGATAGACTCAACGAACTCACTTTTCTCTTTCGTCGGATTCGTATCATCAAATCGAAGATTGAACTTACCGCCATACTGTCCCGCCAGCCCGGCATTCAGCAGAATGCTCTTCGCATGCCCGATATGCAGGTATCCGTTGGGTTCGGGGGGAAATCTGGTGTGCACGGTATCACAAGTTCCTTCCGCCAGATCCTTATCGATGATCTGCTCGATAAAGTTCCTGGATACCACTTCCTTCTCTTCTCTCTCCATTGTCTGTTCTGTCACATTCTTCTCATTCTCACTCATAGCTGCTCCCTGCGGCCGACCGATCCTCAAAGTACCGACTGGCCTTCTTTCTTTCCTCTGGCATATTCTGCAATCTGTGGCAAACGGACAACCCCGGATTGGCTTTGAGCACGCCGCTTGGCTCATTGCTCCCGGATATAAAGCCGCCGTTCTTCATGCCCCATCGAAGATAGATATACACCAGCTATCCGTATTGTATCATAGCATGCTTAAAATAGAAAGAAAAAATGTAAATTCCGCTTATTTCATGGTAACAGTTCAGCCATAAAGTACTCTGCAGACTGTGTGGGTGCTTGCACACAGAACACGGGCTGCAGAGTATTTTATGAGCAGAGCGCCCTCACATGAAATAAAATATGAGCCGCAAAGCGGCGTCGGCTGCGCAGCAGACGCTTTTATGAATGATGAGGGCTGAACTGTTACATTTCATGGCTAAACTGTTACTATTTGAACTTCTCCCGCATAGCCAGAAGTGTATCGATCTGTTCTTTCGTGAGCAGATTCTGCTTCCCCAGAATCTTATCCGTGATCAGCAGGATCCTGGCGTAATGTTCCATGGATTCCAGTCGGTAATATGCCGCGTAAGGATCCGCCGCCCAGGTCACAACGCCATGGTTCGCCAGCAGGATTCCATTGTGCGTATGGCAGAAGGGCGCGATCGTCTCCGGCACTTCTTCGCTTCCCAGTTCCGCATAGGGCGCTACGGGCACATCTCCCAGACTGATGATTGCCTCTGCCAGAACCGGCACGTCCAGCGGTATCCCCGCTATGGCATAACAGGTGCACACCAGCGGGTGCGCATGACACACGGAACGGATGGCATCATTCTCCCGGTAGGCCCGCAGATGCATCTTCAATTCCGAAGACGGTCTGTAAGTTCCTTCCAACAGATTACCGTCCAGATCCACCTTGACGAGCATCTTTTTCTTCATATATCCCTTGGAAACACCGGTAGGCGTCGCCCACACCTCGTTCTCTCCCGTTCTGACTGATATGTTCCCGTCATTGGCCGCCACAAAACCTCTTATATACATTCGTTGTCCGATATCGATAATAGCCTTTCTGGCCTGCTTTTTTGTCAAATATTCTGATAAATGTTCCATATCCGTATCCTTATCCTCTCCTATCCGGTATTGGCTGCGTCGCACTTAATCTCAAGCTGACCGCCCCGAACTGCTTCAGACTCCCGTACGGTTTCTGAAGATCTCCCGCAGTGATTCCGTATAGGGCGCCCTGGCGATTCCGTATTCCGTAACAATCCCCGCGATCAGATCATGGTCCGTCACGTCGAATGCCGGGTTATAGACTTTAACACCCGCAGGCGCCATCGGTTTCTCATACCACATATCCGTCACCTCATGGGCCGGACGCTGTTCGATCACGATATCCGCTCCGGTAGGCGTATTCATATCGATGGTCGAGGTCGGTGCACAGACGTATACGGGTACATGGTATCTCTGTGCCACTGCCGCCACCACCGAGGTGCCGATCTTGTTGGCCGTATCCCCGTTGGCCGCCACGCGGTCGCAACCCACAAACACCGCATTGACCCAGCCGTTGCGCATGACCGCCGCCGACATGTTATCGCAGATCAATGTCACATCCACGCCCGATGCATACAGTTCATAGGCCGTCAGTCTGGCTCCCTGCAGCAGGGGTCTCGTCTCATCCGCAAACACGCGGAAATGATACCCCCTCTCCTGTCCCAGATAGATCGGTGCCGTCGCAGTGCCGTATCTGCATGTGGCCAGTTGTCCCGCATTGCAGTGTGTCAGTATGCCATCCCCCGGCTTCACCAATGTCAGCCCGTACTCCCCGATCGCCCTGCACACACGGATATCCTCTTCCTTCATGGCCAGAGCTTCTTGCCTCAATCTCTCTTTGATCTCTGCCAACGGCAGTTCCCTGCCTGCTATACACACCTGCTCCATTCTGTTCAACGCCCACGACAGGTTCACCGCCGTCGGCCGTGCGGAATTCAGGTACTCTTTCTGTCTGCAGAATTCTTCATAGAAAATATCATACACATCAGTCCTGATCTGCTTCGCCAGCAGATAGATGCCGAATGCCGCCGCCACGCCGATAGCCGGCGCTCCGCGCACCTTCAGCAGGTAGATAGCCTCCCATATCTCTTCTCCGGTATGCAGGCTGATCAGTTCGGCGCTTCCCGGCAGTTTCGTCTGATCCAGGATCACCAGCGCGCTGTTCTCGTCATCCAGTTCCACCGTCTCGTACTCCATGATACTCTTCTCTCTCTTTTCCTCACCCATAGTTTTCTCCATTTCTGCGCTGCTTTTGTCTCAACTATGTTGAGACGTCGCATTAAACGAATTTGTGGCAAGCAACGCGCAGACACAAATCTCGCGATTGAAAATTTTAACTTTCAATCTTTTTCTCCTGTTCTTCTATACTCTATTGTACTGACCGGATTCTATCTGATAAAACTTCACAGTATATATTTATCCTAATATCGAGGCGAGTCATAAAATCATTAAATAGTAAGTTACCGGGAACAGCTTCTCCAGTACCGTAAAGACAGGCATGTAAGTTCCCAGCCTGACAAAGACCGGCGCACACAGCAGACTGCCCAGCGTCAGGATCGGAATTGCCGCCGCGATCGTCTCCTGTCTGCGCAGCAGCACTTTGAGTATGACACAATATAATAGGATAACGCATTGGTAGATGAGCAGCGCAAAGATCTGTCTGCCCCACATCGCCCCACTCCATACAGTCGCCATCCTGCCGACGGTTAGAGCAGTGCCATAATAATGTATGCCGTCATATAGCCACTGACTAAGCAGCACTGCTGCCGAAACAAAGACCGTCGATACCCATATATTGATCAAGCAAGTCAATATATCCGGTGCCAAGCGAATAAATCTTTTTTCCTTCCTGTCCCTCTCATATTCCAGCAGCCCACACAGCCCACCCAGGAAAATAAGGATACCAAAGATACCTTTCACTGGAAAAACCGGCATGTCATCCTGTTTGCCGGCATTCTGCACCGTCTCTCTTCTGACGGACTTGTCGCCTGATTTGTCATTGCTGTCATCTCCGGCAGATGTGTCAGAACTAATTTGACCTATAGAGTCATCATAGAAATATTGAAATCCGAAGGTGCTGTCATCCACAAGACGATTCTCGTATGCTTCCCTGGCAAACACGGCGGCCTCCTCGGAAAACTGGCCCATATACTCCTCGTAACATGCATCGGCATACAGCCTGAAGATCACACCGGCGATCCGCTCCTTCGCGATTCCGATCACGCTGCCGGTGTCCATCGCAAAGGCGGTAACACTTTCCTCCCACGTACCGTCAAGTACTTTCTTTGCGATATCAGACGGGATGACAAACCCGCATTCGACCTCTCCGGCTGCCACCATACGTTCCACCTCACTGCCTTCTTCCAGGTACACAAACCGCAGTACGCTGTTCTCCTCCTGTCCTTGCAGCATGGTCAATATCTCTTCTTTCCACACGCCTTCTTCCACGCAGACCGCCACTACCGCGCCGCTTCGCTCCTCACGTTCCATAGATCCTGCGACATATCCTAACAGCGGTACCAGTAGAAGCAGACCGACATAGACCGGTTGTCTCCACAGACGCCTGGCAAGCAGCCCAATCCAGACTCTATATTGTTTGATGCGGAACCGCTTTCCTTCATTCGTCCTGTCCATCATGCTCTTCTCCATTCCGAGGCGTATTTACTGTCCTGCAGTCTCCTGCCTTACAGGATCCCGGAGCAATGTCGGGATCACCGCTCACCCTGTTCTTCGACGCGCTCTGCCCTCTCGCAGAGCGCAGACCAGCCCGCCACACAATACCGTATAGCCGCAAAGCACCACCACACACTCACCTGTCACCACCGCGTCGCGCCCCGCCCAAAGGCCGCACATAGCCCTGATCAGCCAGGCCGACGGAAGCCATGCCCCTAAAGTCCGCATCGGCTGCGGTAAGAACATTGCCGGTACCAGACCGCCGGAAAGATAGACCATCACCACCGAAAGCAGAAAAACAAGCAGAATCCCTCCCGTCCTGCTTCCTGCCAGGCTGTGTATCAGATAGACCAACGTTGTGACCGTCATAAGGATGACCGCCGCCAGCCCTGCTTCCATATAAAGCGGATATCCGCTGTCTGTCATAAGGTGCTCCACCGTCTCCTGTGGACCGAAACGCACAAACAATCTGACCGCTGCCCACAAAACCCCTGCAAAAAGGCTTATGCACAGCAGACCGCAGAGCCATTGGCAGAAACTCTGCCAGATCTCCCCCATCCCTGCTCTTTCCAACTGTCTGCACAATGCCGGCGGCTCCCTGCGCACAACAGGATACATGGCCATGCCCGCCAGCAGGAGAAACATGATACTGCCGGAAGCCAGATAGAATTGCACCGCATTCACGGAACCGAAGGCGGAAACCTTTGCACTGTCATACAGTGCCAGTCTGTCCAATGCAAAAGCCAGATTATAGCTGTCGATCTCAACTTCTATCTGTGACAGCTGCTCTGTCAGTCCAAACGCACGCGCCATGTCCCCGGCCCCGTAAATCTGTGCCTGTGCCACACGCAGAAGTCCTTCTCCAGCCTCCGTCATCTCCCGGAAGAACAGCGCTTCCAGCCCCGCCTGTTTCGGGAAATAGATCTCTACCACGGGATTTGTGCCGTTCATGATCCCTTCCAGCAGCCCCTCCGGCAACACAACGAGCGCCGTCACCTCACCTTTTTCCAGAAGTGCAAACCCTTCCTGCTCCGTTGTCTGCCGGAAATCACAAAACTGGGACACACTCTCCATATTCTCCACATACCGAAGCAGCATCCCGGTCATCAGCGTACTGTCTTCCCCCACTACGACCGCAATTTCCGCATGGACCGATAACGCCTCCCACCCCATGCTTTTGACACTGCCAAAGACCACCATCGCCAGAACACTTATAAGCAGGATGATCTGTGCCAGCATAGCAGGGAGCAGTTTAGCCGTCTTCTTCAGTTCCATAGAAAGATATCGTAATCTCTTTATCATACCAGTGATCATATTTAAAGTCATATTTGAAGTCATACCTGTTCTCTGCACTGTCCTGCTCCGGTCATTCCGTCTGCCGGTCAGGATCACCTGCGCTGATATCCGTGTACATATCCAGGAGCCCCACCGTCTCTGTTGCCGGCCTGCCGTACATATTGCAGCATTTGTGTGAGACCTGCTTGGCTTCCTCCTCCGCTTCGTCAAATCCGACGCTCATCCTATAGACGCCCTGTGAGAACTCCGTGTCCAGATGCTGCAGTAGTTCCGCTATCATCGCCTCGTCTCCCGTGTTGCTGTTCTCGCTATTCTTGGTCTCTTCGTTCTTGGTTTCCTCCAACCTAGTCTCTCCGTTCTTATTCTCTGTATTGCCCATATTCATCCCCCATTCTTGCGCCGCCTGACTATCCCGGACATATCTGCCTTAACTTACCATAGGGCACCAAGCAGCCCGCCGTAGGCATCCTCTATTTTGTATAAAATACCGATCCAGTCTCTTTCCGTCATCCCGAAGAAGGCCGTCTCCTTCTTCACGGTACTCCTGATCTCCTCTTCAAACGGCTCCAGCAGGATATCGCCGGTGATCTTAAATACTTCCTCCCCGTCCATATAGAACTGCATACTTTCCACATCCAATTCCAGGCTTCGACCCTTGACAATATCGTCCAGTCCGCCCTCCATCGTAAATTCCACATCCTCCTCATCATTCCACAAGGACATGCTCACCGCAAAAGTATCCCGAAGCGCATCGCTCTTTGCGGTATATTTCGCCCGGAGTAAAGTATCCTCATCCTCCATAAGCTCCGCTTCCACGCCCAATTCATAGCTGTCATCTGCCATAGAGCGTGTGGTCTGCAAGTACAGAGATCTTGCCCTACCGTCCTCGTCCGCCACCGTTATCTCTCCTTGTACTTTGTCCGTACTTTGCGCGCTCCCCAGAAAATGCAGAGAACCGCTTATGACCGCTTTACCGTCCAGCATACGCACCGGCTCTTCAAATGTAATGCTCTCTATGCGATCACGCCTGTTAAGTACAAACAGCATACTGACATCCGAGGCGAGCAGTCTGTCATATTCCTTCCACCATTGTCCGGCTTCCGATGCTGCATAAGTCGAATCATAGCTGTCCATGATATCCAGAAGCAGGCGATCCGTTTCCCGCGCCAGAAGGAACACGCGATAAACGCCCTTCCCGGCCCGCTCCATGACTATAGCATCCTCGCACGCCGCCAGATCTTCGGCAAAACGTTCCGTATGTGCCCTGACGTTCTTCCAGTCTCTCAGAGCATAGCTCCCGTCAACCTTCGGAAAAAGATTCATGGAAAAGTCTTCCAAAGTACTGCGTCCGGCTATCTCCGCCAGGAAAGATCCATTGTACTGGCTCACTACATTCTCATTATCGACATACATATTTTCCAGAAAGAGCTCCGGCACGGAAAAGCAGACTGCCTCTTCATCCGCATAGATGTTCAAATGCGCAAACTCATAATTCATCATGCTGATACTCGTATCCGCACTCAACTCTTTGCTTTGCATATCCTTATAATATTCAGTATCAACACCGATCGTATTGCCTAATAGGCTATCCGCAGTAAAATTAATGCACGTACTTACATGTCCGCCTTCTTCTGCCATCATACGGATCAAATCCTCAATTCCAATCTTCTCCGTGAGCGGATCTGCCGACTCCGCAAGCTCTCCGGTCAGGTTTTCTACAGCCTTATGGAGTCTGTATGCAGGCCTGCTTTTGAGAAAGGCCATAACGATTCCGACACTGGCAAAAAGAAAAAACACGGCACAGACTGCCGACAACAAGATCCTGAATTTGATCTTTCCTATATTCATGCCTTCCTCCTTATCTGTTCCCTGCTGCAAAAGCATTCTTCAATCTTACATCCGGCCAGTCAAGCCCTCTCCCCGCAGCCGGTTATCTACCTGGTGCAGCCGCCCCTCTTTCATGACATATAATGTACTGCACAGATCCAGCTCACTCTCCTCATGTGTCGTGATCACGACAGTGCCTTTGCGCTCCAGATATATTTGAAGATACCTGCGTATATCCTCCTTGCAGATCAAGTCCAAGGCTGCGCTTGGCTCATCCAGAAGAAGGATTGGCGGCGTACTGGCCATCGCTATACCAATGCTGACCCGTTTCTTCATTCCACCTGACAATTTATGCACCTGCTTCGCAGAAAATTCCCCCAATCCAAGCAGATTCAGAAATCCCTGTTCCAATTCTCTCCGAAGTGTTCCCTTATCCGGATACCAAAGGCGCAGATTATCATATACACTGAGTTCCGGGATCAATGGATCCTCCTGCGGCACATAACCCGTCATCCTGCGGATCACTTCCTTGTCTTCATGCATCCTGCCGTTTCCCGCATCACTCCACGCCGCCTTGCCGTAATAAAGCACCTGCCCCGATCTTGGTTTCAATGTTCCGGCCAAAACTGATAACAGCGTCGATTTACCACAGCCGTTCGCACCCACGATCCCTACACATTCTCCTCTTTGTGCTGTAAAGGATACACCCTGTAAAATCTGTTTCCTCCCGTATGCACTTGTCAATTCCGTAACTGTGATCATATACTTATATCCCTGCTTCTTTCTCAGTGTATGCGTTTAGGATATTCTCTTTTCCTGTTTCCATATATTAATGATAGCACAATTTTGTGCCAAAGAAAACGCCTGGACAAACTTCCCAGGCGTTTTTATAGTTTTTATAATTTTCTGTTTTCGAGTTCGCAAAGCGAATCTCGCAAAGTTAATTTGCTTCGCAACTTAACTTTAATTATTTAGCTGCTGCGATTTCAGCCTTCAGTGCTTCTGTCAGCTTCGGAACAATCTTGTTCAGGTCGCCCACAACACCGTAATCAGCTACATCAAAGATCGGTGCATCAGCATCCTTGTTGATCGCAACAATGATATCGGACTCTTCCATACCTGCTACATGCTGGATCGCACCGGAGATACCGATCGCGAAGTAAACATTCGGGCGAACCGTCTTACCGGTCTGACCAACCTGCAGATCCTTCGGCTTCCAACCGGAATCTACTACTGCACGAGAACAGCTTACCGTACCGCCGAGTACTTCTGCAAGATCCTCAAGGATCTTGAAGTTCTCCGGGCTTCCTACACCACGGCCGCCGGATACAAGAATCTTAGCATCCATGATATCCACTGTCTCCGCTACGGACTTCACGATATCAAGAATCTCTACATACTTGTTGTCCGGTGTGAATCCGGGATTGAACTCTTCCACAACTGCCTTAGCGCCTTTGATCGGCTCAATCTTCTGCATAACGCCTGCACGGACCGTAGCCATCTGCGGACGATTGTAAGGGCATGCGATCGTTGCGATGGTGTTGCCGCCGAACGCAGGACGTGTCATCAGCAGCTGATTATGTAACTGCTCCTGACCCGGAACTGCCTGCAACGGGAAATCACCGATTTCCAGAACGGTACAGTCTGCTGTCAGACCTGTAGCCACTCTTGCGGATACTCTCGGGCCTAAGTCTCTGCCGATCGCGGTCGCGCCAACCAGCATGATCTCCGGTTTATATTTATTGATAACGGAAGACAGCGCATGTGCATAAGGCTCTGTTCTGTAATCTTTCAGTTCAGGATCATCCACAACGATCACCTTGTCTGCACCGTATTCTGCAAGCTGGTCTGCCAGTCCTTTCACCTCGGAACCGATCAGCACAGCTGTCACATCTGTACTTAAATCTTTAGCCAGGTCTTTCGCTTTGCCGAGCAGTTCAAAAGCAATACTGCTGATCTCATTGTCCACCTGCTGCGCAAAGACATATACTCCCTTGTATTCTTCTAAATTCATTATCTGCCTCTTTCTGCGCACTCTTTTTTTGCGCAAAGCCAAATATGGCTTACAAGTTTGTGTTGAGTACGCGAAACACAAATCCCGCAACTGAATAATTTATAGTCGTTAACGCTGCAATTGTTTTCCTTTTGCAGTCATTAGATCACATGTTTCACTTTCAACTTGTCAACAATGTAGCTTACGGACTCATCAGGGTCAAGAGTAACCTTCTCGCCTGCACCCTTTCTAACCTTATCGGAAGCCTTAGCGATCTTGGTCGGTGAACCTTTAAGACCCAGGTTAGCGTCGTCAACATCCTTAAGATCTGCTCTGCCCCATACGGTAAGATCCTTCTTATAAGCGTCGAAGATACCGCCCGGTGTCATGTAACGAGGCTCATTCAGCTCGGAGAGCGCTGTGATCAAACAAGGCATCTTAGCCTTTACCACATGATATCTGTCTTCATACTGACGCTCAACGATCACGCTGTCACCTTCCACTTTGATATCCTGTGCATAAGAAATAACAGGAATATCCAGATGCTCGGAGATCTGAGGCCCTACTTGAGCCGTATCGCCATCGATTGCCTGACGGCCTGTGATGATCAGATCGTACTCAAGATTCCTGATCGCACCTGCCACTGTGGTGGAAGTAGCCCATGTGTCTGCACCGCCGAGTACTCTGTCTGTTACCAGAATACCGTTGTCTGCGCCCATAGCCATAGCCTCGCGCAGAACCTCTTCTGCCTTCGGAAGACCCATCGTCACAACCGTTACCTCTGCACCGTACTGATCTTTTAATCTGAGTGCCGCTTCCAGACCTGCTTTATCATCCGGGTTCATGATCGTAAGCATAGCGCCTCTGTCGAGTGTTCCGTCCGGATTAAACTTAACGCCGCCCTTGGTATCGGGAACCTGTTTAATACAAACAACAATTTTCATTGTATTTCTCTCCTTATTTTATTTATTCTTTCACGTTTCGTCTCTATACAATACCATATGATCCGCACACTGTCCGCCTGCCGTCAAGTTATGCCGCATCTGCAAGACAGTCTGCCCTTCTTCCATGTCTTCTTATTTGAGCAGGGAACCGGAGATGACCATACGCTGTACTTCACTCGTTCCTTCGTAGATCTCTGTGATCTTAGCGTCACGCATCATACGCTCTACATCGTACTCTCTGATGTAGCCGTAACCGCCGTGGAGCTGAACTGCCTTGGTGGTCACTTCCATCGCTACTTCTGCAGCATACAGTTTCGCCATAGCAGCTTCTACGGAGTAAACTTTCTGGGTAGCCTTTGCCATAGCAGCCTTGTAAACAAGCAGCTGTGCAGCCTGCACCTTGGTAGCCATATCAGCCAGCTGGAACTGTGTATTCTGGAATGCGCCGATTGCTCTGCCGAACTGTTTTCTCTCTTTTACATAGGAGATCGTGGTCTCCAGCGCGCCTTCTGCCAGACCAAGTGCCTGGGAAGCGATACCGATACGTCCGCCGTCCAGTGTGTGCATAGCGATACCGAAGCCTTTACCCTGCTGTCCAAGCAGATTCTCCTTCGGGATACGGCAGTCTGTGAAGATCAGCTCGTATGTAGAAGAACCACGGATACCCATCTTCTTCTCCTTCGTACCGAAGGTAAAGCCGGGTGTGCCTTTCTCCACGATGAATGCGGAGATCTCCTTGGTCATTCTGCCGCGTTTCTCAACGGTGCCTGTGATCGCGAAGATAACGTATACGTCAGCTTCCTTACCGTTGGTGATGAAGCACTTGGAGCCGTTGAGCACCCACTCGTCGCCGTCAAGCACTGCCTTGGTCTGCTGTCCCTGCGCGTCTGTACCTGCGCCGGGCTCTGTCAAACCAAAGGCACCTAACTTCTCACCTTTTGCAAGGGGAATCAGGTATTTCTGCTTCTGCTCTTCCGTACCGTATGTCATGATCGGGTCACAGCAAAGAGAGGTGTGTGCGGATACGATAACGCCTGTGGTACCGCATACCTTGGACAACTCCTCAACACACATAGCATAGGTTAACGGGTCGCAGCCCTGTCCGCCGTACTCCTTCGGAACCGGAATTCCAAGGAAGCCCAGCTTAGCCATCTTCTCAACAGTCTCACGCGGGAAAGCTTCGTTCTCGTCTACCTCCTGTGCGAGAGGCTTTACTTCTTTTTCGGCGAACTCTTTAAAAAGAGCTCTCGCCATTTCATGTTCTTTGCTTAAAGTAAAATCCATGATCTTTTATTCCTCCATGTTATTTTAATTGCATTCCGTCCAATAAATGGACGATATCAATACTTGACTGTTTCATAAATAAGAACCCAGTATAACGTTCCCGAAATCCTGACGGGGTTTCAAGAACGTTATCGAAGTAATTCTCTTTATGCTAAGCTCCATGATCCCGCCTAAGCGAAATCTCAAAATCCAAAGACAAGCAAGCTTGTCTGGGAGAATGCCCGTTTTCTGGGCATTCTCTTAAACATTTAGCAACTCTTAGGCTGCGTTCTTTGCCGCCTTAGAGTTGGTTGATGTTCTTCTCACGCTATTATTTCTTGGAATAATCGAAGAATCCGATGCCGGTCTTCCTGCCGAGCTTCTTCTCCTCTACCATCTTCTTCAGAAGCGGCTGCGGAGCATACTTCTCGTCCTTCGTCTCATTGTACAGTACTTCCATGATCGCCAGGCAGATATCCAGACCGATCAGATCGCCCAGGTGCAGCGGTCCCATAGGATGAGAAGCGCCAAGCTGCATAGCCACATCGATATCCTCTGCAGATGCAGTGCCGGCATCCAGAACACCGATCGCCTCATTGATCATCGGGATCAGGATTCTGTTAACAACAAAACCGGGAGCCTCTTTAACCTGTACCGGAGTCTTGCCGATCTCAGTTGCGATAGCCGTGATCTTATCAACCATATCCTGAGGAGTGTTCTCGCCTCTGATCACCTCTACCAGTTTCATTCTGTCAGCAGGATTGAAGAAGTGCATACCGATCATCGGTCTGTCTAATCCTTCTCCGATCTTGGTAATGGAAAGGGAAGATGTATTGCTTGCGAACATGCAGTCTTTCTTAACGATGCCCATCAGCTCCTTGAAGATCGCCTGCTTGATCTCCATCTTCTCCAAAGCAACTTCAACGATCAGATCGCAGTCTGTGCAGATGCCGTTCAGGCCAGTGGTGATCTTGCCCATGATCTCGTCTGCCTTCTCCTGTGTGATCTTCTCTTTGCTTACCAGGAAGTTCATGTTCTTCAGAATCTTCGCCTTGCCACCCTCAGCGTACTCTTCCTTGATATCGCAGAGACAAACTTCATAGCCGTCTGTCATAGCGAATGCCTGTGCAATACCGGAACCCATGGTTCCTGCACCGATAATTCCTACTTTCATCGTAAATATCCTCCTTATTTAGTAAATTTTATGGTTCACTCGAAAATCTTTCCACCTGTGCGGTTACAATCCAACGGTTTGTCTGTATGTCATTTATGGCAATACAGACAAGACATCGGATTAGCACAGGTGGAAATCCCTCTGTTGCATAGCCGAGTCGCTTGCTTTTTCAGACGGCTATGCGTTCTTAAACGGCTCTTTTACTTTCTCTTTGTTCTTGTCCAGGAAAAAGGCCATGCCGTACTTCTGGTCTTCTGTCTCAAAGCAGTCACCAAACAACTTCTCCTCGATCACGATCGCCTCGTCCATGCCGACTTCCAGGCCGTCGTTGATCGCTTTCTTGCAGTTGCGGACAGCGATCGGCGCGTTCTTCGCGATGCCTGCTGCCATCTTCTCCGCTGCTGCCATCAGTTCATCCTGCGGATAAACTGCGTTCACAAGACCGATCCGAAGTGCCTCGTCAGCCTTGATGTTTCTTGCCGTGTAGATCATCTGCTTCGCCATACCCGGCCCTACGATCCTTGCCAGTCTCTGCGTGCCGCCGAAGCCAGGTGTAATACCCAGACCCACTTCAGGCTGTCCGAACACTGCATTATCGGAGCAGATCCTGATATCACAGCTCATGGAGATCTCACAACCGCCGCCTAACGCAAATCCGTTGACTGCCGCGATCACGGGAATCGGGAAAGTCTCCAGCTTACGGAACACATCATTGCCTTTCTTACCAAACGCTTCGCCTTCCGCCTTAGTCAGAGTGCTCATCTCACCGATGTCCGCGCCTGCTACGAAAGATTTCTGGCCTGCGCCTGTCAGGATCAGGCATCGTACTGCGTTAAGATCCACGCCGTCCAGAGTCTTGTCCAACTCTTCCAGCACTGTAGAGTTCAAGGCATTCAGCGCCTTCTCACGGTTGATGGTGATGACACCAACCTGTCCTTTTACCTCATATAATACAAATTCCATTTATGCGTCTCCTTATTAAATATGTTGTCCGTACGGAGAGTGCCGCATTGCAGACATTCTCACATTAGTCTCTCTCGACGATCGTTGCGCATCCCATACCGCCGCCGATACACAGAGTTGCAAGACCCTTCTTCGCACCCTTCGCTTCCATCTCATGCAGCAGTGTCACGAGAATACGGCATCCGGAAGCTCCTACCGGGTGTCCCAGTGCGATCGCGCCGCCGTTAGGGTTCAGCTGCTTGTCAACATCAATGCCCAGCTCCTTACCAACTGCTACGGACTGTGCAGCGAATGCCTCGTTCGCCTCGATGATATCGAAGTCTTCGATCTTATAACCTGTCTTAGCCATAACCTTCTGTGTAGCCGGAACAGGACCGATACCCATAACTTCCGGTCTGCAGCCTGCCAGAGCGCCGCCAACGAAAGTAGCCATCGGCTTAACGCCCAATTCTTTCGCCTTCTCTTCACTCATCACAACGATGGCTGCCGCACCGTCATTGATACCGGAAGCGTTACCTGCTGTAACGAATCCGCCCGGATTGATCGCACGCAGCTTCTGGAGTCCTTCGATGGTAGAACCGGCTCTCGGTCCCTCGTCTACCTTGAACTCTACCATTTCTTTCTTCTTCTTGATCATAACAGGTACGATCTCTTTGTCAAAAGCGCCGCTCTTCTGTGCTGCTTCTGCCTTCTGCTGGCTCTTAAGCGCGAACTCATCCAGCTCTTCACGTGTCAATCCCCACTCTTCGCAGATATTATCCGCTGTCTTGATCATATGATAGTTATTGAAAGCATCCCACAGCGCATCGTTCACCATGGTATCTACCAGTGTACCGTTGTTCATTCTATAACCGTAACGTCCCTGAGGAACTGCATAAGGTGCCATGGACATGTTCTCCATACCGCCTGCGACTACGATATCGGCATCGCCGGCCTGGATCATCTGTGCTGCCATGTTAACACAGTTTAATCCGGAACCGCATACCACGTTGATGGTAACTGCCGGAACCTCATTCGGGAGTCCTGCCTTAATGGAAGCCTGACGTGCAACGTTCTGACCCTGTCCCGCCTGGATTACACAACCCATATATACGTGATCGACCTGATCAGGCGCTACCCCTGCCCTGTTCAATGCTTCTTTGATTACGATTGCGCCAAGCTCTGCTACCGGTGTTGTGCTCAAGCCCCCACCCATAGTGCCGATAGCTGTACGGCAGGCACCCGCCAAAACAACTTTTTTTGCCATCTTCTTCTCCTCCATTTTGGTATTTTTGTTAGATAAAACTTTACATTACAAGATTGACAACGATTGTTATTTTTTTATCATTGTCAGCTGCAATTATTGTATCATAGGGGTATCTTTTTTGCAATGTTTTTCTACCGCCGGGTCCTGCATCTCCTGCACCCGCCGCCATTCCCTCGTATCCCCTACTTTGGCAGCTTCGCTGCGGTTGCGATAGAGGAATTTCGTCAGCTCAAAACAGTCGATCCAGATCTCATTATTCCCCTCTTTCTGGGACTCGTCGAAGATCAGCTGCAACCCCCAGTGCAGATGTACAGTCTCGATGTTATTCACGTTCTCTTTCGTGCTGTATCCTGTATGCCCCATATAGCCGATCACATCTCCGGCCGTGACCACATCTCCCTGCTTAAGTCCTTCCGCATAAGGGTAATTCTGCCGCAGATGTGCATAGTAATAGTACCGCTTGCCGTCAAAACTGCGGATACCGATGCGCCAGCCGCCGTACTGATTCCAGCCCAGCGCCTCCACAACGCCGGACTCGATCGCGATGATCGGGCTGCCGATCTGCCCCATCATGTCATGCCCCAGATGGGGTCTGGAATAGCCGTAGCTCCTGGAAGATCCGAAATCATCGTAGTGACTGTAGTCAAACCCTTTCGCAATTGGGGAAAAGGCTTTCAGCCCATAGTACCGCTTCCACTTTCCGTCCTCCATAAGGGAGAATTCCCCCACCATCCCCGAGAGCACTGCCGTATAGGCTTCCAGATAATATTCGTAATATTCCATATCTTCTGTCAGCTTCTCCATCGTGGTCTCTTTGCCGCGAAGCTCCCCTGCCGCCGCCTCGATCTCCCGCACACTGTTTCTGTCAAACTTCCCGCCGTGCTTCGCCCCCACGTAAGCCAGAAGCTCGATCCAATTCACATGCACCTCTTCCTGACAGCTTGCCACATCCATCTCGTAGGCCGCCGCCAGTGCTTCACAGGTGGCGTGAAATTCAACCCACTTGATATAGTTACCGGTGGCGGATACTTCTATGGCTTCTCCGTTCTCCGAAGTCCACCCGCCGGCCATCTCCTCATCCTGCCCTGTCTGCCTCACCGACCGGTCCCGCAGTTCCCTGCTCACCGCCGCACACACAAAAGCCAGCAAAACGATCAGTTCGATCCTGATGATCCATTTTCCCGCGCTCTTTTGACTATCCCTATTCCCTCTCATATAGGCTCCCGCATTCCATCAGTTCTGTTCCTGTCACGGTTATGTATATGAAAAAACCCCGCAGGTTATGCCAGCCTGCGGAGCAGCCTTTTCGCCGTATCGCTTTAGCACAAAGCCATAGGCGCTATCTTTTACGATATACAAACTCTCTCTGGAAAAGGAAGCTGACGAAGAACAAAAACACGTCCACCGGCATCTTCACAGCCACTTCCACACCGCCAAGCAGGCCATACAGACCGTTGACCAACAAAGCGCTGCACATCATCTGGCATACCGCCAGCAGGAAATATCTGGCCGCCGTGATCGCCATCCTCTCTCTGCTCTGAAACACCACCTTATAGTTGATCAGAAAGTTATAGACAGCGGAGATCACCCGCGCAAACACCGTCGATATGATGATGTAGGGCACCCCCCACAGCCCGCCCTCCTGCGTATGCAGAAGAGTGCAGAACAAATGAAAGAGCAACAGGTCCACCACACTGGAAGACAGGGACGAGAACAGGAACTTCCCGAACACCAGATAAATCCTCAGAGAATCCTTGATCGGGTTAAAATGGCTGGTCCTGTTTTCTTCGATATAGATCGTCTTCACCGGCACTTCCAAGATCGGGATCGTAAGATTTTTCGTCTCGATCAGCATATTAGTCTCATACTCGAAACGCTCTCCCTTAACCTCCATCAGCTTTTCCATGAAAAAGGCAGGAACGGCCCGCAGCCCTGTCTGGGTATCCGACACCGAAAGCCCCAGCAGATATCGGAATACCTGTCTGGTACATTTATTGCCGAAAGATGACCTTGCAGGCACCCCGGGCCCGTCAAAATCCCGACAGCCCAATATCAGGCTCTCCGGGTTCTCCCACAGCTTCCGCATACAGGCCAGAATGTCCGCCGGCGTATGCTGCCCGTCCGAATCCGCCGTCACGCAGCCCGGCATGGCGCTCCCGGCCTTCCTTGTACTTTCGCCGCCGGATGTACCGCCGTAGGTAAGCAGACAATGGTTGAAGGCCGTCTTGAGCGCCCTGCCTTTGCCCAGATTCACCGCATGGCGCAGCACCTCACAGTTCGTAAAAGCCGCCGCCCGCGTAAAGAAGGACGCATACTGCTCCCCGCTGCCGTCGTCCACCACGATCACATGCCGGATGCCCGCCTCCTGCAAAGCGGCGAGAAGTGTTATTAACTTTTCATCCGGCTCATAAGAAGGTATGATCACCGGTATCTCATAATAAGAAGGCATAAAACGCCCCTTTCTATCTCCAAAGTTCCAAAGCAGGTTCGCCTAATGCTGTTCGCCGACACTTACCAAACGGAGCACGCCGCCTTCGTCCACGATCCTATACAGCACCCCACAGGCAAACTCACCCGTCTCCATGATCTCGTCAAAGACGGCGCCCGCATCCGCTTCCGTCTCCTCCGCATAGAGGTACCCTGCGTGGGAAGCCCTGATCTCCTGCACCATCCAGTCTGTCGGCGCATCCTCCAGGTTTACACTGCGGTATACGACGGACACCGGCGATGCCTCATACCCAAGATAACTGTTATTCACCCAGCGGGGCGCATCCCCACGCCTGATATAACAGACCCGTGCATCGCCTGCCGTTTCCAAGGGCTGCGGTGACGAACGTAAGACCTTCAGAAACTGCATCTCGTCCGCTCCGATCATATCCGCCCGCTCCTGCAGGCAGACCTCCACATCGCTACGATAACCAATGAGACCATGATACCCAACCTGATAGCCCGCTGTCAATGCCACGAACAAAATAAACCCCAGGCACGTGCCGTATTGTTGTAAAAAGTACGGTAACCTATCTTTAGCAAAAAACCGCTCCCCGTGACGCAGCCAGATCGCTGCCAGAAAAAGCAGCGTCCCGATGGTAAACGGCGCACCGTAGCGCTCGATGGAAGAGATCATCCCCGACGGCTCCAAATACTGGGTCTCGGTGGCAAAGATCGTAATATGGGCCAGAAATATGATTCCATAGAACACCGCTCCGCTGACCATGCTGAAGCCAAGCACAATTCGGCCTGTCTTCTCCGGCAACAAATGCATCTTGTAGAAAAGGATCACCACCAGACATACACACAGATACAGCCCCAAAGGCGTCAAGTCAATGGCAATGCTCCGTTCCTTATGCAGCGGGGAAGTCACGAAAGCCCGCAGAAAGGCGGCCGCAAATTCTCTTGTATAACCGGAAATACCGTACTCGTCAGTGGTCATATACTTGACCGCAGTGGCGGTGGTCTTCGTGATTCGCCGCATCAGCAGGCAGAAAATCATCCAGCTGCCGCCCGTCAGCAATGGAAGCCCGACCGTCAGCAGCAGGGCCTTCGTCTTCCTTGCCTGACAATACCGCTCCCTGCCGCCTGCTTCTGTCCGGACATCGTCTCGCTGCCCATGTCCCATAACACTTCGACGATGCAGCACCAGGAAGAGCAGCCCAAACAACGCCCACACGAATCCGACGGATTTGACCAGTACCAGCACTCCCAGATAAAGGCCCAACCTGCCATAGTAAAACAACTCCCCCTTACCGGTATCACCGGCTTCCCTCTCCTGATCCGTCACGGCCCACAGAAATCCGCCATAGATACAGGCCATAGTCAGATCCGCGCAGAATCCGTCGTACCCGTACACTTCCGCAATGCTCGGAAAAAACCAAAGCGCCGCCGCCATCAGGGCCATGACGATCGGATTCCTGCCCTTCAGACTGCGCAACAGCGGCAACAGGAACGCAAGATTCATCACATAGTAACCCGCAAAAGCAAGTCCCTCCCTGAAGTCCCGGGGATCAAAATGCAAAAACCACCACTTGACCAACTGCCCACCGGGCGGATAATCTCCGAATTCCGGAGCTGCATTTCCATATTCTCCCGCAAAACCGTCCAGGTAATAGAGGGATTTCACATCCGTCGCCCAGAAATTGATGTCATCCCACCAAGACACCACCTTGCCCGACGTACACAGTACCACCGCTAACAGTAAAAGGGCGGCCGTAAGAAAGGACGGTTCTCCCATCTTCCGAAGGCACATCCTAACGACCCCTGTCCTCTGTTCCTTCTTCCTGCTCACGATCCACACCACCGACAGCCCGATCACGCCCCCTGCGATCTCGTCGATCCAGGACAGATGATGCAGCATCGCCAGCCCATACAACACAAGCACAAGCACACAGATAAATACCGGCATTACTTCCACCAGACTCACTTTAAAATATCCCGCCAGCCACAAGATACAGGCCAGCGCAAAGCAGATATGTAAAACCGCAGTCAAACTCAGCATAACCACTCCTTAACAAAACATCACCCTGTCACTGTTGACAGGGCGACGCTTCTTCCTAAACTCCATCATGCTCAGCCTGCCGTCCGGCGGGCTGCATGGCCATCCATACTCAGATAGATCTATGATCGCTTTCTTCTCCAATTCATCGACTACATCAAACACGGAACCGTTTAAACTTCCGGTTCGATCAGTCCATAGGTATTGCCTTTGCGCTTATACACCACGTTAACCTGGTCCGTCTCCGCATTACAGAACACATAGAAGCTGTGGCCCAGAAGTTCCATCTGCACACAGGCATCTTCCGGATACATGGGCTTGATATCGAATCTCTTAGTACGCAGGATCTGTACTTCCTCGTCATCCATATAATCTTTCTCAATAAACTCCTGACGGAAATTCGGTGACGACTGTTTCTTATCGATCAGCTTATTCTTATATTTCTTAAGCTGCCGCTCGATGATCTCTTCCACCAGATCGATGGATACATACATATCGCTGCTGACCTGCTCGGAACGAATGATATTACCCTTCACCGGGATCGTCACTTCTATCTTCTGCCTGTCCTTCTCAACGCTTAAGGTAACATGTGCTTCCGTCTCCGCCGTAAAGTACTTCTCCAGCTTGCCAATCTTGTCCTCTACTGCCGCTCTTAACCCCTCTGTTACTTCAATATTCTTTCCAACAATAATAAATTTCATATCACTCATCCCTTCCATTGGATTATTGTATAGTCATTATAGCATATTTGTAGTCTGTGTTGCAACAATTCATGTGATATGTTTCATTTTTTCCGTAACATTGTGGTTGCCATGTAACCACAATGCACACAAAATGCATCCAAAAAAGTAAATTCCTTCGGAATTAAAAAAGTGAATTCCTTCGGAATTAAAAAAGTAAATTCCTTCGGAATTAACTTTGCACTTTGGCGCTTGCATAACTCACAAAATCGTATACAGAGCGATTTTGCTCGCGGAATAGTGCAAGGCTGAACTGTTACTTTTTTCCTCCATTCTGAAGCGTCAAGTACTTTTCTTCATTTTCTCCAGAAAAAATGACAGTTCAGCACTACTTCACAAAACATTCGTTCTTTCAGTTTCCATAACTTCTGCTTGTCCACATCCCCAAAAACCTGTGGATATCGTGGATAACTCGGTGTATAAGTGGTTTTTCCGCTCAAATCCGCCATTTCTTCCTGTGGATATCCACACCTCCTTTTCGCGTGAATCTCACAGCACGGTTTTGCACTTTGTACAAGATATACAAATGAGATGATCCCGTTCCGCCACAATGCGATCATTGCCTTTCCCTCTCCTCCCCTTAGGTCTTGAGGGTCTTGAACACTTTGCAGCGCCAGATGCATATCACGCAGCAGTAAATTACCTCATGCAGCCGTGCGCATATGGTTTTTATTTTATAGGAAAATTATTCGCTTCAGCATTTCATAGCAGCAAGGACTTTCCTATGTGCAAAGAAGGCAGCCGATCACTCGGCTGCCTTACTCAATTTACATTCTCACTGACAGTTACCTGTCTCTGCACTTACTAGAAGATTCTTCTGATCGAAAGGATCGGACGGTAAGTCGCACTGGAAACAATGATACCTGTCTTGGAAGTAGACGCATGTACCAGCTGCCCATTACCTGCATAGATTCCCACATGGCCGGAATAACATACGATGTCGCCAGGCTGTGCATTCTCGATACCATTTACCGTTGCCCCCACGTTTCTGTCCGCTGCGGAAGAATGCGGCAGGCTTACCCCAAAGTTATTATAAACGCTCATCACGAATCCGGAGCAGTCTGCACCGTTGGTCAGACTGGTGCCACCGTATACGTAAGGATTTCCTACAAATTGCATTGCAAACTTAACAACATCGGCTCCCGTGCTGCCGGTAGGACTCTGATACGTCTTACCGCCATCCGTAGTGGAAGAAGAGGACGAAGATTTGGATGACATCTTCTTATTCGCCGCTTCCTGAGCCGCTCTTCTGGCCGCCTCTTCCTTCTCCAGTCTTGCCCTCTCTTCTTCGATGGACTCTGCCTTCACAAATTCTGTCGATAAAGTAACGTAATCATTAGATACGTAACCGTCACCTTCCTCTATATTGACCTTCACCCAGCCATCCAGCTCTTCCGTGACGATCAACTCATCCTCAATGGGCACCAGACCGAGTACGGCCTCTTCCAAACCGGGCTGTTCACGTACCTTAAGTGTTGTCGTTGTAACGGTTGCGATCCGCGTTCCCACTTCCTTCGCATAATCTACAGCCGCATCACCGGTCACACAATATTCACCCTTCACATACCCTTCCACGGAACCGGACTTGATCTTGTACCAGCCGTTCTCCTCTTCGATAAAATTACCTACCGACTTATTATACAGCTTACCTACGATCTCGCCTTCCTCACTGGGCAGATTCCTGATATTAACATAATCGTTAACTTTGGCAATGACCAGATTCTTAAACCCTTCCTCTTCTTCAGACAACCCCGTATTGGCAGCTTCTTTCAGATCTCTCGTATATCCCTCACTGACCACTACCGTATCTTCTATCTTCTTGGAGTGAGCGGCGCTGACCTTATTACTCGTACTCGCCAGATCCGCGAAGCCTCCCACCTGAGCACTGCCCACGCTTGTTCCGTCAGCTTCCGCATTCTTCTCGGCTTCTTCCTGCAAGCTGGAAAGCGCTGTAGATTTCTCCTGATCCTGCAAAGAGAAGTCTATGCCTGCGGAAGGAAGGACCTTACTGACACTGTCACTTGCATTCACATCCATTCCCAGTCCGCCCAAAGCAAGAACTGCTGTCATTGCACATGCTGCTATTTTCACATTCTTCTTCATGATATACCTCTCGCGAATATTACGAAGGATGCCGTAACATTCCTTATATGTGTATTAAAAACCCATCTCATTTGTTACAAAATTGTTACATCTGGGTATTATAATATCATCGAAGAATCCTTTTGTCAACCACAGCATATTCAAAAAAAATTGCCATCATATGCAAGTTCTTGTACTTTATTACAAGATTCTGATCATTTGCACTATGTTGCCATTCACTGCTTCATCAGCCTGTAGTAACGGCATTTGGGCATTTCCAGCCTCCTGGTGCAAAGCCGAATGCTCTAATGTCTACCGCTCCCGGTCGTAAATACGCAGTTTTCGCACCGCGCCTTTGAATGGTAACACAATTATTACAAATATTAAATTTATTACGGTTTATTTCCTTAATTTCCGTTCAGATATCTCTCCGCCGACGCCACTGCACAAGCCCCGTCGGCTACCGCCGTAATGATCTGTCGCACCTGTTTCGTCCGAAGATCTCCCGCCGCAAAGATGCCCGGTACTTTCGTAGCACAGTCTTCACCGGCCAGTACATATCCTTTCTCATCACAAGGCACATTGTCCCGGAATGCCTGCGTATTCGGCTGCATCCCCACCGCAATGAAAACGCCCTCCACCGGCAGTTCCTCTTCCGTCCCGTCCTCGACCTGCCGCAGTGTTATCTGCTCCACCAGCCCGGAGCCGGAGACAGCCGACAACGTTCTGCTCCACAGGATTTCCACATTGTCACAATCTGACAGCTTGTTCTGCAGACTTTTCGCTGCGCGCAGGCTGTCTCTGCGATGAATCAGATAGACCTTCCGGCAGAGCCGCGCCAGATAAATGGCATCTTCCGCCGCCACATCTCCGCCGCCTACCACCGCCACGTCCCGCCCTCTGAAAAAAGCGCCGTCGCAGGTAGCACAGTAGGAAACCCCTTTGCCTCTATACTCCTCCTCCCCTGGAATGTTCAGCATGGCATGTTCTGCCCCCGTAGCCAGGATCAGCGTCTTCGCCTCATAGACTGCTCCGTCCGCCGTCTCCACTGTCTTACTCTGTCCGTGGTCGATCACCGCCGTCACCTCTGCTGTCTTACACGACACACCCATGGCATCCGCGTGCTCCCTGAATTTCATCCCCATATCAAACCCATTCATGCCGGGCATCCCCAGGTAGTTGTCCACTTCATAAGTATTCAAAACCTGGCCGCCGCTCATGGGCTTTCCCTCCAGTACCAGCAGGTCCAGTCCTGCACGGATCCCGTATACCGCCGCAGATAATCCCGCCGGCCCTGAACCGATAACGATCAAATCATACATGACTATAAATCTCCTTTCTCAATCTGGCAGACTGTTACACATTAGGGTTCAGAACACCGTGAACCAATGTCAATAAGTCAACCGGACGTGCCGCTTAACTAACTGACTTGGCCATGAACAATAACCTGAATCTGCCTTACAAACAAATCGCATAACGGATAATTATAGTAAACGACATAACAAATTTCTGCTTCCGGTTCCTGCCAAAGCCATATACGGGAGCTTTTGCAGGACCGAAAACGAAATTTTTAATGTCGTTAACTATAAAGTTTACTCCACAGTCTCTCCGTGCTATAATGGCCACACGACGACCCTAAAGCAATCTTGATTGTCATAGAATCTATTATACCACAAATACATCTTCTATAACATGCGGAGAATCCTGTTATGCAAAAAGAACACTTCCCAACCGTACAAAACGAACCAAAATACGCTCTGGTCACAGGCGCTTCCCGCGGCATCGGCCGTGCCATCGCCGAAAGGCTGGCCAAAGAAGGCTTTCATCTGTATCTGACCTGCAGTCAATCTGCCAATCTGCTGCTTCCCTTTGCAAAAGACCTGGCAGACCGCTATGCAATTTCCTGTGTACCCTTTATCGCCGATATGGGCAATTGCACCGATGTAGAAAGGATTTTTCAGCAGATTCCGTCATTGAGTGTACTGGTCAACAACGCCGGAATCTCCTATATAGGACTATTACATGAAATGACTACTGCCGATTGGCAGAATATAATGCGCACGAATTTAGACGCGGTCTTCTATACCAGCCGCCTTGCCATTCCTCTGATGCTGCATGACCATGCCGGAAAGATCATCAACATTTCTTCTGTCTGGGGAAATGTGGGCGCTTCTATGGAGACTGCCTATTCCGCCTCCAAAGGCGGCGTTAACAGCTTCACCAAAGCACTGGCCAAAGAACTGGCTCCCAGCGGCATTCAAGTCAATGCGATTGCCTGCGGCATGATCGACACGGATATGAATCAATGTTTTACAGATGAGGATATAGAAGCTTTGCGACAGGAAATACCGGCTGACCGAATTGGTCAGTCCGCAGAAGTGGCAGAAATGGTGGTTTCTCTGCTCCATGCTCCCGATTACTTGACCGGTCAAGTCATTGGACTGGATGGCGGATGGATATAAGGCTTATCCCAATTTCATTCTTGCTCCCGAAAGAGAAAACGGAAAGGATCCAAATGTTCAATTTACTTTTGTGTTTTCTTCCACTTTGCATATTCATTCGCAGTGGCATTTGTTTTCCTTTTTTACGGGAAGCTATAACGGTAGCACCATGATTAAATAGTATTCGTTCCTATTTCTCAAAAACTACAAAACCACATTCGTAAGGATGATCGCAATACACACTTTCTTGCTTATCAGTGCGGTATAGCATACTTTTCAGTATAATTAGAAAATCTCCACCACCCGATAGAATCATGTATTCTGCCAGAATAAATAGCAGTAATTGATTTGTCATTACAGAAACCACTGCTGCTCCACCGCCTAAAACTAATGCAGGCATAGCAGTTCCCAGCAAATATTGCCACTTTTCCAACGGTTCGGAGCAAGTACAGTATGGAGAAAAACTACTCCAAATAAATCCAAAATCAGAAGCATAGACAAAATACTTGCTGTTCATTTTGGGCATAGGAAGCTAATATTCCTCCGCAATCTCCCTGCAATAAGAGGTCATCAGTTCTTCGCCCAACTGCTCGCTGTTTTTGAAATGGACATAGGCACGATACCCAGCCGGGTCAAACCCATTCCATTCTGTCAGGGCAGCTTTAGAGATAATGATAGCACAGGCATTCGCTTCTTTTTCATTTACACTTTCCATAATTCCTCCACGCCCAGCCAGACCGCCTCATAAGTATCGACAACCTGATTGCGCTGCATTTGTGTCAGGGAGGTAGATACAATTCCCGTAAAGCAGATCAGAAATGCCGCCAGCGCAACGGCGATCAC
>CAJUQJ010000035.1 GCA_910588215.1 uncultured Lachnospiraceae bacterium
TTTTGCCTGAAAAATCAAGCATTTACGCCAACTATGCAGGTGGGAAAGTTGAGTTTCTAACTATACAAATATAGAATCCCCTATATTAAAATGACATTTTCCTGGTGTGAGCCTCTCAGACATTTCATGTTAATATCTCTTTACATTACCGTATTCTTTTCCGCTGACCCTCGCCCAAAATGCACCTCTGGGCGAAAAGAAGCTCATACCGATCTTCCGCTCTGCACAGGCGCCCATCAACGCCGGCCCACTGCCTTCTGCAAAACGCAAAGTGTTGAATCCCGGAAAGCATCAAATAATCTTCCTCACCATACATGCTTAAATCCCTTCTATCTCCTCCAATACCAGATCCGGTAAAGAAGCAACTTCAATATGATAGTCTTCAAACTCCTTCGGATCATCTGTCTTCGCTGTAATGTCGATCAGTCTGTGAACTTTTGCAGATGAATATTGGCCCATAGGGCAGTTATGCCTCCACCAATATACCTTGCATACTTCCATGCTTCCGTCAGGTCTTGCCGATGAACTGTCATTTACAAACAGTGTACGCAGAGCTTCTTTGATCTTCTCCGCATCTTCATCGCTGAAGCCTGTTTTGCCGGCAAGCTGGTGATTGATGCTGCCCTTTATGACATACAGCGCCGAATAAACTTTATGTTTCATGCCCATTGTGTCGGACGATTTCTTCTCTTTGGTCTCACTGTTGACACTTTTTGTGATCTGCATACTGTCAATCGAAACCGGCAGTACACTGAAAGCCGAGTGAACCGAAACCGGTCCTCTCACGCCTACGGATACACTGTCATCTTTAAACGCAAACACCTGGCCAAAACTCCGAACATCGATCCACTTCTCACAGGCTGCTCTGGCATAGGCATCCTTATCTTTATCCTTCAGTGCTTTCTGCATGTCGGTATTGCTTTTCGCCCGGTCGGCAAGACTCTTGCAGCCGTCATCGGCGCGTTCGTCGCTCTGCACGAAAATAGCTTCCCCCATATCCTGGAGCCGATTTCTGATCTTTCTCTTAATGCACACATCCGATATTTCGCCATACCCATCATAAGTCTCTCTTGGTCTATTGCCATTAAGCGGGTCTCCGTTAGGATTTGCATTTTTAACCATCACCAGAACTTCAAAATCAATTTTGTTTGTAAATTCACTCATAATAATACCCTTGCCTTTCTCCTTATTTTCTTTCATTTCTGCGTATGTATGACAGTATCTTACGGTTTATCTTCCATACTGTTCTTTTTCTGAAACGACTTTATCATATACTCCATCTGCTGATAATATCCCGGCAAATACATTTCCGTTAATGCTGTATTATCAAACTGACTCTCTGCAAACTGCGTCATGATCTCACCGATCCATTCCTCGAATTTCTTCCGCTCATAATCATTTAATTTTCTTTCATAGGCGATCAGATTTTCTCTGATCGTCTTTGAGGTTCTGGCCGGTCTGCTGCTGTAGGCATTCCAATAGCGCTTCGCATTCGTTGTACGCCCCTCTTTTACCTTACCGTTCTCGTCACGTTCATACATCGCCCGTTGTTCCATATAGTCATATACGGCCAGCAGTCTTCCGAACAAAACATTTCGGTCCTTCCCATTGTCATGCAGGAAATTATCCATTGTCATGTTTCCCCTTTCATAATTAAATCTTATCATTGCACATGTAACACACAGCACATCGTTATACCAAATAAAGTCACCCATTGTCTGCGGCATGGAGGCCCGCCGTACTGCTGCTCTGATGATATCCTGCGGAATTTTGCCTTTTTTTCCGGTTATACATGGCAGTAACCGCATTATCGTTGCTCTGATCAGCTTTCCTTCTGCCTCCAGCCATTCCGTCCTCTGCACGCCATATGCCGCCAACGCCATATCTCTGGGTGAAGGCGTGCACTCGCAGGTAATCCGTCTTCTGCTTTCTTCCGTATTGCCTGCCTTAATGCTGCGACGCCATTTGCAATGCTGCTGCCAGTTTAAGATCGCATTTATATATTGGTCCCCGCCCATCTCATCATAGTACACCACTGAAAGCCTGCCGGTAGTAGCCGCATCCAACGCTATGACTGCTATTTTATCTTCTGTTCTGATTTTTCCGGCATATCCGTTTACCGCATTGTTAAACTGTTGTGCAAAATATTTACCCGTATCGTATTTGGTGATATCTGCGGTCTCGTATGTATCCAGATTATCAAAATCAAAGTCAAACTCGTCAATCCCATGCCAGGCATTGATCGAATCCTTCATCATGTCCGGCACCTGCCGGTTCCTGTTTACCATCCAACAGACAATGGCCGACTCGTCACGTGTATATCCCTGTTTTTGAAGCAGCCACCTTAAAGCGTTATGTGCCTTCTGGGATGTGTCATATCCGACCGAAACTGCCTGTTCCTTTGTCGTAAACCTTCCGCGATAAGTAAAACCGGATTCGTCATTTCCGGAGATCAGCTTCGCTTTGTCTGCGCTGTTGCGTATTTTGGATGGATGCTTGTCCGAACAGGATGCTGTCTTTCCGGATGCATAACACAGTTTCTTTCCACCCGCTCTCTGGCGGTAATACTCACTGTACTTTCTGTACAACTCCTGGTTTTTCCAAACCTCCTGCGGCATAGCTGCCCCGAACACTATGAACCGCACATTTGCCCCGGTCTGTCCCAGTCCCTGTATCTTAACCTGATCTGTAATGATACCGTTATCATTCGGCTCCAGCGTTTTGCTCATGATCAGATCCTGTATCAGCGCTCTCCTGCCAAGGTACTTATATACCGCCTCTATCATAGGATGGGAATACTCCGATTCTGTCCAGTCTCGCAGCAGTTCCATATAAGCTTCATAGTATTTTTCCTTGTTATCACCCGTATACGACGTATAATCCCCTGCTATATAGCAGAGTTTATCACATAGCGGATGAGGCGCAATTCCGCTGCTCCTTGCCGCCGAATCTTCCGTGACCGGAATGACCGTGACCGCATCCCTGCCTTTATCCAGCTTCCTGGCCCTTTGAAAATTTCCGTTCTGATCGATCGTCACCTCAATCTGTGCATTAAAAGTCGAATGGGAGATCGGAAGCAATACGGCCTGGTTGTTCTTGTCAACACCTGCCAGCTCAGCATAGACATCATATGTATCAGCTAAAGTCTTGAGCCACGCCAAATAGATCACCTCCTTCAAATTCCTGCAGTCCCCTGAAATTTTTCCCCGGTTCAAATTCTTTCAGCCTGGCATTCCGTAGAATATGTCTGATCTCGCATTGCTCAGGCCGTAAAAAGTGTATGATACCGTCTTTCATCTGTGCATTCCAGAGACGTACAGTCATTTTCCCCTTTTCTTCCTCTCTGTCAGCCTCATCCGGGTACGTTATACCGTGAACCATAATACCAAAGGACAGATTCGTTCCGTCATATGCTCCTTTTCCTTCACCGAAGTCGCAGGGCTCCACATATCCCTGACACTCTCTTGCCCCTAAGAAAATATCCCTTCTTCCGCCCCTTTCAACCATTCTGTTGGCAATATCATAATGTTTGTTTTCGTTGCGGTCATGGGACAGATCCTTCCGGTTTTCATTCCATTCGAAATGCGCCCTTATCTGGTATGCCACCTCATGCAGATACGTATAATAGGACAGATCGTTACCACCACTGTATTTGATCGGCCTGATCCCCTTCGATTCTGTCCGAATCTGGTTCATGATGCAGCACTCATCAATGATCCATGTTATGGTAGGCTTCCAGTATATGGATTCCGTTATCCCTTTCAGCGCCTGATAAGTAGGTATCTGATAGCTGCATTTTTCTCCGCCTGTCTTTGACAGCGGATCCGTAAACAACGCATATCTACCGGACACACAATATTCAATGATATTTTGCTTTTCCATGCTGTAACCGTCCTCTCTTAAAATATCAGCGTTTCCCACTCTGGTGTAATTCCATACTCCATATGATAAGCCCCGGGCGATGCCACCATATACAGATCCGGTATCCTGTCACTCACAGACTGTATCAGTCCGTCAAACTGCTTCAGCCTGCTTCCCCTGACGTTCACCATGTACCTCTGTGCCTGCCGTATATAAGCCTTTAATCCCGCTGGATCTACTGTACTCTGAATGGCTTCTATGATCTTTGCACCCTTCTTGTAGGGGACGATCACCCCGAATGAATCATCGTCTATCACCCGGTATTGCTGTCCTGCCGTCTTATACGCCTGATTCATCAGATTCTTCTTTTCTTTGGGTCTAAATCCTCTCGACAAAAGCTCCAGAATACTCCTATCCAATCCCTTAACAGGAAAGTTCATTTTATCTGACGCATTGAAGTATACATTCCTGTAAAAAATATCCATCCATTCCGGCATCAGCAAACTACCCTGTGTCGCACTGTCCTTGTATTGCCAGATCACACTTTCCGTCGCTCTGATACTTTGCTGCAGCTCCGTCATATTTCCCGCGTTCTCACCTTCCAGATAAATGAGATTGACCATCCCGCTTTCCAGTTCACCGTTTCTGTTACAACGGCCTGCGGCCTGCGCCACACTATCCAGCCCGGCTATAGATCGATATACATACTCAAATGAAATGTCTACGCCCGCCTCGATCAGATTAGTGCTGATCACAACGATCGTCTCCCGTTTTTTCTCAAGAATCTCTTTAATGCTCTTAATCTTATCACTTCGATGCTCCGCGCATAAATTTGTCGTAAGATACTCTGCCGGAATTCCCTGCGCTTTTAGTCTGTCATACAGACTTCTCACTGCAGATTTGGTGTTCAATACAACAAGAATGGACCGGCAGTTCACTGTCCGCCCGGCAATCTCTTCTGCCAGACTCTCGATGGAATACCTGCTGTCAGCTTCCGGCGTAGCTATCTTTACCCGTTCAAACTTATAAAACCAATCCGCTGTATTTCCTATCATATACTTTGGCTTACTGTAACAGATCGGACATTTTGCTTCCGCCAGCGTCGGCTGCGTAGCGGTACACAGGATAATATTCGTGTTACATACGGCGTTTAAGAAATTACACATATAATTAAAAGTATGTATGCACTTCACAGGCATCGACTGCACTTCATCTATGATCACGACCGCATTCGTCAGACGGTGCATTCGCCTTATGGATTCCCCTTTGTCTGAAAAAAGGGTGTTCATAAACTGAACAAACGTGGTGCAGATAAACGGCTCTTCCCAATTAATATCAAATCTGGAAGTTATGTTGCTCCTGTAGTCCTCACCTGTCCCTTCTTCCTTCCTGATCACGGAAGAATGATGCTCCAGTATCCAGTCATCCTCGCCAATCGCATCACGAAACACCTGCGCGTTCTGTTCCGTGATGCTGATATAAGGAGAGACATATATAACACGCTCAGTCTCCGGGTGCAGTCTGCAGTATTCCAGGGCATAGGCAAGACTGCCAAGTGTTTTGCCACCTCCTGTGGGAATCGGCAGACAGTATATGCCAGCAGGATATTGCCCGAATCGTCTGCATTCTTCCTGCAGGGAATTTCTTGCTTCATAGATTACTCTTTCTTGATCAGACAGCCGGGAAAGTTCTATTCTCTCTTGCTTCTCCCGCATATATGCTTCAAAGTTCCTGCCGGCCTGCCGGAAAATATCCTTCGTATTATATGCGGCCGGTTTTGACGGCACATCGACATTATCCATAAAGTCGGAAGTCGCTTCCCAATCAGAATCGATCAATATAGACAGGATCAGGCGTTGAAGACAGGCAAGCAGATAAAGCCTGCAATCCTCCATTGCTTCTTTCGCATTTATGTTATGGTCGGAAAGCAGTAACGGCTTTAATCTTCCAAACAACTCTTTTATTCTGTTCCAGGCCAAATCAAATTCTTCCGCAGCCTCCCCGAATGTCCTTTCTTCATCATATTCACTCAAATAATCCTGTTTTGCATTGCGGTATGCTTCATCATAATCATCAACTTTATTTAATTTTGCAAAAAAGAGATTATTATGATCTGCGTCGGCAGTTCAAAGCTGCCGCCATGACTATTTGTAACGGTCCCCCTTCTGCTTCCCTGTCATGGCACCTTTCGCCACATCCCGACATATAATGTCAATATAACCATAAACCCGCCTGCGAGGCCAAATCCGGTTTTCGCAGACGGCCAGTCGTGGGAGCGCCGACATCTTAGCCTTCCCACACCGATAAAGGAGCAGAAATGGCGAAAGAAGCAGAATGGAACAATCATTTCAACATCGGCGTTGATTCCATCGACAATGCACACCGGAAACTTTTTTCGATCGTTCGCAGACTGATCCATGTAAGCAAAGATGAAAATAACGGACAATGGGCATGTGCCGAAGGCATCAAATACTTTAAAACCTATGCCATAGAGCATTTTACCGACGAAGAAACCTATATGAAGTCAATCAACTACGAAGGATATGAAATACACAAGCGCCTGCATGACGGCATGCGGTATAAGACACTGCCCGCTCTTGAAAAGGATCTGTTGGAATCAGACTATTCGCAGGAATCCATCCAGCATTTTCTCGGCATCTGCCTTGGGTGGCTGACTGCTCACATCATGATCGAAGATCGCGCCATCACAGGCAAAGTTTCAAATAGATGGAAAAAGGATAATACCGGAGAAGCCATGACTGCTCTGGAAGATGCACTGACGCTTGCCATACGGGAGATTTTCCGGTTACAGCCGGAAATCGTCAGCGAGCATTACAGCGGAGAAGATTTCGGCAGCTGCCTGATCGACCGGCTGACTTACCGCTCCAAAGAAGGAAACCACGTCCAGATCTTTCTTGTTCTTGAAGAAAGCCTGGTGCTGCGTGCCGTAAGCGCTATACTTGGCATGCCATTAAAAAAGGTGGATCGGATGGTTGAAAATACCGTCAGACAGCTTTCCCTGCATATCGCAGATCAAGTCGGCGAACACTGTCATCTGTCTTTTTACTATGAATTGGAAAGCAATCACCTGATGACGGCGGAACAGTTCCGGCAGATCTTTTATGCACAATACTTTGACTACAGTCTGCTGTTCAATACCGGAACGGGCTATTTTGCATTCTGCATCAAGCTGCAGTAAACGAAATTTCTAATGTCGTTAATTATGGAATGAAATAAAAAAGCAGGGGCCGGATCAGTTCCGGCTCCATCACATATTACATCTTATTCATTACTCCCTTTTCGGAATTGTGTACCCATGAAAAACAGGCCTATAAATATACATTGCAAGCACCGATATATATTTTATAGTCAAGTATATAACTTGGAATTCAAAGGGAGCGTCGACTGATGCTTATTCGGGCCATAGTAGAGTTTAATGAAGAAGGATATATGATATTTGCAGAAAATTTCCCAGGTGCTTTTTCAAGGGGGAAAACCAGAGATGAGGCATTGGGAAAATTGGTTGGTGAAGTAAGGCAATTTGTCTTATGGTCAACAGGAGTGAAATGTTCTGATGACTGTTATATTGAAATAGTGCAAGAGGAAAAGAGCGATGCTTGTATATCTGATGCTGATACTACCATTATTTTTGATAGCGAAGAGTTGCCTTTGGCATTCAATGAGTATCAGTATACAAAGTCGCTTGTTATAAAATCAGCGAAGGATTTTAAATTATATGATTCTATTCCAGATGTGAAACAGACAACTCTTCCAGCTCGGCAAACTTTTTATGGAAGTATTCCTCGTACACCTGAGGAAATGTACATGCACACAAACGAAGTTACTAAATCTTATTTAGATGGTTTGGCGACAATCGAAAATAATACTGATATTTATTTAAATCGAATAATTGCATTTCAACAAATTGAACAAGTGTCAAACTATCTTGATAATAATGTTTACATTCATATGTACGGAGAACCTTGGTCATTGAAAAAAGCAATGAGAAGATTTATTTGGCACGATAGAATACATGCCAAAGCGTTATATCGTTTAGCGATTGGATTATGGGGGAGTTGTGTTGTAAATCCCTTTCACTTTATTGTCTGAACAAGTCCCAGAATGAAGATGTCGATTATTTTCAGAATTTTTAAAACTGTTCCCGGGAGCCGTCCCCATATCTTCGCATGCCTGCCGCATTGCCTTATCTTCCCTGCCATTCCCAACAGCAATAGCTTCTTCCGGCCTGATTCCCAGCCAACTGCAGATTTGCCGAACTCCCGTTCCTTTGTCTACATTCGCTGCAATGATCTCCATGCAATTATTTTCTACGAAGATCCGATGATCTCCGGATGAAAGGATCTCCGCTGCCTTTAAGCGCTCCTGCTCTTTCCAGACACCGTTATGCCCTTTCACAAGCGTGATCTTATAGGCCTCTGCCTTTGCCATATCTACTTCCCGTCCCCTTTTTCTGTAGATCCTGACAGCGGCGCTACACTGTGCCGCCAGCTCCCTCAGCCGGGGGAATTCCTTAAGATCTACCGGGTGTATCACTTCCCTGCCCTCTACCCTCTTAGACCTCTCCTCTCTGCCGGCCGCCTGCCCGCCTTCCTCTTTCGTCCTCATCCATACATACGCCCCGGACGCAAAGACAGCCCCCTGAAACAGATCCATATCTTCTCTCAACCTCCGCCTGACTTCCTCTTCCGGCATGGAAGTAGCCAGAAAAACCGGACATTTCTCTCGCAGGACAAGCAGCTTCCGGCGTACGCTGTCCGACAGCCTCCCCCTGTGTTTCTCCGGCACCAACGTACCGTCCAGATCAAGAAAGACCACCTTATACCGTTTCGGAATCCGGAAGATTGGATATGCCCCAAAAAACTGCCGCCCTTCGAAATCAGTCCTTCCGCCATAAGCCAGATAACAGGAGCACCTCTTTTTACCACACAAAGATCGAAAGATTTCCGCCGCCTCACTCTGATACCAGTTTCCCGCTTTTACCCGGCTGATATTGCAAGTGCGGATCCTGCCGTCGGCCTCCACGAAACATCTGTCCCCACACATGGCGGCATCCGCAGCCGGACTACCACATTCCAATCCGAAAAGGGGATCCATCTCCAAGAAGACCCGCTTCTCCTCCTCCGTATAGGCGCGCACCAGCCCGTCCATTTTATTGATCCACAGGTAAAGATCCGGTGAAAGCTTCTCCCGCAGTCTGCCAAGCAGCACAATATTCTGTGGCGCCCCTACTGCTCCCACACACAGATTAACGCCGCTCTCGGCCAGCCTGTGACACTTGTCCACAAACGTGTCCATATCTGCCATCTCCGGGTGAAAAGTCGCCCAGACGCAGAGCTTTCTCCTGCACGCCTCCTTGTTGCTTTTCCTGCTGCTTTCCCCTCCGTTTTCCCTGCTGGCGTCCCCACTGTACAGATCAAAGACCGCCAGACACTCCTCCACCGCAAAGCTAAGATTCGTCTGCAGCCCCACCCTTTCCAGCCCGCCAAGCCCCGCAAGCCGTCCCAGTCCTTCCCAATACCACCGGTGGATCGATGCCTCCCCGTAAGGCACCACAAAGACTGCGCCGATATCGAATCCCGTCGCCCTATCCGCGATACTCTCGCAGAATCTCTCGAAACTCTGCCTGTCCTTTTCCAGTTCCTGCGCCGACGCCTTGTGTTTGGAAAAGGGACAGTAGGAACAGCGGTAATTACAGCTTTTCAGACTCCCCCTGTAACAGATTGTTTTCCTACCCATTGATTCTCTCCCAATCCAGCATCTTCTTCCTGATGTCCGCCGAGATCAGCTGCGGCCCGATATAGTCAGACAGCCCCAGTCCCTCCTCCGTCAGACTGAGGAATTCTGAATCCTCCTGACACCCTGTCCCCTCACCGTTACTCTGATATCGCTTCTCTTCCAGCCATCCAGACTCCATCCAGTTCCTTAAGATCGGAAAATCCTCCGTCACCTCGTTCCCAAAGATCCGCCGATACATCTTCTTTGCAATACCAGGGCGGATCAGAAGATGCTTTATCACATACCTCCGCCTGATCTCCTCCTCGGAAAGCAGGATTCCATTCGTAACTGTCAGGAAATCTTCCCTTTCCAAATAGGCTTCTATCTCCTCGAGCGCTCCCTGCCGCGTCGTCCGGTAGGGCGTACAGGTGTGAAGCCGTCCCAGATAGCTTCTGCCTCCGCAGCCCAGAGACAAGGCCCCGGTAAAACCGCATTCTCGAAATTCCGCCTGCAGACCGTCAACACCTTCGCTCCCCTTTCTCTTTACAAAACGCCTCATGGAGATCTGCGCGTATCCGCGCTCCTTTAAAAAGTCTGCGCCCCGCTGATAAAGCCGGAACGTATGATCGGAGTCCAACGCCACTGCCTTCCCGTCCTTTTCCAGACGGACGCCATGCTTGATATACAGTGGATACAGAAAGATCTCATCCGGCGAAAAAACCATTGCCTTCTCCAAAGATTCCGACAAGCTTTCCGCCGTCTGCCCCGGCAGTCCATAGATAAAGTCAAAATTAACGCAGGCAAACTCCGCATCCATCAAGATCTCCGCCGCTTCCTGTGCCCGCCTGCCATCATGAAATCTGCCAAGCCAGGATAGTTCTCCCTCGTCAAAGCTCTGAATCCCCATACTGACCCTTGTGACACCCGATTCCTTCAGCAGACGCACCTTCTCCCTGTCGGTCTGCTTCGGTGCAGTCTCTATGACGATCTGGCAGTCTTTCCCCAGCGGCATATACGCTCTAATATCCCGGAATACTCGTTCCAACTGCCTGTCATCCAGAAGTAAAGGCGTACCGCCGCCTATGGTAAGATCCCCAAATGCGGTATCATAGGGCAGAATTTCCCCATACTGCTCCATCTGACGCGGCAGCACATCCAGATAGGCATCCCTCTGCGTCTCGACGCAGCCCGCCACGGAGAACAGGTTGCAGTACCCGCACTTACTCTCACAAAAAGGCAGATGAAGGTACAAGCTGTGCCCCTCACCCGCCAGATTTTCTATATAATCTCTCATATTTACGTTATGTAATGGTCCGTACGCCGTCTTATGCGGGTAACTGTACATATACTGCACATATCTGTTCATGAAGCACACCTCTCCGAAAATATCCCTATCCGTAAATTATGCCGATATGCAGCGCCAACACCCCTTTTTACAGGAAAAAATGCTTATAGGGCACGGTACTGACCACCGGATGATTTACACCGTGAAACACGTAACCGTCCTCCCCGTAACAGGTGCCATGATCGGAAAAGCAGACCACAAAGGTCTCACCCCGCTTCTTCTTCCAACCGTCAAACAACCGTCCCAGCTGGCTGTCTACATACCGCAGCGCCGCCCTGTGCGTCTCCAGACTGTCGTTATTCTCCTGTTCCAGATAGAAATGATTGGGGTAGTGAATCGCGCACACATTCAGATACAGGAAGATCCGCCTGGAATCCGTATTCTGTTCCAGTCGCTTAAGAAGGAAATCCACCTGATTCCCCGTACTTTCCTTCACCGGACAGGAAAAGGACGGATTCCAGTAGCTCTTTTCAAAGAAAGAAGGAAACACCTTGCCAAGCTCCGAGCGTTTGTCAAAAAAGGCCACCCCGCCGACGCACCATGTGTCATAACCGTCCGCATGAAGCCCCTCCACCAGGTTGCCGGCATCAAACCCGTAAGCGCCCCTGGGTGTCTTCTTCCCCATGCCGATGCTTCTTGGAAAGAAAAGCATCTCCTGTTCCGCAATGCTTCTCGCCTCGTCCTTAGACGGCAGAAATCCCGCAAAAATAGCATGGTGGGACGGGTAAGTGAAGTTTCCCGGCGCCTGCCTCTTCTCCCATGCGCCATACCTGTTTAAGACAGGCGTGCCGCCGCCTGACTCCTCTGCAACAGCCGCATCATACCGCAAAGTATCCAGGCAGATAAACAAAATGTCACAGTTTCCCACCACTTTTGTCATATCAACGGAACTTTGTTTATCATCCATACCAGCCCGAAATGCCGCAAAAGGTACCTCACTCATTGTTCTCCGCTCCCTTTCTGTCTCACTCTTTATGCAATATTACAGCAAAAGCATGCCGTTTCCTCTCATTTCATTCCAACAGTTTCCAGCAGTTCCTTCATGATCGCGACCTGCCTCTTATAGATTCGGTTCTCGCCGTAAACATCCCGATGGAGCAGATCTCCCTGCGCATTCATCTCAATGATCCTGGGCTTCAGACTGCCTTTTTCCAAAAGTACATCCATACCGATGCTCTGTAGTCCCGGGTAACACGACGACGCCTTAAGACATACTTCCTCGATTCGTTCCACTGTTCCTGTCTCCAGCTGCAGGTCCATAAACGCCATAGCGTGGTTATTAAGATGTAGATTCGTAATGGGACCTTTCGACAATCTCGGTAGGATATAATCGATCCGACCACCCTGCACGATCACACGCAGATCGTAACAGTATCCTTCAAAAGCAGCCTTGCCATGCCATCGCTCTACAACACAATCCAGCTTTAGCAGGCTGTTCAGAAATACTTCCGCCTTCCTGTCCTCCAACCTGTACATCCGCTTGGTATTATATAACACACTATCTTTCAGCGCAGCACAGGTGTAAAGCGCGATTCGGCCGTTTCCCGGCGAAAACCGCAGCGCCGTCACGCCTGCCGCGCCCGACCCTTTCACCGGTTTCACAAACACTTGTGTGATTCTATGCTCCCTCAGAAAATCAAGCAACTCTTCCCCACAGGCAAAGTGTTCTTCATACATGTGAGTCACCGGAACGCCGCACCGGGCAAGCCGTGCCTTGCAGCCGCGTTTATCAAGCACCTGTGCAATCTCCGACGGTCGATTTAAGAAACCGCCTGCCGGCAGATCAAAAAGTCGGCGAAGCTGCTCTTCATACCGATCAGTCAGGCTTCCCAGATCGCACAATCTACTGCTCTCCCATTCCGGTGCATCAATCTTCACCATAAAGCGCTGCAGGTTTTCTGTTTGCAACAGAATCCGCAGTTTCTCCTCGAATCGCTTCCGGCCCGATTCTTCCCCATAGTCTATATCCGGCACATCCTTCCAATCCAGAAATACAACCGGAATACCTGCCTCCGCTGCCGCCTGCTCAAAATAGAATCTGCGCTTGCCGCCGTCCGTTCCGATCAGCGCAATCCCACTCATTCTGTCAACATGGCGTTGTACCATAACTCACCATTCCAGCTTTCCGCCTTTTCCTGCTCGGACGCATCGACAGCAATGGGCAGTTCCTCTAATTGCCTCATTATCTCATCTGACAGGTAATGATAATGCACATCCAGCTTCTCCAGATTAGGACATCCCGGCAGCTTCTCCACAAGAAGCTGCCCGCCCTTATCCGTAAGCGTTCCGTTCGACAGATCCAGCGTAGTGATCTGCTGCATATATTTACTCTCAAGCACAACTGCTGTCAGTTCATCCTGAATCTCACTGTCCGTAATCCCCAGATAGGTAAGTCTGGGAAAATCAGATACGGAGAGCAATTCCCTGACAGTGTCCACGTTCCCGTCAAAACCATAGTCCTCAACTCCAATGTAAAGGAGAAGTTTCTGCAAATTCGGCAGTTTCGCCTTCGCGATCTCCTCTATAACATCTTTCCCCAGGCCGCCACAAATGATGGTCAAAGACTCCAGATTGTCATGTTCGATCACCCCTAATTCCAGATCCGTACTGCCCTTGATCGTCAATTCCTTCAACTGGGGCATGGCTTTCCACAGACCGCTGTAATTGCCCTGCATGATCCACGATACTTCACACACCTCATAGTCCATATCGCCAATAAAAAGCTTCGTGATGTGGCTGAACCTGTCGGCATTTGCAGCAATGCCGTCCAAGATCGCCTGACAGGATTCTTCATATTCACCGCCCCATCCGCCGATGATCAGCTCCTCCAGCCCCGGGAACTCCGGATCGGCCAGAATCTCCTCCAGCATGGTTCCTGCTTTCTTCCCGTTCTCATAATCCTCATAATCGTAAGAATACGTCTTGCTCTTTCCTGTTTGGTCTGCCATAACGTCCTCCTTCTCCAACCGTTCCGATCTGCTCCAAGACGGCCCATTGCCTTCTTTGCCTGCCGCCTCTTTTTCCATATTGTAACATACCTGCCTGACAACGTAAACGAGATCATAAATGTAACAGTTCAGCTGTGAAATCTTGTCAACACCCTGTCCGCATGGTAAGATGGACAGACAGAATCAATCGACAGCCATTACCATATAGTAAACGACATAACAAATTTCTGCTTCCGGTTCCTGCCAAAGCCATATACGGAAACTTTTGCAGGATCGAAAACGAAATTTTTAATGTCGTTAACTATAAAACCATTGATAAGCAGGACCGCGCACCTGTTTCGCTGTCCATGAATACGCCAGGAAAGAAAAGAGGATCCTACCGTGTTAGATAAGCAGCTCATCAAAGAGATCACCGGCCCCACCATTTACAACAGAGGATTAGAACTGTTCCGGCAGAATAAAGTACTGTCTTTCGAGTCCACGACAGAGGAAGAAGAAGTCTATGTGAAAGCCGTTGTCCAGGGCAGCGGTCGGAAAAAGTATAAGGTAGAGCTTACCTACAATTCCTTCTACGAGGACGTGGCCGGCTGCTACTGCGACTGTCCTGCATTCTATAGCTACGACGGCCTCTGCAAACACTGCGCCGCCGTACTTTTCGCATGTGAAGACCGTCTGGAAGAGCAGCGCTCGATCTTCGACTACATAGCGGAACCCGGACATGACAGCCAACCGCGCAGGCTCGCCGATTATCTTGGCTATGAGAACGGCCGATTCCTTCCCCGGTCCCATTCCCGGGAGACGACGCCGGCCATCCGGGAATTGCTGCGCCGCCAGAGAATCAAGTCCACAGCCCCCTTAATGCAGGGCGTACCTTATGAGCAGGTGACCCTGGATCCTATCTTCAAGTGCGTTGACAACAATGCCTTGGTGGAATTTAAGATCGGGATCGGCACGAAATATGTACTCAAAGATATTTTTGAGTTCGCGCAGCACATGGAGGAAAACACAGAATATTCCTACGGCAAGAAATTAAGCTTCCTCCATACAATGACCGCTTTTGAACCGCTTTCGCAGAAACTGATCAAATTCATCCTCTCCTGGGTGCAGGAAAACAAAGACGCCTATCTGGAATACAATTACTATTCCTACATGACATCCTACGCAAAGCTGCGCCGGATCCCTCTTGGCAGTGCAGAATTTGAAGAACTTCTGGCCCTTTTGCATGACCGTGCCGTCACCATCGACATCAACGGTTCCGGCGAAAAGCTCTGGCGCCAGACAGATGACAAGCCAGACCGCCGGCTCCGCATCCTTGGCAAAAAAGACGGCATTGAGGTTGAACTGGAACCCTCCCTGGAATTCCATGCCGCGCACATTGTCTTCACTTTCCGGGACGGGTTGATCTATCGACAGAATAAAGACGAGCTAATGCCGGTGCAGGACTTTATGTCCTGCCTGCCGGAACTGCCGGGAGCATCCTTCTTTGTTGACAAGAACGATATTCCGACGTTCTGCCGGGAGCTGCTGCCGCTGTTAGAGAGTCATTACCACTGTGAAAAGGTTGATTTCGATGAAGCCGCTTACGGCGTGGAACCTGTCTCCTTTGAAATATATCTTGATGCACCGCAGAAAAACTTCATCACCTGCAAAGTCTATGCCGTCTACGGCACGAAAAAGTATATGGTCTATAAGAAAGACGAGGAGCGCGCAGGCCGTGATGCGATCCGAGAGATACAAGTCGGAAACACGGTAGCCTCCTACTGTAATGCCTATGACGAAAAGGAATACGCCATGGTCATTGCCGACGATGAGGAGAAGATCTATGAACTGCTCACCTTGGGCATTCCCCGTTTCCAGACGCTGGGAGATGTGTATGTCTCTGATGCCCTGAAGAAAATCCGCGTCATCAACAACGGCAAGATGGAGATAGGGATATCCCTGTCAGAAAATCTATTGGAGCTGACCCTGAATGCTGACCAGCTGTCCCGGGAAGAACTGATCGAAATTCTGTCAAAGTATGACAGGAAGAAGAAGTATTTCCGCCTGAAAAACGGCAGTTTCATCCGCACGGAGGACGAAGGGCTGCAGGCATTGTTGGAGATCAAGGACGATCTGAACCTGACCGGCGCACAGCTAAAGAAAGAAACCCTCACCCTGCCCAAATACAGAGCGCTCTATCTGGACAGCGAACTGATAGAAAAACAGAACCTGAGAACTACCGAAAATCAGGCCTTCCGGGAACTGATCCGAAACATGAAGACCATAGAGGAAAACACTTTTGAGGCTCCTGCGAGCTTGGAATCCATCATGCGCCCCTACCAGCTCACCGGTTTTCTCTGGCTTAAAACATTGTACCGCAACGGATTCGGCGGCATACTGGCCGATGATATGGGCCTTGGCAAGACACTGCAGACTATCGCTTTTCTGCTGTCGGAATATCTGGAAGCGAAGGCATCGGATAACAGACGTGCTCTGATCGTTACCCCGGCCTCCCTGGTCTTTAACTGGAAAAACGAATTTTCCCTTTTTGCTCCCGGTCTGCCTGTACGCATGGTGACCGGATCTGCCGCCGAACGCCGGGAGATCATCCGCAGTGCGCAGAGTCGGGATATCCTGATCACCTCCTATGAACTTTTAAAAAGAGATCTGGAGGCTTATGAGGGCGTGACCTTCTTCTGCCAGATCATAGACGAGGCGCAATATATCAAGAATCACAACACGCAGGCCGCAAAGGCAGTCAAAGGCATCGAATCCGGTTGTCGCTTTGCCCTCACCGGAACGCCGATCGAGAACAGACTGAGCGAACTCTGGAGTATTTTCGACTACCTGATGCCGGGCTTCTTATATGGCTACCAGCGTTTCCGGACTGAGATCGAGATTCCCGTCGTGCAAAGTCAGGACGAAGCCGCCATGGAAAGGCTGCAGAAAATGGTCCGCCCTTTTATCCTGCGACGACTGAAAAAGGACGTTCTCACCGACCTGCCGGACAAGCTGGAAAAGTACATGTTTGCTAACATGGAAGGCGAACAGCAAAAGCTTTACCAAGCCCATGTACAGCGGATCCGCATGATGCTCGACAAGCAGTCGGATGAGGAATTCAGAACCGGTAAGATACAGATTCTCTCAGAGCTTACCAAGCTGCGTCAGCTCTGCTGTGATCCCGGGCTAATTTATGACAACTATGAAAGCCCCTCCGCCAAATCCTCCCTCTGCGTAGATCTGATCAAAAACGCGGTTGCCGGCGGACACAAGGTACTTCTGTTCTCGCAGTTCACCTCCATGCTGGAGAATCTGCAACGAAAACTGGAAGAAGAAGAAATCTCCTATTATGTGCTCACAGGCTCCACCCCCAAAGAACAACGTCTTGCGCTGGTAGAAGATTTCAACAACGATGCTACCAATGTATTTTGTATCTCATTGAAAGCAGGCGGAACCGGATTGAATCTGACGGCCGCCGATATCGTCATCCATTTTGACCCCTGGTGGAATCTGGCAGTGCAGAACCAGGCCACCGACAGAGCCCACCGGATCGGCCAGACCAATGTAGTGAACGTCTATAAGCTGATCATGAAGGATACCATCGAAGAGAATATCATGAAACTGCAAGAGCGGAAGAAAGAACTGGCCGAACAGGTGCTGTCCGGAGAAGATTTAGGAAGCGGCAGCTTTACGAAAGAAGAACTGCTGGAGTTGCTGGCAGTATGAGGTAAAGTAAGCTATATCGGTAGCTGCCCATAGCAGGGAACGTGATGAGAACGAATAAGAGCAATATCCTAAATCGCGTAAAGATCACGGCTTCTGAATCCGAAACGTGTTCTGAAGCAGCAGCCAGTTCGGCCGAAAGAAGCGCATGATCTGCCAGTATCCCATTCCCCGCAGGCCGTACGCCGGCAGGAGAGCAAACTTTTCCTGATAGCTTCTGACATCCTCGAACCACACTTCGTGCATCTGCCCGTCCTTTTCATAACGGAAAAAAGGCGACATGGCTACCTCGTCAAACTGAATCGGAACGCCGGCCTCTATGGCGATACGCACAGCCTCCTGGTTGCTGACGGTAGTCGCCCGCGAAGAACCTTGAACAAAAGGCAGCGTCCAATCATAGCCGTAATTCGGGATCCCCAGATCGATCTTGGACGGCTCGATGCGGGTGACTGCATACTCCACCACCTCCCGCACTTTGTTGACAGGCGCCACTGCCATGGGCGGACCATAAGTGTAGCCCCATTCGTAGGTCATGAGCAGAACACTGTCAGCCGCCTCTCCCAACAGCCTGTAGTCCTTTCCCTCATAGAGAAGACCGGCCTGGGTATCCGAAGTCTTGGGCGCCAGAGCCACAGACACATGATAGCCGTATGGGGAAAGAAAGTTCCTGACATCCGCCACAAAATCGGCGAAAGGAAGCCGGTCCTCAGGCCGAATGTATTCAAAGTCGATATCCACTCCCTGAAAGTTCTTCTCCTGAACGGTGGCCAGCAGATTAGAAAGCAGGTTGTCTTTGGCTGCCGGATCATTCACCACGGCAGAGATCAAAGCGTTATTGAAATTACCGTCCGGCCCGAGAGGCGTCAGCGTAAGAACCGGCCGCACACCCGCCTGCAGCGCAGCACTGATCATGAAAGTATCGTCCGGCGTCGGCATGATCAGTTCTCCCTCCGTGGTAAATCCGTAAGAAAAAACAGAGAGAGAAGAAAGATACAAAAGCGTTTCATCCAGAACGCTCTGTTGAATAAAAGGATAGGCATAGCCGTTCACCCAGGCCGGATAGGAAGGCACGGCAGTCTCCCCCGACGATAGAAGCAGCGCCTGCCCCAAAGCCAGCGGATATGGATAGACAAGTTGATTATCATAAATAACAGAAGATACCGGTATCCCATGACTCTCGGCGATGGAATCCACAGTATCTCCCTGTTTTACTACGTATATTTCCATAGGCAGATCATCCCTATAGGGTTTTCTATATTCTATGCTGCCTCAATTCCAATAGGTGCTTGAACTACTGACAATTTTTGTCTCTCCGTTTTCCCTTTTTGAATAAATTTTGGTCGTACCCCACCACTGCGCGCTCCTGTCGTCCTCCCTGACATCATAAGAATAGGATGCCTCAACCGCCAGCTGCGGATACCTTCTTACAAGCTCCTCAAATACGCGGGTGATCTCCTTATCCCCTACAGGCAATACCGCGGTAAGGACTGTTCCCGTGCCCTCCCATTCCAATTCTTCTGTCGGAAACTCCTGTAAGAAATAGGCCTTCACACCTTCAAATACCGATGATGCATCTTTTTCATGGGTACAGATCATAATATCCATTCTTTCATCCATTTAAAATTTCCCCTTCATACAGCCCGTCTATATGCACACATGCGTGCATATGTTTCTAAACAGACAGAATGTCGCAGGCAATCGGTGCATAGAAAAGTTTGGCGACTTTCTCCCGGTCGGTTGTCTGTCCTAAGATCCACATCAATTTCGCTATCACCGCTTCGGTCGTCATATCGTAAGCTTCCAGTATCGGAAGATTCCGCTTGATGCTGTTGCCTACATGGTAAACAGACAGGTCACTGCCCTCATTTTCCACCTGCGTAGTCAATACCACCGTCTTGCCCTCATCCAGTCCCCTTTTAATCGTCTCGTAAAAACTCCCCGTCTCATAAACCGGCAATCCGCCCACGCCGAAACTCTCGATGATCACTGCACTGCTGCGCTCCAGAAGGTATTCCAGCACGCCGCACTCAATCCCTGGCACCAGCTTTAACAAAGACACCTTGGCATCCAGATTCCCATAGAATCTGACCGGCACGCTCCTCTCCGTCCTTATGTATTGAATCAGCCGGCCGTCCTGCACCATCCCTACGATCGGATAATTGATACTGGAAAAGGCTTCAAAGCTCTTACTGCGAGTCTTCCTGGCCCGGGTCCCCATGATCATCTTGCCGTTAAACACGAGCAACACACCGGACATGCCGGATGCAGCCACCGTAAAGGCATCCCTGAGGTTCTGCTTGCTGTCCGTTGTCTCATATCCGATCGGTTTCTGGGCCCCCGTAAGCACGATCGGCTTAAGGCTGTTCTGGATCAGATAACTAAGACCGGCCGCAGTATACGCCATCGTATCCGTGCCATGGCTTACCACGAAGCCGTCATACTCTTCATAACTTTCCTGTATCGATCCGGCGATGCGAAGCCAGTGTTCCGGGCGGATGTTCGTACTGTCCAAACTGAAAAGCTGTATACAGTCTATCTCACAGATGCCGGAAATATCCGGAACATATCGCAATAACTGTCTGCTCGTCAATTCCGGCTCCAGTCCATTATCCCCCATTTCCGAAGCGATCGTACCGCCAGTACCAATCAGAAGTATCCGTTTTTTCTCCATCTTACAAGCAATATCCTCCCGTGGCTTTATTGCTTATATTATATTATCTCCGCTCTATTTACTCAACAATATTTTGGGGGAAATGCTTAAGCTTCCACCGCTCCTCCATAGTCTTAGGCCCTTATGGAATGTACAGCTAATGTGCTGGCTTTACTGCAGAGTGGCACAACTCAAATCTATTCCTTAATACTCTTTTTAACATATTCGACAATATAGTCCGGGTGTTTCTGCAGTTCATCAGGAAGATTCTTTAGAAAAATCTGTACATGCTTGATCAGCTCCGCAAAATTTGTATCTTCCCCTAGCAACCCTTGGAGTATTTTGTCATTGTGCGCACGGAACTCCTCCTTCAGCAAGGAAAATTTCTCAATGAAATAGTTCATAAATTCTTCCTTGTTTTCCTGGTATTTTTGCTCAAAGTTACACCTATTGTTCAACCATTTGGAATGGTCTTTTTCTTCTTCGTCTAATCCCTTACTTAATGTCTCTTTTCCGTATGTCTTTATAAGCTTATATTTAAAACATTCCTCTTTGTTTTTGCACTTTACACAGGCCTCCTCTCCTGTATAAAAAAGATCCATTCCATCTCTCGTACACCCGATCATTTCTTTCTTGAATGCATTCAGCAAATGCTGTATCGCAATTCCCTGAATCGTACTTTTATTTTCATGAAATAATACTTCAAAGTCATTCTCATCCAATGTTGAAAACACTTCATTATAGGCACCTTTGAATCGTGATGCCCATCTGTCATCATGAACCCCCAAATACCCAAGCTTTATTTCCCGAATGTGATTATAATTAGCCTGTTTAGTCTTCCAATGCCCGCGGTGATAATTACTATATCCCCACTCCATAGATGCTTTCTGAAATACCTGTGATAAGAGCTTATCGAGCACCTCACGCATCTCATTATTCTCTTCAACTCTGATCTTATTTAGATTCTCTTCGTAATTCTCTACATCTATAATTCCAGTTCCCATATATTCCTTGTCAATGACAGCCTTGAGTAGAGCATATAATTTCCGATAATTATTGTCAAAAAATCTCTGATAGGTATTTTTATCTTCCGGTGCGCAATATGGTGTCAATCTCTTTACAATGGCATTGAACATATTCTCAGCGTACTTCTTGGATTTGGCTACATTAAGTATGCTCCTCTGTAAGGAGTGCATGTCCGGATCATATTTTGATTTTGGTATCGGCTTTTCAAAATAGTTTATCGCACTATTCCTGTTGTTGGATTTCGCATTCATCTCTAACAGATCAACAGATTGTCCCTCATCATATGCCCCATTAAAGTTCGCATTCTGGTCTGCTCCTGTAAAAACCACATTGAGGGCAACAACCGCATCTATCCTGTACAAGGCCGGCAGATAGTATTCCAAATCGGCTGGTGAATCGGACGATAATTTTCTAATATACAGGACATTCTTTATCTGAGGGTACTCAACATTCAGTAAATGCTCCAACCTTTCTTCTATCTGTGCCTCATCTTCATGTGACTGATGGTCCAATCCATATGTATCAACAAATGTAATCTGTCTTATTTTGAGTTGTTCGCATAAATCAACATATTCATCACATATTCTGTCCTGAATTTCAATCTTGTCTATCATACCCGTATAGGTGGTAATAGCTTCTCTTTCATCTCTTCCACTTGCGGTTTGCGGAGATACACTTTTAAAGCATTTTGTCAGAAACTCCTTATCCTCATCAGATAAATCTTTATCCAATTCTAATTTCCTATTGTTGAAACATTTTTCATCATCCAATGCCTCGAATACCCGTTCATAAAAATCTTCCGCATAGTCATAAACAGTTTTTTCCTGATCGGATTTCTCTGCAAACACTTCGGGTTTAATTTCACCTTTTGCGTCCAGAAAAATATCTTCAAAAACAGCCTCAGTCTTCTCTACTAACCTTTTCCCAAATTCATTCATTTCAAAAAATCCTGTTATCCGGCACAAGATCCCATATAATTCTTGTTTATTACATGAGCCACTCAGCTGCTCCAGCTTTTTCTCGATCTGCCTTAATCTAAGTTTCACAAATTTGTCCTTGTTTAAAAACTTAATATGAATATAATTCGATCTGGGCTCATCATAATCCGAATAATATACTTTGTATTCACAGTTTACTCTTGTTGTACGGCCTTCTCCTGTTGATGAAATTTGGTCCGAATGTTTTAAAAAGCTTTTGATAAATGTGGATTTCCCTTGTCCGCTTTTTCCTATTAACAGAAATGATAAATCCTTATATTTATTTAAGTTTAAATATATTGCCTGTTCCTTTTCATTAAGGAAATAGCGGTTATTCTTATTATATAATCCTATGCCCTCATTATAAGAAAATTTTTTATAATACAATATATTGTTGTCACGTGCGAATCTGATCACATTCTGTATCGGTGTTATTCTGCACTCATCATACCTAAACTCATCTTCCTGAGATCCAAGATATATGCCATACAAGGTGTTGCTTGTTTCATCGTACACCGGAGAACCGGACATTCCCTGCATCAGCATAGTTTTATCTGTTTCTGGCCAATCCAGTAAACTTCCTACATATAAATTTTGATTTTCGTCATAAGTTAATTCTTTTACACGGCAATCAAAATCCGATTTTTCCGACTTCTTTTCACATGGAAATCCAGAAAGTGTCGCCAACGGAATTTTGGGGTTGATATCTTCGGTTATTGTCCATCCTTTTCCCAAATCCAACATGCTTTCCTGAAATTTGACTACTAAAATAGCCATATCCTCGTTTTTTCCTGATTTCCAAACATACATTGTCTTAATATTAAGTGCAGAATCAAAAGAAATCGTGTCATATACCTGCCCATATGCATTGCTTACTTGAATATTCTCCATGCAATGGCATGCTGTCACAATAATTCCATATCCATCTTCAAACAGATTTAATAATACTCCGGTTCCAATATTTCCGTTAAAATTAATCTTAAAAATATTTTTTCTCATGTGTATCCTCCGCTATCATTTCTCTGAAGTCTGCCGGATCATACACAAGTTTGCAGTTTCCCAGACGGTCGGATATTCTCGTCACGATAACGAAATCTAACTCTCTGACAGGCAAATATATGTATCGTATCCCGGCATTTTCATGTTAATAATTATTCCATTGTAAATTCAACTTTTTGTTCACAATGAACTCTATATTCGTCCTCCTCTTCTCTTGTGAGTATTGCATGGGGATAATTAAAGTAAAAATTTACACACCTGCCTTCCTCCTTCAACTTAATTATTTTAGCCAAGGTTTCTTTATTTGGATGCCCATGCCTGTTTCCTTCTGTAGATATTAAAAATTTATCACAATCAAGCCGCTCCAACATTTCATATGATGTATTGTATCTGCTTCCATGATGAGCAAGTTTCGTATATTCAACATGGAGCTTATTGTTTTTATCATATCCTCTTCTCTTCAATGACTCTGTTATCACCTTTGGGTTTGCATCACCCAGGAACAGTGCCTTTTTCCCTTCATATGTCAGTAAAAATGCTATACTGGAACTGTTGGCTATAGAGGTAGCAATATGTTCTTCTTTTTCTTGTAACTCTTGTATAGACTGGCAGTGATCATTTGTTGTTCCGGCATGATCCCTATCGGAATAACTCTCCCTTTCCCAATGCTGATTCAGATTTTTAAGTTGTTCCTCGTCAGGCGATAGAATATCTATCTGTATGTCCCCCACCCGTATAGGCTCCATGTCACAAGCAATGATATCGGTATTGAGAAGATTCCGTTCCCTTAGTCTTTCTTCAAGTGAGATCGCCTGCCTATAGCTGTGATCGCGGCTCCTTTGAGAAATTAGCAAATCATGTTCGCCCGTATAATCGGTCAGAAATCTATTTGCCAATACTGCCGGACTGTTATATAAGACTTTTCCTATATTAATCTGCTCTTCCTCCATTTTTTCAAAAAATTTTAACAGACCTCCTATATGATCATCATCTGTGTGAGTCAAGATCATTAAATCAATCCTCTCTGCATTGGCTGCCTTTAGCACCGTTTCATTTACCTGAAAAGCCCTCGCTGGACCTCCGTCAATAACAATATTATGTCTGTTCCCTTTTCTATCAATATGACTTATGATAAAACAGTCCCCATTTTTTGCCTTTAACATTTTAATTTCCATATATATCCTCTCTAGCTAACTCGTATAATATTTTTATTGTTGCTGATATTGCTTTCTCCTATATATCAGATCTAAATTTCTACATTTATAGTTTAATTGTGTATTTTCTACCTTTGACATAGACAATCATAGCCACTTTTTCAGTATACATCAAAACGACTGTACCTGCCAGTATAATCTGGTTATATTTCAACAATAGCAACATCACAGCTTCTTTTTTAGAAAAAAACCATTTCCCCAGATCATCACGGGTTAAGATCAAGGGCATCCTGTTGTGGATCCCAACCATACACCCTTTTGCTTCCCGGGTCAGGACCGTGAACCTGCCACCATCATATCCCCATTTCAATACTTCTAATATTGTCAATATCGGTTGACACTCATTCTGGCTATCTTCTCAATCTCCCTGGTTATTTCATCGTCTACATAAAACCGTCCGCATATGCATCCGCTCATCTCCTTTATCATACTTTAAATGATCCGTGTCTTTTCATTATCCACATCTATCCCCAGTGTTACCCCGAACCGGCGTTCTTTATCCAGGCCACCTCCCATATGCGGGACATTTCCCTTAAGGAAACTGGCACGGAACACCGCATCCTCACCATACTTTCTTCTGATCTCATCTATAGCCTGTCCAGTATTTCCAGCCTGTCAAATTTCTGCAGGTCAAACAGATTATACTGTCTCCCTCCATTCATCTGTACCCTTGAAGTATGGACACCGATCTGGCGGAGCGGCGTCTTCTTATCCCATAGCTTGTCAAACACCCGACAGGCCGCCCGGAATATCTCTTCCGTCACATCCGTTGCTGTCAGTAACTGCAGCTGCCTGTTTTCATGGCGAAACTCACAGGTTGTGATATGGACGCTGACCACACCGATCTTCACATTGTCATTCCGCAGCCTTGTCCCCACTGTCTCACACAAAGATAATAACAAGTGGTCTGCATATTCTGTACTCGTGATATCCACGGGGCTGTCAGACTGTTCCCATAGCCTTTATTCTTCTCATGTCCAAACATATATGGTTCCAAGTCCTTGCCCCTGGCATAGCCCTGCACGATCTGCCCCGGCAGTTTCAAGTGGGATTTTATCACCGCATCATCTGCCCTAGCCAGATCACCGATCGTATAGATACCAAGGCGGTGCAACTTCGATGTTGTCGCCTGCCCTACGAAAAAGAGTTCTGATACCGGCAGCGGCCACATCTTTCCGGGAATCTCATCCGGGAATAAGGTATGGACTTTATTCGGTTTAGAAAAATCCCCTGCCATTTTTGAGAGCAAAAAGTTCGTAGAAATCCCGATATTGACAGTGAAACCAAACTCCTCCCGTATCTCATCTTTTAATCGGCAGGCAAAATTTTCATCTGCCCCCTGCCGTACAAGTTCTCAAAGCCGTCAAACACACGCCATGCTTCATCAATAGAATACTGGATTACATTATCGCAATACTGCTTGAACTTTCCTATAAATGCACGTGATGCATTTACATACACCCCATAGTCCGGTGGGATCACTACCAGCCCCGGGCATTTCTGCCGCGCTGTGACGATCGCTTCCCCAGTCTGTATTCCGTATTTTTTCGCAGGGATACTTTTCGCTAAGACAATTCCATGGCGTTTCTCCTGGTCTCCCCCTACTATACTTGGGACAGACCTCAGGTCCCTTGTTTCTCCCAGCACATTCACCCGGTAAGAAGCGCTCCAGCTTAAAAAAGCGCTGTTTGCATCCACATGGAAAATATAGGTCTTCCCATCCATCATGCCAGGAACTGGAATATCTTCCATTTCTGACTCCCCACATTGTACCGGATCTCCATGATCCTTTCCTGGTCGCTGATCCTTGCAGCACAGATAAACTGTCTTTCCCGAATCTCGACATAATTCTTCTCATCACGGGAAATGACTTTCTGTATCTCAATCGTTTTGACGTTGGTAAAATAATGTGACAAATACTCATTTATACAGAGTGAAAGCAGGAAGGGAAGATATGGGGAGTATGTTAAAAAGAAAAAGAACATGAAATTTCAAAGTGTAGAGGCTCTTCAACAAGTAGTTAATGTAGTAAATGAAGCTGCTGCGGCTTTGGATGATCCAAAGCGAACTATTCGAGAAAGTGCCATCCCAGAAGTCTTGGCTGGAACTGTTGGGGCAGGCATTGGTGGCACGATCTCATTTGCTGCTCTCTATGGTCTTGGAACAGTTGGCCTTAACGCTCCAGTCATTACCTCTGCTTTATCAAGTCAGTACGACTTCCTGTGTTTTGTACAGGACAGCAAGATTGGAGGAATCTCTGCGGTTCTGTCCATTTTGATCAACATGGTCATCAGCTTGCTTCATGGACTGTACTACGACGAAGGAAGTGACGGGAATCGGATTTATTTGAGGCTAGGACACGAAAAAACCTACTGTACTCCAACACACTGGCGTCTACCGGAAACGTCGCCGCTACTCTAATTACAAAAAACGCGAAAATGTTGGATAGCGGGGAGGGCTGCTGGTCACTATATCGAGGCTGTACACCGATGCGCGGTTCATCGCTCGTGCAAAAGAGGTCCCCGACATCCCCGGCCCGCAAAGGGAAGTCGTCAAGCGGTGGTGTGCCACACCAGAATTATTTGCTATTCTATAAAAAGACTTCCAGCTTCGCCAGTTCCTCCATCGCCTTAAGGCCCCTTGAATTTTTTTGATTCAAAAATTACAATTCTACTTTTTCTATCCTGCATTGATATTTCTTACTTTTCTTCTCATAATTAATTCCAACAAGCAGAATATTTCCTTTATACTCTTTGAGGGCTGACACGTATCCTTTACTTTTAATCTGGCTTATCGCTCCCTCAGCAGTTTTATCCCATTTTAATTCCAGGACCAATGCCGGATTTGAGGACGTGCGTTTAGGAAGAAAAACCATATCGGCAAATCCATTTCCTGTCGGCAATTCTCTTACAAGAGTATAATCTCTGCACGCGCTATAATATGCCAGTGCAATCACACTGCTCAGAGAAATTTCATTGTTATATATTAAACTAGAAGAGCTTTTCACATGGACTTCCTGTATCATCTGCGCCACGGCCTGTTCATCCATTGCCAAAGTCGCTTTAAGCAAAGCTTCCGATGCGCTAATTGCTCTGATCACCTCTTCCCACCCATCATTTTTAATAGCTCGCAGAAAAGCACTCCTTACCTCATCATTTGGAATAAAAACTTTTTTTGTCTTGCTATCATAAGCCATGTATCCCATATGAATCAATAACGTGACCACATCATCTGCTGAGTTAAATGAAGTGATATCATTTTGAAAAGATTCCACATCAATACTACACCGCTGACCTCCCAGCATGTCCACGATCACTTGTCTTAATCCATCAAAGTCCATTGCAATATACATCATTAAAGACTCATACGTCTCAGTTCCTGACCAATAATTTCCGAACTCCCTGCTATCTACAGCCTCAATGACCGAATTGGGGCTATAAACATGCCCTATCTTTTCAAAATAATACCCGTCATACCATCTTTGCATCTCTTTAAATGACATATCGTGCTCTTTACAGATGGCCCTTACTTCTGTCTCTGTAAATCCAACGTATTCTGCCATCTGTCTGGGACTAACCATCGTATGCTCCCGGAAATTATTCAGAGCCGACTGTGTGCCGTACTTTTTAATTGGCAAAATCCCTGTAATATATGCAAGCTTTAGAAATGCACCCGATGGAGTGCCTTTAAACAACCCTCTTAACAGATTAATATATTCTTTTTGAAGATTCTCGTTATTTTTGTCCTCCCGAAACAGGCAATCCCACTCATCAATAATAATGATAAACTGCTCTTTTGTCTTAACATTAATTTTAGCCAATACAGAAGGCAGTGAAATATCATCCTCCTGGACACATTCGGAATATTCGTTTCTTAACTCACCTATCACTTGATCCTGAATATAACTCACTACTTTAAGAGTCGAATTTCTCTTCATTTCCTCAAGCGCATTTCCATACATCCACTGAATATCCAAAAAAATTACATTATATTTATTCAGATGCGTCTTAAAAAATTCATTTTGACTTATGTTAAGTCCCATAAATAGTTTCTCAGAATGGCATCCTTTACTATAATACGCCGACAGCATAGTTACAGCCATTGTTTTCCCAAACCTCCTCGGTCTGCTGGAACAGATCAGTGGCCTGTCTTTGCCGATACGACTATTCGTATATGTTATCAGATCCGTCTTATCCACATACAACTCAGAATTAACAGAAACTGCAAACTGTTCATTTCCCGGATTTAAATATATTCCCATACCTGCGTTCTCCCCGATATTTAAAAGCCATTCTATACATAACAATAATAATCATTTTGTGCGATGCTTTTATTAATGCACTTGTCGATATCTTCCTCGCGTTTGGCACTCCAATCTTTAGGATAATACGGCGCACTTCATTTTTAAATTTATGCATTACATCCATCATCATTTCTTCTCGTAATTACATAGTAAAAATACAATTGAAAATTCAATTTCGCTACATTTCCTTCATTGTACTTTTTTCATTGAGTAACGTCAATGTCATATTTACCAGATGAAAAAGCGGAGGGTTCTCACACTCTCCGTCTCCAATCCTTCCCCTTACAATAAACCACCGCCACCGCCCTACCTGTCTTACTCCCTCCCCATGATCCTGCGCATCCTTTCCGACTACTTCACAAGACGGCTGACCATCCGTGGCATCTGCGAAAAATACCTTGTCAGCCCGCCCCTCATCTACCGCTTTAAAAAGCGCTTCCTGATCCATAAGAAACAGTGGATCGACATCCTGCGTGACATGGAACTCTCTGCCATTTCTTTCATGGAGGAATTACTGACGTCTTCTTACGACCAGTTCCATGATGCTTTCTTACGCTTGACCACATACAGTTTCCTCCAGTCACACAAAAACCCGGCGAACTGCAGCAGACCCCGTTTCGGCCCTGCAGATGCCAGCTCTTTGTGCCATGACCTGTGAATCGACTTTCCCGCCTGCCTCCTTTATCATAAAGACGACTACTAAAAAAGTGAGGAACAGGATATGGAATTCATGTTAGCAAAGACTCGTGATGCACAACAGGTATATGGACTTGTACAGGAGACGATTCAGACGGTCTATCCGAAGTACTACTTGAAAGAAATCGTGGATATGTTTTGCCCCAATATCAAAAAAGAGGCCATGGAACTTTTATTATGAACCGGCTGGAAACAATGATAAAGGAAAAGTATGATTATCTAGATATAGACGCCTCGCTACCAGCTTGCAGATTATACTCTCATTTAGGTTATCAAACCATAGACCACGGAATTTGGGAATGCAAAAATGATGTAATACAGGTTTATGAAATCATGAAAAAGCAATGGATCCCCGAATCATCAGAGCGGTTAATCATAAGGCCATATAAGCCAAAAGACGCAAAAACGATAGTAAGCTGGATTAAAGATGAAAGGGAGTTTCGTAAGTGGAGCTCTGATAGATACGGTGCGTATCCAATCACGGCGGAAGATATGAATGATAAGTATCTTAAGTGTAATGGTGATTGTGAAGAACCGGATAATTTCTATCCCATAACTGCTGTGGATGCCAGCGGCCCGGTCGGTCACTTGATCATGCGCTATACAAATAGTGCAAAGACAATAATTCGTCTGGGCTTTATTATCGTTGACGACAGTAAGCGCGGTATGGGCTATGGAAAGAGAATGATACAGATGGCGATGCGATATGCTTTTGATATGCTGCAGACAGAAAAAATAACATTGGGCGTTTTTGATAATAACCCTTCTGCGTATTATTGTTACAAAGCAGCCGGATTTCATGAAGTCCCTCTGAAAAAAGAGGTAGTCTTTGAAAAAATCGGAGAAAAATGGAATTGTATAGAGCTGGAGGTAAATAAGGAATGAAGCTGCCAAATGCTCAAACTAACCTTGGTTGGTTTTAAGCACGGCACTTGGCTCATTGCTCGCGGAAATAAATTCCTATCATGCTCCGCTTATACGGAAAATTTATATAGCCGAAACCAAATCAGTCACTTTGTATCGTAAACGAATGAAATACTAAATCTGCACACCCTTTCATTAAAAGTTCATCGTATTCACGGCAGGGATGTATCATTAATTTCTTTCTTTTGTCTATGCTCTGTCTATTACGATATACTTCCATAATATATTCCGCCATGTCATCGTAGACATCGACGCCCCGCCCTCCTATAAAAAAAACATTCGGATCAAATAAAGCATCTAAAGCAGAAACAAGCTTTCCCAGAATCCTCCCCTTCTCTTCTATAATATAATGAGCACATTCCTCCTGTTCTCTGACCTTCCGGCAGAAATCTTCCCATGAAATTTCTTCTCCGGTCTCATCCTTATAGTCCGCCAGAAAACCGCCAATAGAGAGTTCCGGTTCAATGCAGCCACGGCATCCACACTCACAAACACGGTTTCGCTCCCCAATTGGCATATGACTGATCTCACCGCCCCGGTTATGACTGCCTGTCACAAGATTTCCATTACATATAATACCAATCCCCAGTCCATCATCGAGATGAAGATAGATGGTATCCTGCAAATAATTGTCTTCCCGGCACCTTCTGGCAACAGCAAGGGCAATCAAGTTTGATTCGTTCGCTCCTGTTATAGAATATTGCGGCATGAGCTGCTGCAGCTGTCCAATCACGTTTTCTCCTTCCAGACAGGCTATCGTTGAATTAATCAGAATTCCGCTTTCCAAATCAACAATACCGGGAAGCGCCACTCCTATGCCAATAACTTGTATCTGCTCTTCGCCCTGCAGGCACTGGTTTACTCCATAGGCGCAGGCTTTCATAATACTTTCGCAGTTTTTCTCCTGAACCGGCACAGAAAAAGAATTCACAATTTCTTTATGAAATGTTATAAGCGCAACATGAACCGAAATATCGTCAACTAATCTAAGTGCAATGTAAAATTTGCGATTGTGTAATACGGTAAGCAAACTGGCATTTCTGCCCCCGCTGGATTTCTGCAGAGAAGCGACCGACAAAAATCCATCCCTCATCAACTGATTACACAGGTTTGATACAGTCGCTGTGCTCAACATTGTTTTTCTTTCAATATCTTTCTTTGACACACAGTCATGGTCAATCAAATAACTCAATATTTTCTTCTTATTGTTTTGACGGATCTCTGCCGCGGTTTTGATCGAATGTTCCATTTTTTTCACTCATTTTCTGAATCATTTATACTACAATATTCTCGCATATTTGTTTTCTTTCCGCAAGGTAAAAACATTCACAATTCAACGGCAAAGGTAACAATTCGGACTTCGGCTTCCAGTTACTGTATCCCTATCGCGCTCGACTCACCTTTTTACTCTAATCGTTTTTATCTCAAAAGGCTTAAATTCTACTGTAAAACAATCCCCTTGACATTCCAGATGTCTGCCTTTGTTCTCAGCCATATCTGAAAGTTCTGCACACTTAAGCCCACTAATCCGTATCCGGCCTGTGGTCTGCACACCCGTGATTTCGTAAACTCTGATCACCAGCTCCTCCCCTGTTTCCCAGTCTCTTTTAATTGTTGAGAGCACCAGGTTCTCCTTATCTATCTCAAACATTGAAGTCTCCGAAAGATTCAGCTTACACATACCAGGCCAAACCTGCAGCGGCTGATTAAACTGCTGCGCCATACGTACAATTCCTGCATCCTGATAAGTTCCCACATAAGGCACGATCATAAATTCGAACGTCTGCTTTCCATACTGACAAGAAATTTCGCTGGGTCTGATCCATACTCCTTCGGCATCTCCATAAGCACGGATCAAAGTAGTTGTAATTCCATTTCCATCCTGCTCAACTCCTGCCACGCCTTTATTAATCAATGCAATCCCCTTATCTCCGTCTTCCATCGCGACAAATCTATGTGCAGGCCACTCTCCGCGTGCCGTCTGTCTGTTCCGGTATGGCGTCCTTCTGACCACCCCAAAGGGTATTTCAAAATATACGTCTCTGACATTCATATTTCCCGGAATACGGAGCCGTATTCTTGTCCCTTGTCCCTTCCAATCCAATGTCAGTTTTAACCGGAGCGCTTTTTCTTCCCTCCGAAGAGAAAACTCAGCCTCCCATGAGAGTCTGTTCTGTCCTCGAATCCAGTCCATGTCGTGGAATACTCCATACATGCAGATACTTTCACCCATATCACTGGATCTTGCCGCTCTGATATTCACTTGCCCGGTTAATGCGAAGAGTTCGCGTCCCTCGCATAATTCGATCTGCAGGCTTCCTTTATCTTCCTCGGCGATCAGAAAATCTGCTGCCTGCCGCATAAAACAGTTGCCTGCCTTATCTTCCAGGGTTTTGATTCCATATCTTTCATCCAGCTCCAGGCGGAACCATTCGTTTTCTATTACCTTCTTTGTATCCTCCATGATCTCAGAATTCACTTTGACATTTTCTTCAAAACAGTACTGGATGATTCCCCCTGCCGGAACATCAGCCAAAACGCAGATTTCCTTTTCACCTTTCCCGGAGGCTGGCACTTGTACCCACTCTTTTCTTGCCCATGGCAGGCTGTTGACACAGACAAAACAGTTCTCATCATCTGCGATCTTGAGCGAGTCTTTCTGAATGGCTGCCGCTGTCTGACTGATTTGGTCAAACTTGTTCATGATATTTCTGAAAGTAATATCTTCATGAGATCCTGAAAAAGCATCATGAAAATGACAAAAGGCAATGTCCCACCAGCATTCTTCAATCTTATCCTTCCACATCCCGGCATCGTTCCCCAGAAGAGCTTCCCATTTTTCCGCATCAATCAATGCCGTCTCCGACTCCCTGTTCCTTATTCTGATCGGCGTACGGAGCGCATATGTGCCTGTGAATTCCGGATTCAAATCACCCTGCAAAACAGGAGCCGCATATCCACATTCATCTAAAACTCTGGCATACTCATTATAAGTAGAATGTTTCCAGTTCTCTCCGGCCGCAATACGCTCTTCCACAAGTTTTAAATAATACTCACTGTACATTTCCTCATTTTCGATATAGTAAGAGACCAGACACGGCAAGCTGCCCGTCAGTCCATCTGCATCTGCAAACAAATGATCCACATCCTGCCAGTTTCTGCAGAACACAAATGCCTGATTTTCGGGAAGCACATTAAGCGAAGTAAGGTCTCGTCCAAGAATTAATACCTTACTGCCATCCAGCCCCTCATCCCAAAACATATCAAACCGCTTCTCCCCACCGAATCTGTTGGCATAAAGATGTTTAAATCCAAATTCCTTCATAATCTGCGGAATTTGCGCATTCAGGCCGAAAGTATCAATCAGCCAGCCATTCTCAGGCTTTACCCCAAGATGCTCCTGTACCCATCTAAGTCCCATTCCCTGATTTCTGACAAAACATTCCCCGTCCGGAAAATTCGTCTCTGACGTGGTCGCCATGCCGCCCATAAATTCCATGCGGCCTTCCCCCAACAGTTTTTTGACCTTGGCAAACAGATCAGGCCTTCTCTTCTCAAGTTTTCTGTAATGTGCCGCTTGCTCTAAAGAATAATGAACTTCCAGATGTCTTTCCATAACGCTGATTACGCGCTCCAGAACAATATCAAGCATCTCCTCCTGTGCTTCTTCTCTCATTACAAACGCCATATCAATATGATTAACACCAACAACAAAATATTCTTTCATCCTCATCCTCCATTTCGAAGCATTACAAATTCCCGATTGAGTCAAATACTCATACAAGCACGACACTTGGCTCATTGCTCGTGAGAATCAATTGCTCTTCAAAGAATTACTCCTCAGTCATAACCTTACTTCCCCATCTGAAGACTCCCGGTTGGAAGCCTCTCACTTCCGCAATCGCATTCGCTAAAAGCTGTACCGGCACTATCTGAAGAATCTGGCTGGCATATTCTTCTGTCTTGTCAAGAATTACAGTTAATATATTCTTATCATCCATGATCTCCTTATTCATATCGGCCGTATCTGTAACAAGAAGTACTTTTCCACCTTTTATGCTGATATCCTGTGCCATTTTGATTTCCAGATCCCTGGTTTCCCCCGATGGGGCAAAAATCATAGCATAGAAACCGTCCTGAACCATTTCCATGGGACCGTGCCGGAATTCCGCACTGTCAAAATCAAGAGCCGGAAATTTAGACACTTCCCGAAAGAAAAGGGAGCCTGCTCTTACCGTAGAAAGTGCATTTCCTCTTCCTATCAGGCTGATCTCCTGAATTTCTTTACAAAACTCCTGCATTCTTATGGATTCTTCCTCATAATACTGCAGGTATTGGCTCATTCCCCGAATCGCTTCCTCGTATTTTTCTGCAATTCTGCAGACATCCTCTTTACAGACAGCGGCAGCAATCATTTCAGCCAGTACCAGAGAACTGACATAAGTCCGTGTAGTAACAGATATTTCATCAGACACATTAAGCATGAAAGTCAGATTGCCTCTCTTTGCAAGAGTGCTGTCCTTCTGATTAGTCACCGCTATCACGAAAATATCCGGATCAATCAGATCCAGCAAACGCTTCGTCTCCGCACTTTCTCCTGACTGTGAGATCAGACATAATACCGTGCCATGATCAATACAGCCCTTCTCATAATAAATCAGTTCGCCGGTAGAGATTATCTGGCTGTTGATACCATGCCGCTTTAGTCGGATATCCGCACCATAAGCACAATAATGGGAACTCCCCATACCACTGAAGATAACCTTCTTAATCCCTTTTTTCGACAAAATCCTGAACTGCTCCATCATGCGGTCACTTCTGTTAAAGGATAAAGAGGCCCGAAGTTCCACTCCCTGTGACAAAATATCTTCCAGATAGAAATTCTTCTCCATTTTCTATTTTCTCCATTTTCATATTCATTTCTTCTATTTCGCTTAAAGAGCAAAGTGCCATGAAAACCAACTCATTCTGCTCACATCCACTTATAATTAACGACATTAGAAATTTCATTTTCGGCCTTGCAGAAACTACCGTATATGGATTCTGCTTATGCATCTGCTGTCTGCATCTTCTCGCCATACGCTGCAATCGTATCAGCCAATTCATATTGATCAGCCGTCTTTCCATGTGCAATGTAGTAAGATGCCATTGCCTGTCCTAAGATCAAATTCTCATAGAGGCTTCTGTTTTCCATCATCCCCATACAGAAACCTGCATTGAAGTGATCTCCCGCTCCGGTAGTATACAATGGTTTTTCTACATGCATTCCCTCATACTCTTCAATCATATTCTCCCGAAAACCGAATGCTTTCCGGTTTGTATGAATAACCAATTGATATAACGAAAGTTTTTCTCTGATTATCTGTCCTATCTGTCTCATTCCAACCGGATCTTCCTGGAATCTGCTTCCTATTTTGCTGGCTTCATTTTCATTCATTCCAAGCGTAACTTTAACCGCTCCGGCCATCATCGACAATAGTTCAAATAGTCGTTCCATATCTGCTTCCGAACGCGAAGAAGGATCTGCCAGGTCAATAAAAATATGCTTTTCACATCTGGCTCCTTCCTCAATCCGAAGAATGCACTCCCTGAATAAACCATCCAGGATTTCATTCATCCGATACATGCCGCCCCAGTTTACAATCCCCACCAGTTCACTTTGTTCTACCATCCGAAATAAATGTTCCAATCCGGTTTTTGCACAGATTTTATGCCAGCCGCTTCCATTCCCCCTAAGATCTCCCAGCATAATCTTTCCATCACAAAACTCCAGTGCTATCGTCCTGCTGGCCTCACCGATGCTGATCCTTCTACATAATGGATGCATTCGTAAAAATGGATTATCACCACTGTCAACATCCATTTGACCGATACATACTGTCTGATATCCCAATGCAGCCAGAGCATTGGCCAGAATCGGTGCATTTCCTCCAATCTGCATCTTCGACGAACTAATTTCTATATCCGCACTTTTTCCGGCGGCATCCATAATTCGCTTACCGAAATCCGCTATTTTCTCGTATCTGTCATATTCGTCTTCACTTTGACGTCTCTTCACCACGGAATAAAGTTCATCGATATATCCGTCAAATCCGAGAAGACATTCTTTATCTCTTTGATGATTCCGGACGGCTGCTGCCAGTTCCTTCATCATTCCCGCCTTATTTTTTCCTTCCATTGCCTTCTCATCCTTTCACCGCTCCAACCATAACGCCTTTTACAAAATATTTCTGTAAGAAAGGATAAACAAGCATAATGGGCAGAGCCGTAACGATCGTCATTGCTGCTTTTAATACTTCCGGTGTCAAAGACACCGCACGTTTTGCCAGCTTCATGTCATTAATAAAATTAGTCTGTTGTTCCATCAACATATGTGCCAGAAGGCTGGATAATGTATCCAGTTCATTTCCCCTTATATACATAACCGTGTCAAACCAACTGTTCCATTGCCATACTGCATTAAACAGCCCCACAGTTACAATGACAGGCATAGATAGCGGGATAAATATTCTAAAGAAAACCTGAAGTTCATTTGCCCCATCTATAATTGCCGACTCTTCCAGCGATCTGGGCAGCCCGTCAAAAAAGGTGCGGATAATAATGATGTTATAAGCCCATACCAGATTCGGGACAATATAAACCATAAAGTTATTGGTTAATCCCATTGCCTTGTACGTCAAAAATGTCGGAATCAGGCCGGCGCTGATATACATTGGCAGAATGAACACAATATGATAGAAACGTCTTCCAACCAAATCCGACCTTGTCAGACAGAATGCAACCAGTCCGGTAGCAATCAGAGGAACCAGCGTACCGATTACTGTCCTTGCCACGGACACTATTGTCGCCCGAAAAAGACTGCTTTCCTGCAAAATGATCTTATAATTTTCCAATGTGAATTTACGAGGCCAGAATCCAATTCCTCCCTTCATCGCATCCATCCCATCGTTAAATGATAATGCAATCAGATGAATAAATGGAAAAATAACAATCGCTGTAAACACGACTGCAATGAAATATATGAAAGCATCAAATGCCGTAATTTTTCTTCTCATTGATTTTCCGTTTACCATAGTGATACCTCCGAAAATTTCCTGGCAATCCTATTCACGATCACCAGCAGCAGAATACTGATTACTGACTGAAATACGCCCACTGCCGTGGCATAAGAAAATTCTGCCGCCCCCATTCCACGTTTATATACATAGGTATTGATGACCTCTGCATAATCCATAACATTAGGATTAAACATCAGCAGCTGCTGTTCGAATCCACCGTTAAATATCTTAGCGATATCCATAATTGCCAGAATGATCACGGTTGGAGCAATCCCTGGCAATGTCACATGGAAAATACACTGCAGTCTTCCGGCACCATCCATCTTTGCCGCTTCATAAACCTCTTCTGAGATTCCTGCGATTGCTGCCAGATAAATGATCGCATTCCACCCTACTTCTTTCCATACAATCAGAATCGTCATAATGATCCAGAATAATTGTTCCGTTTCCAAGAACGGAAATGGCCGGTCAAGCAAATGAATTTCCTGCAAAAATCCATTGATCAGTCCGCGTCTTCCTAAAATCTGAATAAAAAGATTGGCACAGATTCCCATAGACAGAAAATGCGGCAGATAAGAAATCGTCTGTACTGTCTTCTTCAGCAGTCCGCTTCTGATCTCATTGATAATCAATGCCAGACTTATCGCAAAAATCGTTCCGAAAATCAGACTCATAACACTCATTGCCAATGTATTTCTAATCAATTGCAGCGTATAGCGGTTTGTAAAGAAACTCTTAAAATGCCTAAGCCCTACCCAAGGACTGTGCAGGAATCCCTTTCCGATGCTGTAATCCTGAAATGCTATCACATTACCCATAATCGGGATATAACATATCAGCAGCGCCCACACGGTCATTATGATCATAATAATCTGCAGCCTGTACTGCCTTTTAAATTTCATCCATGTTTTCTTCATCTGTCAGTTCCTCCACACAGTCCTGTAAGAAAGGCATTGGCTTTTACTGTCCTTCCGCTGGAGTCGTAAATATTTTTTCCTGGTTCTTGCCATAAGCTTCTGCCAGAGCAGCCCAATTGTCGGCCATGGCTTGATCTAATGCTTCCAGCCCGTCATCCCGCATTTGTGAGATACAGGTTTCCCACTCTTCCATACATTTTCCACTGTCTGATGCCGCGACTGCTTTCGCAATTCTGTCAAATGCATAAGTGGAAATCTTTGATAATGCCTCGTGGGCTTCCGATTGAGAGATAGAATCAATTTTGGCATTGGCGTTGATCGTTCTCGGAAATGCAAAATGCTCCCAGTCCTTGTTATTGTACATAACCCACGGATCGCTGGTAAACGCTGCCTGTGCGTTGATATCATAAGCGTTTCCACTCGCATCAAGCCCTTCCATAGCCGGTAATGTATTCAGCCAGTTTCCAATTCCGTACTTCTTGATCATATTCAGATCCCACATTGCATACCCGTTTGCGATTTCCTCTGTAGGAACCTTGGTTCCGTCTTCCTCCACCGTATAGGTTTCACCCGCTATACCTGCGCATACCAGTGTACTCCCCTCTTCCGAGGCGCAATAATCAAGGAACTCGATGACGCCTTCCGGATCCTCACAATTCTTAGAGATCATGAGATTTGGTCCTTCCGCCGTTGCATAACCATTAATCAACACATTCTGGATATCCTGAGATTCAACAAGATAGAAATAAACAAATCTGGATTCTTCGTTCTCAGCGCTCAATGCCGCATTTGCCGCATCGAGTCCTTTTACAGAGCCTAGTGTGCTAAACACTTCTCCTTGAGCGATCATTGCCTGATTTTCTTCTTCCGTATAAGAAGTCACGCCGTCCGGTGCATATCCGTCTGTACAGAAATCATTCAAAAATTGTATTACCTCAGGCATATATTTACTGCTGAAAATACTTACGGCTTTCCCATCCTCATAGACACTGTAGGTACTGTCCGGCAATAAAACACATTGCAGTCCTTTCGCTTTGAAAAGAACTTCGATCGCCTTTTCCGTATCGAATAATGCTGGATACATATCCGGATATTTTTCCTTTACCTGATCAAGTAAATTCAGATATTCTTCAACGGTAATAAAAGAATCCATGGGATTTTCCCTGCTCAGCTTCTCATATCCCAGTTCTTTTAAAATGTCATACCGAATCTGTACCGTATTTACCGTTAGATTTAATGCATATCTTGGATCGTTCCAGACAAAGCTTCCTAATCCATATATAGTTCCATCTCTCTCTTCCCATTCAGGAAATACCGAACTAAGATTCTTCTTCATATTCGGAGCATGTTCTTCAATCAAATCATTTAACGGAATCACATACCCATCTCGTATCATTTGAGAACGCGTTTCACCGCTGGCAAAAATTATATCCGGCAAATCCCCTGAAGCCAGCATTACGTTAATTTCTGAGCTAACATCACTTGACTTTACCAGTTCCATACTAATTTGAGTATTTGTTCTCTTCTCCAACTCGGTCAGAACCATATCCTTATTACTGGAATCAAATAGCGTTGACATCCATGCATCTCCAATATACATGGAATATTCTTTTGTACTTCCCTCTTCCGCCTCCGGTCCGGCTTCTCCTGAATTGACCTCCTCCGATACATTCGCTGTTTCACCGCTCTCTGTTCCGCACCCTGACAATAATGATGAGACAGTCATCAGCATGCTAAGAACCAATGCACTCATTTTTTTTGCTTTCATTGTAAGCCTCCCTCATTTTTATTTTACTTATTCTAAGTATTTAAATAAGTGTTGGAATTATCATCTCACCATCGCCTCATATTGTCAACCATTATTTGTTCAATAAAAAAACTTTACAGAAGATTTGGTATATTTCCACAAATGATTCGTAAAGTTTCTGTCTATTTTGTCTCTATCCCTGCCATAAATAATCTGTCAGAAAAAAGCTGCTCGCTGTCCTTACGGTCAACATGCAGACCCCTTAAGTCTTTAACTCCATCTCATGCACCTCCCTAACGGTCCATTGTATCTTGGGGCAGGCTCCGCCGCCATGGCAGCCTCTTCCTCCTCGTCATGCCCGTCCTCACATTTTTCCACAATAAGCCTCTTCCCTTCCTGTGTGACCGTTACTTTATCGCCTACAAAAAATCCCAATGGCCTGAGCCATTTACCCTGTATGATAATCTGCGGATGGTGCGTATAATTTTTCCCACTCCCGCTGTAAATCTTTAATTTTCTTGACTGCATATCAAATATCCTCCTTCTGCGCCTACTTCTCCATAATGCTTGAACTTCATTGTCTGGTTTCACATTCCAAATGCAGATAAATCTATCGGAAAGCAGTATTCTAGTACTCCGTACTTGAAGTTCCTGTGCAAATTTTCGAGGATATTTTTTCGAGTGTACAAGTTCAGAAACGGAGGCGTAGCGGGCTACGTTGAGTATTCTGGGCTTGTGCAATCGGGAAAATAGACCGAAATATTTGCACAAGGGTTTTCAGTACGGAGTACTAGATAACGTACTTTGACCGCTTCCCCAAAATATACTGCGTACTCACAGCAGAACAGGTTTTCCACTGTATAATGCTGGCACTCTTCCAGCTTAGCTTTTCCCTCAAGGCCACGGATACTGGGTGTACCATTACAAAAAAGGTTGAACGCCATACGCACCACTCTCGCACTGCCGCTGGTGATCCAGCCTTCTTTCAGGCATTTGGGCTTTATGCTCCCTTTTTCAAAATCGGCACATTTGTGTTAAGATTGGTATTGTAACGTTACGCTGTTCTGGTATGATAATCTGCAGATGTGTTGGGTAGAAAATCCACCCTATTCATGCGGCATTCGCCAAATGGCTGCTTATGCGCATAGCATCCACTTTCGTTAATACACGCATAAAAATAGGACTAAATATAGCCCTCGTAGTTAAAGGTTCTTTATTTAGTCCTATTATAAATCACTCATAGGCGATCATATTTACAGGTATCAACTGCAGGGAAGAACTATTCAATATCAAAAACGTACACATCTCATTGCTGGCGACTCTGCCAGTCTTTCCACCAGCCGCCAGTGGATTCATCTCCCTGCCTTTCTCCTGGACTGGCAGGAACATTCCCTCTCTCTGGTAGATATTCCGGATTTCTCCGTTTCATGAGTTCCTGCTTTCACAATCCGCCGCAAAATTCATTATGCCAGTTGTAAATCATTCTCAAGTCTTTCCACTATACTCAATGCAAATCTAAATCCTTTGCAATTTCCTCTTTTGTCATTTTTCCTCTTTCCAGCATACATTTTGCTGCTTCAATTTTTTCTTCATTTAAAAGTTGCTCCATGATTTTACTCATAATTTTTCGTCCTTCCCCATCTTTCTTGAAATATCTTGCTCGGTCTGCTAATAATGCATAATAAAAACAGGATACATCTTATTATAAGATTTCCGCTCTTAACGATTACTGTGTATTTATAGTAAACGACATAACAAATTTCTGTTTCCGGCTCTTGCAGGAGCCATATACGGTAGCT
>CAJUQJ010000036.1 GCA_910588215.1 uncultured Lachnospiraceae bacterium
AGCAGAGGACTGAAAATCCTCGTGTCACTGGTTCGATTCCGGTTCTGGGCATTTTTCTATTATTATTTATCATGGACCACTAGCTCAGGTGGTAGAGCACTTGACTTTTAATCAAGTTGTCTGGGGTTCGAATCCCCAGTGGTTCACTAGAATTTAGCAAAGAGTGACTAGGGGATTCGAACCCCGTTTGACATCCCCAGTGGTTCACTAGAATCTAGCAAAGAGTAAGTGGGGATTCGACGCCAGTTTGACATTCCCAGTGGTTCACTACATTATATTTAGGATAGTCTTTGAAAAGTAATCGCCAGTGACTTTTCAGAGGCTTAAATTTTACTGTAAAAGTCCCGGACGGCGGCGGTCCCGGAAGAGCCAAAGGCTCGGAGGGATCGACTTTCACAGTATGGATGGCCATGTGACCCGGACGGCGGCAGGCTGAGCATGATGTAAGTTTACTATGGGAATTTGTAGTAGAGTGTGGTACTATTATGTGTGCATAGATTGAAAAATCAAAGATTTTTCAATTTTCTATTTAAGCAGAATCGCAAGCAAGCTTGCGATATGCAGGGGTATTAGTGTGAGAAGAACTTCTAGACTTGCAGCGCAAGTCATGCTTGCGGCAAAGGGTGCATCGCGAAGAAGTTCTAGATTTGCTAAGCAAATCAATCTCACACCAGAGAATGCCTGAAATGTGGCATTCTCCCGAAGAAGTTTGCTTGTCTATGGGGTTGAGATTTTGCGGAGCGGAATCATGGAGAAAAGAATGAATAGAATAAAAAGGCAATGCTTAATGTTATTTGATCATATTAGTGAGTGCATGGCACCTGTAATCCCCATTGTTCTGGCGGGTGGTATCCTCAAAATGGTAGTACTGCTTCTCACAGCGCTTTCTGTCATATCTGGCACCACGGAGAGTATCCTCTCTGCAATCGCCACGGCACCGTTCTATTTTATTCCGGTTCTTGTTGCCAGTTCAGCAGCGAAACATTTTAATACGGATCCTTTGATTGCCATTACTAGTGTGTGCGTGATGTTGCTGCCGGATTTTACTGCATTGATGGAGAGCGGTGAGAAGATAACATTCCTGACTATTCCGGTAGTGCCTGCAACCTATGCCTACAGTGTGATCCCTATTATCTTACTGATATATTGCATGTCCCACATAGTAAAGTGGTTAAAGAAATTGATCAAGGAGAGCTTGCAGCCTTATCTTCTTGCGGCCTGTTCAATCTTTATTACGTCTCTGTTGGGAATACTTGTAATCGAACCGACTGTCAGCCTGATCAGCCGTTTGTTGGCGGAGACGCTTAATACGATGCAGGCGGAAGCGCCAAACCTGGCGTGGGGGATTTTTGCGGGACTAACGTTTCTGCTGGTGTCTACCGGAATGCACTGGATATTTATGACACTGGCGATCACTCAGATTGGATTGACTGGTGTAGACTATGGCATCATGGTGGGGATGTTCATTTCCAATATGTCGTTTGGAGGCTGTGATCTGGGAGTTTTTCTGAAGGCCAAGCAGAAAGAAAAGAAGACAATGGCGCTCAGCGCCATGATAACGGCATTAATTCCGGGGATTACGGAACCTTCTATTTTTGGGGTGTGCTTTAAGGAGAAAACACCAATGATCGGGAATATTGTCGGTTGTATTGCAGCAGGGATCGTGCAGGGAATTTTGACGATACACTGTTATATTTTTACCTTCCCCAGTATTCCGTCTATGCTGATGTTTTATAGTGCAGATGAGCCGGCGAATCTGATGAAGGCGGTCATAGTCGGAGTGGTCGCATTTGTGGCCAGCTTTGTCGTAACGGCGCTTGTATATCGGGATCATCGGGAGCTTGGAGAAAATAAGTGATTGCTATAAAAATATGCGATGTTTGTGCCGAAGCAGATATTGAGATTCTGCAAAATGGAATCATGGGGGTCAGTTATGAAAAAAATTATGTTTTTTGAGGGTGATATAGAGACACAGGGATATTTCTCCAGGCAGATCGCAGAAGCAATGCAGGAACTGGGTCATGAAGTCTTTCTTTATGATCTGAGCAGACCATGGAGCAGCACGGAACGGTTTTTTCGCTTTTTTGAAAAAGGAAATACAGTGCTGATCAATTTTAATTTTCATGGAATGAGCGGGGAAGAATTTTTCCTGGATGAAAACAACAGGATGATGTGGGATGCACTTGACATACCGAGTTACAATATAGTTGTGGATCATCCGATGTATTATCATCACTTTTTGGAGAAGGTTCCGGGTAACTATCATCATATTAGTATAGATCGGAATCATGAGAAATATATGAAGCGGTTTTTCCCGGATATCAAGAGGGGGCCGTTCCTGCCGCTGGCCGGCACGCAGCTGTATCCGAACAAGTCAAATGTGCCCATCGCATATAGGAAATATGACGTAATGATGGTGGGAAACTATTGCGTACCGCAGACATTTGAGCGGTTTATTACCAGGATCGATGATGAGTACACGGCATTTTACTATGGAATGATCGATGACCTGATGTCGAATCCCCATAAGACTGTGGAGGAAGTGGCTGAGGAGCATTTGCTTGAGGAATTGGGAGAAGTGCCGGAAGAAGAGCTGAAGAAAACGATGGCGGCGTTGACCTTTATTGACCTGTATGTGCGCTATAGCTTGCGGGGAAGAGCAGTGCAGGAATTGGTAGATGCGGGTATCAGGGTGCATGTTTTTGGAGACGGATGGGAGGCTTTGCCCTGCAGGCATACGGAGAATCTGTTCCCGATGAGTAATCTGGATTCTGCAGGCTGTTTAAAGAAGCTATGTCAGGCAAAGATATCGCTGAATGTGATGCCGTGGTTCAAGGATGGCGCACATGACCGGATATTTAATTCCATGTTGAATGGTGCCGTTTGTCTTACAGATAGCAGCATATATTTGGATGAGGTCTTGCATGACGGCGTTGATTGTGGTATTTATTCATTAAAGGAGTTAAGGCGCCTGCCGGAGATCGCAGGAAAACTGCTTGCGGAGCCGGAGCGTATGCAGCAGATCGCTGATGCGGGATATCAAATGGCGAAAGCCGGCCATACGTGGGCACATAGGGCACGGCAACTGCATATATTGCTGGAGGAGTCTTTGCCATAAAGAAATATGCGGCGCGAAAGTATACAAGGAGGAGAGGCATTGGGTATGAATATTCTTAAGAAGCACAGGCAGAGAAGAAGAGAGCGGATTCAAGAGCTTTATGAGAGACATAAGCGTATTCGGGCATTGTTAAAAGAGCATGGAGCAGATATCCTCAGCTCAGAGAATTTTAAAGGAACACGCAGGCATATCCAACACGGCAATATGACGGTACACAGTCATGTCATAAATGTGGCCCGCTACAGTCTTCTGATCAACAGAAAGCTGCGGATCGGATGTAATAAGCATGATCTGATCAGAGGTGCGCTTTTGCATGATTATTTCCTCTACGATTGGCATGATAAGGAGCATCTTTCGGAGAGGAAGCGGCTGCATGGGTTTTGGCATCCGGGAATCGCGCTGCGGAATGCGGAGAAAGAATATGAACTGAATGATGTACAAAGGGAAATCATCAGAAAACATATGTGGCCTTTATCGGTGGTGCCCCCTACGTGCAGGGAAGCGTGGGTAGTTACCACGGCGGATAAATACTGTTCGTTGATGGAGACGATCGGGCTGCACAAAGGGCATGGAGCACAGGCATCCTGAGGAGGCTATGACAGAAGATAAGCGGGAATAAGATGCAGGAAAACAAAGACAGACAAGGACAGGATGCAGGATACAACGATTTGTATACAGAATTGACCAGATACTGTGCAGGCGATCACTATCCGTATCATATGCCGGGGCATAAGCGGAATGGGGAAGCAGGACCGATGGCACGGTATTACGAGATTGACATTACGGAGATTGATGGTTTCGATGACCTACATCTTGCGCAAGGGATACTAAAGGAGGCGCAGGAGCGCGCAAATAGACTGTATGGCGGGAGTGAGACGGAAACCTTCTATCTGGTCAACGGGAGCACGTGCGGTATACTGGCTTCTATCATGACGGTTGCGGAGCGGGGGGAGGAAATCCTGGTCGCCCGCAACTGCCACAAGTCGGTCTATCATGCTGCTATCTTACAGGAACTGGAACTGCAGTACTATCATCCGGCTGTGATAGAAGAGTACGGCATATGCGGTGGTGTGAATGCGGAAGAGATTGCATATCTTCTGAGACAGCATACAGACTGCAAGGCGGTGGTGATCACTTCGCCTACTTACGAGGGCATCCTTTCCGATGTACGTGCGGTTGCAGACGTGGTACACGGGCAGAATAAGATTCTGATCGTGGATGCAGCTCATGGGGCGCATCTGGGGCTTGACGGCAAGCAGCCGCCTGGTGCCGTTTCTTGTGGGGCGGATCTGGTGATTCACAGCCTGCACAAAACATTGCCGGCCATGACGCAGACGGCGCTTTTGCATGTGCAGGGAACAAGAGTCGATCGTGACAGGCTGCACAAGTATCTTAGAATGCTGCAAACAAGCAGTCCGTCCTACGTACTGATGGCGAGTATGGATACTTGTATCCGTTATGTGGAGTCGCATGGTGCAGAGCGATGCATGTTTATGCGGCAGGAGTATGACATTTTTTGTAAAAAATTGGACAAATGCAAACATATACGGATCGGCCGTATACCGCATGAAAAAACCAGGAAGGATGAAGAAAGTGCTTCGACTCTATCGGGCAGACAGGAGCGAAGCAGCTCTATAGAAAGAAAGTATCATATTGCCGCCTGGGATATCGGCAAAATTCTGCTCTATACCTGGGACGGCAGTCTGCATGGCCGGCAGTTATACGACCTGCTTAGAGAGGAATATCATCTGCAGATGGAGATGGCGGCAGAGAAATATGTGCTGGCCATCATGACGATAATGGATACGCAGGAAGGCTGGCAGAGATTGGCTGATGCGCTACGGCAGATTGATGATAGGATAGAGACAGGGAACATTGCCATCCCTGAAAGAACGCCGGATGAAGAAAGAGACGCAGAAACGGACAGTTTCGTAAGCATCACTGCCGGAATGGACAGGGAACGCGAGAAAACGGGCAGATCCGAAGGAGGCCCTACAGCCCATAACAAAGGCAGTATGACAGCGGCGCAGGCATATCTGGGAGAGCGGATGCAAGTGCCGCTTGCAGAATGTACAGGAAAAGTGGCGGCGGAGTTTATCAATCTATATCCTCCGGGTATTCCGCTTGTAGTGCCGGGAGAGATCATAAGCGATGAGCTGCCTGAGCTGATCCGAAAGTACCAAAGCATGGGATTGCAGGTTCAGGGGTTACAGTTAAGTTATAACCACTCGGCTCGTTGCTCGCGGGAATAAAATGTAAATGTAATATTTGAAATCGCGGCGAAAATGTGGCATTATAAAAGAAGAGACAGTTATCGATAAAAGGTATTTTGAAATATGGGAAAAATCGTGTGCCTGATGGGCAAGAGCTCATCGGGAAAGGATACAATCTATAAAAAATTGCTGGCACAGGAGAAAGTGGCACTGCAGCATATTGTTCCCTACACTACCAGGCCGATCAGAGCAGGGGAGAGAGACGGAATTGAGTATCATTTTACGGATGAGGACGGTTTTCAGGAGCTGCTTTGCAAGGGTGATGTGATCGAAGCAAGGGCCTATCATACAAGATTGGGATTGTGGCGCTATTTTACAGTGAGAGATGACAGCATCGATCTGGAGAGACATTCCTATCTGATGATCATCACGCTGGAGGGGTATGGACAGATTCGGAAATTTTACGGCCAACACAAGGTACTGCCGGTTTTGATCGAACTGGATGACGGGGTGAGACTTCAGCGGGCGTTGGATCGGGAGAAGGCACAGGATCAACCCAAATACGAGGAGATGTGCAGGCGCTTTCTGGCGGATGCGGAGGATTTTTCGGAGGAGAAGATCCGGGAAGCGGGAATCGAGAGAAGATTTCATAATGATGAACTGGACAATTGCCTGGAGGAAATCATGATCTGTCTGGAGGAGAACTTGTGATCGCGTTTGTTTTAGCATCGGCATAAGATAAGGAGGAGGTGACAGGCATGGATATTAAGGTAAGCGGTGTGCAGCAGGCGGCACCGGTGGAGCAGACAGTACAGGCACAGGAGACAGACGGCACATTCAAGTTCACGCTTGTCAGCAGGATAGAGGAGCAGGAACTGCAGAATGCTCTGGCGAATATGATGGAGGAGATCACCAGGCAGGGTGAAAAGCTCTCCAAACATCGGGATATCAAAGATATGAAACGGTATCGTGCGCTGATCAAGGATTTTTTGAACGAAGTAGTTAACCGTTCCCATGCTTTTTCCAGAGAGAACTTTCTGGACAGGAAAGGGCGGCACAGAGTGTACGGTATTATTCGGCTGATCGATGAAAATCTGGATCAGCTTGCGCAGGAATTGGTAAAGGATGAGCAGGATAATCTGGCAATTCTTAGTAAGATTGGGGAGATAAGAGGACTGCTGTTGGACATTTTTACGTAAAGTCACTATGGCATAGAAGAGACAGAAGACGGGTGGGGTTGATAAATGGCAAGATTTACGGATATTGTAGGACAAGAACAGCTGAAAGAGCATTTACAGAATGCGATAGCGACAAATAAGGTTTCACACGCATATATCATCAACGGCGAAAGGAATGCCGGTAAGGAGTTTATTGCCCGGGTTTTTGCGATGACACTGCAATGTGAGAAGGGAGAGACAGAGCCCTGCGGGGAGTGTCATTCCTGTAAACAGGCTTTGGGGAATAATCAGCCGGATATTATATATATCAGTCATGAGAAGCCTAATACAATAGGAGTGGAGGACATCAGAGTACAGATCAATGGCGATATTGCCATCAAACCGTACAGCAGTCCGCGCAAGATTTATATTATCAACGAAGGGGAGAAAATGACACCGCAGGCACAGAATGCGCTGTTAAAGACTTTGGAGGAGCCGCCGGAGTATGCGGTGATCCTGATCTTGACAACGAATGTAGAGGCGATGCTTCCTACTGTCCTGAGCCGCTGTGTTGTGTTGAACATGAAGCCGGTTTCGGACAGGCTGGTCAAGAAATATCTGATGGAGCAATTGGCAGTGCCGGATTATAAGGCAAATATCAGCGTGGCTTTTGCCAGAGGGAATATCGGCAAGGCTAAAATGCTTGCCAGTAGTGAAGAATTTGAGAAAGTCAAAGATGAAGCGATCACGCTGGTGAAGAACATCAATGATATGGAGATAAGTGAGATCGTTAAAGCGATCAAGAAGATTTCCGAGTATAAATTTGATGTTAATGATTATCTGGATATTCTGATGGCTTGGTACCGGGATGTACTGCTGTTCAAGGCGACGAAAGATGTGAACAGTCTGGTATTCAAAGAAGATATTCAGCAGATCATGAGAATGTCGGACAGAAGTACGTATGAGGGGATAGAGCAGATTGTAAATGCGTTGCAGAGTGCGAAGAAAAGACTGGAAGCCAACGTTAATTTTGATCTGACGATGGAACTGCTGTTCTTGGCGATCAAGGAAAATTAGAGCGGAGATATATAGGGAATATGGAGGTTGATAGATCATGATACGAGTGATAGGCGTGCGGTTTCGCACTGCAGGTAAAGTATATTATTTTGACCCGGGCAAGTTAAATATTAAAAGGAACGATCATGTGATCGTGGAGACGGCCCGCGGGATTGAGTATGGTACTGTCGTAGGGGATCCGAAAGAGGAACCGGAGGATAAGGTAGTCCAGCCGTTGAAGGCCGTTCTGCGGGTGGCGACACCGAAGGATGATGAGCAGGAGGCCGGTAATAAGCTCAAAGAGAAAGAGGCGTTTAAGATCTGCATGGAGAAGATCAGAAAGCATAATCTCCAGATGAAGCTGATCGATGCGGAGTATACGTTCGATAATAATAAGGTGCTGTTCTATTTTACAGCGGACGGGCGAATAGATTTCCGTGAGCTGGTGAAAGATCTGGCGTCTGTGTTCAAGACAAGGATTGAGTTGCGGCAGATCGGTGTCAGAGATGAGACGAAGATCCTGGGCGGTATCGGTATTTGCGGCAGACCGCTGTGCTGCCATACGCATTTGTCGGAATTCGCACCGGTTTCCATTAAGATGGCGAAGGAACAGAATCTGTCTTTGAATCCCACGAAGATATCGGGTGTTTGCGGCAGATTGATGTGCTGCCTGAAAAATGAAGAAGAGACTTACGAGGAGTTGAACAGGAGACTTCCGAACGTGGGGGACTTCGTGACCACGGATGACGGGCACAAGGGAGAGGTGCACAGTGTGAATGTGCTTCGTCAGCTTGTAAAGGTTATTGTGAATGTGGATGATGAGAAGGAGATTCAGGAGTATCGAGTGGATCAGCTCCGCTTCAAGAGAAGACATGGCAAGAACCGCAAGATGGATGTCAATGAGGCAGAGTTAAAAGAATTGGAGAAGCTGGAGAAGCAGGATTCTTCGAAATCGAAGCTGGATGATAATTGATATTGACCGAGCGCTTTCTTTGCCGTGCCGGAAATAGCAGGAAATGAGTATGGAATCGGAGAATAGAGTTTTTCTGAAAGAAAATGAAAGAATAGACGATCTGGAACGCAACGGGTATCATATCATTCAGGATACCCGTCGTTTCTGCTTTGGCATGGATGCAGTGCTGCTGTCCGGATTTGCCAGGGTGAAGGATGGCGCCAGGGTTTTGGATCTGGGGACGGGAACAGGTATTATTCCAATATTGCTTTCGGCCAAGACCGGAGCGTCGCATTTGACGGGGTTGGAGATTCAGGAAGACAGTGCGGATATGGCGTGGCGCAGTGTGCGTCTGAATGGCTTGGAAACAAAGATTTCTATAGTGACGGGGGACATTAAAGAGGCAGGGAGTCTGTTTGACGCTGCTTCTTTTGACGTTATCACGTGCAATCCGCCTTATATGACGGCGCAGCATGGGCTGACCAATCCGGAGGATGCGAAGGCGATCGCCAGACATGAGATTCTGTGTACACTGGAGGATGTGATCGCGCAGACGGCGAAGCTGTTAAAGCCGGGCGGAAATTTCTATATGGTGCACAGGCCGTTTCGGCTGGCGGAGATCATTGTGCTTTTGAGGACATATAAATTGGAGCCCAAGAGGATGCAGTTGGTGCATCCGTTTGTGGATAAGGAGCCAAATATGGTGCTGATCGAGGCGAACCGGGGCGGAAAGCCGAGGATGACGGTGGAGAAGCCACTGATCGTGTATCGGGAACCGGGCGTTTATATGGAAGAGATATATGAAATATATGGCTATTGAGAGAAGGGGACGGCAGCTCGGAGCTGATGCTGCGAGAATAAGATAGACAGAGGAGAAAACCCGGGTGGCCGGATTGAGAGCAGTCTTATGAAAAAGTGGAGTGGCAAGAAACATTTGTGTGATATTTTACTCGTGGCGCTGATAGTTTGTCTATGCTGGGGATGCGGTAATGCACAGGAAGAAGTGATGTCGGATAATGTAAGTGCAGGTGAGGAAGTAACGGCAGAGGACAAGGCGGAGAAGGATGTAGGGCAGAAAGCAGTTACCGAGGACGGAGCGGAGAAGAATGTGGGGCAGAAAGCAGCGACAGAGGAGGGAATGCCGAAGGGTGCGGGAAGCGGGGGAGTGAATGCCGTCAGTGGTAATTTACTCTCGCAGGCCGGAGCGGAAACGCAAATGGCGGAGGAGCAAGTAACCGCACCGGGAGAAAGTGAGATGCCGCGCAGGGAGCCGGTCAAGGTTAAGGGTATCTATGTCAGCGGACCGGTGGCGGGAATTGCCAGGATGGATGATTTGATCGAGTTGGTGGATCAGACGGAGTTGAATGCCATGGTCATCGACATTAAGAATGATGAGGGCAAGGTTACTTACAAGATGCAGTCGGAGCAGGTACTGGCGATTGAGGCTGCAGTGGGGTATATACCCGATATAGAGGCGCTGGTGAAGAAGTGTAAAGAGAAGGACATCTATTTGATTGCCAGAATCGTGGCATTTCGGGATCCATATTTGGCGGAGAAAATGCCGGAGTGGGCTGTGCATACAAAGAACGGCGAGATTTTCCGGGATAAGAGCGGGTTGGCGTGGGTGAATCCCTATGAAAGAGGCGTATGGGATTATTTGGTGGAGATTGCTTCGGAGGCGGCTGCGGTCGGATTTGATGAGATACAATTTGACTATATCCGATTTTCTACGGATGTTAAGACGGAGGAAGTGGATTACGGCCCGGAGAATGAGCGTATTGGCAAGATTGGGATCATTACCGAATTTACGGAATATATGTATGAGAAATTAAGACGGCTGGGGGTATATGTGGCTGCGGATGTGTTCGGAACGGTGATCGAGAATGAGACGGATCAGCAGATAGTCGGTCAGGATTATGTGAAGATGGCAGAACATTTGGATTATATCTGTCCGATGGTCTATCCCTCTCATTACCGAAACGGGTCTTATGGGATCGCGGTGCCGGATGCGGATCCGTATAAGACGATCAACGAAGCCTGTTCTGCTTCCGTGCAAGAGTTGGTGACGCTGCCGGAGGAAAATCGAGCGAGGGTGAGAGCTTGGCTGCAAAGCTTTACAGCCAGTTGGGTGCCGGGGCATATCAGTTATGGGCCGCAGCAGATCCGCGCACAGATCAAGGGAGCTTACGACGCGGGATATGACGAATGGATTCTGTGGAATGCGGCGGTGAAATACCAGAGGGATTCTCTTTTGACGGAGGAGGAAGCCGAGGCGGAGCGACTGCAGTGGGATGCAGAGAAGAACGAAGCTGAACAGAGAGCCAGGCAGGAAGAGGCAGAGCGGCAGGTGGCGGAGAAGGAGCAGGCTGGCGAGGCGGAAGTGACAGGACAGTCAGAAACAGCGGAAGAGAAGGAGCCGAAGGAGCAGGCTGGCGAGGCGGAAGCGACAGGACAGCCAGAAGCGGCGGAAGAGAAGGAGCCGAAGGAGCAGTCCGTGGAGCCGCAGGAAGCGACAGGACAGCCAGAAGCAGTGGAAGAGGAGATAAAAGAGCAGCCGCCGGCAGAATGAAAAGCCTGCAGAACGGTTATGGAGGAAAAGCTATGGCAGGAATGTTATATTTATGTGCGACGCCGATTGGGAATCTTGGGGACATGACGCCGCGGGTGGTGGAGACGCTGCGGGAAGTGGATCTGATCGCGGCGGAGGATACTCGCAACAGCATTAAGCTGCTCAATCATTTTGCAATAAAGACTTCTATGACTAGTTACCATGAATATAATAAAGTAGAAAAGGCAGACTATCTTGTGGCGCAGATGCAGCAGGGGAAGAATGTGGCGCTTGTGACGGATGCGGGGACGCCGGGCATCTCGGATCCGGGAGAGGTGCTGGTAGCAAAATGCCACGAAGCAGGGATTACGGTGACCTCTCTGCCGGGGGCAGCGGCCTGTATTACAGCGCTGACGCTGTCGGGGCTTAGTACGCGCAGATTCTGTTTCGAGGCTTTTCTTCCTGCAGACAAGAAGGAGAAGGCGGCGATCCTGGAGGAATTGAAGGCGGAGTCCAGGACGATCATACTTTATGAGGCGCCTCACCGCCTGAACAGGACGCTGGAGGAGCTGGTGAAGACTCTGGGAGACCGGCGGCTGACGCTTTGCAGAGAATTAACGAAGAAATTCGAGACGGTACTGCCGACTACGATCAAGGAGGCCATTTCTCTGTATGAGAGAGAGGAGCCCCGAGGTGAGTATGTGCTGGTGATCGAGGGGAAGAGCCTATCGCAGAAGCGAGAGGAAGAGCGGGAATCATGGCTTGGCATGAGCATAGAAGAGCATATGACGTACTATACGAAGACAGGTATGGACGAAAAAAGTGCCATGAAGCAGGTCGCAAAGGACCGCAGAGTGCCAAAAAGAGAGATTTATCAACATTTATTATCAAAGTGAATTGACAAAATGTAGAAAACCCGTAAAATTAAGGTTGACAAACATAGTAACAGAGAATATACTTTGAATGTCAAACTATTTTATCAACGGCGAAAAGGAGAGCAGAGAAATGTTAGAGAGAGTTATCGAGATTATTAAGGAGCAGTTAAACTATGAGGGGTCTGATATCACAGAAGAAACTTCCTTCAAAGATGATTTGGGTGCTGACTCTTTAGATTTATTTGAGCTTGTTATGGCTTTTGAAGAAGAGTATGGCGTTGAGATTCCTTCCGAAGATTTAGAGCAGATTACGACAGTAGGCGCTGTCATTGAATATATGAAGAGCAAAGGCGTAGAGGCATAGGCGAAAGCATGAAGACAAAGATTACAGAACTTCTGGGAATCGAATATCCGATTATTCAGGGCGGTATGGCGTGGGTTGCCGATTATCATCTTGCGGCGGCTGTCTCGGAGGCAGGCGGACTCGGAATAATAGGGGCGGGCGGCGCTCCGGCGTCTTTTGTCAGGGAGCAGATTCAGAAGGCGAAAGAACTGACGAAGAAGCCTTTTGGTGTGAACGTCATGTTGATGAATCCGGAAGCGGATGAGATTGCCAGGGTCATTGTGGAAGAGGGTGTTCCGATAGTTACTACCGGGGCAGGTAATCCGGGGAAATATCTGGCTTCATGGAAGGAAGCCGGTATTAAAGTGATTCCGGTGGTTGCCAGCGTGGCGCTGGCCAGAATGATGGAGCGTGCCGGTGTGGATGCGGTGATCGCAGAAGGCACGGAGTCCGGCGGGCATATCGGTGCGGCTACGACGATGACACTTGTCCCGCAGGTGGTGGACGTAGTTAAGATTCCGGTGATCGCAGCAGGCGGCATTGCGGACGGCAGAGGATTTGCGGCAGCGATGATGCTGGGCGCGGAAGCGGTGCAAATGGGAACAAGGTTTGTAGTAGCCAAGGAGTCCACCGTACATGAGAATTATAAGAAGAAGATTCTGGCGGCTAAGGATATCGATTCGGAAGTGACGGGTACAAGCCACGGGCATCCGGTTCGGCAGTTGCGCAATAATATGACCAGAGAGTACCTGAAATTGGAGAAGGCCGGAGCGCCTTTTGAGGAATTAGAGCACCTGACACTGGGAGCGCTGCGCAAAGCGGTGGTTGAGGGTGATACTGTCAATGGTACGCTGATGGCCGGACAGATTGCGGGCATGATCAAGGAAGAGATGACCTGCGCAGAGATGATTCAGGAGATTATGAAACAGGCAGAAAGCTTATTAAAATAAGAGTGTGAGCAAATTTGAGAGGGTTTGCCCATGGGCGGACCCTCAAATGCGCCTTGCTCACTTTTTTACTTTATAGGAAATTGCGACAGTGTAAACCATTCAAGGAGAATGCGGAGCATTCTCTGAATCGTCGCTGCCGGGCGAGGATTTTTTAGAGGCAAATACTTTGAAATTCAAAGTATCCAGCGGGTAAGGTGATAAAAGTTGTGCAGCCAACATGTACAGAAAGAGGGAGAATATGGGAAAAACAGCATTTATGTTTCCGGGGCAGGGTGCCCAGTATGTGGGGATGGGAAAGGATTTCTACGAGCAGATTCCGGTGAGCAGAGAGATGTTCGAGTTGGCAGGCAAAGCCAGCGGTTTGGACGTGGCGGCTCTTTGCTTTGAAGAAAATGAGCAGATCAATATTACGGAATATACACAGATTGCCATGCTGGCCACAGAAGTGGCAATGTTAAGAGCAATAGAGGAAAAGGGTTTAAAGCCGGATGTGACTGCCGGCTTAAGTCTGGGAGAATACGGTGCGCTGGCAGCAAGCGGCGTGATGAATGCAGAAGATGTATTCAGGGTAGTGCGTAAGCGTGGCATTTATATGCAGGAGGCAGTGCCGAACGGCGGCGCTATGGTGGCAGTGCTAGGCTTAGACACGGCGGCGATCGAGAAGATCTGCGAGGAGACGGAAGGCTGTGTGTCGATCGCGAATTACAATTGTCCGGGGCAGATCGTTATCACCGGTGAAGAGGCGGCGGCACAGGCAGCGGTGGAGAAGCTGACGGCAGCAGGCGCCAAGAGATGCGTGCCTTTGAAAGTCAGTGGACCCTTTCATTCGCCAATGCTGGCAGGTGCCGGGGAGAAGCTGGCGAAGGAGTTGGAGCATGTTACGATCGAGGAGATCAAGATCCCTTATATTGCCAATGTGACCGCAGATTATGTGACGGATCGGGCGGAAGTGAAGTCGCTTTTAGAGAAGCAGGTGTCTTCTTCCGTGAAATGGCAGCAGACGATAGAGCGGATGATCGCGGACGGCGTAGATACTTTCGTAGAGATCGGGCCGGGTAAGACGCTGTCCGGATTTATGCGTAAGATCAGCAGGGACGTGAAGGTCATAAATGTGGAAAAGGTGGAAGACCTGGAGAAGCTGAATGATCTGATGGCATAGGGATTTCGGTGAAAACGGATTGGAGGCATTTATGTTAGAAGGAAAAGTGGCACTCGTGACAGGTGCGGGCAGAGGAATCGGAGAAGAGATCGCACTGACGCTGGCGGAGTACGGCGCGGATGTGATCGTAAATTATAACGGTTCAAAGGAAAAGGCTGAGAAAGTAGCCGCGAAGATTGAGCAGATGGGCAGAAAGGCCGTGGCGGTGCAGTGTAGTGTGGCGGATTTTGAGGCTTGTGGCAAGATGATCACGGATATGATGGCAGAGTTCGGGCATATTGATATTCTCGTGAATAATGCGGGAATCACAAAGGATAATCTGGTGATCAAGATGACGGAGCAGGATTTTGACGCGGTCATAGACACGAACCTGAAAGGGACTTTTAATACCATCAAGCATATGTATCGGCCGATGATCAAACAGAAGGCGGGCCGCATCATCAACCTGTCTTCGGTGACGGGCGTGCTGGGTAATGCCGGACAGGCTAATTATGCGGCGTCCAAGGCCGGCGTGATCGGTCTGACGAAATCCATGGCAAGGGAGCTGGCCAGTCGGAATATCACGGTCAATGCGGTGGCGCCGGGTTTTATCGATACGGACATGACCCAGGCGATGACGGATGCGGCGAAAGAAGCGACGGTGGCACAGATTCCGTTGAAACGGGTGGGAACGCCAAGAGATATTGCGGAGACGGTGGCTTTTCTGGCAAGCGATAAGGCGGCATACATTACGGGTCAGGTCATCTCGGTGGATGGCGGGATGGCAATGTAGGTGCCTGCCGTTGTAATTGTAGTCAGGAGATCCTATTGTATAAGTGATAGTTATTGAGAAAGCAGACACTGTTTAGAAACGAAATTAATGTAACAGTTCAGCCCAGGTATTTGCATTTACTGTAAAGGGCGTGAGAACGCATAAAGGTTGAGAAGAATCCGGCCTTTTTGCCGAAGGAAAATCTGGAATAGGCCGGATTCACTAACTATGAAGCCGAAGGCTGAATAGTTACAAATTAATCAAAGAAGGAAAATGGAGGCAGGTATGAGCAGACGAGTAGTAGTGACGGGGATGGGCGCGATCACACCGATCGGGCTAAGTGTGGATGAATTTTGGGCCGGTGTGAAAGAAGGAAAGATTGGGTTTGACAAGATCACGAGATTTGACACCGCAGACTTTAAGTGTAAACTGGCGGCGGAAGTCAAGGGCTTTGAGGGAAAGAATTATATGGATTTCAAGGCGGCTAAGAGGATGGAACTTTTCTCCCAGTATGCAGTGGCGGCAACGAAGGAAGCTTTGGAGGATGCGGGACTGGATATGGCGAAGGAGGACCCATATCGCGTAGGCGTAGCTGTCGGTTCCGGCACAGGATCGCTGCAGGCGATGGAGCGTTCCCATACCAGACTGGTGGAGAAAGGACCGGGCAGGATCGAGCCTCTGTTCGTACCGCTGACAATCTCTAATATGGCGGCGGGCAACGTGTCGATTCAGTTTGGATTAAAAGGCAAAAGTATTAATGTGGTGACGGCCTGTGCTACGGGTACAAACTCCATCGGCGAGGCGTTTCGTGCGATCCAGTACGGTGATGCAGAGGTTATGGTCGCAGGCGGCACGGAAGGTAGTATCTGTCCGATCGGTGTGGGCGGTTTCTCGGCGTTGACAGCGCTGTCTACCAGCGAGGATCCGGAGCGGTGCTCAATCCCTTTTGACAAGGAAAGAGGCGGCTTCGTGATGGGAGAAGGTGCGGCAGTGGTAGTCTTGGAGGAATTGGAGCACGCCAAGGCGAGGGGAGCGAAGATCTACGCGGAAGTTGCCGGTTATGGCTGCTCTTCCGATGCTTATCATATCACTTCGCCGGCAGAGGACGGCGCTGGGGCAGCGAAAGCTATGGAATATGCGATGGCTGATGCAGGTATTGCGAAGGAAGACGTTACTTATATCAATGCCCACGGAACAGGCACGCACCACAATGACCTTTTCGAGACGAGAGCGATCAAGTTATTGTTCGGTGAACATGCCAAGGATATCAAGATCAATTCTACGAAATCCATGGTGGGACATCTGCTTGGCGCCGCAGGCGCGATCGAGTTTGTGACCTGCGTGAAGGAGATCGAGGAAGGCTATATCCACAGAACGGTAGGCTATCAGGTGCCGGACGAGGAACTGGATCTGAACTACTGTAAGGAGGCATATACGGAGGACGTGGAGTATGCACTGTCCAATTCGCTGGGATTTGGCGGACACAATGCCAGCCTGCTGGTGAAGAAGTATCACGGTTAGTGTGAGAAAAACATTAACCAACTCTAAGGCAGCAAAGAACGCAGCCTAAGAGTTGCTAAATGTTTAAGAGAATGCCTGAAATACGGCATTCTCCCAGACAAGCTTGCTTGTCTTTGGATTTTGAGATTCCGCAGAGCGGAATCATGGAGGTTAGTGTGAGAGCAAGCCATGCGCGTGCATGAAGGAGGAGATAACATGTCACTTATGACAGCGAAAGAGATTATGGAGATTATTCCACACAGACAACCTTTTATGCTGATCGATACGATTGAGGAATTGGAAGAGGGAAAAAGGGTCGTGGCGAAGAAGTGTGTTTCTTATAATGAGCCTTTTTTTGCAGGGCATTTTCCGCAGGAACCGGTAATGCCGGGTGTGTTGATCGTGGAAGCGCTGGCCCAGACAGGGGCGGTAGCCATCTTAAGTCAGCCGGAATTTAAGGGGAAAACGGCCTATTTCGCAGCGATCAATAACGCGAAATTTAAGGGAAAAGTGGTGCCGGGCGATGTACTGATCCTGGAGACGGAGATCATTAAGATAAAAGGGCCGATCGGAGTGGGTGCGGCGAAAGCGTATGTGGATGGCAAGCTGGTTACTCAGGCGGAGCTGACCTTTGCGATCGGAGAGGCGTAGTTGTATAGAGCGCTGCGTGCAGTGTATATGAACGGTATATAATCTGAGAAAGTAAAAGGGCAAAACGGATGGGAATTGTAAAATCTCTTGTAATAGGAAATCTGGTAGCAAAAGTGCCTTTGATACAGGGCGGCATGGGAGTGGGCGTGAGCCTGTCATCTCTGGCCGGGGCTGTGGCGGCGGAGGGTGGTATCGGTGTGATCTCGACGGCGCAGATCGGATACAGGGAGTCGGATTTCGATACGGATCCCATCGGCGCTAACCTGCGGGCCATAGGGAAGGAGATCCAGAAAGCCAGACTGATCGCGAAAGACGGTATTTTGGGCGTCAATATCATGGTGGCTACGAGGAAATACGAGGCGTATGTGAAGGCGGCTGTGGAGGCAGGCATCGATCTGATCATTTCCGGTGCCGGACTGCCCATGGAGCTGCCGAAGCTGGTGGGGAACGCCAAGACGAAACTGGCGCCTATCGTATCCAGTGTAAAGTCTGCGCAGGTGATCATGCGGTACTGGTGGAAAAAGTATGCAAGGCTGCCGGATGCAGTCATTATCGAGGGACCGTTGGCAGGCGGACATCTTGGTTTTCAGAGAGAACAGCTTGACGATATAGAGGCGCTTCATTATGACGAGGAAGTAAGGCAGATTATTCGGAAGGTTGGTGAGACGGCAGCGGAGCATGACACGGAGATTCCGGTGATCATGGCAGGCGGCATCTACACCCGGGCGGATATGGAGCATTATCTGGAAATGGGTGCGGACGGCGTACAGGTGGCGACGCGGTTCGTGACTACCTATGAATGTGATGCGTCGGATGCCTATAAGCAGAGTTACATCGATGCGAAGAAAGAGGATATTGTGATTGTGCAGAGCCCGGTGGGAATGCCCGGACGAGCGATACTGAACCCTTTTATGAAGAAGGCGAAGGAAGGGCGGATCCCGCATGAGAAATGCCATCTGTGCATCAGTACTTGCAAGCCGGATGAGACGCCTTACTGCATCACGGATGCGCTGGTCAATGCGGTAAAAGGTAAGATAGAAGACGGACTTTTGTTCTGTGGGGCCAATGCTTACCGAGCTACGAAATTGGAGCATGTGAAGGATATTATGGACGAATTTCGAGGTTGAGCATTTATCTATGGGTGAATTTTTTGCATGTGGCGGCTGCCGGAGACAAAGGCGGAGGCTTTGGCAGAGCTGATAGGGCAATGTATAATATCGATAACGATAACTGTGAGGGAGAAGATGAGAGCAAGAATTATAGGAACAGGCAGCTGTCTGCCGGAGACTGTCGTGACAAACGATGATCTGGCTAAGATCATGGATACTTCTGACGAGTGGATCAGCAGCCGCACGGGCATTCGGGAACGTCATCTGGTGAAGGACGAGACGACTGCTGGTATGTCTGCCAAAGCAGCAAAGCGGGCTATGGAGGATGCAGGCGTGTCGGCGGCGGAGATCGATCTGATCATCGTGGGAACTCTGTCGGCAGACAATGTGACACCATCCTGCGCCTGTGAAGTACAGGCTCAGATCGGAGCGGTAAACGCGGTGGCCTTTGACATCAATGCGGCCTGTGCCGGATTTATGTTTGCGCTGAATGTTGCGAACGCTTATTTGCAAATGGGGACTTACAAGACAGCGTTGATCCTGGGGGCGGAGACGCTGTCCAAGATCATGGATTGGAATGACAGAAGCACCTGTGTCCTGTTCGGAGATGGCGCCGGGGCGGCAGTCGTGCGCGCGGAAGAGGGAACGGCGGGATTACTTGCCTTTGACCAGGGATCCGACGGGGTAAAAGGCGGCGTGCTGGCCTGCAGAGGACGTTCCAATAACAATCCACTGGTGGAGACATCGAAAGAGCTTTCCTATGTACAGATGGACGGGCAGGAGGTGTATAAGTTCGCCGTGACAGCGGTCCCTCATTCTCTGCAAAAGACTATCCGGGCAGCCGGGCTTATGGTGGAGGATATTGACTTTTTTGCACTGCATCAGGCAAATATACGAATCCTGCAATCAGTGGCAAAGCGGCTTAAAGTGGCGGAGGATAAGTTTCCTATCAGCCTGGATCACTGTGGGAATATATCGGCGGCCAGCGTGCCGATCCTGCTGGATGAGATGAACTGGAAAGGATTGTTAAGACCGGGCATGAAAATTGCGCTGTCCGGGTTTGGCGGCGGACTGACGTGGGCCTCGGCTGTGATCGAGTGGTAGGCTATGGAGTGCCGCGAGTCAGCGGTTCTTAGTAATGGAAAGACATTTTGTGGCATAAGATCACGATAGGGATAGAAGAGAGTGCAAGAGGAAGGTAGATGAAGATTTATCCACCTTCCTCCTTTTGTTGTCTGATGCTATACTTATTATGATTAGAGTGTCAAAAAGGTGCGTTTGACACACTAATCTTATCAGGAAAATCAAATACTCAAATAGCATAGATGGCTGTGCAGGAATGGGGGACTAATATGAAAATCGGAGTGGATTATTATCCGGAACATTGGGACAGGAGTTTGTGGGAACAAGACGCGGATCTGATGAAGAAGAGCGGCGTCAAGCTGGTGCGGATGGCAGAGTTTGCCTGGAGTAAGATGGAACCCCAGGAAGGTGTCTATGACTTTGCATGGCTGGATGAAGCTGTGACGCTATTTGCCGAGAGGGGCATCGAGGTTATTTTGTGCACGCCTACGAGCTGTCCGCCATTATGGTCGTATGAAAAATACCCGGAGATGCTGTTGACAGGCAGGGATGGAAGGAAGCAGGAACCTGCGATCAGGGGGCATAGATGCTACAATGCACCGAAATATCGCGAACTGGTAGAAACATTTGTCCGTAAAATGGCAGAACATTACCAGAATGCGGTCAATATTGCAGCGTGGCAGATCGATAATGAGGTGGAGGCGGGATTTTGCTGCTGTGATGTCTGCGCGGAAGGATTCCGGGAATGGTTGAGAAACAAGTACGGCACTTTGGAAGCAGTCAATCAGGCGTACCACAATGAGGTATGGAGCGGCAGCTATTCCGCCTGGTCACAGATACATCCTCCGTTGGGGAACTTTCCGATCACGCAGTATAATCCGGCGTATTTGCTTGATTATCAGCGGTTCATGTCGGTGAGCACAGTGGACTACGTGGAGTTTCAGACAGAACTTCTCAGGGAATATTTTCCGGATACACCGATTACCACCAATACATGGTTTTGCGAGAGCATGCCTGATTTCTATAAACTGTTTGCCAAATTGGACTTTTGCTCTTATGATAATTATCCGGTTACGAGACTGCCGGAAGAGGGTTACTATTCGCATGCCTTTCATCTGGATTTTATCCGTGGCGTGAAACAGAGAAATTTCTGGGTCATGGAACAGCTGAGCGGTACGCCGGGATGCTGGATGCCCATGGCGCCTACGGTCAGACCGGGAATGATCAAAGGCTATGGGCTTCAGGCATTTGCGCATGGAGCGGACGCTGTGATCCATTTTCGTTTTCGCAGTGCGACAGGCGGGGCAGAGATGTTCTGGCATGGTCTGATCGATCACAGCAATGTACCAGGCAGGCGATACGCGGAATTTGAGGAATTATGCCGGACAGTGGACGCATGGAAGGACATGGAGGGAACTGCCGTACGGTCCAGAGTAGCGCTGTTATGCGGTTTTGAGAGTGAATACGCATTTCGGCTGCAGTTGCAGACGGCAGGCTTCTATTATATGGAACAGCTGCAGGCATTTCATGACGCCTTTTCCCACTATGGTGTGAATGTGGACATCATCAGCCAGGAAGCTGACTTGGAAGGATATGATATTGTCGTCGCTCCTGCAATGTATGTCCGGTCTCAGAAAGCTGTGAGGCAGCTGCATGACTTTGCCTCCAGTGGCGGCATTGTGCTTTTGACAACCCGCAGTGGGGTGAAGGACGAGCATAATAACTGTATCATGAGTCCACTGCCTGCCGGTTATGTGGATATGACCGGATGCTTCGTAGAAGAATATGATGCGACAGGGACAGATAAGATAATGATTACAATGGATGGGGAAGACTATATGGGTACGCACTGGTGCGATGTGATCCGTACGGAGGGTGCGGAGGTTCTTGCTGTTTATAAAGAGAATTTCTATGCGGGCAGACCTGCGATCACACAGAACGCTTATGGGAAAGGAAGCGTATATTATGTTGGAACCGTGGGACTTCCTGCGCTTTGTCGCAGGCTGACCGAAAGAACGCTGCAACAGGCAGGAATCTCTTACATCACAAGTCTGCCGGAGCGTGTGGAAGTGACAACACGGGAAAAAGAAGGCAGGCAGTTTATTTTTGTCTTTAACAACGACGGAACTGCGAAAAACTTTCTGTTTGAAGGGGAACAAATAGAACTGGATCCGTTCGAGATGAAGCGCTTAGAGAAGGCGCTATAGATATTCTTTGTTTCACAGAGGGAGGGTGGATGAAAATTTATCCACCTTCCTCGTCTTATCATTCGATGATATAATTCTACGAAAATGAACATGTCAGTACACTAAATATTCCGCCGATTGTAGATCAGATCGTACAGATTTAAGGAAGAGATCATCGCAGTGACTTCTTCTACGGATTTCTTGCCAAATTTCTTTAAGATATGGTTGATCTGTGTCTTCACGGTGGACATTTCCACATGGCGCAGAGCGCAGATCTCGCGTCGGCTTTTGCCGTCAAGCAGAAGACGCAGAAGTTGCAGTTCCGTGGTGGTCAGGGAGGATACGATGTCTACAGCGAACAGGAAGCTTGTCTCGTAGGTCTTGACCCGCTTGAATTCGCCGAGAATCTTGGAGGCCAGTTCCGGACGCAGTGGACTTTGGTTAAGATAGGCGTTGCGGATACTCTCCAAAATCTCCTGGGGGGGCATTTTTAATCAGGTAATCAATCACACCGAGACGAAACGCCGTAAAGATCAATTCATCCTCCTCATAGACTGTTAGAATGATGATCTTAGGATTCTGCTTTGCACCGAGGATGCTCTCCACGGCTCGCAGACCGGCATCCGGTGTTTCCATTTCGATATCCATGAGAATCACGTCCGGCTGTGTCTGTAGGGTAAGGGTGACTGCATCCTTACCGGTATCGGTGTCGGCTACGACCTTCATGTCGGGGGCGGCATTGATGATCTTCTTATATAATCTGCGGAGAGGTTCCGTATCTTCCGCGATTAGGATTTTGATCGGTGAATCAGACATTTTCGTTTCCTTTCCGGCTCTGTTTTGGCGTAATCTCTCAGATCGGGAAGCAGAATCTGGAAGGTGGTTCCCTTTCCTTCTTTGCTTTCCACACTGATACGCCCTTTGTGAGCCTGTATGATCTGATGGGTAACCGTTAATCCGATTCCCCAGTGTTCGGCGATGGGGTGGGAGGTAAAAAACGGTTCAAAAATATGGGACAGGTTCTGCGGCCGTATGCCAAGACCGGTATCCGAGATTGAGAGGGCAATCCACTGATCCAGAGAACGCAGCGTAAAGATCAGACTCTTCCGTTCGGGAGGAAGATCGGACATGGCATCCACGGCATTCGTTACCAGGTTATGGATGGCCTGCTCGAAGTAATCGGCGTCCAGGAAGGCCGGCGGTACATTGTCTACAACATTTACGGATACATGGAAATCTGTCAGTTCCGCAGACATACGGGAGACAATGCGGTGGATCAGGGCTTCCAGGTCGGCATTCTCCAAGGTCAGCGTGGAGGCCTTTGTACTGCGGTGAATGACGTCCAGCCGCTGATAAAGGTTTTGACAGCGCTCACTGATATGGGTCAAGTCCCCGCGGTTCTCTTCCGGAACATCCAGAAGCCTGATTTCCGCCTGAATGGCCAACAGTTCATTTTTCATATAATGGCAGAAAGCCTTGGAGGTTGTATTGGCGGCATCTATTCTGCCGGAAAGAGAAAAGCTGTCGTCATTCACTTTCCGGCAGAATGAGGAGAGCAGGATAACGCTCACACACATGATCAGAGTAGCAAGAAGCAGATAATAGGGGAAAATATGGTAAATTAAGTAGTCCTGAAAAAGTGGCAGGGAAGTATAAACCGTATAGCCGGAAATCCGGGAGAACCGGATAGGATGGACAGGGAGCTGCCAGAACAGGACCAGATAGGAGATCATGAGCAGTGTGTAGCTGATCGATTCCCCCAAAGCAAAATATTTAAAATAAGGGAAGGAATAAATCTGCCTGTTTTGCAGGAACAGGTTCAGGATGCTGATAAGAACGATACCGTTATTGAAAATTTCTGTTATGTTGTGAGTGACGGATAAAAGAGCGTTATACTGGGCAGTATTCAGGAAAGCGGGATAGAGTAGCAGGTAAACAGTTTTTCCTGCAAAAGGGTCATAGAAAATAAACTCTGTTATCAGGAAGACAGAGATAAATTTCATAAGCCAGGAAATACTTTTCCGGTCGGCGAAAGAACAATAGGTCAGAGAGAAATGAGTACCCATCCAGATCGTCGACAGAGAAAAAAAGTTCAATCCGCGTAGGATCCAACTTTTGGGAAGGGGTGTAAACATCATTGCTTTCCAGACAGAATCCGGAAGGGAAAAATAATTTTTAATAATATTATAATAAAAGGTATCTTTGGACAAGTACAAGATCATGCTGATGATGGCAAGGATGTAAAGCATGCCGGTAGCCAGCAGATATCTTACGGAGACGCGTTTGTCCCGATGAAAATACAGAACCAGAATAAAAACGATGAAAGCGACAATAAAGTATATCATACATTTGGTATACCACAAAAAGAAAGGCCGGGTCAAGGGTTATGGGAAAGAGTTTTCCAAAAAAACAGGTTTGCAGAGCGTTTGTCATGGTGTTGACATGCGTGTCGTTTCTGTTATGTGGCTGTACTGGGGAAGAATATGTGCAGCATGCGAAAAGCGAGGCCGGCTGTGATGAAGACTTCACATTGGACTATTATATTTGGAGTGATGAGGAAACCTATGTGCGTAAGGTAGTGGAGGCATGGAATGCTCTGCAGGGACGGGAGGCTGTCCGCCTGTATGTCATTCCGAATGATGAGCACGACGATTGGGTGGAGAATTATGGTGAGAGTGTGGGGGCAGATCTTGTAGGACTCCGGGGAAACAGTCATGTGATCAAGTTTCAGCAGAGGGGATTTCTTCTGGGACTGCGGGAATATTTAAAGGCGAGTGACCTGGATGTGACAGCTTATGGAAATATGTATAACGCGATCACGATCGACAATGAATTTTATGCGCTGCCCACACGAAGTACATGTTGGGTATTGTATTATAACAAAGAGTTGTTTGATCAGGCAGGGGTTCCTTATCCGGAGCAGATGACTTGGGAAGAATATGAGGAACTGGCGCTCACTATGACAAAGGACAGTGAGGATGAGAAGATCTGGGGCGGATATTTTCCCCTGTGGATTCCTCAGTTTTGCGCGATCCAAAAAGGCTATTATCTGTTGGATGATGATATGGAGCCTACGCGGGACAGTCTGGAATTGATAAAGCGTCTGTACCGGGACAGCCACATGCCTTATGAAGAGTTCAGACTCAGGGACAATGATTACTGTCAGGATTTTGAGAAAGGAAATATTGCCATGATGGTGAACGGTGAATGGCTGGCGAATCAGCTTCTGGAGGACGAAGCGGAGGGGATCTCTGTACCGGAGTGGGGAGTGGCGCCTGTTCCTGTACCGCAGGGAGTGGAAGCGGGAACTACGTTGGGCATGTACCAATTTGCGGGAATTACATCGTCTTGTGCCTGCCCGGAGGAGGCCTTTGCTTTTTTGGAATTTTTGTGTGGAAAACAAGGAGCCGAAATCTATGTCAGGGATGCGATCATCCCGGCCTATTCGGATGAGGAGATCCGGGAGATTTACGAGGAAATGTTAGGCGAGGAGAGTACGAAAGTCTTTTTTGAGGCAAAGCGTGTTATGGAGCAGCCTATGTGGAATGATTACGATGCATTGCTTGAGAAGTTCAGGAGTCTTGCCGATCTGTACTTTAGGGACGAACTTTCCCTGGATGAGGTTATGAAGCGCTTTGAAAATGACAGGCGGGATATCTTGCAATGACGGGCGGAAGAAAACGAAGCGAGGACGGACATACTGTAAGGAATTGTTAAGAACAAGGGGTTGATAAAAAATCCTCCTATGCATAATGCTGAAATTATACTATAGTAGCCTTGAAAATATAGTACATTTCGGGGTATGTCTGAAATATGGCATATATACGGAAAAGAAAGGGAGGTATTATTCATGAAAAAAAGAGCAATCGCGCTGTTACTGGGCGCGGCAATGGTTATGGGCCTGACGGCCTGCGGCAGTTCCGGAAGTGATACCGCATCGCCTGACGCGGCAGCAGATGCAGAAAGCGGGGTCGAAGCGGAAACCGCACAGGATTCTGCAGAGGGACAAGCTTCGGAGGCAAGCGGAGATAAAGTCAACCTTAATTTCTACATATGGAGCGATGAGGAAAATTATATCAGAAAGGTTGTAGACGCCTATAATGCGGAACAGGATGCCGTTCAGGTTACACTGAATGTTGTTCCCGAATCTGATTATGACGATAAGCTGAAAGTGATGCTTGCCGGCGAAACGGACGCCGATCTGGTTGATATCCGAGGTGTCGGACAGATGTCCACTTATGCGAAGGCAGGCGCGCTGCTGGATATCACAGACAAGCTTGCCGGCAGCGATATTGATACGTCAGTTTATGGCGAAATGTGGGACACCAGCGATTACGAAGGAAAGTATTATGCACTGCCCACCAGAACGACCTGTTGGGCGTTGTTCTATAACGCAGATCTGATCAGCGAAGCCGGTATGGAGGCTCCGGGTCAGATGACTTGGGAAGAGTATGTTGATTATTCCGCACAGCTTGCCGAGGCGCTTTCCGGCAAGACTGCAGCGGACGGTTCACCTTTGAAAGCCGGTTTCTGGGTAAACTGGATTTATCATTTCTATTCCGTACAGCATGGAGTATATGCAAATGATGAGAATACAGAATATATCCAGGCATCTTTAGAACTTTTGAATGAGTTGATGAGCAACGGTTCCCATTACACATTTGCTGAAGTTTCTTCCGGTACCTACGATTATATGACAGAGTTCCAGAACGGCCATGTGGCATTGGTTCCCAACGGTGAATGGTGTGTAAATATGTTGATGGAAGCAGAAGCAAATGGACAGACGGATGTGAATTGGGAAGTAGCGCCCATGCCGGTTCCCGAAGGCGTGGCTGACGGTACTTCCTGGGGACAGTTCCAGTATGCGGCGGTTACCAGTACCTGCAAGTATCCTGACGAGGCTTTTGACTTCCTGACATATCTTTGCGGTGAGGAAGGTTCTTCAATCTACTCTTCTACAGGAATGATCCATGCATATTCTTCCGATGAAGCGAAGGTGTCCCTTGCAGAGGCCAGTGGAAAAGAGTCCACAAAGTTCCTGTTTGAGGCGGACAAGATCCAGGAGCAGCCCAATGTAGGAAATTACGGCGAATTTACGACAGCTCTTGGTGAGCATGCACAGTTATATCTGCTTGGGGAGACTACGATCGACGAGTGCATGAGCAATCTGAAGACTCAGTGTGACGAGATTCGGAGCAAGCAGTAAATCTGCTGCCAGAGGATTTGCAGGAGTAAGGAAAAGATAAAAAGCAGGAAAGAGAAGAGTTTCAATCTTCTCTTTCCGTCTATTATGGGGAAGAGCCTATGCAGAACAATGACAGAAAGAAGAATACAAAAATTAAATATCGGAAAAGTGAAGTGATATCAGGATATCTGTTTATTTTGCCCAGTGCTGCGTTGTTCCTGGTATTTATGATTATTCCAATCTTTATGGGGTTTTATATTTCCATGACAAATTACGATGGGTTTAAGACCATGGATTTTGTCGGTTTGCAGAATTATACCGCTATGTTTAAGGACAGCTATTTTACCATATCATTGAAAAATAATCTAATCTATGCGTTAGCGACAGTACCGGGAACGATCGTTCTATCACTTTTGCTTGCAGTTGCTGTAAATAAAGGGCTGAAAGGATCCAGTTTTTTTAAGACCGTATTCTTTTTCCCGTACATTACTTCTAATGTGGCGGTGGGTATTATTTGGTCGTTACTTTTTAATCCTAACAATGGGCCGATCAACAATTTCTTAAGGGGAATCGGCATTGCTGCACCTCCGGATTGGCTGCTTTCTACCAAATGGGCGCTTCCGGCCATCATCGTAGTGTCGATCTGGAAAAGCGCCGGTTACTACATGATCATTTTTCTGGCGGGACTGCAGGCTATTTCAAAAGAGCTGTATGAGGCTGCGGATGTGGACGGCGCCAGAGGGGTGACCAAATTCTTTAAGATTACATTGCCATTATTATCGCCAACTACATTCCTGGTTGTTATTATGATGACGATCAGTTCTTTCCAGGTATTTGACCTGATCAATGTCATGACAGAAGGCGGGCCCGGACGGGCAACCAATGTCCTGGTTTACCGTATTTACCAGGAAGGATTTAAATATATGCATTTCGGTTATGCGTCCGCAATGGCATATTTCCTGTTCTTCGTGATTTTGATCATTACGGTGATACAATTTATCGGACAGAAAAAATGGGTTACCTATCAGTAAGGGAGGGATGAGACTATGAAAAAGAACAAAGCGCATGCAATATCAAATGGAATACTTATCATCATCCTTCTGGCGGTTGCCTTTAGTATGACGGTGCCTTTTATATGGATGATCACTTCGTCCTTTAAAAATAATAATGAAATCTTTCTTTATCCGATACGCTGGATTCCGGATCCTGTCCGGACTGCAAACTATGTAGATGTATGGACAAAGATTCCCTTTTTTAAATATTTCAGAAATACATTTGCATACTCGGTTACCGTTACGGTAGGACAGATCATTACCTGTTCCATGGCGGCTTATGCGTTTGCCAAGCTGCGTTTTCCGGGAAAGAATGCTATTTTTATGGTATATCTTGCAACCATGATGGTACCCTGGCACGCAGTTATGATTCCTCAGTTTATGATCAACAAGCGCCTTGGCTTCTACAATACGCCCTGGTCTATCATCATTATGAATCTGGTCAGTGTTTTTGGTATTTTCCTGATGCGGCAGGCGATGGCAGGGATACCGGACGATCTGTGTGAGGCTGCGAGGATTGACGGCTGTAAGGAGTTTGGAATTTTCTCCAGGGTGGTATTTCCACTGTGCAAACCTTCCCTGGCAACATTGGTGGTCTTTCAGTTTACCTTTATGTGGAATGATTATCTGGCGCCCATGATTTATCTGGATAATGATAATTATAAGACGATTCAGCTGGGACTTGCCAGTTTCCGTTCTCAGTATAATACGGATTATGGATTGATCATGGCAGGTACCGTGTGTTCCCTGATTCCGATTCTGCTCGTTTATATCGTTGCCCAGAAGTATCTGATCGAGGGTGTGGCGTTCTCCGGACTGAAGGGTTAGAATACTCTTCGGATACAATAAGAACCGCCTGCGGGCGGTTCTATTTTTTTATCAGGAAAGAGAGTTTTGCGTATGAGAGAATTTGTACAGGTAAGAGGTAAGAAATTTTATAAGGGTGATGAAGAAATGCTGTTTAAGGGGATCGGTATCGGATCCTGGCTGAATCTGGAACATTTTATGATGGGGATACCAGGAAATGATTTCCAGATCCGGCAGTCTTTTGCGGATGTATATGGAAAAGAGGCGGCGGATCGTTTCTTTGACAGGCTTGTGAGAGAATTTGTGTCGGAGGAGGATTTCCGCTTTATGAAGGAGCTGGGAATCAACCTGGTGAGGGTTCCCTTCAATTATCGGCTGTTTATGGAGGATGAGAAGCCCGGGGAGTGGCGGCAGGAAGGATTTGCGTACTTCGACTATCTGTTCCGGATGGCGGAAAAGTATGAGATCTATGTGCTGCCGGATCTGCATACGGTGCCGGGCGGACAGAATCCGGACTGGCACAGCGATAATGGGACGGGGTATACGCTTTTCTGGCAGTATGGTATTTTTAGGCAGCAGATGGTCATGCTGTGGAAGGAGATCGCTGCGCGCTATCGGGATGAGGTATATCTGCTGGGATATGATATTTTGAATGAACCCTTTATCATACCTGATCGGATTGATACCGGTGAGGGGGAAGATATGGCCACGGGATTTGTTTCTGCACAGGCGAGCGACTTCTTGCCGAACTTCTATGCGCAGGTGACGGAGGCTATACGGAGTGTAGACGATAGACATATCATTTTCGTGGAGGGGGATCATTTTGCTTCGGACTTTGACTGTCTGAGGGGCATTGCGGATGAGCAGACGGCGCTGACCTTCCACTATTATCCTACGGTATGGTATGCGGATCTCTATGATAAGGACTATGACAGAAAAGAGCGCGCCGAGAAATTTGAGGAAGTATTTCGGAGACTGATCCGGATACGGGAGGAGTTTGCAAGACCGATCTTGTGCGGGGAAGCAGGGTATGAGATTGCTACAAACGGGATGGAGGATACGCTGCCGCTGATCGAGTTGACCTTCCGGCTTTTTCGGAAATATGCAGTTTCCTTTACCCTGTGGTCTTATAAGGATGCCTGCTTCATGGGTCTGGTCTATCCGCAACAGGATTCTGAGTGGATGCAGCTGGCAGAGAAGATTCGGGTAAGATGGGACCATCACCGGGCAGAGAGACAGGCGATGAAGGGACTGGAAGCGTTGCTTGACGGGGAATATATGGAGGCCGGCAAAGAGGACAGATATATCTTGGCATTCCGGCAGAGAGCCCTTTTATATCCGCTGGAGCAGAAGTATATTTTGAAACCGTTGCTGGCGGCGTATTCGGAGAATGAGATGATGAAGCTGCCGGAGGCTTTTCGGTTTGAGAATTGCGGATACCATGAAGAATTTGCAAGAATTTACAGAGAGTTTTCTTTTTATGGGTAACGACATTAAAGCTTTCGTTATCGAAATCATGCAGGCGTGCTGATGTTTTAATTGAGAGGTTGAGCACTTCAGAATGGAGGAAACAATGCAGAATATTTTTTTGAAGGACGAAAAAGGGAATCCCTTTATGCCGGTAGGGGTTCAGGCCCACAATTCATCCACGGGAACGCCGCTGCTCCAGAAGGCGATAAAGGTGGTTAAAGCGTATGGCGGAAACTGCCTGGAGGCTCCAGTTTACTGGTATCGCCTGGAACCGGAAGCAGGACGGTATGATATGAGCCTGGTGCAGGGTCTGATCGACGAGACGAGAGAAGCAGGACTTAGACTGATCGTCTTATGGTTTGCTACCAGTAAGAACGGACATCCGAATTATACGCCGGAGTATATCAAACGCGATCCAGGCAAGTATCTTCTGGCAAAAGGCCCGGACGGTGCACCGGTGGCTTCTCTGTCCCCTCACTGTATGGAGACGCTGGAGCGTGACAGGATGGCGTTTGAAAAGCTGATGACCTTTTTAAAGGAATATGATAAGACTGAACGTACGGTGGTTGCGGTACAGATTGAGAACGAGATGGGATATGCCAATACGGATATGGACTATTCTGAGTATGTGCTGGCAGAGTATCAGAAGGAGGTGCCGGAGTGTATTACTGGTGTCCGACTGGAAGACAGCGGTGTGGAGGACTTACTGGAGGGGGAGATGTCTCCTTGGAAAAGAAAGTTTGGCAGACATTCCCATGAGGCCTTTTCCGCATGGTATCATGCGAGATATATTGACAACATCGCGCAGGCGGGAAAGCAGATCTATGACCTGCCCATGTTCACCAATGTGATGATCGGGGAAACCGGCTATGAAGAACCAGGCAGATGCTATAACAGCGGCGCGGCAGTAGGACGCATGTTGGATATTTGGAAGGCGGGTGCACCGCATCTGGATCTGATCGGGCCGGACATCTACAGCCAGAACAGGCGCGAATATACCAGGGTCTGCGAACGCTATGACAGAGAGGATAATCCGCTTTTTATTCCGGAATCCCCGCTTGGCGGAACCGCGAATGCCATGAATGCGCTGTTGGCTGTGGCGGATCATGGAGCGGTCGGCGTATGCTGTTTCGGAGCGGAACATGCGCTGGATGAAGAAGGGAGACTGCTGGAACAGTACCATGATATGGCGGTCACCATGCGGACCATTGCCGGGATGATCCCATTGTTGACACGTTATAGAAAGACGGGAAAGATTCATGCTGTCGCTGAGGAAGAATTTGAGACAAGCCGTTATATCAAGCTTGAGGAGTATCATGTAGTAGCACATTTTATGCACGCAGAGACGATGAAACTGGGCTACACGCAGGAGCCTTTAGATGAGATGGGAAAAGATAAGACTAAGATAAGGGGACGGGCGCTGCTCATACAGACCGGCGCGCATGAATTCTTTGTAGGCGGAGCGGGGGTAGCCTTTGACTTTATTAGAAGGCCGAAAGTGAAAGACGAGAACTGTTACAGCCATCTGTCTTCCAGACAGTCGAGTCAATTGAATTTCCTGAGCGTGGAGGAGGGACATTTCGAGGCTGACAAGTGGGTGAAAGATATGGAGCGAAACGGGGATGAGACAAACTTTTCCCAGTATGTACTGGACGGACAGGTGATACGGGTGCGGCTGAATCCTGATACAGGGATGCATTGAGGCAGAGACACATTGGAACAGGAGTTTTTAGGCATACAGAAGTATAAAAGGCAGAAGGGATTCATAAGTTGTTATAATCAAAATAGTGAGAGAGGATGCGTATATGTCAGCAGCGATTCCAACCAAGGCTGTGATCATGTACGTATTCTGTTAGAGGTATGCTGAATTATATCTGGGCTTTTATGATCATGATCGGAGTGGTGTATGGCGCGGTGGCCGGAAGAATGGCAGAGGTGACCAATGCGGCGCTGGATTCTGCCGGGGATGCAGTATCGCTTTGTATTACGATGATCGGTGTGATGGCGTTGTGGGTCGGACTGATGGAGATTGCACAGAAGTCAGGGCTGATCGCCAAATTGACACAGGGGATACAGCCTTTTATCAGGTTTCTTTTTCCGAGGATTCCAGAGGGGCATCCGGCCAGAGAGTATATTGCGACTAATTTGATCGCGAATGTGCTGGGGCTGGGCTGGGCGTGTACGCCTGCCGGGCTTAAGGCGATGGAGGAGCTGGCGAAGCTGGAGGCGGAGCGGGGAAATCCAGCGTACTTGGATGATGGCATGGGTATAGTTGGAAAGCGAGAACGGATTGCCAGCAATGAGATGTGTACGTTTTTGATTTTGAATATTTCTTCTCTGCAGTTGATACCTGTAAATATGATCGCCTATAGGAGTCAGTATGGGAGCGTGAACCCGGCGGGGATCATTGCGCCGGCGATTGTGGCGACATTTGTGAGCACATTGACGGCGGTGGTGTATTGTAAGATGAAGAATAGAAAGCGGAAAATATGAGACTTTACTGAAAGTAAGAGGGTGAGAAAATCGTTCTCTTGCTTTTAGTTTGCCTAGCATGGGTGAATTTTAACAGGTGAAAGTCATATGTTCTGCAAGCTGTTATCAGCTTGCCAGTGAAAGTCTGGTCAAGGTAATCGCCAGTGAGCCTTGTAGCAAGCCTCCAATGCGTTTGAACATCTGAAAAGAATAATGGGCAAGCTGAAACTGACGCTGAATCCGCAGAAAACAAAGATTGTAGATATGAATAGAGAAAGCTTTGACTTTCTTGGATTCCGCTATCAGAAGTTTGGTAAAACCAAATGTGAGCGGAAGCTGTCTTACATGATGCCAAGTAAGAAGGCGGTGAAAAAGGTAAAAGATGCAATCAGAGTGATTACTTGCAGAAAATCAGCCTATGAAGGTTTGGAGCTGAAAGTAGATAAATTAAATCCACTCATAAGAGGATGGAGAAACTACTTTCAGCACGGGAACTCAACAAAACAGTTTAAACAGCTTGATGAATACGTGTGGACAAAGCTATGGAGACGGGTGTATTACAGACGAAAACAGAAGAAATACAGAGAGCATGTGTTGTATGGATTTCGGAAGTGGTACGCTAACAGTGGAATAGAGTACTTTTATTATCTAAATAAGAAAAGATATGAGACAGTCCTTTGAATGCTGTGGGAAGAAGATTATCGGAAAGCCGTGTGAGGGAGAACCTCATGCACGGTTTGATGCGGCAGACGATGGAAACGGGAGCTACCGCACCATCGCTTGACCCTACCCGAGTGCGCAAAGGCAAATGGAAAGTACGAGAACTTTTTCAGTTATTTCTAAATAGGTAAAAACATTGACTTAGTAAATTGCGTGTAATATAATACAATTACAAAAATCTGTGAAAGAACAACTTTAATGAGAAAAGAGGAATGTTATGAAATCGGATACAATGGTTATGTATAGAGATGCATATTTTAAAGATTGTGAAGCATTGATAGAAAGTAATCACCCATATAGGAATCATGTCAATAAATTTATTGAATATTTAAATTTGCCGGAGGTAAATTTAGCAGACACACCGATGGATATAAGTAAGGAGACGGTGAAGGGATGTGTAGGCTATTACCATGAAAAAGGAGAAATCAATTCTAGGAAAACGATGGAATCACATTTGGAATCTGTAAAAAGTTTTTATGATTATTTAAGTCGAACCGGGAAATTGAGAGATATATTTTCTGATTTAGATTATGGAGAGTTTAAGGAAAAGATAGTACAAATGTATAATTTATCGGAGCCGTCAGGAAGGGGAGTTTTTGGCTGTAATGATATTCAGAAAATATTGCTAAACCTTGATGTTGCCATTGATAATTTTAAAATGGAATCAGCAGGGGTAAGAGATGAGGATAAATATTTACAAAGAATAATTTTACGGTTGTTTATAAAATTAACATTAATTGCTCCAGCAAAAAGAAATGTGATTACATCTATAAAACGGTCAGATTTAGATGATAATTTGAAAAAACTTAGGATAAATGATGCTGTAATTAATGTTCCATGTGGATTATCAAGAGATTTAAAAAATGCAATAGAATATGCAGAGGGGAAAAATAAAAAAATAGTAACGGATAGTGATAATATTTTTGATTTTATATACAGACATAAAGGTAAGTTCCAAGGAGAAAGTTTAAATACTTGGTTCTTTAATATGAATCAGGATTTTGATATTATTAAGGGGCAAAAAAGTAAGAAGTCTTTAGCTGTTGAACCAATAAGAAATACTGCAATTAAGATGATGGTTGATAATATGGTGAATCCGATTCTGATCTCTAAAGTTTCAGGTATTAAACTATCTATCATAGAAAAAACGTACTATCCGCAAGACTGGAAGGTTGAATTTAATGAAGATTTAAATAGAAGCATTAATAGGGCTATTGCACAAAATGACTATTATTGTTATATATAATAAAGCCTAGAAGTGTATTTTAAACATTGAATTTATATATGAGCCTAATTAATGTATAAAATATACAATTAAAGCATAATTATTCTGAAAGGTATTGGTTGCTTTGTTGCTAAAGAAGGATACGAAAGGAAGGATATTTATGAATACATTTCATGATTTTTATAATATACAAGATCAGTTGTGCGAAGATATATACGGACAACTTATAAACATTCTTGAATATAAAGATAATCCTTATTTTAGATTGGATAAAACAGGAATTTACGATATGCTTTATTATGTAAAAGTAGAAAAACAGGAATATCCAATTGTAGGGATAAAATGTATGGAAAACTCAGATGAAACAATAATTCGTAAGCAACATTTGCTATTTTGGAATCGGAATGATGTTCCAATTTCAATTTTAATTTTATCAGGAGAGATAAGAATTTATAATAATTTTTCGCTAAAGAAAACAAAAGCATTGTTATACAATAGTAGTAAAACACAAAAGAATCATCAAATAATTGATGACTTAAAGGCATCAAGAATAACAACAAGAGTGGTATGGGAACGTTTAACACAGTTGTCGAATTCCAGTGAACGGGTTGATAAGCAGTTATTATCTAATTTGCGAAATACTGTAATGCAGGCAAAGTCTGAATGCGGAATGTCTTTAGAAAATGCATATAATTTTATGTCGCTCTGTATATTCGTAAAATATTTAGAAGATAGAGGTATGCTTACGCCACAATTCTTTTTAAAGTGGAATGCAAGTACTTTCACAGAGTTTTTGGCAGTAGCGAATCCAATAGAGCTGGATGATTTTTTTACAATTTTAAAAAATAGATTTAATGGAGATTTGTTTGTTGTATCAAAACAAAATCTGCCTTCAGAAAAACAGTTAGACATTTTTTATCGTTTCTTTAGAGGGGATGATATTTTTGAAAATGGAAACAGTCAATTGCGATTATTTCCATATAATTTTTCAGTGATACCCATTGGTCTCATAAGTAATATATATGAAACCTTTTTTTCTATAGAAGAAAAAAACAAAGAAGATAGAATTTCGACTAAGACTGGAGCTTTTTATACACCACATTATTTAGCTGATTTTATGATTCAGCAAAGTTTTTCATTGTGTATAGATCAAGATAGAATTCCTTGTGTGATAGATCCAGCATGTGGTTCCGGCATATTTTTGGTAAATTCGTTTAAGCGTCAAATAGAAATGTTAAAGAAAATAAAAGGGAAACTGTGTGCAAAAGATTTAAGTTGGCTGATGGAGAACAGTATTTATGGTGTAGATATTAGCCTAGGGGCACTTAAGATTAGCTGTTTTAGTTTATATATAGCGCTGTTAGATGAACTGACACCCAAGGATATAATGGAAAATAATTTTAAATTTCCTAATTTAATTGGAAACAACCTTATAGAAGGAAGTTTTTTTTCATCGGAAATAGATTTAAAGTTATCGGGGAAAAAGTTTGATGTAATAGTTGGAAATCCACCGTGGAAGAGCATGACAAATTCGGATCATGTTTTATACTGCAAAAATAATAATATTCCAATAGCAGATGCTCAGATTGCTCAGTCTTTTTTATGCAGAGCTAGTGATTTTGCAAATGATAAAACCCAAGTAGTTTTTTTGGTTACAAATGCGATTTTTACGAATAAGAAAAGCAAGAAATTTCTAAAATATTTATTAGAGAATTTTTATATTGAAACAGTAATAAATTTAGAGGCTGTGAAAACACAGCTTTTTGCGCATGCAAAATATCCATGTTCTATCTTATACTATCGTTGTATAAAAAAAGCAAAGTATGATATAAAATATCAAGTATTTCAGGCGAATGGGTTGTTTAAATTACTTCATAAATTTGTGTGTGATAAAGATGAAGATTTGTTCATAAGTAAAAGAAAAATAATTGATCGAGAATATATATGGACAATTCTTACATATGGAGATGAATTTGATGTAGAATGTATAGAAGAATTATTAAAATTTCCGAGTCTAAGTAACAGCATAAATGAAAAGATAAACTTTATTCAAGGGTATAGTACGTCAAATAGTGGTTGTAAGCATGAAGAATTTTCTGTTTTTCGTGGCGGGTCTTTAAAAGACGTGTTTTTGCCTTATGGCATAGACTATGCAAATGTCCCTAGGATATCTCCGGATATACTTTATGATAGACCGAGAAAGTTGGAGATGTATACTTGTCCTCATAAGGTGTTGGTAAAGAGAACTTATAATGAAAGTTGCTGGGGAGCCGCATACGTAGAAGAACCTTTGATTTTTAGTAATGATTTTACAACATTTAATGATTACTCTGGGGAAAATGTTGATTTATTAAGGTATATTGAAGGGTTAATTAATTCAGATGTTTTTCGGTATTATAGTTTTTATATGACGAAAGTAAAAGCTGCAAAAAAACCAGAAGTGGTAAAAGAAGATATAATGAAATTCCCAGCACCTGTCTATGATAAAGAAAATGGGGATATAAAAAACATTATAAGTTTAGTGATGCAAATAGAACAACAAGTTCAGAAGGAATGGGAATTAAGAAAAAACAGTCCATGGCTTGTGGATGAAACCATTAAGACCCAGATACAAGAAGAACTCAACAAATGTATTTTTAAATTGTATAGATTTGATGAGTTTCATATTTCTATAATTAAAGAAGGTATAGAAAGATTTTCTGAAAAGCAACAAGCAAATATTTATGCATGTGAGAATGATTATCAAAATTTTGCCAACTATATTTGTGACTATTTTAATTATTATATGAAACAAGCATCGCAGGGATCATGGAAAATGATGAAGAACGAGGGTGATTTCTATACAATGATATATTTTTCATTTAAAGGCGAAGAATATTTAATGTCTCCGGATGTTATAGGGCTGTCAGGGTTAGAGCAAATTAATGAACAATTGTTAGTACAAAGAAGAGTATTGCTATTTGTAAGTGATGGCTTTCAGGTCATACAAAGTAAAGAAAGAACTAATTGGACATTAGGAAAAGCCAAGAAAATAGCCGCTAAGATAACTCGAGAAATCATGTGTGAGGGAGGAATGGTGTGTGAATAGAATAATACCCTCATGGACTGATACATTTCGGGTAAATTATATAGAAAATTACATCCTTTTAGTAATTAAAGCATATCAAAGTATAGGGAATGGAAGCCATATTTTGATAAAGAAAGAGGAGGAGCGAAGGACAGAGCTTGTGGAGGCCATGCGGAACAAGAAAGGAGAGTTTAATATTACTTTTCCCATTGGTTATGAAGTGGGTGAAAAAACAAAACGTATGGATATATGTTGTTATTTGGATGGATTGAAAGAAAACAATTATATTTGTTTTGAATGTAAGAGGTTTTTAAAAACTACTATTACAAAAAGTCATTTTAACAAGGAATATTATGGGGAAGGAATTAGCCGCTTTGAAAATAACGAGTATAGCAGTTGCATGCCAGAAGCGGGAATGATATCTTTTTTGGAGACCGGCAATATGGACAAGCTAAAAAAGCTTATGGAAATGAAATTGCCAGAAAAAGCTATGGACAAAAGGTATGAGGATTGTTCCTTGAGATATTCATTTTGCTATGTTTATCGAACGATGCATAGAAGAAAAGGGAATAATCATAGTTTGTCTATCTATCATATTTTACTTGATTTTACATAGTCGTAAATCGTAAATTTTTTATAAGTTGAAATATTTTTAAGTCCTAACTTGAAACCAGCATACAAACAGCAGTACGGGAGCGTGAAATCAGCGGGGATTATTGCGCCGGCGGTTGTGGCGACTGCTGTCAGTACGGAGAGATGTGGTGTGTTGTAAGGTGAGGGATAGGAGACGGAGGAACTGAGGTTTGCGTTTGTCTTGTCTTGCTGGAAGGAAAAGAAAATCTTACAGACCCTGCAAAAGAGGTTGTCAGACAGCTTATAGATGCGGTTTATGTATATGGCGGCAACCGGGTTGAGGTTGTTTTTAAGTTTCAAGACAGATAAGGAAGGACGAAAAATTATGAGTAAAATCATGGAGCAACTTTTAAATGAAGAAAAAATTGAAGCAGCAAAGCGTATGCTGGAAAGAGGAAAAATGACAAAAGAGGAAATTGCAGAGGATTTAGATTTGCCATTGAGTGTAGTGGAAAGACTTGAGAATGATTTACAACTGGCATAATGAATTTTGCGGCAGATTGTGAAAGCAGGGTAAGTGCCAAATATTAATGCGGTCAGATACAAAATTACCCCAGCCCTTTGCGAGTTGGAGTAATTCACTATAATTCACATGCGATTTTTGATAGATTGGAGTTTTTCACTCCACGGCACCAGTTCCGCCAGCTGTTCATCGGTCATATCTTTACTTGGCCGATGCTCCAGCAGAAATTTGAGATATTCGTAAATATTCAGGCCGTGTGCTTTTGCCATCTCAACCATTGTGTAGACTGCTGCACTGGCATTCGCTCCTTCTACGGAACTGCTGAACAGCCAGTTCTTCCGGCCTACTGCGAATGGACGGATTGCATTCTCACTGAGATTATTGGTAAAGCTGCAGCGTCCGTCTTCCAGATAGGTCTCCGCTGTATCTCGCCGATTGAGAACATAATTAACCGCTTTATCCATCCGGGTGTTCCGGACTGGCTTCTGCTGATCGAGCCACGACCAGAAGGCCTCCAGAACAGGTTTTTCCTTCTCGAGACGCATCTGGTTCCGTTTTTCATAATCACCGGGATACTTTTTGTTTATGGAGTCCTCAATGGCGAATAACCGGTTGCAGTACTGGACTCCCTGCACTGCCGGCTGGCTGTAATCATACTGCTTGCCTTTGGGAACAGCATCGATAAAGTATCGGCGGATATGGGACTTATTCTAGTTCTCGAATAATGCCCATGCCAGACGTCACTTTGCCAATGCGGTCAAAGCGATGGGAAAGGGCAACGCAAAGGCAGTCAAAGCTTCCGTGGCATACAAAGCATTGATACGGATTAGTGCAATCTACGACCTTGAGGGTGCCTTAAAGGAGCTTACTCCCGAAGAACGGTTAAAAGAGCGGCAGTCTTCCATCAGACCATTGGTGGAGGAATACTTTGCATGGATAAAAGACGTTTTCAAGCAGGGTCTGGTGCTTCCGAAAAGCGAAACAGCCAAAGGTCTTGCATACAGTATCAATCAGGAAGAATATCTCAAGGTATTCCTGACAGATGGAGAAGTTCCGATCGATGATTCCGCATCGGAACAGGCACTCAGAAATTTCACCATAGGCCGCAAGAACTGGGTGACGATCAATACCGTTCGCGGAGCCGAGGCAAGTGCGATCATCTACAGCATCACGGAAACAGCCAGAGCAAACGGATTAAACGTGTATTATTACATCAAGTATCTGCTGGAACAATTGGTCACACTCATTGATGAACAGGGAAATATAGAACAGTCAAAGCTGGAACCACTCATGCCGTGGTCAAAAAACTTGCCTGATGACTGTTATAGTAAGCGTCGCAGATAAGCGGCGCTTAAGTTTAATGGAGAGCGTCAGATTTGACGCTTACCATAGAACGAAGTGTACTTAGGATCTCGTTACAGGTATGGGCATTCCTGATTTTTTCTCGAACAGGCGATACACGAGCAGACTGATGTGTAACAGATAAGAAAATGCGCTTTGATGCGGTTTTCCCGCCTGACATGGACAGGACGTGCTTCAAGATCCGTTTTCATGATGCGGAAGTTTTCTTTAATCTCCCCGTCCTCTGTCACATTTGTGGTCTTTATAAAGCGGGCGGAATCATTTTGATTTTTGCCTTTACGTTTCTTTCCGGGTTGCTCGATCATTTTTATGGCACCTGCTATCTGTTGCTCATGGATCCGTTTCTGGTATGCCTTGTATTTTGGGGAGTAGCTAACAACGACTGTTTCATCCATGTTTCCGTTTACGACAGGAACCTCCTTGTAATAGATGGTCTCGTAGACTTCCGGGTCAGATTCATCCAGAGTGGGAGAGGTTGAGGGATTTCCTGGAGCCAGTTTTTTTAAACTGCGCAGGATCCAGGGCGATAGTCCTGTCTTCTTTCCGCATCTTTTTTAAGGACTGGGTGATAACATAGGAACGGTTTCCAAAGCTGTTAAATCTGCGGTTTGATCTGCTTATGAGTCCTGCATCTGAACAGAAGATAAATCCGCTGCAGTCAAAATCTTTTATCACTTTCGATTCAAGGGGTTTTAAAGTTGTCTGTTCATTGTGGTTTCCGGGAAAGATATCAAAAGCCAGAGGGATTCCATCCGCCTGTTCGATCTCGAAGTAGTAGTTTGTGCAGTCGTAGTAGAGCACTTTTTTGTAGAGTTCTTCTTGAATAAAATCGGATTCTTCAGCCATGACCGAGAGTGCACGATATACGTTCAGCAGCTCATACCTAGGCGGCTCGAGCAGTGTTTTACAGTAAGAGAAACTGCTGAGCCTGCTGGAAGGGGAAAGGATCCTTGCATAGATCAGGTCGGTCAAGATGGCTCCCGGGTCATAGGTGTATCTGTGGCGCTTTGAGATCTTTTTACAGATGTCGTCGATCTTAAGCTGGGTACAAAGCTTTTGAAGAAAGAGATATCCCGTCTGAAAGCATCGTTCTTCATTCTTAGGTATGTAAGCTGTTCTGGAAAGGGAAACCGACATAGCGCTGGTCTTGTCATTGTATTGAGTCGTGTCTTTTTCTGATTCAGATTTTGCCCAGGCTATCATGGCATCAAAGTCACCATCAAACTGTCGGAGCAGCTCATTGAGTTTCCCGAGTTTCCGGTAGATCCTGGAAGAAGTTTTACCGTTTTCTTTCCGGTAGGATTGGTTGATATAAAGTAAACGGTAGATAGTGCGTACCTCGACTATGGCGGCAAAATGTGTGACAATAG
>CAJUQJ010000037.1 GCA_910588215.1 uncultured Lachnospiraceae bacterium
CGGTGGCGGTCACGTGAGAGTTGAAAACTCGGAGTGACCGACTTTCAAGCGTGGATGGCCATGCGGCTCGCCGAGCGGTGGCGGTCACGTGAGAGTTGAAAACTCGGAGTGACCGACTTTCAAGCGTGGAAATAACTGCTTGTGCTCGATTACAGAATCTGCCCATTCCAAGCCTCTTGCGGCGAACGGCAGATTTTTTTCTTGCTTTTCATTTTATCCCATGCTATACTAAGAAACGTTGAAATGCCGCAAATACGGTATTTTCAGCAAATAAATATGGTGAGTTCGAGACCTTCCTCACCTAAAACAAAACTAAAGGAGACAAATGCATATGAAGAAACAAACTTACAACGAGGCAATCCCCGTGCGGATTTCCACGCCCATCTCACTGACCACTATGGTCCAGGCGGCCATGATCGCCGCCATCTACGTTGTGCTGACCTTTATCGCCAACGCCTTCGGACTTGCCAATTACGCCGTGCAGGTTCGATTCTCTGAGGCACTTACGATTCTGCCTTACTTTACTCCAGCCGCAATACCCGGCCTGTTTATCGGCTGTCTTCTGAGTAATATTCTGACAGGATGTGCCCTGCCCGATATTATTTTCGGCAGTCTGGCAACACTGCTCGGTGCACTTGGCACTTACGCCCTCCGCAGATGGAAATGGTGTGCCCCGGTATGCCCGATCATTGCCAACACTCTTATCGTACCGCTGATCCTGATCTACGGCTATGGCTTGCTGATCGATGGTATGTCAACGTTACAGTGTTTCGGCTATTACAGCCTGACAGTAGGTGCAGGTGAAATCATCTCCTGCGGTATCCTCGGCATGATCTTGCTGTTTTCTCTGCAGAAATACCAGGGGAAGATTTTTAATCGAATATAAAGTAAAAAATCGTCGCCCGGCAGCGACGATTCAGAGAATGCTCCGCATTCTCCTTGAATGGTTTACACTGTCGCAATTTCCTATAAAGTAAAAAACAAGCAGAGCTATTAGCAACGCTTGTTTACATGCGAATCTCGTTTACGAGATTCGCATTATTAATTTGAATAATCGGAAGAATCACCATTCTCCTTCCTTTCTCTCCTTCCTGTCCCGCCAATATCCCACGAAAGGATAATAAAGCGGGATCGTCAGGAAAAGTACCCATGTGGGATGCCATCGAAAATGTACAAACCCCATATATAAGAAAATAAACAGCACAAAGACCGGGTAGGCAAACAGATTCGCATTCCCCTTACGCACCGCATGGATGAGCGAACTGATGACCGGCACCAGAAAGAAGAGGATCCAGCCCGGGTGCCACAAGTCAAAGAAGATACCGATCACAATATAAATGACGATCGCAAGAATCCCCAGCGGAAATTCTGCCCGCTCCCTTTCATACATAAAGAGATGTTTCCTCGCCTCTTCCCCGTTTACAATAATGCCATTCTTATCGATATGCACGTCATTATCCTTATCATGTACATGGATACCATCCCAGCCGATATGCACCTCGTCTCCATTGCGTTCTTTCACATGAATGCCTCGGAATCCAATATGTACATCGTCTTCTAAGCCATCGCCAGCGCTTCCGTCAGCGCTGTTCCAGCCATTCTCCTCCGTTCCCGATCGCTCAGCAAAGTCTTCTCCCTCACCTGATGCCCACGGACCATCCTGCCCGTCTTCACCATATGCGTCGCAGCCTGTCCTGCCGTTGTCAGCCGACGTTTCACCCTTTATCACGCTATCATGGCAGGCAGGGGCACTGGCCTGCCCGGCATTACCATATGTTCCCTCGCAGGCCCCAACGTCATTCTCTTCCTCATCATTTATCTTCAAAAGTTCATCCAGCGAGACATGGTACAGTCTCGCCAGTGCGATCAGATTATCCGTATCCGGTGACGCTTCTGCCCGCTCCCACTTACTGACCGCCTGTCTGCTGATCCCCAGCTTCTCCGCCAGCGCCTCCTGTGACAGATTATTTGCTTTACGCAGCCCTACCAATCTGGTTGCAATTTCAAGATTCATGAAACATTTCCTCCATTCCGAAACGTCAGCTAATCTCCCGGTCTGCCGGAAAATTCTGTTTAGGAGCAGACGTCTCTCGTCGTATTCTTGTAAGGCAATTATATGTAAGAAGGGGCTTCTTCGCCATAACTTCTACTTTCCAATCCCGCAACTATTGGTTTCCCTTCCCATAAATACGTCATTTAAAGCCTGCCTTCCACTCTCTGCAACTATGACCTGTTTCCCCGGAAGAATGCCTGTCCCAAACCTCCATCCGACATCGCGTCACTCTCACTGCCGCTCCAACCACTCACGCACCAGTACCAAATCTTCCAGCACCGCCACACTCTTCTCACACATCTCTTCTGTCGGAGGCAGCAGATCCGGCACCATCAAAGGCAGCATTCCCGCACTGTAGGCGGATCGGATTCCATTATAAGAATCCTCCACCGCATAAGTCTCCTCCGGTCTCACTCCCAGCTTCCTGCATGCCATCAGATAGATATCCGGTTCCGGCTTGCTGCGCTTTAACTGGTCACCGCCAGTCACCGCCTGAAAATAGTCATATAACCCTGCCGCTTCCAACTCCTCTGTCACCACTGCCACTCTTGTAGACGAAGCCAGGCCTACCGGAACCTTTTCTTTCTTCAGGTACTCCAGAAGCTCCCGCACTCCCTTTTTCACCGGAAGTCCCTCTCTCGCGGTCATCTCCCGAAAAAGCGCCGTGGTCTCTTTTCTAAACGCCGCATACGGAAAATCTTCGCCATAGAACGCCTCCATGATTTCCTTCATTCTGGCATCATTCACCCCGATACAAGGAATATAGGCTTCCCGCATTCGCGATAATTGATATTTCTCTGCCAGCTGTTCCCAGCAAGCAAGCACCATCCGTTCGCTGTCAAAAATAACCCCGTCCATATCGAAGATCACTGCCCTGCCCATTGTCATTTTTACCTCCATTCCGAAGCTGCAAACCTTTCCTCCTATTCCTTCCGCACATATGTGATAAATCGGTTCCCGTTCTCATTTAACCATTCCGTCGAATCATTCATCCCTTTTTTGTACAGCGTCCCTGTCATCGGATCCATCACTACGATATTCAATTCATTGAATCCCACGATCAGCACTGCATTACCATCCGACAACATCGCAAGCACTGGAATATCTTTATTCACATAGTAGAGCACTGCATCCAGACTGCAGCCGGTCAGATCCAATACGGTCTCCTCCTGCAGATCCGTATCCAGGATCGATAACACGGTGCTTCCCCCGTCCAGAAGGCGCTGTGTATACCTGGAGATACCCTCAAACCTGAGGATCGTATCCAGGCAGACTGCCAGAGAACTCCGCTCCTCTGATATTTCGTCTTCTGTAATGGCCATGATCTGATTCCTGGCGCTTCTGCTCTCCCGTCGCCACACATAGCCGCCATCATCGTCCACCACGACACCTGCCGCCGTATAGGCCAGCGCCACGGCCCGGCCCGGATCTGCAAAGATTCCTTCAATCCCGTTCTTGCCATACACGTAATAACGCGGCTGTGCCTCTTCAGATTCCGCCAGCTCCACATTGTGATTTCCTTCAAAAAGTACTTCCCTTGGCGTCAGTCTCTTCATGCCCTTCACATCGATCTCGTTCTTGACCGTGATCTGACTGATCGTCTCATACTTTTCGGTGGCCACTTGACCGATCGTGTTGATCCCCTCTTTCGTCTGCTCCGTGCTCATGATATGATCATCCGAAGCCGCCTCGTACTCCTGCGTCTCTTCATTCCACTGTACTCTCGACAACGTAATCTGATTCTCCTCGATCGTACTGTCAGCCACGTAGACGCCTTCCTTCTGATAGGTCTTCAACACATCTCCATTCTCACTCTGAATGCGTACACAGTACATAGGCATCAACACCGAACCAGTACTCTGCTCCACGATGTCCCGCCGCCTTGTCAGCCCGTAGATCATATCCTCATCCATGAATCCCAGGATCGAAATATATTCGCCTGCACCTGCCTCAATGCTTGTTTTCGACTGTGTGTTCAAATTCATCAAGTAAAGCCGGCTATTGTCCTGCAGATCCTCGTCTTCCTGCCAGACAAGCATTTTATTAGATTCGGACACATGATATCTGCCCTCCTTGAGTCCATGAGCTATGATCTGGCAGACTTCCGTCTCCAAATTGACAGCATAGACGCAACCGTCCAACATGAAATAGTAGACATTGACCCGGTTCACATAGGATAGACGGTTGATATCGTTTTTCAATAATTCGTAAGATTTCTGATAGGGGATATAAATCTTCTCCTCAACAGTATTGGTCATACTGTTGTAATTGTAGACAGCAACCCCCACTTGTCCCTCGTGTCGGCCTCTGTTCATATAGCCGTAGACCATGAAATTAACATTCCCCGTCTCATCCACGGATAAGATCTGGATATCATGTCGGTCATACCCATTTCTAATGTCCGTCATCCCCTCTGTGTTCTCATAGAAGCTGAAAAGTCGGGCCAGCTTATTATCCGTCACATTATAGCTGTAGAGCTTGTCCGCTGTCACGAAGGCAAACACGTTGCCCCCGTCACTCTCATGGAGCTTTACGTCATCTCCCACAATGCCCAGCACAATCTTATCATTGACAAAGATATCGGCTTCCTCGTCAAAGATCTGATCCATCTGCCTTTCATAATCTAACAGGTACATCCTGTCCGGCGTATAACGAATGCGGTAATATTCATTCACACGGTAATACTGGTTCTTCCTGCCATCCCGCACGGAAGCCAGGTATTCTATCTGGAAAGAGCCTGTCTGTCCCGCCAGTTCCTTAATAGAAAGCGCCGGCTCCGTGATTCTGCTGATCGTCAGATCTCCCCATGTAACCTGATCAAAGCTGCTGTGGATCGTCACCCGATGAAACGTCGTATTATCCCCTTCGGAGTTGGATTCCAGATACTTGGTCAGCTCAGCGGCCTCCTCCTTGTCGAAAGTCCGCTCATGGAAATCCATGATATAGTCCAATTCCTCCTGTATATGCATGGATTCGCTCAGCACGATCCTGGTATAGTAGCGGATCGGCGTACCTCCCTTAAGCGTGACGAGAAAGACCAGCATATACTCTTTATCATACTCGATCAGATCCTTTAGCGTAATATCGAAACGAATCGTGGACCCTTCCTGTACAAAATCCTCCACCTCGGTGCTTTCCACCAGCCGCTCCCCATCCAGACTCCTGACCTCGAACCCAATCTGTTCTATCTCTCTGTCATAGGTATCCAGCATGACACTGATCTTCCTGTCACTTTCCACTGGCTGCAGCGTATCCCGCAGATAAGCACAATCCATGCTCTCAGCATAACCGTGGAGGTTGTTTACCCGATAACCGGCTGCTGACATGGCAACCACCGGAAAGGTAGCCTCCCCCATCTCTGTGGTCATATCTGTATTGCCCTGATTCATGATCGTGCTGATCAGCATCAATGCCGCCATGAAGATAACACCCAGCAGGCATCCTTTTATGATCGCTCTTCTCATTGCCTTCCTCGTTTCTTCTCTCTGTTCTGTCCTGCCTTACTGCATATGCCGTTCCCCCAGCAACTTCTGCAGGGTTGGCTCAATATGCAGAAAGGCCGTCGTATCCTGAACTTTACGCCGCACCTGCTCCTGGCACTGTCCTTGCCTGTCCGTTTTACGTACGGCACGGATCAACAGATTCTTCGGTGTATGTTCCATATCGATAAATTCCAGAATATCCACGGTATAGCCCTCTGTCTCCAGAAGCTGCGCCCGTATGGCGTCCGTGACCAGGGCAGCCATACGCTCCTTGATTATTCCGTATTTCATTATCGTATCGAGCTTATCGCATCTGATCTGGCTGTTCACCTCATGCTGGCAGCAAGGTACCGACAAGATCACCCCCGCATGCCATTCCACCGCTCTGGCCAGCGCATAGTCTGTGGCCGTATCACAGGCATGGAGCGTTACCACCATATCAACGGAATCGTGCCCTTCATATTCCGCAATATCTCCTTTCAAAAAACGAAGCCCTCCGTAGCCATATTTCTCACTGAGCCGGCGGCAGTGATCGATCACATCTTCCTTCAGATCCAGCCCCGTGATCTCCACATCATATCGTTTCAATTCATGCAGATAGTAGTACATTGCAAAAGTCAGGTAAGATTTCCCGCATCCGAAATCGATGATCTTCACGGTTCTCTCTCTTGAAAGTGTTGGCAGAATATCCTCGATAAATTCCAGAAAACGGTTGATCTGCCTGAATTTATCATAGCGGGCATGTACCACCCGTCCTTCTTTCGTCTGTACACCCAGATCGACCAGAAACGGGACCGGAATTCCTTCCTCCAGGATGTATTTTTTCGTCCTGTTATGTGCCATCCGAATCTGTCCGGATCTGTCCGTTCCCGCGCCGGTGTCCTGAGTCCGTTTGCGGCTGATCGTTATTTTCCCCTTTTTGCTGACCAAAACCGTTGCCCGCCAACTCCGGTGTTCCACCTCACACTGCTTAAAATCCCGGGCAAGCAGCTGCTCTATGCGGTCGATCATGATCTCGCTGTCCTTGTTCTCATGAAACACTTTCGTCCCCTCATACAATGTTTCCTGAAAGAGGATCGCGCCCTTAACCATAACCGGCCGTATCTTTATCTTAAATGCTTCGTCCTTCCTTCTGGGGTTGCTGATCGTGATCCGATATAAGTCTTCATTCACAGTCTCCTCCAAAAGTTTCCTCAGTTCTCCCTGCATTCCGCCTCCTGTCGCTGTTACACTCCCACTCCCGTTTTTCTCGTCCCGTTGTCCCGGCAGTTCCTGTGATACAGTCTGTTTCTATTGTAATAAGAATGCCGAAAAACCTCAACTAAAATTTTAAGATTCCGTTATTATTGCAGTGGCGCCTTCTGTAAATCTCATAGCATAATAGTATCTGGACAAACTCTGTCGTTTTATTCCAGTCTTCCTCCACCGGACCCTCTTCTCCCGACCCCTTTATCTTGTCTGTGATCATCTGCGTAAGCCTATAGATCTGCCATTTATCCGGATATTCGTCATAAATCATGCTGCCTTCATAGTCGATATGATCCAGAGTCTCCGCGATCAGTTTCTGAAATTTCTTCGCCTGGGCCGGATACATCTGCTGCAAATATTCCAGGTCCCGTGTTACACTGTCTTCCTGCTGATAATACATGGGCAGCGGATACGCCATATAGAAAGGTAATATTCTGGGTTGATTCATATTTTCCTCCATGTTCAATGCGTTTTGCACACATTAGTCATAAATGCTAATAAGGTTGTGAAATGCCTTTTTACTCTATCATATGCGGTATGCATTGGATGGCGCAGTCATTTTTTGCAATTGAAGCGGCTTTTTTTTCATGATATAGTAAGATTAAGGCAACACGAGATGCTTCTTTAATCAGTCTCCGAAAGCCCGCATATTATATAGGAAGTTTAAGGAAATATCCTATATGGAATCTATAGAAAATGTGCCACGACAGCAATGTCGGAACAGTTCAGGAAGGAGGTATCTGTATGACACGTATACGCAGAACTGTTATTTCTATGTTGCTCCCCCATTCCAAGCACGAATTTTCATCGGAGCTTATTTGGACCGTGAAACAATCTTCCCTACGTAGATTTTTCACACTATTTTTATGCTTATTAGCATTGATGACCTTTTGCTCCAACACTCTTTTGTGTCACGCTTCTGAGAATGGTGCCGCCGGAGCCCCGGCCGACGAAAGAAGCGTGAAGCGAACGAATGATATCGGGCAGGAAACCGAACACGGCTTGTCGGCAGACAAGACATTGCTTGATTTCGGCACGCCCGATCAAGGAACGCCTGTGACCGGCCAGAATATCACTCTGACAAATAACGGCACCGAAGATCTTACGCTCCTATGGTATGAATTTGATTACTATAACTGTATTTCAGTAGACGCTCCAGACAACTGTTCCTTAAGTCAGGGAACGTCCTGTACTTTCACTATCCAGGCAGATACTTCCCTGGCACCCGGATCTTATAACAGTTTTCTTCTATTCAGTGATACGGCAGATCCTTATTTCGAGAACGGGATTCAAGTCAACATTACACTGGAGATTCGAGAAGCGGCTCCGACGGCACCTGTCGTCACATCCGTCAGTGTTTCTCCCGGAACCTGTGTTGCTTCCAAAGGTTCGACCTGTACCTTTACGGCTTCCGTTAGCGGAGAGAATGCTCCCAGCCAGGAGGTAGTCTGGAGCGTTGCCGGGCAGAAGAGCCCCAGTACCTTTATTGACGATACCGGTATCTTAACCGTCGCATCAGATGAGACTGCATCTTCTCTGATCGTAAAGGCCGTTTCCAGACAGGACAGCCGATACAGCGCATCATCTCTGGTATCCTTGCAGAAATCAAGCTATTTTGTACAGATAGAAGCATCTCCCGATAACGGTGGTACCGTATACGGCAGCCGTATCGTGGAAGAAGGGGGTTCTGCAGTGCTCTCTGCGGCACCGCACAACGGTTTTCTCTTTGAGGGTTGGTTCTTGGACGGCAGCAAAGTGTCCCGGAACTCTCAGTTTACTGTCAATAATATACGCAGTGACAGAACTTATATCGCTGTCTTTCAACCCGTCAGCTGCCGAATCAATGTTCATGTCAACAACAGCAATGCTGGCACGGCCACCGAAAGCAGGACCATAGGCTATGGGGACAGCATAACTTTGGAAGCTGCCGCAAAAGACGGTTATCGATTTGACTATTGGCTGGAAAATGGAATCATCATAAGCACCGATGCGAAGCTGCAGTTGAACAAAGTTACGCAGTCCAGAAATATCACCGCTATGTTTTCACAGAACAGATTCCATCTCACCCTCAACTGCTCTCCAACAGATACAGGAACCGTGTCGGGGGCGGGCACTTATGATATAGGGAGCAACATTAAAATAACAGCCGATCCGATACAGGGCTATCGTTTTATCGGATGGGTAGAGAATGGTGCGATCATCAGCAAGGACCGTGAATATTCTGTCAATAACATAACAAGAGATATGTCCTTGACAGCAAATTTTGAGAAGAAAACAGCTGTTACTTATATAATAGCCGCCTCCGTAACTTCCTCCAATGGTACGATCACGCCAGCAGGGAGGAGCACCGTCGCAGAAGGCTCCGGGCTCTTATATTCTATCGTTCCCAAGAGCGGCTATACTGTCAGCGCCGTATATGTAGACGGGAACCCGATAGGTGCAGTGTCCTCCTACAGCTTTACTGATATTAAAGATAATCATACTATTGTCGCCGATTTTGCGGCAGTGCCCAAGCAGGAAAACAATAACACGAAACCTGTCCGGACAGAATCCTCCGGCAATGCTGCGAACGGCTCAGGGGGTTCTTCCCCTTCATCCGGAAATGAACCTGCACCTGAAAATAGCAACAAACCAAGCCAGCAGCCTTCGTCGTCAGACACGGATCCTTTGAGTGGTACACTCCAATACCTTAACACTTCCGTGGAGGAGGCAAGCCGACTGATCGATGAAGATAACGACAGAGAGCTGATGATAGGCGCCTTGGAGACCGGAGATCTGCAGGTAACGATCCACAACGATTTTGCCGATGATGTCCAGGAAACATCCTCCGCCAGCTTCTATGAGAATTCCAGCGTCGGAAACTTTGAGACAGTAATCAATCATCTTCTGAATAAAGAAGATAAGATCAATATGCTGCTGGGAAAGAGTCCCGTTACCTTAAACTTCCATATAGAATGCATTGATGATGAAGAGCCACAGGACACCATGACAGTATTTGAAGCGAATAAAATGCCCGGAATGCAGATTGGCCAGTATTTTGAAGTATCGCTTCTGGAATCAAGACAGAATGATACAAATATCATTACCGAACTTCCCACCGCACTTAAGGTAGTGATAAATCTTCCGAATGATCTGAGAGCAGAAAACCGCAGGTTTTATATATTAAGGCTGCATACAAATGCAGATGGCAGTCAAGAATACGCGGAACTTGCGGATGAGGATAAGGATCCGGATACGATCACCTTTTCCACTGACAGGTTTTCTCCTTACGCGATCGCCTATATCGACCTGCCTTCCAGCGGATCCGCTCTTCCGGAAATAACAGTAGATACGACAGGCAAGCGCAGTCCCATGACAGCTGTTATTGTTGTTCTCCTCATTCTGCTCACTGCTACCGTCGGTGGTATACTGTTATTGTTCATCACAAATCATAGAAAAAGTCAATCTACGGATATGTGAAGGAATTTCCTATGAAATAACGAAAAGGGCGGGATTTCTCCCGCCTTTTACTTTGTCTTTCAACCTTCTCACACTACTTACGAACAGCTTCTATTCTGGCTACCGCACGCTTTAAAGACAATTCCGCCCTGTCCATGTCTGTCCCCGGAGCATGCTCTCTGATGCGTTCCTCCGCGCGGGACTTAGAATTCTCGGCACGCGGCACGTCAATCTCCGACGGCCACTCTATGATCTCGGCAAGAATGGTCACCTTATCCTGCAGCACCTCAGTAAAACCCGCATGCAGAGCAGCTTCCTTCACCTCGCCGTCTTTCGTGATCGTCAGAATCCCCGGTGCAATGATCATCGTCATCGGAATATGATCCTTATAGACGCCAACTTCCCCTTCCACCGTATTGAACTCCACCATGGATACTTCTTCCTCGTAGAAGACTCTGTCCGGTGTGATAATCTTTAATGTAAAATTTCTATCATCAGCCATATACTACCTGCTTTCATCTAACTTTAGACGCTGCCATAGTTTCCGCGAATACAAGTTTCATGAATTCCCGAAACATGAATAGTTATACCAACTTTATGTTTCATTATTTTACACGTGCAAGCACATCATCTATGCTTCCTGCATTCAGGAAATAACTTTCCGGAACATCGTCATGTTTACCTTCCAGAATCTCCTTAAAGCTGCGGATCGTCTCAGCGATAGGCACATACTTACCTTCCAGACCGGTAAACTGCCCTGCCACGAAGAACGGCTGAGACAGGAATCTCTGTACCTTTCTTGCACGGGAAACGACCAGTTTATCTTCCTCGGAAAGTTCGTCCATACCAAGGATCGCGATGATATCCTGCAGTTCCTTATACTTCTGCAGAATCTCCTGCACGCCTCTGGCAACTTCGTAATGCTCCTGACCCACGATTCTCGGATCCAGGATCCTGGAAGTAGACTCCAGCGGATCAACCGCCGGATAGATACCAAGTTCCACAATCGATCTGGACAATACTGTAGTAGCATCCAAGTGCGCGAATGTGGTAGCCGGAGCCGGGTCAGTCAAGTCATCCGCAGGCACATATACAGCCTGCACGGAAGTGATGGAACCACTCTTGGTGGATGTGATACGCTCCTGCAGAGCGCCCATCTCCGTCTGCAGCGTAGGCTGGTAACCAACCGCGGATGGCATACGCCCAAGCAACGCGGACACCTCGGAACCTGCCTGTGTAAAACGGAAAATATTATCGATGAACAACAGCACGTCTTTACCGCCCTTGTCACGGAAATACTCAGCCATCGTCAAACCGGTCAGTCCCACTCTCATTCTGGCTCCCGGCGGCTCATTCATCTGTCCAAATACCATTGTTGTCTTGTCGATAACGCCTGACTCTCTCATCTCATGATACAGGTCGTTACCTTCTCTTGTACGCTCTCCAACACCGGTAAATACGGAATATCCACCGTGCTCTGTCGCAATGTTACGGATCAGCTCCTGGATCAATACGGTCTTACCTACACCGGCACCACCGAACAGTCCGATCTTACCACCCTTCTGATAAGGGCACAGCAGGTCAACGACCTTGATACCTGTCTCCAGAAGTTCTGTCTCAGTAGCCTGCTCTTCAAACTTCGGTGCAGGTCTGTGAATCGGCTCATAGAACACGTCCGTAGGCGCCTCAATATTGTCGATCGGCTGGCCTAAAACGTTGAAGATACGTCCCAATGTATTTTCACCGACCGGAACAGTGATGGGCGCGCCTGTTGCGACCGCATCCATGCCTCTCACAAGTCCGTCGGTAGAACCCATAGCGATACATCTTACCGTATCGTCACCCAGATGCTGTGATACCTCCACGACCAGTTCCTTGCCGTCCTTCAGAGGAATCCTGATCGCGTCATTGATCTCCGGCATATTGCCAGCCGAAAACTTTATATCAAGTACAGCACCGATGATCTGAGTGATTTTTCCAAGATTTTCACTTGTCTTTACTTCTGCCATCTCTCTTTCCTTTCACTCATTTTATTAATCTAATGTGCATCTGCTCACATCCCAGAAGATGCTCTCACATTCTTCCGGACATGGTCTCATTCTGACCGGGCCGCGCGCTTCGCAGTCCCGGTATGATTTCATATCTTATGAGATCGCGTTTGCACCTGCGATAATTTCTGTTAATTCCTGCGTAATAGATCCCTGACGTGCTCTATTGTACATCAGTGATAACTGATCTATCATTTCCTCAGCATTGCTTGTTGCGGAATCCATCGCCTGCATTCTCGCACCGTTCTCGCTGGCTGCCGCTTCTACCAGGCCACCATAGATCAGGCTGGTAACATACTTGGGGATGATCATATTCAGCGCCTCTTCGTCCTCCGGCTCAAAATTCATCATCGCCCGGCTGCCCGCGCTCTGTACACCCTCTCCCTCCTTCGGTACTTCCACGGGAAGAAGCTTTAAGAGGGTCGGCACATGTACGACCGTATTCTTGAATCCGGTATAGGCCAGATAAATCTCTCCTACCTCACCATCTGCATAGGATTTCAGCAGCTGGTCGGTAATCGCCATCGCATCCACATAGGAGGGCTCCTCGATGATATCCGGATTGTTCATCACGATATGATAACCGTTCCTCTGCAGCGCATCCTTACCCTTCTTGCCGATCGCGTAAATCTCCAGATCTTCCTTACGGAACTCGCCCTTTGTGATCAGCTTGATAATGTTGGAATTATAGCCGCCTGCAAGACCTCTGTTGGAAGTGATCACGATCACCGCCTTTTTACCGGTCTGTCCTGCTCTCAAATACGGATGGTTCAACCCTCCGGTCCTGGCCAGCATGGAAGTCACTGTCTCGTACATACAATTAAAGTATGCTTTGGACTGCTCCGCACGCTGTTTAGCCCGCTGCAGCTTAACGGTAGAAACAAGTTTCATGGCTTTGGTAATCTGCTGAGTACTCTGAATACTGCCTTTACGCCTTTTAATGTCTCTCATTGAGGCCATAGCGTCACCTTCTTCTTTCTGTAACGGTTCAGTTCTTTCCCTTTACGCGCATCCGGCCACCCCGAATCGCGTCGCAATGGACCGTATACTCTCAGACATAACTCTTTGGTACACTGAACCGTTACTTCTCTCTGCTTCTACTCTTCTAGAATTTAAACTGCGCCTTGAATTCTTCTACTGCCTGCTTCAGCTTCGCATCTGTCTCATCGGAGATCTGTTTCTCCTGTGCGATCGCATTCGGCACCTCAGGGTACTTTGTATCCAGGAACTCAAACAGCTCCTGCTCAAATCTGGTAACATCCTCTACAGGTATATCGATCAGATACTTACCTGTCACCACGTAAATGATGATAACCTGATACTGTACCGGCATCGGTTTATACTGAGACTGCTTCAATACTTCCTTGATTCTCTCACCCTGTGCCAACTTCTCCTTGGTGTCGGCATCCAGTTCGGAACCGAACTGGGAGAAAGCTGCCAGCTCGCGGTACTGTGCCAGCTCCGTACGGATCGGCGCTGCGATCTTCTTCATCGCCTTGATCTGTGCGGATCCACCTACACGAGATACGGAAAGGCCCGCGTTAACAGCCGGCCTGAAACCGGAGTTAAACATTTCAGTCTCCAGATAGATCTGTCCGTCAGTAATAGAGATAACGTTGGTCGGAATATAAGCGGAAACATCGCCTGCCTGCGTCTCGATGATCGGGAGCGCCGTCAGGGAACCGCCGCCGTACTGCTCGTTCATTCTCGCTGCACGCTCCAACAATCTGGAATGCAGATAGAATACGTCACCCGGATATGCCTCACGTCCTGGCGGCCTCTTGAGCAACAGGGACAGTGTACGGTAAGCCGTAGCATGTTTACTTAAGTCATCATAGACTACAAGCACGTCCTCGCCGTTCTCCATCCACTCTTCTCCGATGGCACAGCCGGAATAAGGAGCTATGTACTGCAACGGTGCCAGCTCACTGGCCGTAGCGGCAACTACAGTGGTGTAGCCCATTGCGCCATACTCTGTCAAAGTCTTAACGATCGAAGCAACAGTAGACGCCTTCTGTCCTATGGCAACATAGATACACTTCACGCCCTGTCCCTTCTGATTGATGATAGTATCGATCGCGATCGCCGTCTTACCGGTCTGTCTGTCACCGATGATCAGCTCACGCTGCCCTCTTCCGATCGGAACCATAGCGTCAATAGCCTTGATACCTGTCTGCAGCGGTGTATCTACAGACTTTCTTGTTATAACGCCGGATGCAACTCTCTCAATTTTACGATATTTATCAGTCTGGATCGGCCCTTTGCCGTCAATCGGCTGTCCAAGGGCATTCACAACACGCCCGAGCATGCAGTCACCTACAGGCACCTCTACCACTCGTCCTGTAGTCTTTACGATATCCCCCTCATTGATGTTGTGCTGGCTTCCGAGAAGAACCGCACCAACATTATCTTCTTCCAGGTTAAGTACCATACCGTAAACCTCGCCGGGGAACTCCAGAAGTTCTCCCTGCATGGCATTCTCAAGTCCGTGCACACGAGCGATACCGTCGGCAACCTGGATGACTGTACCCACATCGGATACTTCAAGGTCTGCGGCATATCTCTTGATTTGATCCTTTATGACTGAACTGATCTCTTCTGGTCTTAAATTCATGGATCATACGCACCTTTCTTCTAAATTTTAGTTTATAACTGAACTTTCAGCAATTCCTTCTGCAGTTCGTTTAATTTTGTACTGATACTACTGTCCACCACTCTGTCACCGATACGGATCACCATACCGCCGATCAGAGACTTATCCAGCAGATAATTCATTTCCATCTTCTTATAGGAAGTCGTATCAAGCAGTCTCTGCTCAATCTTCCTGCGCTGTTCCAACCTCAGCGGAACGGCCGTAGTCACGGTCGCAACCCCGATTCCCTTATATTGCTTCACTTCTGCAATAAAATAATCAAGGATCGCGTCGATGTCTTTATAACGGTCTTTGGAAATGATGATGGTCACAAATCCCAGCAGCTCACTTGACATCCTGCCTTCAAACACATTCTTGGCAACCTGGATCTTCTCCTCTTTAATGATCTTCGGATGATTCATCAGTCTGCCGAATTCCTCATTCTCTGAAAGCACCTGTCGCAGCTGCTCAATTTCTTCCAATAACGCGTCTACTTTATCCTGCTCTACCGCAAGTTCAAAGAGCGCGTCGCCATATGTCTTTGAAATTAGCTTAGCCATGTGCTCTCACCCATTTCTTTCAAAGTTTCTTCGATCAAAGTGTCCTGGACAGTCGTATCGATAGCTGCATTCACAACCTTGCCTGCCATCAGGGATGCCAGTACTACCATCTCGCGTTTCACTTCATCTGCAGCCTTATTTCTCTCCAGTTCAGCTTCCACGCCGGCTCTCTCGATGATCCTGGCCGCTTCTTCCTTCGCTTCCGAAACGATCTTATTCTCGTTCGCCAACGCTTTCTTGCGCGCTTCGCCAAGGATTTCTTCCGCTTCCTTGTTGATCTCTCTTAACTTAGTCTCATACTCTTCCTTCAACGCTTTCGCCTGCGCCATATCTGCCGCAGCCGTGTCGAGTTCGCTCTTGATCCGATCCTGTCTGCCCTGCATCATATTCCGTACCGGATTAAACAGGAAGTGGGACGCGATCAAAAACAACGCAAACACAGCGATGATCATCAATACCGCATCGCTCAGCAGCTGCATATCCAGGTCAAAAAGCCTGGGCTCCATTTCCGCAGCTGCCATCACCATCTGTGTAGCTACTATATTCAAACCCTCGTACCTCCTTTCTGTGATCATCATACTTTCTCAGTCTTGGAAGAATACATGTTATCCGCATCCTTCCCCTGCATTCTTTGCAGCGATAGTACAACTTCATATTCTATTAGGGTACCAAAGGTTTTACGAACAGGAGCAGCATCGCGATCAACAGACCATACAGACCAGTCGTCTCTGCAACGGCCTGGCCCAGCAGCATCGTAGAAGTAACATCCGACTTAGCGCCAGGATTTCTTCCCACTGCTGCAGCAGCATGACCAGCCGCAATACCCTGACCAACACCAGGTCCGATACCTGCGATAACCGCAAGACCCGCGCCGATTGCCGAACATCCTAAGATAAAGTTTGTGTTAAATTCTCCCATTTTTATTTTCCTCCTTTTAGTCTTATAATTTAAAAATGGTATGATATTAAAGTAAATTTGCTTCGCAAACCAACTATGCGAGATTTGCCTGATCTATTCTCCTGTCGTGCAGGCATCTGTAATGTACGTCATGGTCAACATACAGAACACATACGTCTGTATCGCACCGGAAAACAGATCGAAATATACATGCAGTGCCGCCGGCCATACGATTGCAATCTTCGAGAGCAGACCATAGACAAGCGCCAGCATAACCGTGCCAGACAGTACATTCGCGAACAAACGCAAAGATAACGATATCGGCACAGCCACATCACCGATCACATTGATCGGCGCCCAGATCGGCCACGGATCACACAAACCTGCGATAACACCCTTGACCTTCTGATGCTTAAACTTGTTAAAGTGAATCAGCGTAAATGTTATGATACCGAGTGCCAGCGTCACACCGTAATCCGCCGTGGGCGGTCGCAGCCCGAATAATCCGGAAATATTACTGAGCAGAATAAAAATGAAGATCGTGCCGATGTAATTGCGGAATCTGGGGCTGAACTTGCCCATAACGCCGCCGATCATCTTGTCAAGCATCTCCACTACCATCTCTGCAATATTCTGGAAAGTACCCGGAACGTCTGACGCATGTTTCGCGGCACGCCCTGCGGCGATACTAAACCCGATGATCACAAGCATGACGATCAACACGCACACATGGGTGGTCGTTATCCATACAGTCTGGCCGAACAATTCATAGGAAAAGACCCCGTGAATCATAAAATCGATATCCTGGCTTGCAGATAACATAATTCCCTGTCCCATACTTTCACCCCCTTACACTAGAATTTTATTTTTAAAATAACAGTCTTCCCGAAATTATCTTCCGGATAAACCGTTATATTTTAAACTGCATCGCTCTATTGTTTCACCCCATAGAAGTAACCGACGGTCAGGACTGCACGGTTGCTGCACCAGTGCATACCGGTCATTGAATCTTAAATACCCACGCATTCAGTTTCTTCATCCACGGGTTCATATAAGCCGATACCTTCATGCCCATATAGCCGCAGAAAGCAAAAATCGGATTGGCAAACTCGGTGTAGACCAGCACCCCCATGATCACCACCAACACGAAATACCGGATCAGGCTGTTGGCGCCCACTGTCTTCACCGCTCCTTTGGCTGCCTGGTCAAGCCCGCGGTTCAAAGACCACCACATATGTATCGCCCCCGCTACCGCAAGCACGATTCCGATCCACAGTCCGACACTGTATGAAAACTCCCGGGAAAAGAGAAGTAAAACAAGCTGGAATGCGATACCGTACAGGACAATACCCAGACACAGCTCAAACAACGTCGGGTCAATCTTCTTCTTCATAACTCGCCTCGCTTCTGCGCATTCTGATCATCTGCTGCTTCCTGCTGCAGATCCGCCGCGCTTTCGCCACTGTCGCGAACAGGCGTCGTGCTTCGTCTGCGCGTCACCGCCGGCGTCTCATAGATCCTCTTCGCGAACCGGAACACGTTCGTAAATCCTGCCAGCGTCCCGACAAAAAACAGCACGATCATCCAGAAGGAAGTGCCCAGCTTCTTATCAAGGAACATTCCTGCAAAAGAGCATAGAAAAATAGGAACCAGCATATTAATACCGAACTGCGTTATCATCGTAAGCGCCTGATAAACATTTCTATTATATTTCACTGCTCTTCCCTTCTTCAGATATCCTGTCATACCGTATCTGCATACTTCCTCTACGGTATGATTTAATTATAATGTGGCAAAAAATACCCACTTATCAAATTATACCCATTTCCCCTGTTTATGTCCAGTAAAAATATGAATTACATTGACTTTTTCCCACTGCCTGTGTCAAAATACTCTTAAATGATCGTACTCCAAAAGAGTTGCGACATTTGTAGATGACGGCACTCAAAGGAGGTTATATGTCAAATCCGACCCTATACCGCAAAAGACTTATTCCCGAGGAATGCATTCTGCTCAAGGACGACCGTATTCTTCATCGGGATGACCAGATCATCGTGACCGGCTGGTACACTTTAAAGCCTCGTAAAGACATTCATCATGGATTTTCCTGCTACTATCTTACCGATGGATTCAAGATCAGCCGATTTTACAAAGACAATGATTCCATGGCATTCTGGTACTGCGATATCGTCGATCATACCTACGATGCGGATACTGATACGTATGTATTCACGGACCTCCTCGTTGACGTGATCGTCTATCCCGACGGCTTCGTGAAGGTCGTGGATCTGGACGAACTGGTCACCGCCAAGAATTCCGGCATTCTTTCGGACGCGCTGTTAGATACGGCACTTCTACGGCTCGATCACTTACTGCAACTCATCTACCGCGGAGAATTCCCGAAGATGCAGAAGCCGACCGAAGCTTATATGGATGCCATGATTTATTAGCAATATATTTTGCCTCACAAGACGATCCCTTTTGCGAACTTGACGCCTGACTCATTACTCGCAGGAATACGCAGAAATTTCCCCGCAAAACATAATAACGTTCTCGGAAATCCGGTTTCTTTCCCTCACCGGAATTCTGAGAACGTTTTTGGTCTGTCTCCGCTTTCCGAAACAGATAAACAACTCAATAGAAAATATGCCCTCCGATCCTGTATTTAGGTGTGACACCTTCTACAGGTGTTCTGAAATATACACAATTCCCCACGTTAGTACTGCCTTTCATGGCTTCATCAGCAGCTTGATAGCAGCTGGCAGTTGCCTTTCCTTCTGCAAGTGCCAATGCCAGACGTCCGCTGGCTACCGGAGAAAACTGTCTGGACTGATATATAACACCCGTTACAGTATTCGGAAAGACCGAACTCAACACTCTGTTCATCACAACCGCCCCTACTGCCACCTGCCCATTGTAAGGTTCTCCGCCAGCTTCACAGTAGATCAGATTTGCCAGCAGATATCTGTCGCCCTCCGCAAAGCTTACTTCCGAGATATCCCGCCAACTCGACTCTGATGCCAGCTGTGCCATCCGGATCTCCTCCGCCAGCTTCGCCTTCAAAGCTGTAATATTCTCCTCCTGCTCTTTAATCTTCTGCTCATAAGCAAGCGCCTCTGCCTCTGCTTCTGAAATCTGGCTGGCAGTCGCATTGATCGAGTTGGACGTCTTGCTGACAAGTCCTGAAACACGACTCTGTTCCGCTACGACCTGCACTTTATATTCATCCAGTTCTTCTTTGTCTTTCTCAAGCCGTTCCATGGCCAGATGCAGCTCCTCTTCCTTCTCTTCCATCGCCGCCTGCGCATCCTTATACTGCTGAAGCACTTTCTCCTCGTAAGCCGAAAGCTGCTCAATATAGTTATTCTTATTCAGGAAATCCGAAAAACTTCCCGCAGAAAAGAATAATTCCAGATACAGATTGTCGCTTCTCTCATAGATGAACTTGATCTGCCTTTTCATCGCTTCGTACTGCTCGTCCTTCAATTGAATCGCTATATCCAGCTCTTCCTGTACCTGTGCGATCTCTTCATGCAGTGCCTCGATCTCCGCTTCCTTATCCGTGATCTTCATCTCCAGATCACTCAGATTATTGCTCACCTGAGACAACTCTGTATTCAAAGTTGACAGTGCCCCCTGCAGAGAATCCTTCTGCTCATTCAGCTTGTCAAGATTCTCTTCGGTCTCATCCAGCTTGGACTCTGTCTCCTTCTTCTCTCTTTCCGCCTTATCGATCTTCTCCCTGGTCTCCTCCGTCGCATGTACCGTAAACGGCACCGCCACAAGCAGCAATGCAAACAGCATACAGACCGTCACATTACGTTTGCCTTTCATAAGTCCCTCCGACTTTGAGCATATTAATCCTGTTCGATCAGGCCTATTCTTCTCTGATGCTTCTCCTCTTCGGAAAAGGCCGTCTTCAAAAAGGTATCCACGATACTGACCGCCAGGTTTGGTCCTACAATGCCGCCGCCCATCGCCAGCACATTCGCGTCATTATGCAGCCTGGTCATCTGTGCCGTCAATGTATCCGCACACAATGCACAACGAACGCCCTTTATCTTGTTCGCCGTAATAGAGATCCCGATTCCCGTCGTACAGATCACGATCCCCTTCTCGCACTCTCCGGCTGCGACTGCCTCTGCAACAGCCCGCCCATAGATCGGGTAGTCACAGGAGCTCTTGTCATAACACCCCAAATCTTTACACTCGATCCCCTGTTCCTTCAGATGGGCGATCACCACTTCCTTCAGGTCAAATCCACCATGATCACTTCCGATTGCTATCATTTCAATCCCTCCTGTTATTTAATTCCCTTCCCATGCATCCTGTTTATATGCTTATCACCTTATACCCGGCTGCCTTAAGAAGCCTGTTCATGATCGCCTGCCCGATCCCCGAGTCCTCAAAAGCCTCCGCGTAAATGACTTCCACGTTCTCGTCGTCGAACTCCCGCAGGATACGGTACAGATCTCTGGCGATCGTCTCTTCTTCCTCTCTGCATCCTGCACTCTTGCATACATCGGCGCAGTAACGTCCAACCGTTGTATCCGTTGCTATAACGCCCGTTTTCTTATTGTCTCTTTGCTCCTTTGCACAATGCGCATTGATAAATGCGATCACGTTCTCTTCCGCACCTTTGATAATGGTAAGATTGCCTTTCGGAGCATAATGTCTGTATTTCATTCCGGGTGCTTTCGGAACTTGTCCGGAATCATCCCGCATCAGCGTATTGTCTTCTTCCACTTCAGACAGTACCGTCTCCAAATGCTGTCTGGTAATATATCCGGGCCTCAGGATCATCGGCTTGTCCGATGTCAGATCCACGATCGTGGACTCCAGTCCTATTTCCACATCGCCGCCGTCTATGATCATCTCGACTCTGCCATCTAAGTCCTCGGACACATATTTCACGACCGTCGGACTGGGCCTGCCGGAGCGATTGGCACTGGGAGCCGCCACATAACCGCCTGCTGCCCTGATCAACTCCCGCGCGATCCTGTTCGCCGGCATCCGGACCGCCACTGTATCAAGCCCGCCCGTCGTCTCATACGGGACCTTGGGTGATTTATGCAGGATCATCGTCAACGGTCCCGGCCAGAATCGTTTGGCCAGTCTCTGCGCGCTCTCCGGTATCTCCTTTACAACCAGTGACAGTGCGTCCATGTCCGCAATATGAACGATCAGCGGGTTATCGGACGGCCTTCCCTTGGCCGCATAGATCCTCCTGGAAGACTGCGGGTTTAGCGCATCCCCTCCCAATCCATACACCGTCTCGGTCGGAAACGCAACCAAGCCCCCATCTCTGAGAATATCCCCCGCCTCTCTGATCCGTTCCCTGTCAATCTGTTCTTCCGTCATCCGGACTACTTTAGTCTCCACGCTCTGTCTTCGACTCCTTTATCTGCTGCCGCACCGCCTACTGTGCTTATTTCTCTTCATTCAGGAACTGCATGACCGCCATGTGGATCGCCCAGGCCACTTTCTCCTGATACAACTCAGAGGACAGTTTCTGCGCTTCCTCATAATTGGATAAGAATCCACACTCCACGATCACAATAGGCGTCGATGTCTTCTTCAGCAAGTAATAACTGTCATTCGCCTTAGCCTGCCTGGCGTTCTCCCGATCCAGCTCAAATGCCATCACCTGCTGAATCTTCTCCGCCAGTTCCTTACTCTTCTCACTGTTCGCATAATAGAACACCTGTGCGCCGTGCACATACTCCTCATGGTAGCTGTTCTGGTGTATGCTGATCGTCAGGGCGGGCTGCCTCTGTTCTATCAGCTCTACACGATTCTTCATATCCTGTACTTTCTTATTAGAGGCATTCTCATCATACAGGCCGTCATCCGTCTCCCTGGTCAATACTGCATCCACATCTGCCATCAGCAGGAACTTCTGCAGCTTCTGTGCGATCACCAGATTGATATCCTTCTCCAAGCTTCCGTCAACACTGACTTTCCCCGGATCCGCTCCGCCATGGCCGGCATCTATGACAACGCATGGCCGTTCTTTCTCCGCCTTGATCTTGATCTGTCCTGAAGATACCATTCTGGCTCCGCCCCGCACGATAAAGCATGCGGAGACAAGCATTAACGCTAGCAATACCGTTCTTAAAAGTCGTTCGTATTGTTCCGGTCCTCTCTTCTTCATACCCATTCCCAACGCAACTGCCTTTATAAATGCATATGAAAGAACTGCCAAAAAAATACGACTCATCCGTTCCGGATCGCTTCAATCTTCACTGATTCCTTACTGGTTCATATATTCCTCGATCACGTCCCATACAGAATCCACCGCAAAGGCAAGCTGCCATTCTGCCACGCCTGCGATCTCGTACTTACTCATGATATTCAGCTTCACACGGATCGATTCTTCATCCTCCATCCATACCTGGTAGAAACTGTCTCCCGCCTGATACTCCCCGTAATTCTGGCAGGTCACCTCATCCCACGTAGTAGTAATGCCGTGATCAGCAAGATACTGTTTCGCTGTCTCGATCCCTACCGCCTGGCTGTCGACCGTTGTTCCTTTGGTCTCCCATATCCTCGTATAGAACGGGATCGCATTGATCACTTTGTGCGCAGGCACCTGTGCCACGGTGTCCGCAATCCCCTTCTCCACGAAATCAATGGATGCCACCGATCCCGCACTATCGCTGCCCCTGTGGTGCTCGTCATAGCCCATGATAATGACATAATCCGCCACCACACCCTGCTCTTCTCTGTCATAGTGATCCGTATAGCCCATCGGCACATAGTTATCCACCGAGAGTACGATCCCATGCTCTCTGCAAGGAATTGACAATTCTCTTATAAATTCAACAAAAGGTTCCCCGGCATCCAAGCTGATATTCTCGAAGTCAATATTAATCCCGTCAAGCTTGTACTGCAGGGCCGTATCGATCAAACCATTGATCAGATACTGCCTGGTACTGAATCCGGCCAGCACCTCATACGTATCCACTCCTTCATGGCTGAAATTATCGATCAGCCCCCAGACTTCCAGCCCCATATCGTGCGCCGTTCCCACATAGTTCTCCGACGCAAAGCTGGTAAAATTACCGGCGTTATCGCTCAGCGCAAACCAGGTAGGCGACACCACGTTAATACTCTTCGTGCCCTGCATCAGCGGCACCAGCGTATCATTACCTGCCGCACCTGCCACTACATGCCATGCCAGATTGATCTTATGGTCACGCGTGTTGGAAGTATACACCGGCTCCGTATAATCCGTTACCGGAGTCGGTTCCACCGTAGTCTGCTCACTAAGCTTCTTATTCTCCACATATCCGATAAAGGCGTCCTGCGTCTTAACCTTACTCCAATTCTCCATCTCTTCCAGGACGGTGACCTCCGTTCCTTTCGGAACATCCGTCAGGATATCACTCTTGACGCCGCCCTGATAACGTACCTGGGTGTTCTTCAGAACGGTGGCCGTCTGCCGCGCATTCCACTCCGTATAGACCTGCATCCGGTGCGGTTCCGTAAACAGCTCATAGGAAAAGTTGGCATACTCTTTCACAAAATCCGCCGCCACATATAGAATGTCTCCCTCGTACCTGGCAAGCACATAATCCCGGCTGCTCTCCTCGCCTCCTTTTGTCACCGTCTGCGTACCGATCACCGTGCTGACGATAGCATCCGGCAGCGTGTAAAGCAGCAGGCCTTCCTTCTTATCTTCATAGAATCTGTCATTGAAATATTGATGCACCGTGGCCAAATCAAAATAGCATACGCCATCCATAAGCTTCGCATGCTCTTCTATCCGTTCATCCTGCAGAATAACAGGCACATCTCCCTCGCCTCTGACATCAAAATATTCTGTCAGATCTGCACGTTCCTTGGAATAGGAATATTTCTCCAACAATCTTGATCCTACTCCGATCACCGCGATCACGACGATAAGAAAGACCGCAACCAATACCGGGATTATTTTCTTCATCTATTATGCTCCTTTTAATAATTGATTCTGCTAAACGTTATAATTATAACAAACTATTTCCTTTCAGTCATTACTAATTTGACATTTTTCGCAAGCAGTTTTAACGGCGCCGTGCAATAAGATACACGGCGCCGCCATAAGCAAAGTCAAATCCAAAATCCTGCACTCTGTTTATCCATTCACCGACTGTAACTCCTTTTCAATATGCATCAAAGCGGGAACCTCTTTGCAATTGATACAGAGTTCTGTCAAAAATCCCATACGCCGGACCACTTTAATACCATTGTGTCCCGTGCAATAACATAGTCAACATTTTTCGTCGATATCATCCTGAAATTAGTCTGCCAAAAAGAGCATCGTGATATACTAACTGCATAAGATATATAGAGTGCAAAATCATTTCCAAGACATCCCAGACATGCAAAAATATATAAAATAACTGTATAACCTACTCATTCCCTGTGAATTATAATTGTGAAATATAGAAAGAAACAAGAGTGGTTCACGACCAGGCACATCGCCTATAAGACTTCCTCCTTCGATCAGATGATACCGATTCTTCGGAGGAAAAGATGTTATTTATGAAATTTTGTGCTATGCCTCCTTCCACTGCCGATTATCCAGAGACATCTTGTAGTTCAATTATAGGCATAATTTGACAAAAAAGCAAGTAAATTCTAAAAATATTAAAAATTTTTAAACACTTTATGCACACTATTGACTAAAATTAGCGTAAAGTATAAGATACATGTAGCTGGCCGGAGAACAGGAAATCAGTGTGTCAGCTGCACATTTTTGACTGTCACACAGCAGATGATTTTGTAAGAGATTTTATTCTATAGTTGAGAAGGATGTGATCATCGTATGAAAATAGAAAAAGTAAATGAGCATCAGATCCGCTGCACGCTGACCAGGGAGGATCTGGCGACCCGCGAATTGAAGATCAGCGAACTCGCATACGGTACAGAGAAGGCCAAGACTCTGTTTCGCGATATGATGCGCCAGGCCGCTTTTGAATGCGGCTTTGAAGCCGAAGATATTCCGCTTATGATCGAAGCGATCCCTTTAAATTCCGAATGCATCGTGCTGATCATCACCAAAGTGGAAGATCCGGAAGAATTGGATACACGCTTCTCCAAATTTGCCCCCTCTGTCCACGAGGATGATGATTACGATGAAGACAGCGACGAACTGATGGATGTCTTTTCGGAAGGTGCCGACGAAGTCCTGAACATGCTGCGGAAGATGAGCGGCAATGATGCGCCGAAAGAATCCTCCAAGTCCAAGCAGACTGCTCCCGCCGGCTCAGGCAGCGATCAGCATACCGGTTCAGAGAAGGCACCTGTCCAACAGGTTTCCTGTCAGCTGTTTACTTTCGGCTCTCTGAACAACGTGACCAGACTGGCTCATGTGGCCAACACCGTTTACCAGGGTTCCAACACCCTGTATAAAGACGAGAAAAGCGGTGCTTATCTCCTGCTGATCGATTCCGCAGGCCAGAATGCTTCCGATTTCAATCGTATCTGCAACCTGATCTCGGAATACGGCAAGCCTGAGAAGTCCGTGAATGCCGTCAGAGCTTATCTGGAAGAACATTGCGAACCGCTGATCCGGGATAACGCACTTAAGTCATTGGCTCAGATCTGATCTTGCGTTTTCGACAATCACTTATGCAACGCACATAATCAAATCCCGCGCAGTATTCCGATATCGGTGCCTGCGCGGGATTTTTGCATTAACCCTTATTTCTTATTTTCTCCACCACCATAGGAATCCTTTGGCCTTGATGGTGAACTTGATCGTCTTCGTACCGCCGTAATTATCCACACCCCGGATCGTTACGCTGGCAGTGCCCTTCTTGACATTGTTCTTATAACTGCCTTCCACAATTTCAAACTGGCTTTCATCCACCTGCTTTCCTTTGATCTTGACAGTGATATCACTCTTATCCAATCTGATCTCCTGACCGGTATAGGTCTGCTTCAGAACAGATACCTTCGCGGAAGAAATTGTTGCCTGTGTAATACGGTATTCACCTATTATCTCTCCTGTATAATTACTCCCTTCCATGGCTATTGCCTTCACCAGCAGAATCGTTCCCGCCGGGATTACATCATTTCGATCTACGTTCTCTCCCGCCGCACGTACTGTTGTCCCGCTGTCTGCAGTCGTTCCATTCTTCACAATAGTCTCATTCTTATAGGTATACGTAAATGCTTTGCTATAATCCGTTCCGGCTTTCAGAGCTCTACCGTTTATATCGGTGATTTTCACCTTCGTGGCATACCTATTCTTCTTATTCTGATAAGTCTTGTCTGCCGCTGTAAGCGTCAGTTTGTCAAGACACTGACCAGTGATCTTATAACGGAGCACTATACCGTATGTCCCGCTGTAATTCCCCTTACCCTTCACTGTAACGGCAGGCTGTTTATTCGGGTCGCTGCCATCGTTTACTGCTGTATGATTTTGATAGGTCAGCGTATAATCCAGCCCTTCTTTTAGTGTCGTTATACTACCGTCCGAAGTGCAAAACGTAACAGTTGCTGCTGGTTTCGCACCACCCTTTACATAGGAGACAGATTTCTGTGTAAGTACCGCTGCAAACCTGCCATCCGTATTGGTGCCAATGTCAAATTTCTGAATCTTAAACGTTTTCTTCAGGACGCCGGTATAACCGCCCCTGCCCGTAAAGATCACCGTCGCAGTACCGGCATTTCGGTTCTTCTGCCACTTCGTTGTATAGTCGATATCCGGCGTCAGAATTTTCTCTTCCTCTATACCATTTGTCTTCTTCTTGATGGTCAACTTAAGCTCGGGCTCCTGATTCGTTCCATCATAAGTAAACGTCTTCTCTTTTAACCCCTTCACCGTCACCTTGCTCATGGGTGTCCCCGTGATTTTGAAACTGACCCGTTTCGTTCCGCTGTAGCCCTCCGTTCCTGACGAAAGTCCGGTGATAACCATGTACCCCTTACCGACCGCCGTATTACATCCGGCTTCTACCGGCTCTACCTTATAATCCACGCCCTCCGACAATATCTTCGCACCGTCTTTCACTATGAGCGTAGGTATGATCGTGCTGCCCGTATATGGCTGGCTGGAAATCTTAGCAACCGAAACCTTGCTCATCAACTTCAGATGATCCGTAACGGTCAGCGAAATCCTGCGTCTACCCGTAAAATTACCCCTGCCGGTAAATTCTATCCAGTATCGCCCCGTCTCTTTCACCGAATCAATCTGTCTGCCGCCCTCGTTTTCATAGTAGGTAATGGTATAATCCGTTTTGTTTTTCAACTTCTTATCATTCCACATAAGAACCGGCAGCGGCTTCCGGGCCTTTCCAGTATATGCAATTGTCATCTGGTCCGCAACAAAGACGTTATCGCTCTTCTCACCGGCACTGTCTTGCGTACCGCTACCGATATCTAATGGCTGGATCCTGAAATACTGCGTTTCTTTTCCCACATAGTTGCCCTTACCCTTTACCGTGACCGCAGGAGCTTTCTTTGGCTCAAACGCCTGATCGGACGGCTGATACGCATAGGCTTTTGTATTTTTTGTATAAGAGATGGTATAATCGGTTTTCTCCTTGAGCAGCGTTTTATGATCATAAACCCTTACCCCGGGCTTAATCGCCTTGCCAGTATATGCGTAGCCCTTATCCGAAACGCCGGCAATCCACAGTCCGTCAGGAATCACTCCGTCCGCCGGAATGTCAGTCGGCAATACATCGCCGATATCGCCCACGATCAGGATACCGCTTACATAGTCAATCCTGTAATTACTGCCCGCATCCGCACTGTAAGGAATGATTTGATACCTGCCTAGTGCCGGAACTGCACCGGGTTCCGGATCATATCGGAAAGAAGGTTGCACGAGCAGTCGATCGGTTTCCAGCAATCCCTTCACCGTATACTTCAAATCCTCATCCGCCGGCAGCCTGTCACCGGGTTTCAACATAACCGCGTCGGCAGTGATCGACACCGTTCTTTGTTGAATGCGGAAAGAATACTTGTTCCCGCGTACCACGTATTGACCGGTCGCTTCCCCCGCAACATTTATGATCAGACTGTAATCTCCCGCCTGCGACGGTTCCTGCGCAGTCTCCGCATACACCGTTCCATCCGCCAGCGTCCCCACATAGCTGTATGTGAGTTCTACCCCGGATATCACTGTTCCCTCCAGATCAGTCAGGATTGCTGTTCCTGTATAGGAAGCCGGCTTGCCATCGTACACCTTGTCTTCTATGATGATGCCGGATACAGCCACAATCTGCTTCAGTCCTCCTGATGGATTGTCTAAATAGCCGTTTTTATAGATCAGAATACTCTCTGTCTGCTCCCTTGGCAGTTCCGTGTATACTGTTCCGTCCTGCGAAGTCCATCGGTCTGTGTTTGCCGGCATCGGCAAGCTAACCGCAGTCTTACAATTCTTCGGTGTAAATAGATACGACAAGGAGCTGCAGTTCCCGAACATATTGTTGCCGTCCGCACCCGTCACGCTGCCCATATCAAAATTCCTTAAATCTAATCCGGTCAGGCTGCTGCAGCCATAGAACATGCCACCCATCTTCTTGACACGGCTTGTATCAAAACCGCTCAGATCTAAATCCTGCAGATCGCGGCAACCATAAAACATATTCCTCATCATGCCAATCTTACTTGTATCGAAGCCGTTAAGACAAAGCTGCGTCAGATTCCGACATCCGGAAAACATGCCGTCAGCAGAGACATCGGTTCCTTCCGCTACCTCATCCATTTGAAAATTACTCAGATCGATGCTTTCCAGACTACTGCAGTTAGCAAACATTTGATCCATATCGCTCACGCGGCTCACATTAAAACTGCTCAGATCCAGATTCCTTAATGCACTGCAGCCCGCAAACATACTGTCCATATTTTCCACATAACTTGTATCAAAACCATCTAGGGTCAGTCTCTCCAGACTGCTGCAGTTCTGGAACATTCGCTGCATGCTTCTCGATCCTGGATGATACATATCGCCGGGATGATAGCCGAATCCGCTCAAATCCAGTTCTTTCAGGCTTCTGCAATTATAAAACATGCAAGTCATATTTTCCACTACACCAGTACGGAGGCTGCTCAGATCCAGGCTCGTCAAGGCACTGCAATCTGCAAACATATAGCCCAGATCATCATATATGCCGCCAAACCCGCTCAGATCCACGCTTTGCAGACTGCTGCAGCCTGCAAACATTTGATTCGCATAACCTATACTCCCCGCAGTGACACCGCCGAGATCCATACTTTTCAGGTTACTGCATTGATAGAACATACTCTGAACGTCAGAAAGGTATTTCATCTCCCAAGAGCCCAAATCCACACTCTCCAGACTGCCACAGCCCGCAAACATATTGGACATACTGAAAGCGTTGCCCATATCTATGGCGCGCAGATCAACATTCTGCAGGCTGTCACAATCCGTAAACATGTAATTCATAAATAGAAGAGCATCCACCTTGTTACCGTTAAGTTCCGTTGTCTTCTTAATCTTCACTCCTGACAAATCTACGCTCTTCAGATTACTGCAGCCCGCAAACATCGACTCCAGATTTGTAATATCCGACACTTCTACCACGGCAGAAACAATCAGATCTCTTACTGCCGGCTCTGTCCACGGGAGCGTAACTCTGCCAATTGCCCATTCGCTTCGGTATTCTCCTTTTCCTTTGATCATGAGTTTACCGTTTCCGTCTATCTGCCATGTAATATCGCTGACTTTACCGCTAGCAACCTCCTCCGGTTCCAGTCCTATCCGTAATTTCCCTTCGATATATTTCAACACATAATTAACTACATCCTCTTCCGCTATAGCTGCTCCCTCTGGAATGATCGCATAGCTTCCCGCCCGATCTGTCGAAATCTGCTCCATCTCCAAGTCATATCTGAGCGTCGGCTCTACAGCCAGCCTGTCTTCTCCCACAAGACCGTTAACCGTATATTGCAGTTCAGACTCCTTCGGAATCGTCCCTCCCAATTCAATAGAAACCGTCTGCGCAGTTATGGAGACCGTTCTGCGGCCAATCCGAAACGGATAGGTGACCCTGTCGTACTGCCTGCCGTCTGCTCCCGTCACGTCCAGCGCCAACACATAATTCCCGGCCTGTGACGGTGCCTGTGCACTCTCTTCATAGTCTTTTCCATCTGCCAGCCTTCCGCTGTAAAGAGTCGTGATCGCCGCCCCCTCTATCGGCATACCCATCTGATCAAGCGCCACCGCTTTCCCGTTGTATGCATATGGTTCGCCGTCATAGACCTTATTCTTGACCGTTATCCCGGAAATAAGCACCTTTCCGTCCGTCTCGTCGGCTCCAGGATAAGAGTTCTTATATAGAGCCAGACTGTGTGGCAATCCGATCGGCAGCGCCGCATACTCTCTCCCGTCTTTCCCATACCATCGATCCGTGCAGTCCGCCCCTGTCGGCAGCTTGATATCTGCGCTACAGTTCTTTGGCGTATACAGATGCGTCAATCCGTCACAGCCCTCCATATACGTATAACTATCTGTGCCGCCGGACACGCTTCTTAAATCAAAACCGCTCAGATCCAAATTTGTCAGAGTACGACAGTAAGTGAACATGCCGTGCATATTTGTCACATTAGAGGTATCAAAATTGCTTAAAGCAAGCCCTTGCAGACTGCTGCACCCTGAGAACATCCCGCTCATATTCCCAACGCCGGAAGTATCGAAACTGCTTAGATCAAGCTCCTGCAGACCACCACAACCCGAAAACATCTCGCTCATATTCCCGACGCCGGAAGTATCAAAGCTGCTTAAGTCAAGCTTCTGCAGACCACTGCAGTCTAAAAACATCTTGCTCATATTCCCGACACCGGAAGTATCAAAGCTGCTTAGATCTAGCTTTTGCAGTCCGCTGCAGCCTAAAAACATCTCGCTCATTTCTGTTGCACTCGCAGTATGAAAACCAGCAAGACTCAGACTTCTCAAGCTGCTGCAGCCCAAAAACATACGACTCATATTGTATGTCCGATCTGTCCGAAAATTGGAAACATCAAGGTTACCTATTGACCGGCACCCTGCAAACATCCCCTCCATACTTGTGACCTTACCGGTATCAAAACCGCTCACATCCAGACCACTCAACCAATAGCAGCCTGAAAACATATTCTTCATATCCGTAACATTAGAGGTATTGAATCCGCTTACATCCAAGTTCTGTAAATACCAGCATTCATCAAACATACCCGACATATCCGTAACCTTGCTGGTATGAAAATTCTCTCCCAGATTAAGATCTATGGTCGTATCACCACCAATCCTGTTAAGATAATCCGCAGTGGCACGGAACATGTTGCGCATGTTCGTCACATTAGAAGTATTAAAACTGCTTAAATCCAGAGCCTGCAAGTTGCAGCAATATTCAAACATGCTTTCCATATTCGTCACATTGCTTGTATCAAACCCACTCAGATCCAAGCTCGCCAATCTATCACAACCCCGGAACATATTTTCCATATTAGTGACATGGCTCGTATCCAAATTGCTCAGATCCAGGCTGGCCAGACGACTGTCGGCCCAATGGGAGTTTTCGCTATACCGCAAAGTATCACTCACCGCGAACATCCCCTGCATATCCGTAACCTGACTTGTATCAAGTCCTGTCAGATCAACCCTTTCCAGTGAACGACAATTATAGAACATATTTCTGGTGGAAGTAATACCCGTAATTCTAATCTCTGCGGTTCGGATCGGTTTCCCTGCCCAAGGTGGTTTCCCCTGATCGGCATAGTCACCGGTTCCTTCCGCAATCAAATGATAGTTTTCATCGATACTCCACGTAATGTTATTGACACTGCCCGATGACAGGATATTCGCCGAATCCGTCAGGGTAGATTCCACTGCCCCGTCAGGCTGTGTTGTCTCTGTCGACAGCGTATTATCGGAAATACCGTCAGACTGTTCTGTGTCTTCAACTTCAGTACCGTCTTCCTCCTGATTTTCTGTCATATCCGTGTTACCGGATTCGCCCAGATCTGTATTGTCCAGCTCTTCGCCTTCTGTCTCAGCATCTGTCATCTCATCCGAAATATCCACCTGCTGCATTTCGTCAGAATTATCCGGATTAGCAGACTGCACTTCCTCTTGGTTCGGATTTTCTTGCATATCTTCCCTTATCTCTCCCGACGCTGCATCCTGTTCCGCCGCAAATACAGGCAATTCCACACTCGAAAAGAGCATTGCACATGCCAGCAACATGCTCAATGCTCTTTTCATCATCCTTCTTCCTGTCGTTCTCATCATCCTTCTCCTCATGAATATTTTCCAACTGTGCGGTTGGAATATTTTTATAGTTATACTCCTGCTAATTGTACCCCCCCCCGGTATAATTTTGTCAATATTAGGAGCATCACATCTCAGTCATGTTTTTCACATAACAACTATTCATAATTTGATGGAAAACGCTATAGATGATAATTTTTGTGTAGTACACCCTTGCAGAATGTAAAAGCACCTTTTGATACCCTCAGTGAACAAGGGAATACACGCCATGTGTACCTTTGTTCACTGAGGGTATTCTGCCCTTATATAACAGAAGAGGGACCCTCAACCGGCCCCTCTGAGATAACTTCATTCGTAAATATTGATAGAACAATAAACCAATTACATTATACCGCAGCGATCTTCGCCATCAGGTCATCCACTGCGATGCCGTGCACCATAGCCGCCTCTGCCAGCGTCTCTCCCTGTGCGGAAGGACATCCGAGACAATGCATACCGATCTCCATAAGTACCGGTGCGATATTCGGATTAGTCCTCAGCGCTTCGCCTATTGTTGTGTCTTTCGTGATATCTGCCATGATCATTACCTCCATTTCCTTGTTCTCAGCGATGTGCCCTTTCACGCCGTTCTGCGCCTTTGGGTATATCAACAGATTCTTCAAAATATAATGAGTATTTACAGTATATATTATAGTAAACGACATAACAAATTTCTGCTTCCGGTTCCTGCCAAAGCCATATACGGGAGCTTTTGCAGGACCAAAAACGAAATTTTTAATGTCGTTAACTATAATTTACTGTCTTACATACCTTTATGCTCTAACAGTATAATCCAAGAATAGAATTCACGCAAGTCATTTTCTGCCCATTGGCAAGGATGTTAATCCCTCGTTACTATTCACGGTGCCCTGCACACGCTGCAGGGCATCCGGCCAATAACTTTACGGATTCAGGCAGATTGCCTTCTTCACGATATCGAACTTTACCGCAACGCTGCCTCCATATCTGCTTTATTTTCGCCACCACCACAAAAATCCCTTCGCCCGAATGGCGAACTTCACTGTCCTGGTCCCTCCATATCTGTCCAGGCCGCGGATCGTCACACGGGCATTGCCTTTCTCAATATTATTCTCATAGCTTCCCTCCACGATCTCCCACTGATCGTCATCCACTGTCCTGCCTTTCACCTTGACACTGATCTGACTTTTATCCAATGTAATCTCCTGTCCCGTATAAACCTGCTTCTGAACGGACACGGAGGCGGACGAAACTGTCTCCAGTACGATGCGGTACTGCCCTTCCAATTCACCTCTGTAATTCCCGTTCTCTTTGGCCGTCACCTTCACACTGAGAACAGTGCCTGCCGGGATGATATCATTCCCGTCCACTTTCTCTCCGGCAGATCGGATCACTGTTTCATCATTGCCCGATCTCACATTACGCACCTCGGTCTTTTCTGAGTAAGTGTACGCCAAAGTCCTATCATAATCCGTTCCCGCCTGCAGAGGCTTGCCGTTTGTATCCGTTACAACGACTTTCGTCGCATAGATATTCTTCTTATTCCGATAGACCTTGTCCTGCGCTGTCAGTGTAAGTTCCCCGATATCCTGTGGAACGATCTCATAGAGAATCTGATCACTGTATGTCCCGGCAAAATTTCCCTTGCCTTTAACAAGGACAGACGGCCGGGCTTCACTCTCACCGGTTACCTTGCCGCTGTTCTTGTAAGATACTGTATAATCCTTTCCTTCTGCTAATGTTCGTATCCTTCCGTCACCGGTCAGGAACGTGACTGTCGGTTTCGGTCTTGCGCCTCCTCTGGTAAACACGACGGATCTGTCTTCTAACGCAGCTTCAATCCTCCCACCCTCATTAGCCGCAATATCAAATCTCCCGATCTGAAAGGACTTCTTCAATGTTCCGGTATATCTGCCTTTACCCGTAAAGATGACCGCAGCAGTGCCGGCATTCTGATTCTTCTGCCATGTTATCGTATAATCTCTGTCTTGCTCCAGGATGTCTACAGTTTCCGTTCCATTATTTTTTCTCTTAACAGTCAGCTGCAGTTCCGGTTCAACATCTGTTCCCTCATAGATAAAAGTTTTATCTGCCAGCCCTTCTACCGTAGCTTTTTTGATCGGCATCCCCGAAATTTTGAAAGCCACTCGCTTCGTTCCGCTATAGCCTTCCTCCTCAATTCCTGTAACAATGGCGTATGCTGTCCCTGCCGCATTATTTCTGCTGTAGCATACCTCATAGTGGATTCCTTCTTTCAAAACAGTCCTTCCGTCTTTCACCGTAAGAATCGGCTTCCACACGACACCTGTACCATTCTGATCCGGTCTACCATCCTCATAGGTCTGTTTCGGAATCTTCGCCACGGTCAGCTTACTGACCGGCGTCAATCCGTCAACCTCCGGATCTATCACCGTCAAAGCAATCTCTCTTATACCCGTAAAGTTCCCCTTTCCGCTCAATTGAATTTGATACCGTCCGGGCTCTTTTACAAAATCAAGCTTTTTACTGCTCCCATCCTTGTAATAGGCAAGAGTATAATCCTTCCCGTTTTTCAACTTCTTATCGTTCCACAGTAGATCGGGAAGCGGCTTCTGCTCCTTCCCATTCCATACGATCGTCATCGAATCCACGGCAAATATGTCTTCACCCACACCTTTGGCGACCTGCTCTCTCCCGCTGATATCTAACGGCAGGATCCGGAAAGTCTGTATCTCTTTACCGGTGTAATTCCCCTTCCCTTTCACCATAACGGCGGGCGCTTTTCCCTCTTCATATCCATAATCGGAGGGACCAAGGCCGTACGCCTTGCTGTTTCTTGACCAGACAATGGTATAATCCCTTTTCTCCTGCAGCAGTGTCTTATAGTCATAGACACGCACTGCCGGTTTGAGCGCTTTTCCTGTATAGGCATATCCTTCCTGTACAAGGCCCGCAATCCAGAGTCCTTCCGGAATGACGCCGTCCGCCGGAATATCTTCCGGATAAATATCTCCAAATACCGGATCTGCTTCTTCTCCGCTTCCCGCTTCTTCAATCCGAAGTACTCCATTCACATACTCAATATAGTAATTACTGCCTGCATCCGCCCCATAGGGGATGATCTCATAGCTGCCTGGCAAATCGGTGGAGATTTCCTCCATGCCATACCGAAAAGACGGGACGGTGGCAAGATGCTCTCCCTCCAGCAGCCCGCTCACTTTATAGTCTTTTATCGCGGACAGATCTGGCAGCCCGCTTCCCGTCCTGATCACGCGATCCGGTGCGGTGATCGTCACTTTCTTCTGCCTGATGCAAAAATCATAGACGGCATTGCGCAGTACATACCGGTTCGCGCTTTCTCCTTTCATTTCAAAAGACAAAGTATAATTTCCTGCTTCTTTCGGCGCCTGCCCGGCATCTGCATAAATACTGCCGTCTTCGAGAGTTCCTGCATATACTCCCTCCAGCATGATATCGCTGACCGCATTGCCCGAGGCATCCAGCATGACCGCCTCACCTGTATAGGCATTTGGCACGCCGTCATAGATCTTATCTGCTATCATGATCCCCGAAAGATATACCGATTTCTTTGCATCCTCCGGCCAACGGTCTCTGTAAAGTTCAATGCTGTATGGCAGTCCCTGAGGAAGACGGGTGCAGGTAACGCCAATATCCTGATACCATGTGCCGCTATTTGGCAGGATCACGCTTCCGCCACAATTTTTCGGTGTCACTATGTGCGTCAATTTATCACTGGCGTAAAGCATACTGCTGTCTGTCCGTTCTACCGCCCCCATATCAAAACAGCTCAGATCCAGGCTTGTCAGCACATAACAATACTGAAACATGCCGGACATATTTGTCACCCCTGCCGTATTGATCTTTAATTTCAGGTTTTTCAGCCTGCTGCATAAGCGAAACATGTTCGACATATTTTTCACATTGGCAGTATCCAGATCGAATTCCAGATTCTCCAGTCCTGCACGTTCAAACATGTATGACATATTCTCAACCTTGCCTGTATCCAGACCCTTAAGACCCGGGTCCTGCAGTTCGGTACAATAAGAAAACATATATGACATATCCGTGACCTGGCTGGTATCTGTCTTTGACAGCTCAACCGTCTGCAGATATCTGCATCCGGAAAACATACGCCTCATGGAGGTCATCCCGGACACTTCTACTTCCGCCGTTACAACTCTCAGGTTATCGGCCCATGGCGGCTCGCCATCCTCCTCATAATCCCCATTCCCCGTTATGCTCAGCTTTCCGTTTCTGTCGATCTTCCAAGAAATATGATTGACCGTACCGCTTTGGACGATAAAATTTTCAATGGTCAGTTTGCCGTTTATATATACGATCCGATAATTGTTTCCCGCATCTGCTCCATAAGGAATGATCTCATAACTGCCTTCCGTCTCAGTGGACAGTTCTTCCACACTATAGCGAAACGAAGGCTTCACCATCAGTTCCTCCCCTTCGGGCAGGCCCTCAACCGTATACTGCAATTCTGATACTTCCGGCAACGGTTCCCCCGTATTGATCCTGAGTGATCCGGCCGTAACCGTAGCCTCCTTTTGCCAGATAGAAAACGTATAGGTATTTTGATCCAATCTGTATTCCTGCGCATCCGTTCCCGTGACTTCAAAAGATAATGTATATCTCCCTGCCTGAACCGGCGCTGCCGTTGTCTTCTCATAGATACTGCCGTCCGCAAGGGTTCCCGTATAAAACGCTGTCAACATGACATCGGTAACTTTTCTCCCGGCAGAATCCGTCAGTACCGGTACTCCCGTATAGGCTACAGCCTCGCCGTCATAGTCTTTCCCTTCCATGGAGATGCCGGACACTGTCAGTTTCTTCTGCAGTTCAAAGAAAGTGACAGTGTATTCCATATAGGTTTCACCGTTCTTAAGGATCTCTACCTCAAACTGTTCATCAGCTTCATAACGATCACCGTAAAGATTAGGTTTGAAAATAATACATCCCCGCTCTCCATAACTTTCATTATTGACATAAAACTGCCCCTCGTCAGAATCGCTCGGAAAATTCCACACTTTCCCGTTTTTCTTACGGGTCAGCCTTACCTGTATTTCGGAGGCGTCCACGCTTTCTCCGAGAGAGACTGACCACGGGCTGCGCTGTTCAAAATATTCCAGCGGCATATTCTGCGCCGGCCATGCGATGCCGAATACGTTCCGTGCACTGGAATTACTCTTGTCTAATGCATACATGGCGCATTGCGAAACGCTGGTATTGCTCCCTTTCCCCTCGACAAAGCCAAAACCTGTCTTGCCCATAAGCGGATTCAGAATCCATCTGCGATGTCCGACCTTTGAAATATTGCTGGTATCGCCGTCATCCATCCAGCCTTCAAGGATCGCCTCATTCAAATTCCCGTAATTCATCCCAAGATTAGAACTTCCGGCCCCCTGATATCCCTGCTGATACAATATATCTTCCATATCAGCTGGCTTTTGAGGATTATGATCTATCTTCCTGTTAACGTAATTTACTATACTTGCCGCCTGACACTTCTCACTATAGGATCCGTCCAGCTGAACGTCATAGGAGAGTCCAGCGATATAACGAACCTGATTTAACATGGCAACCGCAGACTGCAGGGTCTCATCCGATAGTCTTCCCGCCGAATAAGGTACCGTGACACCCGGTTCCTCTGCATATGTAATGGCATCATCCAGGCCGGCTCCGCTCTGTCTTACAAATACTCTGATTTCCTCCTGCGTGCGATATGCAACCTCAAGCTCCCTGGCAGTGCTTGAAATCCGTCCTTCACCTGCAGAGGCTATCGCATTGTCCGAGACCGTTTCCGACATAAGACCGTCCTCTTCAATATACTCCGCATCCGTTTCCTGCCCTTCTGTATTACTGTCGTTTTCTTCGCCGGATTCTTCTTCCCCTGTCTGTTCCGTATTCTCCGGCCTGTCTACTTCCTCCTCCGTTTCCGAATCACCCGGCCTGTCTGCTTCCTCCTCCGCTTCCGAATCACCCGGCCTGTCTACTTCCTCCTCCGTTTCCGAATCACCCGGCCTGTCTGCTTCCTCCTCCGCTTCCGAATCACCCGGCCTGCCTGTTTCCTCCCCTGTTTCCGTCTCTTCTGCATACCCGTCTTCATATTCTGTACGCTCAGACTGCTCTGCCCCAGACTCATCTTGTTCTGTTTCCAGGCCACATTCTTCCGTCTGCGTTATTTCCGTTGTACCAACTGTTAACGCAGCATAGGCCTTCAGTTCTGTCTCTGCACAAAATATTACTCCTGCCGTCAACAGACACAGCAACCTGTTTCTGAATTGCCTTTGTTTCCAAATCCCCATCCTTTTCCCCCTCTTTTCCCTGCTTCCCGAATCTCGCGACAACATATACTACCCGTTTATAGTTTACAATTTTCTTCGGACACATGCAATTCTATAATTCATTGAAGTTACAATCTTCACCATTGTTCAAACAAAATATTTTTTACATTCAATTTTCACAAATTTTTCATAAAATCCTTCTATTTGTATGAGAAAAAGTACAAAGCCCGACTTGACGTTACAGCTTAATCTAACATATAATGTTGGTACTGGATATGCATGTTTTCCGGCGCTTTGCAGCACTGCCGGGAAATTAACAACTTACACAAATATTGATAGGAGGCTATTCAAAATGAGACCAGAATGGACAGATTTTGTAGGCGGCAAGTGGGACAAAGAAGTCAATGTCCGCGACTTCATCCAGAGAAACTATCATCCTTATGACGGTGATGAGTCCTTCTTAGCAGAGGCTACACAGAACACTAAAGACTTATGGGCACAGGTTCTTGAATTACAGAAACAGGAACGTGAAGCAGGCGGCGTGCTGGATATGGATACCAAGGTTGTATCTACTATCACATCCCATGGCCCTGGTTATTTGGACAAGAGCAAAGAGACAATCGTAGGTTTCCAGACTGATAAGCCTTTTAAGCGCTCCTTACAGCCTTACGGCGGTATCAGAATGGCAGAGAAGGCATGCTCCGATAACGGCTACGAAGTAGATCCCGAGATCAGCGAGTTCTTCTCCACACACAGAAAGACACATAACGCAGGCTGCTTCGATGCTTACAATGCAGAGATGAGAGCATGCCGTTCTTCCCACATCATCACAGGTCTTCCGGATGCATACGGCCGCGGACGTATCATCGGCGACTACAGACGTGTAGCTCTGTACGGTATCGACAGACTGATCGAAGACAAACAGGCTCAGAAGGATTCCACAGGACGTGTTATGACAGACGACGTGATCCGTCTTCGTGAAGAATTGTCCGAGCAGATGGTTGCTCTGAAATTGATGAAGGAAATGGCTGCTTCTTACGGCTGCGATATTTCCAAGCCCGCTTCTAACGTTCAGGAAGCTATCCAGGCTACTTACTTCGGATATCTTTGCTCCGTGAAAGAGCAGAACGGTGCTGCTATGTCCCTTGGACGTACATCCACCTTCCTTGACATCTATGCTGAGAGAGACCTGGCTAACGGTACTTTCACAGAACAGCAGATTCAGGAGTTCGTTGACCACTTCATCATGAAGCTGCGTCTGATCAAATTTGCACGTACACCTGAATACAACCAGATCTTCGCTGGCGATCCGGTATGGGTAACAGAGTCCCTCGGCGGTGTTGGCGTTGACGGACGTCCGATGGTAACGAAGATGAGCTTCCGTTATCTGCACACACTGACCAACTTAGGACCTTCTCCGGAGCCGAACCTGACAGTTCTGTGGTCCACAAGACTGCCTGAGAACTGGAAGAGATACTGCGCTAAGATGTCCATCCAGACTTCTTCCATCCAGTATGAGAACGATGATCTGATGAGAGTGACACACGGTGACGACTACGGTATCGCATGCTGCGTATCTTCCATGGTAATCGGTAAGGAGATGCAGTTCTTCGGTGCCCGCGCTAACCTTGCTAAATGTCTGCTGTACGCTTTGAACGGCGGCGTTGACGAAGTGACCAAGAAACAGGTTGGCCCGAAATATCGTCCGGTTGTAGGCGATGTTCTGGAGTATAATGATGTTCTGGATAAGTTCCTTGATATGATGGAGTGGCAGGCAGACGTGTATGTAAATACACTGAACATCATCCACTACATGCATGACAAATACTGCTATGAGAGAGCAGAGATGGCTCTTCATGACAGAGACGTTAAGCGTTATTTCGCAACAGGTGTTGCAGGTCTGTCGATCGTAGCTGACTCCCTGTCCGCTATCAAATACGCTAAGGTTGAGCCGATCAGAGACGAAGACGGTATCATCGTTGACTTCAAGACAACCGGCGACTTCCCGAAATATGGTAATGATGACGACCGCGTAGATGAGATTGCTCAGGAGATCGTTCACAAGTTCATGACAGCGATCAGAAGACATCACACCTACAG
>CAJUQJ010000038.1 GCA_910588215.1 uncultured Lachnospiraceae bacterium
TGGATTTATCATTCAGTCAGCATAACAGCTCTTGGGTTTTCAGACAGTCTCCCCCTTTTTAAATAGTCAAGGAATTCCCGGATAATCTTGGCAGTAAGATACTGCGGAATCCTTCCTCTGCATTCACATGGTATCCCCTCCGATTCCCCCTCGCAGAATCGTAGATCCAGTACTGCTTAACAAAGCATCCCATGGCATGGGAATGATTTGCATCTATTCATGAATGCATTAAAAAAAGACACCTTGGTATAAGGCATCCTTTTTCATACAAAATATTAAGTCTCTTACTGCAGTCCGGCGCTTTGCAGCACAGACTCACTGCTATAACAACAGATCATCTCATCGTCACTCATGAGATTATATTTCTCATAGCTTCCCTGATAGTGCTCTGCAATCTTGCCCATGTCTTCTGCAGAAGGCACTTCATAACATACGTCCAGGTAATCCTCGCCATTAACTGCTTTGATCCTGCTCACATTGAGCCCAAGTTCTTCAAAACTTTCCAAGCTTTCCACGTCAAACCCGGCCTTCTCCAGATTGGCTGCCACTTCATCAGCCTCCGGATACGTACTCTCTCTCCCAACATTTTCCGCCTCGGACTGCGCGCCACATCCTGACAAAGTCAGCATCATGACAGTCAACATAACTACACCCACTTTTCTCATATCCAATACACCTTCCCTTTCACAACTGACCTTATGTCTAAAACAGCACTTATTGTACTACGGTAAAGATCATTTTGCAATTAAAATTAATTCTACCTTGCGATCGTACACTCCAAAGAACATCCAGCCTGACTTCCGCGCAAACAAAAAAGAAGTGCTGAACATAATCAACACTTCTCATTTCATACGATAGTATAACGGAGAAAGAGGGATTTGAACCCTCGCGCCGCGCAAGCGACCTACACCCTTAGCAGGGGCGCCTCTTCAGCCTCTTGAGTATTTCTCCATAGTCTGAACTATCCTCTACCAATATGAAGTTGCGCGCTTCACAACAACGCAAAATTTATTATACCTAAAGTATTCCCGTTTGTCAATCTTTATTCCCCTAAAATTTTAACAAAAATCGGGCTGGTAAATGCCATGCTGTGTTCATTGCGCTTCATCGGACCGGCATTATCCCGTCCTTGAAGCATCATAGGACTTACCTTTGAAAGAGAGGATTCATCTTCAAATATGCTTTCACAGCAAGCCACCACCGTATACCAATGTATGCCTGGTTCCGGCATCGCATCCTCCAACATACCATCAAACTGTTCTTTACCCACCTCTATCCAGGGCATTAGTTCACCGTCCCTTAGCAATGCAATCCTATGAATCCCATAGGCAGCCGACACCTGCGCGTGGATCATAAGCGGCTTATATCCATCGACAGACACTTCTCCGCCCATCGGGACACCGTTTATATCACACCATATCTGAACAAAACCGTTTGAAAAAGCCGTGAGTCTTCGCTCCTTCATCGCTTCAAATACACACTCCGCATTAACCGTTCCTTTATCCTTTATCCAAAATCCCGTCATGCCCAACCTGTTATTCATAATATCCAGATTATGGTCTGTGCCCCCGGTAATACCCACCTTACACCCATGGTTTAAAAAATTGCACGGAAAATGCTGCAGGGACATTTCATGAGATTCACCAAGGATGATATTTCCTCTCAGCTGCAGGGCTTCCATGTTCCATTCCAGTTCCGGATCCCATGTTTCCAGAGTCTTCAATGTATGTATCTCTGAGCGTCCGTGACAATGTCTGAAACATCCAACGCTGCCAGCCGGCAGATAATTTTTCAAAACCTTATACATAACACTGCGTCTGACGGAATAGAGCGATGCCAGTCTCGATATATCGCTTGCTGTCCTGTCGATCTCATAGAAATTCGTATCATGGTCAGGAGATACCGACGGCTCATTTCCATAAAGTACTACAGCGTCTTCAGACAATTCCTCGACGCGGTCAGTAAGCCATGTATATAACGGATGCGCTACTCTGTCAAGGTGATCGGTCAGGCATACCACCTTATTGCCCAATAGATCTACATACCATCTGACCAGTTCATCCGGGCTGCCGTCTATTCCACTCATACATTTTGAATATGCGCTGTGGTCGTGAATGTCTCCCGTTACATATCGATAGCCTTGCACCATAAACGGTTTATACTTTTTCTCTATGCCCAACGCGGACATTTCCGTCTGATATGGAGCCTTATGGGCTCCGGCCGGATGCGGCAGTTCTAGCAGCTGTTCCTTATCGTCAAACCGCCACGCCTCTGCTCTCAGATTCTGCTCTGCACTCAGATCCTCCTCGTCAAATACGGGCAGTATCGCAACACATGACTTTCCGTCTTCATCGCCTACTACTGAAAATGCCGTATCTGATGCACCGCACGAATTACATACCCGTCCAAAAGGAGCAAATTTATCTCCGTCAAAAAAACTGACGCATGTATCCCATCTGTTCCTTCTGAATCCGTCACAGTTGAACCGTCTGCATGATAAAATAAGCTTTCCGTGAATGCTGAAAAGGCGCACATACCCTAAATGTATACTCATTACAAACTGTCCATGGCTTTCCAGAAAACCCTCCTTCGGCATCGGCACCACTGCCAGCGGAGATACCTTTCCTTTTGAGACATACCATACATGCAAGTCATTGGTCATACTCAGGCAATGATCCATCCCCCAATGCGGCCGTGATTCAAAAGCTATACATAGTCTGCCGTTCCAATATACCAGATCAGGATGTAGATTTAATTCATCCTGATGTATTTTATAACAGGAAGGATTATCCAAATCTGTTATGTCCATTAACAGTATGTCAATACCCTCTTCGGGAACACGCAGTTCTCCCGCAAGCCAAAGGCTCTTTCCGGCAGAACATAATACTGGATACTTAATATCATATCTGCCAACGACACTGCCCTCCTGATCTATGACAAATGTACTACCCATATGTCGGAATGCCACATATAAGTTACCCTTCCACACTGTTGCGGACGGAGTACCGATCATGGTATCCGCATGAAATACTGACTCTGTCTTTCCATCCAGATATCTATATAAGTTCCACTGTTCTCCCTTCTGCTCACTCCAGACCAACAGCGGAACTTCCGTCTCGCACTTGGGCGATACGGGGCCATAGATACGGTCTGCATGACTCAATTCCCTGCAGCCATCCTTGTCAAAATAACATACTTGGCGATCCGTATGAATCGCTGCAGCAAGCCAGTCAGGGTGCAGATCTCCAGGCTTACAGACACCCTTTTTCATTAGTTTTCTGCCAAACGCCTCTTTATCGCTGCTGTCCATTGGGTCCTTATCAAAAAAAGGCTGCTCTATCTCATCTCTGAAATCATGATCCGCATCCGGAATGCATAACGCGCCACCATACCACCCTGCCGCGCTGTTTGATGCAGTTACGGAAACCGCTGACGGAACACAAATATTTAGCTTATTCATATATTTTCCTCCATTACGAAGCGCTTAACGCTGAAGATTATTCGATGGCGGCAACACTGTCCCGCTCTATGAATGTACTGCAAACCTGTATTTTCGTTCTTGCTCCCGGATTGTGCTTCATCTTGTCAAACAGTTTACGCACTGCAATTCGCCCCATTTCTTCTTTATGAACTCTTACGGTTGTAAGCGGTGGGTTGGATACCGCGCAAAATGGCATATCGTCAAATCCAACAACCGATATGTCATTCGGAATACGGAATCCCTTCTCCTGTAAAGCCCGCATTGCACCAAGGGCAATAATATCATTATCTGCAAAAAAGGCGGTCGGAAGCGGCTTCCCCTGCGCAAGGAACATCTGCATATCCACATATGCCCCTTCCATTGTGGGCGTAAGAGAAAAGCTATAGGCCGGATTCAATTCTATTCCTGCTGTCGCCAGCGCCCGCTTATACCCTTCTTCCCGATAAAAGAAATTCTTGATTCTGATACTGCCCTTCAAATATCCTATTTCCTTGTGCCCTTTTGCAATGAGATACTTCACTGCATTGCATGACATATCTGTATTGTCTATGAGGATTGCATCAAAGATCGTATCTTCAAACCAGTTATCTATCATGACCAGTGGAGAAATCGTGTTTATAAAAGGCTTTGCATCTTCCTCGTCCATCTCTGTTGCAAGCAGTAACAGCGCAGAGTTCGGATCATTGAGCAGTTGATTCCTTACATCATGAAAATCAGCATTCCTGGGACTCAGATTACACAATGTCGTCTCGTACCCTGCCTTCCGGGCCTCATCTTCTATTCCGCCAATAATAGCCGAGAAAAACGGTGTATCTGACACGATGATCCCATCCCATTTATATATGACAAGTTTTATATTGTCTATTTTAGGTTCCGGAAAATATCCATGCTCCTTTGCGACGGCTAGAATCCGTTCGGACGTCTCCCTGCCAACCCCTTTCTTGTTATTTAAGGCATTTGAGACGGTAGCGGGCGAGAATCCTGTCATTTTACTGATCGTTTTAATGCTCATTTTCATGGTAAGTAGTACCTTCTTATATTAATATAGATTTTATAAATATCCAATTTTCTACTAAGTGTTTAATTAATCCAAGTATAATATAAAAAATTTGTTTACTCAACAAAAATCTGCATCCGACCAGTCTTCTTCCCCTTACCATAGCTCTATGCCAGCAATTCACCTGAGCGTCTCATTACAAGAATCGCAATACCTTCTTTACTGGGAAGATTTATCCGAAAAGCGCCGGAAACACTTTCCATCACTCTCTTTCTCGTCATTTCCCACACATCGATCACTTCCACATCGTATTCTCCATTGACAGGAAGCTCTATATCATAAAATGCATTGCAATGTCTCTGCAGATAAATAAGTCTGTAATCAGGATTGATACCAATCGGCACAATAAATTCGTTGATGAACACATTTCTGTTCTGCGGCCTGTTATCCCAGATCTGACGCACCAATTTGGCATGTTCGGGACTCTTTGCCATTGATGTCGGATCATCCATTACATTGCGGCATACCGGTTCCATTGCTCCCGGTAGCTGTTCCAGCAGCTCCTTCAGAAAGGCAATGCGTTCCGGCGCTTTTCCGTAAAGTCTGCCGCCTTTAGCCCACCACAGCACTTCATCCTCCCTGTAATAGGTCTCGCCGTGTGTGCAGTAACATCCAAAGGCCACCGCCATCCACATTCTGTTGACGATTTCAAACGCGCTGTTATTCCCCCAATCCGATTCAATATCCCCCTCATATCCCAACTCATCAACTACCGTAGGCAGCTGATATTTCGCACGTAATTTAAATGCCTCCTGCATGCTGCTCCCCTGCCAGGAAACATGAGTCATCCAGTCTCTTTTCGGATACGGTTCCAGCCAATTATGTGCGGACACAAGATGCGAATAGGGATCTGTTTCCTTTACTTTATCTCCAAAAGCATCCCAGTCCTCGATCGTCTTCGTGAAAACAAGATCGTATTCATTAGAAAGGCTCCACCACACATTTCTGAATGCTGCCAGCCTGCGCACACAGTAGTCAAGATACGCCAGATTTTCCTCCCTTGACAAATCAGCAAATCCCCATCTGTCGTAAGGATGAAACAAGATCAGATCCGCCTCTATTCCCAGTTCGCCCAACTGCATGATTCTTTTTTCTAGCTTCTCCCAAAATGAACTATCCGGTTTACTTATTTCCCAATTTCCCAGCGCATCCCTCTCAAACGGATAACAATCCGGATCGTTTCTATTATAATTCATGCTCTTAGGAAATACGCACATTCTCACTTTGTTAAACGCGGATTTCTGTAGAGTTGCAAGTGTCTGTTCCTGTAGCTCTTCCGTCTGATGGATCCATGCATAGCAAGTCGTTCCCATCGGGATAAACCTTGTTCCATCAGCGTATCTGAAATGCATGCCATCCGCCTTGACAGGCCCATGATTCTGCCCCTGATTGGCAATACACCGAAAACTCCCCTTGACCGACATTTCTCCCCATGTTGCCGTATAATTCCATACACCTTCAAGTTCAGGCATAAACCGTATGATCGCTTTACCATTTCCGGCATAGAATCCTTTCATAGTAATCCTATCGGTTTTGGCCTGATCATCGTTATGAAAACAGGCTGTTATATCAGCATCCTGACATTCTTCCGGCGTTCCGGCGAGCTCCAGTTCAAAGACTGCATATCTTTCAATAGATTTCATTCTTACCCCCATTCCGAAGCGGCACAAGCTTTGACTGATCTTCTTAAAATACAGCAGGCGGCTGCCTCTGTTCGCAGCCGCCCGAATACTTGAACAGATTCTATCTTATTTTGCATTCAACTCATCCAACACTGGCTGGATCAAGGACATTTTTTCGTCTACCCAATTTTGCCAGTTTTCACGCAGATCGCCATCTTTAACGATCAGCTGCGAATATTCATCCGGATACGTAAACTGTACTTGGTTCATGGCATTAGAGCTGTGGAACACTACATCCCAATCAATTTTGGCCAGTGTATCATCTGTCAATAATGAATATTTATCCTGATACTGTTCCACCTGTTTGTCACGGTACTGCTGCGGCGTGCTCGGATTTATAATCTGAAAATCATCGCGGCGTGTTGCAAATGTCTGGAAAAATCTTATGGAAGGATATGTGGACAACGGATCCGCCTCAGTCAAAGCCTTAAGCGAACCGTCACTTTCCACTTCATACTCGACTCCCTCAAACCCCAGGTTCATAAGCAGCTGGCCTTCCTGTGTGCAGGAGAATTCAATAACATCCATCACACGTTCAAAGGTCGCATCATCCATATCCGGATTGAATAACAGCGCCCCAAAATAGTTTGCTGTTTCCAGGCCATGGAACTTGCCGTCATTGTCCACAAGAAATGCCGACAACAAGCTCTCATCAGGATTCAGCCCGTTCTGGCTCATCTCATTTGCAAACATACTGTAGTTCGAGGAAAGTCCGCCTGCCCAGAATATCGCAGATGTTCCGGCAATCGTCATCATATCCTCATCCTCGCCCTGGTTAAGCGTATAGAACTCCGGATGGATCAGACCCTCTTTCCATGCATCCTGAACCCATTTCAACGCTTCATAAGTCTCCTCATCAGCACCGCCCCATCTATATTTTCCATCATCACCTTTATAAAAGATCTTATCCGGGGAGGAATGCTCATACATCTGATAGACAAGACCGGATACCAGCATATTAGAATATGATGTTATCGGATAAAAGTTTGCCCCGACATTTCCCGGATCCTGTTCCTTCATCTTTCTCGCCAGATCAAGAAATTCATCATAAGTGTAGTAATCTTTGACCTCAACACCAACCGCTTCAATCCAGTCTTTACGCATGTAGGTCTGGTAGTGCTGTGTCAATGTCTCTGCCGGTTTATTGTTAAAATAAATCGGCACCGGCAAGCAGTAGGTACCTCCTAACAGCTCGTCCAACTCTTCACCGATTCCCGTCAGAGCATACAGTTTAGCCGTTTCAGGCCACCTTTCCTTCCAGTCATCATCAAGCTTTCTGACAAGCCCCTGATCCACATAATCCATAAATTCGCTATGTACATAGTTCCAGTTGACAACATCCGGCATATCTCCGGAATTGATCCATATACGAAGATTCTCAACCCAGTTGCCCCAGGTAAGAGGCGTAACTTCAATATCTAAATTAAATTTCTCCTGAACGGCTTTGTAAACATCGTCCTGTGTGTAGTCAATTCCTTCGTCGCCCTCGATCACCTCTGCCCAGGACACCGTGATCTTCTCTGAATAATCCTTCTGCGTCCCCGCCTCTGACCCGGAGTCCTCTGACTGTGCGCCTGCATCCGAACCGGCGTCTTCCGTCTGCACTGTGTTATCGGCAGAAGAAGTATCTGCAGACGATGATGTATCATCACCGCCACAAGCTGTCACGGCCATAAGTATAGAAGCCGCCAAGATGCCACTTAAGATTTTCTTTCCTTTTTTCATATGTATCCTCCTTTAAGAATTGATATAAATATATTTCATGCAAACATAAGTGCTTCACCATGTCTGCTGAATTACCGTATCCAACAACCACACACCTGCACAGAGTACTATCCTTTGACAGCACCGACCATGATACCTTTCACGAAATGCTTCTGCAGGAACGGATATACGCACATGATCGGAAGCATCGTCATGATAACGGCACACATTTTAAGACCCATGGTAAACTGACTGCCCTGCATCGATGCTGACGCCGATGTAACATTACCCGCCATCTCCGAGTTGATGACTATATTACGCAGCACCAGCTGTAACGGAAACATATTCTGTTTTCTGATGAATATCATGGAATTGTACCACTCATTCCACCGGTCCACACTATAAAACAGTACGATCGTGGCAAGTATCGGCTTTGAAAGAGGAAGTATGATCTTAAAGAGTATCATCCATTCCCCTGCGCCATCCAGCTTCGCCGATTCCATCAAAGAATCCGGAAGGCTTTCTATATAGTTCTTCACCAGTATCATATAAAATGTGTTCACCCCATAGGCCAGAATGACAGACCAAAGGGAATTCGTCAGGTTAAGGGATTTCATCAGCAGGTACAGTGGTACGATACCGCCCTGGAATATCATCGTAAAAAGCACAAGCCCAAATATGATCTTCCTTCCCGGATATCCTTTCCTGCTCAGCCCATATGCCATGCAATATGTCAAAAACACATTTATCGGCATACCGATCGTGAGTATCGTCAGGGTGGACTTATAACCCGACCAGATTCTTCCGTCTTCAAAAAGTCTCTTGAAAGACTGCAGAGTAGGATGTCTCGGTATCACCAGGAACGTTGAATTTAAGTAGTCTTTCTGTGATGTGATCGAAATCATCACAACATTAAAAAAAGGAATCATTATAATCAGTGCAAACACGCCAAGGGCAATGACGCATACCCAATCTACCCAGTCCATTTTCTTCTTTAACATTTCTTTGATCGCCTCCACTATAATCTATCATGCAAACAGGCCGTTGCCGCCCATCGCCTTGGAACCTCTGTCCGCCAAAACCAGCAGTATCATATTTACGATCGACCTGAACAGACTGACTGCCGTAGAAAATCCAAAATCAGGCGCAGACTGGAATGTGATACGGTAAATATACATATCAAGCGTCTCAGCCACTTCTTTGACCGCCGAATTATTAAGGTTAAATATCTGATCGAATCCTGCCGACATTAGATTACCGGTCGTAAGAATGAACATGATGATAATAGTTGGCAGAAGATTGGGGAGCGTGATATTGACTATTCTCTGCCACCTTGAAGCGCCATCAACTTCTGCCGCTTCATACTGACTCTGATCTATACCGGTTATAGCTGCCAGATATATGATCGTGTTCCATCCGGATGATTTCCAGACATCCGTCATATACAATAACGGCTGGAACAATTTCTCACTTCCCAGGAAATTTACCGTTTCAAGCCCGATCAGGCTCAATAACCCGTTCACCATTCCGTCAAAGGAAAGTATATTAATAAGAATGCTGGATACTATGACCCATGAGAGAAAATTCGGAAATGTCATAACTGTCTGTAAAAATTTCCGATAACGAGGGAATCTTATCTCGTTCAACATGATCGCAAACATGACCGGAAAAGGAAAAACAAATACCAGACGCAGAAGGTTGATCGACAGCGTCCTTCCGATTGCTTTAAAGAACGCCGGATCTCTCATTACATATTGATAATTCTCCAAACCGTTCCATGGGCTCCCCCAAATACCCAGATTGGCCTTGTAATCTTTAAACGCAAGCTGCAGACCGGCCATGGGGATATACGCAAAGATTATGTACCATAAAACCGGCAAAAAAAGTATGACGTAGATCTGTCTGTGTTTCCATACAGAAAAACAGGTATGTCTTGCACTTTCAGCAAAACTCTTTTTCTTCCCTCTTCTTAAATCTTGTGATGTCATGAATACCTCCTCATCCCTTCCGATGCTCCCGTTGTGCATTCATCTCATTCAGTGCCGCGCCAGATAACTGTATGTAACAAATGCATTCGGTGAATGTTTCACAGGTAAATATTTTATACGCATGATTAAATGTATCATTTATTATTTTATAAATAATTATATAAAAATTTACCTTCCGTTAATTCAGAATAACAAATGCACAATTGATTGTCAATAAATATTAAAAAAATGTATATAATTAACAAATTGTAGTTATCATATTTGTCTATTATTTACAATAATTCTTTATATTGACTGTATATATAAATTTTTAGATAAATATTTATATATTGGCTGCGTTAAAAAAGACTTCACAATCCTATAGGGAGCAAAGTTTGTAAGCCCTTGAGGGGTTTAGACGCCTTGCAGAGCCAGATGCATATTGCACAGCAATAAATTACCTCTCGCATCCGTGTGCATATGGTTTTTTCATAGGAAAGATATTTACTTCAGCATTTCACGGCAACAAGATCCTGCCTATGAAATAAATAATGGCAGTATAACACTGCCCGGACATTGCCGTTTCAGCGTTATACTGCCATTACTGTTACTCATTTTCCTGAGATCATCATACCTCTTAGGTTCACGGAGTCCGCAGTGTAATGCGTACTCCTGATTGACAAGTTACTTCTGCAGTAATATATATATTCTTACTCTCTAGTCTGACAGGACTCCATAGACGTCACTAATGCGTCGCGCCGCCGGTCACTTTAATATCCTCCTCCGTGTCCACGATGGCCTCGATCGCCGCCTCGATCGCTTCCACCATCACATCCTGCGACATGGAAGGCATATTCTTCTTATCAAGCACCTGCTGCGGCAAAAATGGGATATGGATAAAACCGCTGCGTTTCCCCGGATATCTGGTCGCCAGCAAATGACACACACCATAAGTCACATGATTGCACACGAAGGTACCCGCCGTATTGGAAACAGACGCCGGAATATTTCTCTCCTGAATCCGCTGTACCATTGCCTTGATCGGCACCGTCACAAAATAAGCATCCGGTCCTTCCGGATAGATGGGCTCGTCTATAATCTGGTTCCCTTCGTTATCCGGAATCCGGCAGTCATCCACGTTAATCCCCACACGCTCTACTGTAATATCCGGTCTGCCGCCTGCCTGCCCGATCGACAAGACCACATCCGGATCGTATTTTGCTATCGCCTCATCGATCACATGAAGAGATTTATGGCAGACCGTAGGGATTTCTAATTTGATGATCTCGGCTCTGCCAATCGTATCCGGCAGTCTCTTCACAGTCTCGATCGCAGGGTTGATCGGCTCCCCGCCAAACGGGTCAAACCCGGTAACTAATATTTTCAACCTTTCCTCCATTCCGAAGCGCTACAAGCTCCTGTTAACCTCCATGATTCCGCGCTGCGAAATCCCAGTTCTGTTCCCTGCCGTCTATTTAAAACCGATCGCAAGCATCAAAATGATATGTACGACGATCATCAGAAGCGCCATCGGAATCTGGGCTTTGATCACCGACCACTTGGGATCTTTCGTCTCCAGAACCGCGCAGGGCACAATATTGAAATTTGCCGCCATAGGTGTCATCAACGTACCGCAATAACCTGCTGTCATACCAAGCACGCCGATGATCGCCGGATTACCTCCCTGTGAAATGACAAAAGGTACACCGATTCCGGCCGTAATGACCGTAAAGGCCGCAAAAGCATTGCCCATGATCATCGTAAAGACCACCATGCCAAAAATATAGATGATAACGCCGACCACGATATTCCCCTGCGGGACAACAGAAGAGATCATCCCTGAGATCACCTCTCCCACGCCCGCTTCCGCAAACACACTTCCGAGCGCCCCCAGAAGCTGCGGCAGCAGACAGGCCGCCCCCACCTGCATCAACAGACGAGAGGTATCTTCCTTCGTATCGGCAAGCTTCGGCTTACAGATCACAACAGCCAGTACCAACGCGATAACACAGGCAACACCCGTCATGATCGCCCCGTTTAAAGCCGTGGGCGTCGCCACTCCATCCTTGACCACATCATATTTAACAAAAGAAAGGATCAGCGCGATCAGTCCTACGGTAACCGCCGGCACAAAGATCTTCGTTCCGATTCTTTCGCTGGCTGCTTTCCTAAACTCCGGTGTGGATTCCTGGAACTTCCCGATCTTTACCTGTTTGGTCACTGTCAGGCAGCCCATAGCGATCAGCATAGCGCCCACCACCGCCGAAGGCAAAACTTTACCGAACATGAAAATAATCCCTGTCAGCGCCCAGAAGAGCATCGTCCCCAACCTCGCCGACTCATTTTTCCTGGCACGAAACGCCGTCAGAAAACATACCAGTCCACAAAGCACATAGAAAAATTCCGGAAAATATACGCCTAAAAAGTTAGTCATGACTTCTTGCCCCCTTTCACCTTCCTGTCAAACAACAATACTTGAACGATTGTCAATACCACGGAAATGACCATCACATAGATTGCCGAAGACGCGATATCCGACAAAGATACCTCATAGCCTGCCACCGCCAGTCCTGATTGGATCAGCACTACACTGGCCGAAGCCGGAAAACAATTCTGGGCAAAGAAATTACCAAAGTTCTCCGTTGCCGCCGAAAGGCCCTTGACCTTCTCTTCTTCCTTATCACTTAAAGGGCATCCCTTGGAAGCTTCCGCTGCCGCAGATGTCATTGGCAGGATTAACGGACGGATAAACTGTACATGACCACCGATACGAATATTCAATGCAGACGCGATCGAACGGACTACCATCCAGATTGACAGCACTTTACCTGCAGACGCATTCTTAATCTTCCCGATCAGATAAGCAGCTCTTTCTTTCATGCCATATCTTTCGATGATGGCGATCACTGGAAACATGATCAGGAAAATGGACATCAGTCTGTTATTCACGAAAGATTCCCCGATAATTTCCAGAATATGTACGAAATCCAACCCTGCGACCAAACCCGTGACTATCCCCGCAACCAAGACCACCGCCAGTACGTCCAGTTTCAGTGCAAAGCCTAAAACAATGATCAAAATTCCTATTAATTTAATGTATTCCATTTTGCAGCTCCCTTCGTCAGCATTTCAGCTATGTTTTCTCTTATTTCTGCGCTGCTGTTTGCGCATAATGAGTTTCCTCCTTCCCTTTTTCCAATTATACATGAATTATAATTTTATCGTTTATCCTATTCCGCTAACGCACAATACTCTCCGACGGCGGTCTCATACAGATCATTTCCCTTTGAATCCATCACCACGATCACCGGAAAATCCTCTACTTCCAGTCTGCGGATCGCCTCGGTGCCAAGATCATCATAGGCGATCACCTCGGAACTCTTGATGGATCTTGAAAGCAGCGCCCCTGCGCCGCCCACCGCCGCGAAATAAACGGCGCCGTTTCTGACAATGGCCTCTTTGACCGCGGCACTTCGTTTCCCCTTGCCGATCATGCCGATCAGCCCCATATCCAGAAGCGTCGGAGCATATTTATCCATACGGCTGGCGGTAGTCGGTCCGGCAGAGCCAATGGGCCTGCCCTCCCTGGCCGGGGAAGGTCCCATATAATAGATCACATTTCCCTGCATCGCAAGCGGAAGTTCCCCACCCTGTTCCAACGTTTCCTGCATTCTCTTATGGGCGGCATCTCTTGCCGTATAGATCGTACCGGTTATGTACACATAATCACCGGCCTGCAGTCCGGCCGCAGTCTCTCTGCTCATAGGGGCCTGTACATGTCGTTTCATTCTTCTATCCATGCCTTTCCTTATATTTATGATCTGCCTTCCTGTCCTGACGTTCCTATCCCGGCATTTGGCTCCTACAACACCCGCACCGCATGTCTGTTCACATGACAGCAGATGTTCACCGCCACCGGCAGCCCTGCTATATGCGTAGGATAAGTGTTCACATTCACGGCCAGTGCCGTCGTTGTGCCGCCCAGTCCGCCGGGACCGATGCCTGTCCGGTTGATCTTCCGCAGCATCTCCTCTTCCAGATCCTTCACGTACGGTATGTCCGAACGCTGATCCACCGGCCGCGTCAGGGCTTTCTTTGCCAGCAGCGCACATTTCTCAAAGGTACCGCCGACACCCACACCCACCACCATGGGCGGGCAGGCATTCGGTCCGGCGTCCCGCACTGCCGTCAGAATCGCATTCTTAACGCCCTCGATCCCGTCTGCCGGCTTTAACATAAATACCCGACTCATATTCTCACTACCAAATCCCTTGGGTGCTACCGTAATCTTCACCCGATCACCGGAAACCATCTCGTAATGGATCACAGCCGGCGTATTATCTTTCGTATTATCCCGCAAGATCGGATCTTTCACCACTGACTTGCGAAGGTATCCTTCCGTGTACCCCTGTCTTACACCTTCATTGACCGCTTCTTCCAGAAGGCCGCCCTCAAAGTGCACATCCTGCCCGATCTCCAGAAAGATCACAGCCATTCCCGCATCCTGGCAGATCGGAATCATATCCTCACCCGCAATCTTAAGGTTATCCTGCAGCTGGCACAAAATCTGTCTACCCAGAGACGCCTTTTCTGCCTGAGCCGCTTCTTCCATTACCGCTGCCATATCCCCGGACAGAAAATGATTGGCTTCGATACACATTTCCTTAATGTTACGCGTAATATCCGCAACGTCTATATTCCGCATCATTTTACGATGTCCTTTCTCTACTCCTCTGCTCCGAAGCATTTTACAACAGCTTCCAGCTCTTCCTGCGTGACTTCCTGCGGCTTCCAGCCAATCTTCTGTCCATCATCCCGATACCTGGGAATCAGGTGCATATGGAAATGGAATACGGTCTGTCCTGCCAGTTCTCCATTATTCTGCACCAGATTAAATCCTTCGCAGCCAAGACGTTCCGTCATCTGCGTTGCCATCTTCTTCGCCAGCTTCATCACTTCCCCTGCCATCTCATCAGGCAGCTCATAGAGATTTGCATAATGATCCTTAGGCAGAATCAGGGCATGTCCCTTCGATGCCGGTCCCAGATCCAGGATTACCCGGAATTTATCGTCTTCATATAATGTCTTAGAGGGAATCTCCCCGTTTGCGATCTTACAGAAAATACAGTTTACGTCTTTCATACCAATCTCCTTCTTAACAATCCCCTTATCCTATGTCTGTACCCCATGTCTTTTCACACCCAAATACGCGTGAAGATTAGGGCAGACATACCCGAATCACTTCGTTCCAAACACCAGCACCTGATCCAGAGCCCTGAGTATCTTAAAATCACCCTTCATTCTCATATCGCCCGCCATAAAGGATGCCTGAAACGTATTCTTACCATTTACAATATCCTCAAGGGTCGATCTGGTCATCTGCACTTCCACATCGGCCCGACCGCCGCTGCCGTAATAACACTGAAGATTTCCACCCTGTATTTCTATGACCAGCGGTGTCTTCTTCCCTTCTATAGTCATTCTGTAAGTGGCATTCATACCCGGCTGCGGTTTAAAATGTTCACGGATCTCCTGCAGAAACTCCTCAGGGTCATCTCTGTCGCTGCTTCCCATCAGGTCTCTGAACATACTCGCCAGTTCCTGGATATCCGCTTTCTGGCGTTGTACATAGGTATCATCCGACACAAACTGCGACAACTGCTCGGATTCCTGCGGTGTAAAATTAATATTTTTCGTGATGGCAATCTTCTGCTTCACCGCCTGATTGCTGGCCGGCAGACAGGGCAGTTTCTGATTGATCGTCCGATACAGATTCTCCGCCTTCTTCTCTATGATGCGAATAAAATCCTCATTCTCTTCCAGCATGGAGGTATCGGCAATATAACCGCAGATACCGCTGCAAGGCCTCCCGCCCAGAATCTCCCATGCCGTAGCAAGGTTCAGCTTTCCTTCCCGTTCCCCATAGGTCGTAGACATGACGATCGGACACATATAGATCTGGCTTATCACCTCTTTATCCCCATATAACCAACAAGAATCCAGGAATTGATACATATAGCCGCCTATTCCGTACCACTCCACGGTACTGCCCAGAATAACGCCATCCGCTTCCTTTAAACTCTGGGGCAGTGTAGTAATGCTGTTCTTCAGATCATACAGGTAGAATGTTTCTACTGTAACACGAAGCTCCTCCAACACTTCTTTCATCTTATTCAATACAAAAAGTGTCGGATCGTCCATCAATCCCCGGCCGCCATAATAAATATTAATTTTCATTGATCCCCTCATCCTTTCCTGTTCTGAAATATGGGCGCAGCATACAGAAACATGCCGCCAACGCGAATCCCATGAGTACACCGCCTATATGCGCTGCATTATTAACATCCGTGCTCGTAAATCCGCAGTATAGAGAAAACGCGATCACAAAGACCATTCGACTGATCGTCACAGACTCCATCCGGCCACGCTGCAGGATGACCAGAAGCAGCAATGCGCCTTCCACACCAAAAACCGCCCCACTGGCTCCCACGGAACTGATATAGTCTCCGGACAGCAATTCATAACCCATGGATACAATGCTCCCCGCAATTCCCGAAAGAAAATACAAAACCGTATACGGAAGATGTCCGATCCTCTTCTCCACGATCTCTCCTACATAATACAGGATGATCATATTGCTGAACAGATGTCCTGAATCCGTATGCAGAAACATGGAAGTGAGCACCCGATAAAATGATCCGTCCTCTATGACCATCATAACGCCAAGCGCACCTTTATTATATAACACTCTTCCGGTAAATGTACATATCAGAAATACGATCACGTTGCTTACGACCAGACAGAGAGTAACCCAGGGCAGCCCTTTGATCCTTGACTTATCCCAGTGTCGGCGGTCTGCTTTACGCGATGCATAAGGTGTCGGCCCACTCTGTTCATACGCTGTATCCTCGTCCTTTGAAGATGAGAATAGAAATTCCTCCAGAATTCCCTTCCACCCATAGAAATCATCTGCCTGATTCTCATGAATGATCAATCTATTGCTCTTTGTGTCAATCATCCAGCAGAAACTGTCACTGGCACTAAACTGCCTGGCTCGCTGCGTATCATCGGTCAAGATCAGGGAAAGCAGATGTACCTCCTGTTCTCCTCTTTCGTGCATAAATTCCAGAATCTTCTGCTTCAGATGAGTGAATTGTTCCTCGGAAACAGAAACTCCGGTTCTGTAATCGATGACATGTATAACAACAACCCCTTGATATTCCCTGCGATAATAAAACATAAATTCAGGAAAATTTGAAGGGACTTTATGATATCCAGTTTGTTCAAAAAGGCATTCCAGTTTTTCCGATACCATGACATACTCCAATGCTCTTATCCATAGAAAGCAACAAATGAATCTGCCTCTTTCCAGCTATTAAAACCCAGTCACGCGGTTAAATCATACTGATAAGAGGGTATCACTTTCGGTATGTCCTGTCAAATGTCTGCAAACGACCATCCGGCTCGTTGTTCACTGGAACAAACCGAAGTTCATCGGTAACAGTAATGCAGATTCCCAAACCGAATCTCATCTCCCGGCTCTATCTCTACCGTCTCCTGCGGTTCCATGCGCAGACCGTTTTTATAGGTACCGTTGGTAGAATTCATATCCGTCAGAAGCACCCTGTCCCCCTGTCTTTCAAATTTGGCATGAATCCGGCTGACGGAATTATCCGCAAGCACATGGTCGACGCATCCAGCCATCTTTCCGATCGTGCAGGGAAATTGTTTCAATTCGATATGCTGCTTATTTCTTCTGTCCATCGCATATAGCTTATTCTCTGCAATCTTATTTCCATCGAAAAATATAGTATTGCCATAATAATCAGTTTCCTGTTCCTGCTGCGGCGTCATTGCACGCCTTGGCATACCGCACGCCGGGCCGTCTCCCGGCATCGTCTTTTCCTGAGCAAACCCTGTCTCTCTGCTAATCACGTTTTCCATCGCAACAATATCCTCATCAGGGCAGCGATTCGATTCACGATACCTATCCTCACCGTATGCAAAGGACTCCTCCAACCCGCTATTTGTTTCATCCTCCCGTGTTCTTTTCCCTCTTACCCGGTTCCTTTTGCTGCCCCTGAAAACGCCCCACAAACTGAGCAAAAAACAAAGCCCAAGTACCGCCATAACGCCGTACAATGTCACTTTCTCTTCCCATGTCAGCTCAAACATACTATAAACAGCTGCTGCCCCGGCTATTCCAAGCACCGACAGCACCGCAAATACCGGATAGAAAATGCTTTGCTTTACCACTGCAGATTTATCCGCCGTCGAGGGTTTCTCCGCATCCGAGATTTCTTCCAAAAACGATTCTGTCCGGAGCGGTTCGAGTGGCGGCACATCCACCCTCGCGTCAAAAGTGGGTGTCTTATCCGCCATTTCCTCCTGTATGGTCTCATTTCGTTCTTCCAAGATCCGAATCGCATCCTCCAACAGGAAATGGGCTTCTCCCGACATCTCACTGATCCGATACACCTTTTCCACCAATTGCCGGTCCTCCGGGTCGATGTGCTCCATCAAAAAATTCATGAGCGGTTCATAAGCCTCCTCACCGTTGGCCCGATAATCCGGATAATACAACCCAATATAACGCTTCGCGGAAAAATCATAATAAATATGCTCCGGCAGCAAGACAAGCCCGGCCTCCTCCATAAAGAAACCCGCCAGTTTGTCACAGATTCCATGCAGCTGCCATAGAAGATCTTTCACCTGCTCGTATGACATCTTCTTACTTTGAAAAAGATTGCTGAGTGTAGTCCTGGAACTGATATCATAATAGTAATATGTAGTGCCGTTAATATGCCTCACGGAACATCTCAGGATCTCCCTGATCTTATCTGATGTAAGGATCTTGTACTGATAGCTTCTGACTGCCGCCTCCTGCCCACACTGCAATATCATGTAGTTATGCTTATAATCCCTGAAATATTTCGCTTCCATCATCTCTGCCCCCTGTTATGATCTTTACCTCTCTTCCATATTCCCCTTAATGCCAAAGCACATAAAGTATCTTCATCCGAGTACTTCAAACTGCCGCACCTTAGTACGGCCGGTTCATAGGCGCGCAGGCCAAACCAGACTGTTATGCAGATCCGGCATACCTTCTTCTCTACTGTGCAAACATATTATCAACCCATCTGCTTTTACGTATTATATGCGTGGGGTTGATGATCTGCGCCCTGGCCTGTGTGCGAATTTTCCAGCCATCTTTCTCATACATGGTGAAAAGCGACCGGACCGGGACCTTGACCTGACATTCACCGGTCACATAAGCCGTATGTCCGTTCCTGTCTACACTGCCGCATACCTCGCCCGTTCCGAAATATTTCCTGCCAAACTGTTCCTGTATATGTGCGCTGATATAAGGCACTACATTATCTTCATCTTTCTGAATGCTTCCCCGGAAGCAGACTGCATAGGCATCCTGAAAAAGTACGCACTTATCGTAAGTATAGAAGGACAGATAGATCAACAGCACAAAGATAAAGATCGTCCAGGAAACCAGAAAAGACGCTTCCACCGTCATGTATCCCCCGGCTCTCTTATGCAAAAACCCTCTTCTTTTTTCTATAACCATACGACTACCCCCATTCCCAACAACAGAAAAGGTGCAAAAGGCACTGTCCGGTCCATCGCTGTCTTTCCTGCCGCCAACAATACCAGTGCGATCACAGATTCCATCATAAGTCCCACCAAAAGAATCAGAAAGCACTGTCCAAGTCCGGTAAAAAGCCCGACCATCATTAACATCCACCCGTCTCCATATCCTACTTTCTCTCCCGTGATCCAGCTGATTCCCCAGAACGTCATTCCCGGAATCAGTGATAATACGACATCTGGCCACACCAGCTCTCCCAGATTACCCGTTATACGCAGCAATACTGCCAGGGCCATCCCGCCCCATACCACTATCAGGGGTATTTCCTTCTTCCTGCCGTCAGATGCTGCGCACACAGCCAGCAAAAGAAACAGTACAACCTCTATCCACATTTTGAGCACGCCCCTCTCCCTTGTACCTCCGACAAAGGTACTGTATAGATCGTCCGTTTCAACCCCGCACATTGAATACGGCTATGGTAGCTTGTGCCCTGCGCCGTAATATAAACCTGCTCCTGCGCCCTGCTTCCGTCGCAGATCTCACAAGAATAGTATTTGCCGCCTGATTGATTCCTCTTGTCATCCACTTCTGACACAGCAACGGCCTCCACCATAGGATTCAAGTATGTGCAGTTCCGGTCCAGATGATAGACGATCCCTGTTTTCGTAATATATACCATCGGGTCCTCCTGTTGCACATCGCTCACATCCTGCGTCACGTCATACCCTGTCCAGGCTTTGCCATAATAGCGCTGGCGCATGGTAAAGCCCTGAAATCCCATAAGCGGTGCGAAGGGTTTCACCTTATAAGAAACCTGAAGATCTATCACGTCTCCTTCCCCCATGACAGAGGAACCTGCCATAGATACGCCGCCTGCACCGCCCACAACACAGGACTGATCCAGATACTCTCTTCCTGCATATGCAAGAATCTGCCCTCTTGCATAAAGCGTCGTAAGAGCCACACCGGCCAATGCATCCGGCAGTGCTCCTGCCACCGTATTCTCATAGACATACCCATAGAAAGCCATCTTATTGCCAGTTTGATGCAGTGCGGCATTGATCCGGCTCTGGGCAGCGATCATATTGACCGCAAACAGGATATTGATCACGGCAAACAGAAAGAATGGCAGTACAAACGCCGCCTCCAGCGTCATAGAACCTTTGCCTTTTCTCTGTCTTCGTCTCTGCTTCTTTCTGCCCGGCCTCTCCTTGGAGATGATCAAAGACACCCTCTTTAGCAGTCCGCAGAATGATAGAATAGATTGACCATCTTGACCGATATCAAGATATGCCCGGAGAGAATGTGCTGTCGATTTTTTAGAGTTACCCTGTTTTGACCGTAAAAAGGGCATCTTTGATCACCTCCTGTTTCACTAATTTCATCAATAAAACCCATAACTCCTGCTCATCTCATACGCATATCCGAACCGGCTTGATATAGACAGTTCCGCCTCATACGTGTCAAAACAGGCATCCATCCGAAAACGTGCATTGCCAGGCGTCCTGCGGATATCCATCTCCATGATATCCATCGCGCGATAGGCCCTCTTCTCCTTATTCTGCAAAAAAAGCATTATCTGCAGATATTCCTTGTAATTCAGCCCTTGTCCTGCACTGTCCGCTGACAGACTGCCTCTTACATTTGTCAGACTGTTTATACCCGTCTTCCAGTCTACCGCCGTCTTCATGATCGGCACACGTCCGCCGGAAAGCAGCGTCTTCACATCCTGCAGGCTTTCCACATAAGCCCATGCGAACAGAATCGTGTAAGCCACCGGCTCTAACAGCGCCGGACACATCAGCACGGCCGCCAGTGCTCCCGCAGCCGCCTTTGCTTCGGCGACCTTGGCGGAATCCGACAGAATATAAATTACATTAGCCACTTCTCGCCAGAGCAAAAGCCGCTTTGCCACAAATTCCAGATTCTGCCAGTCCACGTCTTTTCCTGCCAGAATATATTCAATCTGATATTTCAGAAGTGACTTCTCCATCTCATCCCTGTAATATCCACACTTCTCAAACAGATACACCTGAAATACCAACTCATTCACATTGCCCGAGACCGCTGAAGCTTCCGCACTCACCCCGGTTCCCTGCATACGGGACCGATGAGAAATATAGTTGCTCCCATTGATCTTGACCGCAGAAACCGCCGACGGATTCTCCAACACCAGATTCAAGACCCCGCTGCTTCTTGTCGCATTGGCTGCATCGGCAGGATTATCTAACGGCACTTCTTCAAAAACGCCTTCTTCTACCTCTTCCACGGGAAGCCCTATTTCATCGATCTGCGCTTCATAATGGGCACGCTCTGCCCCAATATCCCTGCTTTCCAGTCCAAACCTCTCTATCTGCGCTACTCCCATGTTGATTTTTTCCAATATCGCGCCTACCGGATAATCCGCCATATAATCGGTGACCTGCCGTTTCAGCACGGCACCCGCTTCATCAGAAGCAATGGAATAGCGCCCGATATGAACTGCATCCACGGACATAGCCAGAAAATCCCTGACTCCTATCCCATTGCCGAATCCGCCTTCCGGCTTGAGATTCTTCTGCATATAATTTCTGAGGTGCGCCTCCGTATTACCGATATTTGCATGACTGCCTCCATAAGACATATCAACGAACAGAAGCTCATACTGCTCCAACAGTTCCCGGTGATATTCGGCCAGAACGGAATTCATGCCGATGTCGGCAACGCATTCAAATTTCATGCGGATGGCACTGATTCGTGCCCCTTCTATTACCGTGAATACAAGGGACAGAATCAATGTAAGGGACAGCGTAAGAAATACTGTTATGTACCCTTTTCTCATGACATTACCGTGTTGCTGTCTTTGGTGATCTTCTCAAAGACTTTCTCTACCAGGGCACGCAGCTGCTTCTTAAAAATGATGACCAATCCGATCAATACCACAATGATCAGTATGATCTCCACCGTTCCCATGCCATCCTCCTCCCGCAAAAAGTCCTGCCAACCTTTCAAGTTTGTTTTTTCTTTTCTTCTAAGCATTTGTTTTCCTCCTGTCTTTCGTTTCTCTTTTTATATGCATCAAACCGTTTCTGCTCTGCAGATGTGTCAATATACTTCTTCCCTCATACTATGAAGGAAAAATACGCCGGGATCATAATGACCACCATCACGATACATAACATCATCATCATTGGCAGAAGCAGTTTCGTGCCTGCTTCCTCCCCCAGCTTCTTAGCCAGGTTCTTCCTCTCTGCAAAGGCATTGTCCGCCTCCTGCCGCAGTACCCGGAGCAGGTCGTTGCTTCCCTTCCTGAGATTCTGTGACAACAGCGTACAGAGTTTCCTGTATGCCTGTACCTGACACCGTTTCCCGAAATGGTCATACGCCTCTTTCTCCGACCTGCCGCTCTGCAGTTCATAACACGTCATCAATATTTCTTCATATGCATATCGTTTCCTCTCTTTCTGCTGCTTCTTATAATCCTCTCCCATCTTGAAGAAGGCGTTCCGGATCGTCATGCCGGCTCCCATATACAATGCCAGTTTATTTACGATCTCCGGATAATCCAACAGCAGCTCCTTTCTGCGGCTCTCCAACTGTCTGTCCGGCTCTCTGCTCCTTATCCAATGCAAAAGCAGTGCGACGGACAGGACCAGCAGCATGAGATATCCACTGCTGTCCTCTATGATCTCTCTCCAGACGATCGGCACGGAATCTATCTTTTCCGGCAGGACCATCTTCTCTGCAGTGCTCGTATGCTCTCCCTGAAGATTCAGAAGTTCTTCGATCCGTCTGCGCAGCAGCTCCTGCTTTGTGTACAGTTTCGGATTCACCCGCACATACATCTGGTACTCCCAGACCGATCGTTCATATTGAAAATGTGCCGTCAGTCCTACCACTACCCCTTCCTGCAGTTCTTCATTGCTCACCGTCCCGTCCGTGTCCACGATCGAATAACTGTCGCTTTCCCACGATATTGCAAAAGGATATCCTTCCAGTTCCGTCACCAGATCCAGATGTGTGCGCACATCCTCAAGGCTTTCATTCTGCCCACGGATCACCTTCGGCAGTGCTCTCACAGCCTTAGCATACAAATCCTCCGCTTCTGCCTCCGTATACTTCCTCTCTTCTACAATATATTCAAAGATCTCCTCCTCTTTGCCCTTCACTCGTGCTGACAACGATACCGGCACTTCGCCCTGCCCGTAAGAATTCCTCAAAAGGTATCTTCCCTCCTGCAGCAAAGGACTGCCGTGTGCTGCGATCCATGCGCACAGACAGATTACTGCCCCCATAAAGCCGACTGCCAACACAAGACTGTACAACGACACATAATGATTCTGTATCTGGGTCTGCACCGTCATTTCCGGCCGTAGTATCTTCAGCTTATTTCCCAGCTGGCGCCGGTACAGATCCCGCTGCCAGTTTCGCCTTCGTCCGGCTCGCTTCTGCCGGCTTTTCTGTCCCCTGTGCCAGAAATACATTGCCATTCTCCGAAAAGGCCCCTTCCCCTCCTCTTTAAGAGACAGTATCCATAATATCAGATAGCCGCACAAAATGGCTGTATATAGATAGACCATAAATTCCTCCTCTTTCGTTCCATATCTGTTCCGGCTAAACAGATCTCTACACCTCGATCTCCACGATCCGCCGCGACAATCGGTATGCCGCTCCATAAAATCCCAGACAGACCGTCATAATAACAATTCCGGCCAGATTGTGGTACAGTACGTCAAAAAATCCTTTAGAAGTCGAACTCACATAGAACATGATCAAAAACGGTACTGCATTCATAATCTTCTGTTCCATCTTCTTCGCACTGACCATCAGCTGTATCTCCCGGTCCGTCTCCATCTTCTGTTCGATCACCGAAGCCGTTTTGGCCAGGATATCCGGCATATTTCCCCCGCTTCTCTTGGCTATAAAGAAGATATCCGCAAACTGCATGATATCAGGCTCGTGACTCCGCCTGCCCAGCTCATACAGCAGCTTTTCCAAGACCACATTGTTGTCAAGTCCGACCATGATGTGCTTGATCTCCATGCAGATCAGCCCCTTTGCTCCATACAGCATTTCCATATCCCGGTAAGATTCCCGAAACGCATTTTCGATCGAATATCCTGCTCTCTGATTGGCCGCCACGGAAAGGATCATATCTTTGAACTGCATTCCCAGCTCCTGCCTCCTTCTCTTTGCAAGTTCTCTCCTCTTATCTTTCAGGAACAGAAATAGCACCGGCATCAGCCCCAAACAGGCAATCCATGAGCGGTAAAAGAAATATCCGATCATCACCACCACGGTTATTCCTTCCAGAAAGTACAGAATCCTTTCACTTCCCTGCAAATGATACTCACCATAATCCGGCAGCCTGTAATTTGTCGACATAAGATAGTTCTCCCTTCTTCTGTAATACTCCTATCACTCTGCCCTCTGCGTTCTCCCCTGTCTCCGTAAATTGAAACAATGTCTTTAAGGCAATCTTATCCTCCTCATATCCCAGCACCTCTGCGATCTCCAGCACCTTGCGGGATCTGTCCCGTAACCGTCCTAAGTGAACGATGAGATCCACACCGGAGGCGATCTGCTGCCTGATCGCCGCGAGCGGAATGTCCATGCCCATCATGATCATATTTTCCAGGCGGCTCAACATGTCCGCTGCGCTGTTGGCATGTCCCGTTGACATCGATCCGTCATGTCCGGTATTCAGACACTGCATCATGTCAAACGCCTCCCCTCCCCGGACCTCTCCCACGATATATATGTAGCTATTTTTTGATATGCAACTCTGTACCCTTTGAATGAAAAAGGCGGTATAAGGGGGAGTAGTCAACCCTGTAAACCCTGTGAGATATTAGCATCTATCAATAGATGAGGCATTTTTTGAAATAAGTAGGAAATACCTTTTCTCATGCTTAGAATTAATGTAAAATAGATAATATCAATAAATAGAAAGAGGGATATCCATGCCAAAAGACCATGAAAGAAACACTTCCTCTATGTTAGAAGCCAGACAGAAAATCATTCAAGAGAAATACGACACTTTAAAGACTGTCTTAGAAGATATGATACATAATGATGAAAAAATCACAGTTCCCAGAGTCTGTGAACTCTCTGGACTAAGCAAAAGCTATCTCTATCATAATGAGAAAGCAAAAAAGCTCTTTAATGAGACTAAGACTATCGCAGAAGAAAGAGACAAATATAAAACTATTCTGTCAGTACCAAAAAATTTAGATATTAACCCTCATATGCACCATAGGGATATGCTTTTACAGTATGAAGAAATGAAAAGGAAATTATATGAAACCTATATGATTACCATTCAACTGCTCAAAGCAGAAAACAAACGACTAAAAAAAGCAATCAACGCCAGCCAGAAAAAGATGGAATACCTACAAAGTATTCCAAAAATCAAATTGCATATTATTCCTAATTGTTTGAATAGAGGCTTTTTATCTTATTCCATAACGACATCTAAAGGGAAAAGAATCTATAATGGCATTGGAGAAGATACCATCAAAGGAATTATATGGGGTACATACACATTATTTGCAAGACATTTTTCTTTTGAATTGGCAACTCCTATAGATGGTATTACCATAGAAAAGAAGGATAATTGCTACTTGCTTACCATCACAGAAAAAGTGACGGAGGCTATTACGATTGATATTTTGATGAACGTCATAGATTAAGGAGGAATATACATGGCAACAAACATAGTTTGTTCCGACACATATATAGACGCATTTTCAAGGCTGGATAAGAAAGTACAGAAAAAATCGCTGGAAACCATTCGATTAATGCAAAGGAGCTTACGGAGCGACAGCTTAAAAGTCGAAAAACTCAATACAAAACTTGATTTCAAAAGTGCCAGAGTTACTCAGGATTTCAGAGCAATATTTACCCAATCAGGAAATACTGTGCTTTTAGTATACATAGATCATCATGACGATGCTTACCTATGGGCAAGTAACAGGCTACAGGGCTTTGATACCGCAAGCGCAAAACCAGTCTATGAATATTTTGAACAAGCAAAAGTAGAAGATTTTGACACTATAGAAGATGAAGCTATTGATTTAACCAGTGGCAAAAAAAACGCTGAATCCTCTAAGGGTTGGAGATTCGATCCAGAAACAGGAGTGCCACTTGATGCTTCTGGCAAACCATTATATAACCATCCTAACCACAATATACAAGGTATGCCTGCTCCTGCCCCTAAACCACTTGCAAATATAAGTTTTGGATTATTTTCCAGAATCTTTTATTTTTTAGCTGGTATCATAGCTGGCATTATTATTATGAATTTTATATAAATCAAATATAACGCAGAAAACAAATTGAAAGGAATATTTTATAAAATGTCAGATTTTTTATACCATTATACAACCATTTCAAATTTAGCTCTAATACTCAAAAACAGAACATTACGTTTAAACCCTCTTAATCAAATGGATGATTTACAAGAAACCAAAAACAAAGACATTCAAAATTTTGGACAGTTTGTATATGTAAGTTCATGGACAGATAAAGAGGAAGAAATAATTCCAATGTGGAAAATGTATACAACTCCACAATTAGGCGTTAGAATAGGGCTACCCAAAAATCCCTTTCAGATAGTTGACAATGAAACTAAAGGATTTAGAGATCCAACTGAAAAAGAGATCAGAGCCAGCCAAAACAAAGATACAAAAGGAATATTCCCTATAATTCAGATGGAAGATATGCTCCAAAATCAATGTATTATCAGTAATTCAGGATTGAGCCAACAATTAGCGCAAATTAAATATAGTCCTGATATGAGTGAATTAGAACCTCAGATATTATCATTAGATGGAAATTCTGGAGATTTAAAAATCTTACTTAGTAAGCTAGGGAACATAAAAAATGAATATTGGAGTTTTCAGCAAGAATGGCGATATATAGTTAGAGTATTGCCATTATCTATAGTTCGTTCTCTACAGAATTATGCTGCGGAAATGATATGTTTTACACAAAGCATTATTACAGGACAAGCAAAACAGCCCTTCCCTTATATTGATTTGCATTTAAGTTTTCAAGCTTTAGAACAAATGCAGATTATATTAGCTCCTGATATGCCAGAAGGAAATAAGATACTTGTTGAAAGTCTTGTTGAAAAGTATAACCCCAAAATGCAGAATAATATTTTCCCAAGTCAATTAATAGGTCTAATTAAATAAAAATATTCATTATCTTTCATGTTCAACAACAAAAAAGCCATAAGGACATCACCCTATGGCTTATATCTATATTAGTGAAAATATGAAAATTACGTGAAAAACAATTATATCTTTCACAATTAAAAGTTTATAACACATTCTAAAAAATGTCAATATTTCATTTCAATTATTTCATAATTAAGTAAATATTTTATTTTTAACAGCAAAAAAGCCCACATATGTGAGCTTTTTTATATAAGTAAAATTAAGGTGTTGTTGTCTTTGTTCCACCTGTTGTAAATGTATCAGTGTAAACTGTTTGCCAATCTCCACCATTCACATAATCGCCTGCATCTGTATTTCTGTATTGCATAGCTTGTACAGTAAGGTCAATCGTTAAATGGCTTCCTTGATATTTGTCATTCTTTACCATGCCATCAAGAGAAGGATTTGTAGTTTGTGCAGAATCCATTCCTAAGAAATATCTGTATTCGGCACTAGCCTTTTTACTTGCATCTGTACCTGCTGTAACTTTTACATAATCATTATCTACAACAACAGTGTCAGCATCTTCTCCGTCACCAAAAGTACCACCGAGAGTAGCTCCTTCAATAATGTATCTAAGAACAAGTTTGCCATCGGTAACAGTATCCTTGTCATCTACTGGAACATAAGCAACTTTTCCATCCTTCATTCCTTTTACAAGAATAATAGGATTAGAAGTCTTTAGTCCTTCAACTTCTTCAATTTTTGTATTTGTATAATTACCTTCTGTTCCTGTCTTTACATATAAATGGAAGATAGAAGGATCAAGGTTCACTCTGCCATCTTCTGCAACCTCAATATATTTCTTATTAACTACTCCATCTTCAATAACTTCTGTTGTGGAAAGAGAACCATCAGCTTCTAACTGATAATGTGAATCAACCATAATATCAATAATGTTACGGGTTACGATAGATTTTGTACCATCATTTGCAATACCAAAGTTAAGTTCGTGAGATGTAGTATCACCTCTGTTCTCATTACCAGGCTCTTCATCGCCAGGGTTGATATTCCCTGAATTGCTGAGTGTTAAATTTCCTTTAGAAGAAACGTCTACTGTACCTACTGTACCATCTGTATTTTGCTCTGAACTGTCACTAAAAAATGCGAAAGCTCCAAATCCAACTACTGCAAGACCAAGTGCAGATGCTCCTGCGATTGCTAATTTCTTATTGTTTTTCATATAATTTTTTCACCAAAAACAAACTGATTTGTTTCTGGCTCCTCCTTTCATTTTTTCAATTATTCTATATTTTAAATTTTTTATTCTTAGCAAGATTTATTTTCTTGCCTTCCAATAGTAGTAATTTTTGCAATAAAAAAGTATAGATCTATCTCCTTGAAAAAGATAAAACCTACACTTAAAATCGAACACTTATTTACTACTTACTGAAGTTTATAATAGATATATATTTTTGTCAAGCTTTTGAAACAACAAATTTTCAAACAAAGAGCCATAGGATTAGTGATTTCCAAAGACCTGTCCTATGGCATATTTTAAAAAAAGAAGGTGATTAAAAATACATCTGTTTCGTACATATTGATTATATAATATAACTTCTTTAAAATCAAGTGGGCAAAAAGCCATAGGATTAACCTTTTATTGATCAGTCCTATGACTTTAAACATTCATCTGTTTTGATTGCTAAATCTCCTGAAATGTCAATCCTCCAATATGCACTTCTCATAGACATCCTAATCAATGCCCAATAATCTTTTAACGTAAATCCTGATTTTATAATTTTTCTCCTGCAAATCTTTTGCTTTATTTGTACTGTTATTCCATCTTAAAATTGTACTCTTCGATTGTATTTTCCCAAAGTTCTGTATCATAACTGTAGTCTCCTTCTGGAAAGATAGGTGATCCATCTGCATTTCCAATGGAATTTACTGCATTATCTGAAGTAAATTCATATGCCCAACTATAATTTGTAATAATTAGACTATTTCTATTAACAGCAAATTCAACACATTGTACTGGTTCGCTTATGCCTGAAAGATTTGGCGTAAGCACTGTGCCATCAGGATAAACAAGCAATACATCGCTTACTATCTGATCGTCTGTTTCATTGTACATTAGAATACTAATGTTTTCATTATCATCATCAAAGAATTTTATCTTGTTGTAATTTTTCCCATAACAGTTATCAAGATAGTTTACTCTTGTTTGAAGCTCGGAATCCGTTACTTTTCCTGCGTAAATATCATTTCTTTTAAGCAACTCATAGGCTCCCTGCTCTGATATATATTCTCCAATTGCTGCATTTAAATATTCATCATATGCCTTGTTAAGCTCTTCTGCTGCTTTTTTTGCTGTTTCTGAATCTGTAGCATTTAAATAGATTTCATATTTTTCTTTTATTAGTGCTATTTCGTTATTCTTTAGGCTTTCTTTAAACTCATTTTCATTAGCGATTGCTTTGTTTCCTGCTTCAAGTTCAGCATTGTATTTCTCAGCTTCTTCCTCAACCATCTTATCAAGGTCAACGCCATCAGCCGCTGCTTCATCTCTTAGATGCTCAGCCACCTCATCCATAGCTTTTTCTTCCTCAGATTTTCCGCAGCCAGCCAAAGCACTCATACCGATAATACCTACTAAAACCATCACTAAAATTTTTTTCATTCCTTTTATCTCCTTTTTGTTTTTTTATTTTCCATTATCTAGATGTAAAGTTTAAAAAAATTTGGATATTATAATTTTTATTCTTCCAAAAATAACTTCTTCATTTCCTTTTCATCTTGATAGAGTGGACTCATATCAATGCTATACTCTGATAACATCCCATTATTCATTAGACCATGTACCAAAAAATAACCTGTTACATTTTGATAGCTTTTTGTATACATTTCTTCATTAAAGTTTGTATTATCCCAATAGCTTTTCCAATTATTAATATCTACAGAAAACGGAACATATAGATCACCACTATATTTTGATACTCTTGCCATATCGCTATTAATTGTAAAATTATCAAAAGATGCATCTTCTGATGTAATCGAATACTCTATGGCTTCTTCATCTTTGAAATCAATTCGATTATTTATTGCTTCTTGAAATTTATCATTTAGCGCATCTTCTACTATCCTCCTATTCTCTACACTTAACTCAGAAAGAGATTGTATACCCTTTTCCGTTTCATTATCTGTTTCTTCTTCCAGTGCAAAAGTCTCATCAGCTATTTCTACCTGTACAAATTCTGGCACATCTTTGTATGTAAGCTCCTTAACTTCATAGGTAACATTATCGCCGTCCTTTTTAACAACAAAAAATTCTTTTGCATTTATTTTGACTGTTTCCTCTTTTCCATCTACCGTAACAGAACTCTCCACCTTTCCATCAAGCAAGCCAATATAAGAAGTATCTCCACGAGATTCTACCCATCCGCATGTGCCACGAATACCACAGATTGTTGTAGAAGTACGGATATCCATGCTTTCATCATCTTCCAGCGGCTTTGTCACATTGAAAAACAAGCCCCCAGAATTTACAACTAATTCTAGTTTTTTGCCATCCTTGATAATGTCAACATCGCTTTTTTCGTCCATTTTGGTTAGCTTTGTATCATCAAGATCAATCCACGCAAAACTTTTTGTCTGTGTGCCTATGCCATAGCCACTGTATAACCCAAGGTTTTCAATCAGATCAACAGACTTTCCTTTTTCATTCTCAACCCCAACTTCCCCATCTGTTTTTATCAGTTTCATTGTAGTTGCTTTGTTCTTGCCACATGACGTACTAAGCATCATTGCTATTATCAATAATAAAAACAGATTTATCCGAACCAAATTCTTCTTCATACTATCCTCTCCAGTCCAAATTAGTTTTCCCAGCAATGGCTCTTTATAAATAAATCTGTCAGTTTCTTATCTAATTTCCTTTCAGTGTCTGCCATATCTTTTAAAACAGACAATGCCTGTTCGATTGACATTCCAGGCTTATATGGTCTGTCATCTGCTGTTAATGCGTCAAATATATCTAAAATAGTAAGTATGCGCACTTCCATAGAAATCTTCATACCTGACAAATGTTTCGGATACCCGTCACCGCTTAAATATTCATGGTGGGCAGAAGCCCATTCCCTGACATGGGATAATTCTTTGCTAAATTGAATCTGGGAAAGCAGCTTATCCGTCAGCACAACATGGGACTCCATAATTTTGCGTTCTTCGTCCGACAGCGTACCTTTGCGGATGGAGAGCATTTTATATTCATCTTCTGTAAGCCACTGTTTTACCTCTCCATTTTTATCTGTATAGGTACGCTTTGTAAGCTGTTTCAGAGCTTCCAGTTCTTCATCCGTAACATATTTTGTGGTATTTACTGATTCTACAAGTTCCTCTGCCTTTTTTATATCTTTTATTAAGTCATCCAGATCATCACATTTCCCAGACAAGGAATCAATCTCACCTAAGAGCCGCAAGACTTCCATTCTATGTAAAAATTCACTGTGCTGTTCTGGTAAAAACCTTGCTGGTTTATCCATGATCTCAAGTGGGATCACAAGCTTTCCGACATCATGAAGCCAAATGCTCATGATAAGCTCCTCCCGATGGATGGAATCAAAAAGGAGTTCCTTTCCTTCTTCCTGCGCCTTAGCATTCAGATAGTCTATGAACTTCTCCCCATAGACTGCCATATGTTTTGTATGGTTGCCATTGTAAGGACTGCGCTCATCTATAGCTGAGGCAAACACACGAACAAACGAATGGAATAATTCTTTGATTTCATCAATGTATCTAACATTCTGGATTGTAATTGCTGCCTGTGAAGCGACTGACTGCAGAACAAGAGCCATTTCATCAGGGAATGGACAGATATTCCCATCCGCATCCATGGCATTTAAAAGCTGTAAAACTCCCAACTTTTCACCTTTTCGATTTTGCATAGGTACTGTAAGCATTGATTTTGTATAATAGCCTGTCATAGAATCATATTTTACGGAACCTGACAGATTATATTCGCTGCAATTCCTTACATCAGCTATATTTATTGTCCTCCCATCCATCAGGGACAAAGCGCATACATTCTCTCTTGATAATGGGACTGGCGGAATGTCTGGACGCCTGCCGTCACCGCCTGAATAGGTTTTCATTGTATTGTTACGCATAATAACAAAATGCAATTCTTCCTCTTCCAAAAGATATAGCGTTCCTGCATCACAATGGGAAATTTCCATTACAGAAATAAGGATTTTTTCCAAAAGTTTATTTATACTTCTTTCGGATGAAAGCAACACTCCTACATTTAATATTTTTTTGACTTCATCTTCAGTCATATCCTTAACCTCATTCCTTCCTTTGAAAAGATACAGATTCTATCTTCACAGGCAATTTTTTCCTGTTCATACAAAAAAGAATCTGTATATTCACTGTTATAATGAGCCATCAATATATGCTCTATATCTGCTTCATGGGCAATTTCAATCCCCTGTTTCCATGTAGAGTGTCCCCATCCTTTTTTGAAATCTTCTTCTATGAAATAGGAATCCCAGACCATCAGATCGCTCCCATAAGCAAATTTTGTAAGCCGTAAAAAAGTTTTTTTGTCGCATTCACAATCTAAGGCATGGGTAAAACTCTTTCCATCACAATCCAATCGGTATAAAATGCTTCCGTTCGGATGATTACCTTTTATTGTAGATACCTGAAATTTATCAATATAGAAATTCTTCTCTGGTTCTATTTCATGGAAATAAATTTTTGCTGAAAAATCCTCTACTCCTAAAGGATACCAAGGTGGGGACAGCAATTTTCTTATATTTCCTTCCAAGCCAATCCTCCCATATAAGTGTATTTCTATTTCAGGGCAAAAAAGTGGCTGAAATGAAAATAATCCTAATAAGTGATCTATATGCAAATGGCTAAGAAGAATATCAAAACGCATAATTTTTTGCTTTATCAACTCCCTGCCAAGTACCGTAAGCCCTGTTCCCATATCAAATATAATTACATGATTTTCTCTTTTTACTGAAAAACAAGAAGTATTCCCACCATATTCCATATATTCCTTTGAAGGGGCAGGCGCAGAGCCACGCACACCCCATACTGAAATCTCCCAATCCTTCACGATACGCTCACCTCACAAAATCTTATCCAGTGTCAATATCTCAAAGCCATCCTTTTTCCCTTTTAGCTTAGGCGGATTCGCAAGCGGTGTTGCTATGATCCTTCCATTTAAGTAATCCGCTACAGCTTTTGAAATATAAATTGTTTCCCCAGGCGCATTAGCTTCAAGCCTGGCTGCTGTATTTACTGTATCACCAATCGCTGTATAATCCATTCTTCTAGGAGAGCCAATGTTGCCGACAACAGCCTTCCCAAGATTTATCCCTATGCCAAATGCTAATTTTTGTCCATATTGTTTTTCTAGTTTTAGGGATAACTCTTTCGCCCCCAAAGCCATGTCCATTGCCGCTTTCGCAGAGTTCATAACATAATCATCCTGTGGCAATGGCGCACCCCAAAATGCCATAACAGCGTCCCCAACATACTTATCCAGTGTTCCATTATATTTTAAAATACATTCTGATATAAGCGTCAGGTACTGGTTTAATATTTCAACAACTGTTTCTGGCGGGAGTTTTTCACTCATAGTAGTAAACCCCCTGATATCTACAAATAAAACAGCTATATCACATGATTTCCCACCTAATTTCAGGGATTCATCTTCTTTGTCTATTAACTCTTTTACTATTTCTGGCGCAACATATCGCTTGAATGTATTTGTAATCTGTCTGCGTTTCATGTTCTCCTGGACAGCATGGACAGCTACGCTACCTATATAAAGAATTGTTATACTTAACGGAACATATACAACGTGTAATATAAATCCCTGCTCATACAACAATTTACACATTGCTATCCATCCAAAAGCAAGCAGAAGCCATGGAATAAAAGAAAACTTTGTTTTTACTCCATAAAATACAATACTGGCAAGTAAAAGCAGAATAAACAATACAATAAGCTGTATCGAATCGCTGACCTTCTTTTTAAAATTTCCCTCCAGTAATGCTGAAATTGCATTCGCCTGATATTCTACCCCATACATTTCTTTTGCATGATCGATTGCTGTTATGTAACTGTCCTGCAATCCAGAAGCCATCGGACCAATCAAAACAATTTTTCCTTCAAAATAGTCTGTTGGCACCTTACCATCCAATACATCCAAAATAGAAATCGCTTCAAAATCACTTGGCTTTTTACTGTACGGAAGATACCAAAACCCATTACTGTTTACCTCTGGTAATTCCAGATTTTCATTATATTTAAGAGCCGCTTTTAATGCCATTGATGGCACTGTCCTTCCATCTGGTAAATCAAAGGACAGGAGGTGGTGGCGGAGAACGCCATCTGAATCCCTCATTGCATTGATATGTCCTGCTTCTGAGACAGATTTCAGCTCGTCAAAAGGTTCTTCATAAAAAACAATCTGGAAACTGTTATGTATAAAGCCTGTGCCATCTTCCACGAATCCTGAGTCAAATGCTGCTGCGCAAGCCATTACGACATTATCCCCCATAGCGCCTACTAAGGCTTCATCTGTTTCTGGGGCTGCTTTTGAACTATAGAGGATATCTACCGCTATTACTGCAGGCTTTTTGTCCTCTGATTGATTCAGTATTTTAATTGCTTCCGCAACCTTTTTTCTGTTCCAATCCTGATAAGAGCCAAAACGATCCAAGGCTTTTTCATCTATTGAAATGATAACGATATTCCCATCAACTGCCACAGGCTGTTGATATAGCCTGTCCGATAGAGAGAGGTCAACCGCATCCAATATTTTCCATTTTGCCAGCAAAGTCAAAAAAGCTGAAAACAATACTATATAGACAATCAAATGAACGTGCTTTCTCATATGCCTGACCACCTCAAATCCTGCATACATACCTGGTCGCTATGTCTGCTTATTCTTACCTATCCTCTGATTCTGTTTTTTCGCCAAACAAAATTTCTAAAATCTTCTGTAATATCTGCTCAGCTATTTCCTCATCGAGTTTCCCTTCTTCCACAAAAGCACAAAACAATTCCCGAATCGCTTCATCACTCATCCTTATCACCTCCTTTATGCCCCCTAGACGTAAAATCTGATGATAAGGTTTTTAAATTCCCAAAAAATCTATTTTTTTGCTCAAATTCATTATTAAGCATACTATGCTTTATACTGCATTTCAATCTTAGCATATTATGCCGTAAAATGAAATACGCAACATAAAATTAATTTCAGGAAGGGGGCATATTTTATGGATAAATTATTTAATGCCACCAGATTTGGTGAAAAACTAAAAAAATATCGGCTTAAAAAGCATTTATCGCAGATGGAATTGGCAGAAAAAATAGATTTGCAGACTTCTTCTGTCAGTCATCTTGAGAATGGCACGCACTCTCCCTCCCTCGAAACGCTGCTCCGTTTGTCCTTAGTCCTTGAAGTCGGCATAGACGAAATGCTTTATGACAGTCTGCCAGCAGTCAAAGAGCATCATTTAGATAAAGACTTACAAAATCTGTTTATTGGATGCTCTGCTGAAGAAAAGGAGCTTCTTTTAAGAATCCTGCAAACTGTAAAACAGACACTCAAAGAACGCAGATAAGGACTGCCAGTTGTAAGCAGTCCTATTTTTCTATATCACATCCTCCCCATATCTTGCCTTTACCTTTGCACGAAATCTCTGCCAGCTTGCTTCTAATTCCTCTGGTGTGGATTCAGGGATTTCAATATCACTGTCCGCCACTTCTTCCTCAATCTTCCTTACATATTCATTTGCGAAATACGAAAACTCGTTCAGAAGGCAAGTCAGCCGAAAATATGCCCCAATCTCCACGCAATGCCCCACACATTGTTCAAAAAGTTCTTGCGTCATAGGAATCTGATGCTCAATGGCAGCATTTTCTTCCTCAGTTAAATAGATTGCTTCTCTGACAAACTCTGCCAGTCTCTCTTTTTCCCTTCTTGTAAGATTTTCAAGCCTGTCCATTCGCACCTACATTCTGTTCCGATGAATCATAATCTTTCAGCAATCCCAAATACACAAACATTCTCACAGCATCTTTAATGCCAGCCATATAGGAAATGTCTGAATAACGATTATCGCAGGTCTTTACACAGGCTATATAATCATTTATCAGGATTCTTTTCTTGTCTGGCAAATCTAATCTCATATACCGCTGTTCCAGCTCCCCCTCATCTTCTATGTCCTTGAGGTATACCTCATCAGTCATAATAAGGTCTTGTCGGCTATGATCCATAAATTGCCCCATCCCCATCTCCAGTAACTTATCAATTAGTTGTTCCATGTCCGCTCCTCCTTTGGGTGTGCAAGAAGTCTAATCTAGTTTCTAAGAACTTATATTTATATATTAGATTTCTTACACTATAATTGTCAACTATTTTTAATTTACAATAACTGTCAATTTTCGACAATCCAGAAGAGGTATATATGGAAGAAAAAGACTACGGATATATAAAAATCAAACTGGATCAGCTTCTAAAGGCTAAAAAACTCAGCAAAAATAAATTGGCTCACAGAGCAGAAATGCAAAGAACTCAAATCAATAATTATTGCAATGGGGAAATTACAAGGCTTGATACTGCTGTTCTGGCAAGGCTTTGTACGGCTCTGGGATGTAAGATTGAAGATTTATTGGAATTTGTGCCGAAAGAAAGTACAAAAAATAGTTCTTCATAATCTTCTTCCCCTCATGATTGTGCAAGAAGTCTAATCAGATTTTTAATAACTTATATTCCTATATTACATTTCTTACACTATATCTATACAGGTATTAAATCATGAAGGAGTGGAATACTATGGAAGAATATGACTATGGGTATATAAAAATCAAGCTGGATGAACTACTCAAGGAAAGAGGAATAAGCAAAAACAAGCTGGCTCACAGGGCAGAAATGCAAAGAACACAGATCAACAATTACTGTAATAATGAGGCTACAAGGCTTGATACTGCTGTTTTAGCAAGAATTTGTACTGCTCTGGACTGTAAGATTGAAGATTTACTTGAATTTGTGCCAGCTAAAGAAAAAGACTGACAAAAAGCTACTGGACGCCTATATCCAGTAGCTTTTTCCTTTTAGAGAGAATATTGTGCTATGCTCACTGCATTGCCGCTTTATTAAGTATTTGCTTTAGCTGTAGATACCTCATGTACTTGTAAGGATTTCTAAAAATGCTACTGATACTAAGGGGGTATACTATCCGATACTGGATATGATGGTGGATACACCAGTGGCAGAGACTTGTTGTGGTGAATCCTCCTGACTGGAAATTATGCTCCAGATAAGAAAGTTGCTGTTTCTCCCAATCGCTGTAAGATGCCGCTACAATAGGGAAATTCAGGTGTTCTGTAAAAAAGTGAAGTCCTTTGAGTCCTTCTTCATTGAAATCTAATATTCGCTTCATCAATCTCCTTTCCTATTCTCTCCGTTCTTTAATATACCATATATTGGAATAATTGGATAGCAGAAAATGGAAGGGGACGCACCTTATAAATATCAAGATTATAGCCTGCCAGCAGTCTATCGGGTAAGCACTCTTTAAACTCGCTAAATAAGAATAGCCATCTTTTCGGCTGTTCTTATTTAGTGAGTACACTGGGGTTTGGGGGAGTAGCCACCATCAAAGAATCATATACGCCCTTTAAAGGAGTTCACCTCTACTCTTTGACTTTTAACACCGAAAAGGGATTCCAGATGTTACTCCAGAATCCCTCTCCAGACTAAAAAATACTAAGAGAAAAGGTTTTTGCTTACTATTTTTTATATATAACATACCCACTCCGTAAGCAAAAGAGTGTTCATTTATATGTATAGAATTGTAAAAATTCTGTACAATCGTTTTTAAATGTTTCAAACAGCCAAATAGTCACTTAAAGGAAATAAAACTCATTCTGCCGAAATTCTATCCAAAGAGCAACATTCCCTCTGGAAGAAGCGGAAACATATTTACCGATAAAATGTTTCCAAAGTCTATTTCATCATAGACTGCTTCTGGATCATCCTCATACATATCAAATACGTCATATTCATCAAAATACAATTCAATATAATCAATCGGAAATTTATTATACTTTTTCATCATATGCCTTATTTCCTTTTGTGCTTCTTTGTCACAATCATCAAAATGTTCTATATCGTAAACAAGATTTTTATGCATCAAGTTGCTATATGCTATTCCATCACAATCCCAGAAACCATCTTCAAAATCGCCTATTGTCAGTCTATCTGAAGTATCAACTTTATTACTCACGCCAATGCTAATCAGAAATTGTTTCTTTAGTTCCTCTGGATTCTTGTATCCTGCATCACTGTCATAGTTAAGGACACATGACATCTGTTCACAATGATACTTGTCAAAGGCAGTATCTTCCATGAGTTCTTCCAGCGGTTTTCTAAATAATTCCTTATCGTCTGTATCATAAAGCAGAACCATTAGCTCCTTATCAACTTCCCTTAAAATATTCTTCATTCCTTTTATATTCATCCGTTATCTCCTTTCTTCCTAAAGCGTTACACCCTCAGTCACATATTCTTCTTCCATTTCATCATTGTAAATCCAGATATAAAAATCTTCGCCATATTCAAGCAATTCATACCAATTCTCAGATAAGCAATAGCCAGATATTTCATCTTCCAAATCATCGTAATCATCGCTTTCTGCATCAAGGCAGTAGTTAAAATGCAACTCTATATAGTAGTCATCTATGCCATCCATTTCCTCATCATAACCACGATACTCAAGCAGTGCTGCTAGGTGGTTTTCTGTTGGAAAATCTGCTTCAATCACTGAAAAGTCTTTTTCAGTCAAAAACTGTAATAAATCATCCGCATCGCCAATAGTTATCGCTTCTTTAATAAATTCTTTAACTGTCATGTCAATCTCCTTTCTCTATTATGCTATATCATCTAATTCATCAACTTCTACTAAGTCACCGTAATTCACTGGATCAGTTATCTTGTTAATAAGTGGATTCTTAAAATATCCCTCCAAAAATTCCACATATGGTCTTGCATCTTTGTGTTTCTTAGCATATTTTTTGATTTTCCCATACATACTGCGGTCAATCGTTTTATACCAGTTTTTTTCTCCCATACGTATTAGCAACATACGAAAAGCAACAACTATCTGATTGCACTCAGGACAAACCAAAGCTGAATTG
>CAJUQJ010000039.1 GCA_910588215.1 uncultured Lachnospiraceae bacterium
TGTGTTAAGCACGCCGCCAGCGTTCATCCTGAGCCAGGATCAAACTCTCGAATAAGAAAAGTTAATCTACTTTTTCGTCTGATCCGGATCAAAACAAGCTTGGCTTCTTTCGTATCCGTTTCCCTAAACATTTACTGTCTGGTCGTATCTGTTCGATACTCTCTGAAAAATCTTTAAGAATTTTTTCTCTTGAATTTTCAGGGTTGCATTACTGTTTATTTGTCAAGGTCCTCTGCTGCTGTTCTGTGTTGTTGAACACGCAACGTTGATATACTATCACATCTCCCGCTGGCCGTCAATACCTTTTTTGAAATTTTTTACAATTTTTTCTGGCCGGTATTTTGGCCCGATCTGGACGCACTAAAGCGCAAATCATTTTTCGCGGTAGGTTTATATGATAGCACCGACTTCCGTCATTTGTCAACATGTTTTTTTAAAATTTTCACATTACCTTTTTACAGCCTTTTTCAGGTGGATCAACACGTAAATATGCCGCTCTGTACTAGTGTACCGACATGTTCTTTTTCAATCAAATGGCGCAGAATGAATTTCCAGCCTGCAAGGCGGCTGAACGAGACGATGCGGTGGCATCGTTGAGTGAGGCAGACGCAGCAGATAGAAATTCAAGCAAGCCACTTAGCGAAATGTGAACATGTCAATACACTAGTATGACTGTCATCAAGATCCTGCCGACTGGTAATGGCGCATACCGAATCTCCACGCCATATAGCACACCAGCACGGTACCTGCAACACCAAACGGATACAGCCCATAATACCATCTGTCCGTACGCCCTAACAGATATTGCAGCGGGTAATACTGTATCAGTGTATAAGGAATAATATAGGTACAGACTTGCAGCATCTTTTTCCCATAAATGTCAACCGGATACTTCCCGTGTTCCTTCGCTCCATAAGTCAGGATGTTAAATGCTTCTATCCCTTCTAACGTAAAGAATGTAAAAGCCGCCCGCAGCCAAAAGAAGCTTATGAAAAGTACAGTCCCGCCAACCAGCATGAAAAATACCGTTATCACTCTGCCCATCGTCCAGTCAACCGGACTGACTATGATACCATATAAGAACATGGCAAGCGCCTGCAGGATCAACCCGATTCTGTCGATACGGAACTTGCTGCCCAGCACCTGCAGAACCGCGCTATGCGGCCGCAGCAGGATACGATCGAACTCTCCCTGCCGCACGATACCGGAAAACATAGCAAACCCGCCGCCGATGCATTCTGCCAGGGCAAAATCCATCTGAATAATGGAAAAGCAAAGCAGCACCTCTCCGAAAGTGTATCCTTTCACATGCCCGAACCGTGACAGCATGAAGTATACGCCCAATATTCCGTTGAATGAGACGAGAAACCGCCCCGTCACCATTAGGAAAAAGGAGACCTTGTACTGCATCGTGCTGCGCAGCGCAATCGCAATATAATGAAAATACAATCTTACAGCATCTTTTAATTTAGTATACATGCCGCTCCTCTCTACAGTCTGACCTGAAAATATACCCCGCACCGGTGGAAACTTTTTCTTTCTGTACAGAGTTTACCGCTCATCCGCCCTGCACCACGACCTTCCGCTCGGCTGCGCGGCACAATGCTTTTCCCAACGCAAGCAGCGTTACGAACCAGAAACACTGTAAACCGATCCCACGCAGCATCTCTGCTCCCGACAGGTCGCCACTGTAAATACGAAGCGGCACATTAAACATGCCTGCAAAAGGAAGCAGCTCCAGAAACATCCTGACACCGCCCGGCATGAACGGCAGAGGAATGATCGCACCGGAAAGAAATTCTACCATAGAAGTAAACATCATCCGCAAACCCTGAGGCGATATTGTAAAAAAAGCCAAAATATAGGTAAACATACAAAACGCCACCGTCACGCCCAGCCCCAAAAAGAGGGTGATAACAAACAGAACAAAATACTGCGGTCCGGCCGGCAATGTCATGCGAAAAGGTCCAGGCAGTAGAAATGCCACCATTAACAGCGGAATAGAGCGCAGCGCCGCCATCGAGATCCGGCTGGCCACCGTCCTGGCGAACCACATATTATAGATAGAAACCGGACGGCACAGTTCATAAGCGATACCGCCGTCCATAATGCTGTCAAAGACCTCTCCGTCCGTCTGCCAGGTCCTGAATGCAGAGAAGAATGCCTCCCGCAGCCATATATAAGAGACCGTTGCGGAAAAGGCCATCGGATAGGCCGACGGATCCGCCTGCTGAAAGGCCCGGAAGGTCAAACATTCTATAAGTCCCCACACAATCTGGGTGACCACGCCGCTTAATGCCGCCGCACGATACTGCAGTCCCATATTGAATCGCAGTCGAAAAAAGGAAAAGTACTTGCTATACTCTCTCATAATCTCTCCCTCCTACACGATATCCAGTTTGTGATAAAGAGCCGCAACGATTCGTTCAAGGCTTTCGTCGCTCTGGCCCGGTTCACAGCCTGCAGGTGCAATTTGTTCAGCCCGTCGGGCCGACAGGTCATGAATCGCCGTCCGTTCGCCCTGTCCGGAATATCCTGCGCCTGCCGTCCCATGTACCGCTGCCAGTTCCCGCATATCCTCCAGCGTGCCGTCCATCAGTACCCGTCCTTTACCGATCAGGATAATGCGTCTCGTCAGCGCTTCGATGTCCTGCATGTCATGTGTGGTCAGAATGACCGTTGTTTTATGTGTCTGATTTAAACGAAGGATAAACTCCCGCACCGCCAGTTTAGACACTGCATCCAACCCGATCGTCGGTTCATCCAGAAAAAGAATCCTGGGCGAATGCAGAAGTGAGGCCGCAATCTCACAGCGCATCCTCTGTCCGAGAGACAATTGACGCGTGGGCATTTTCAACAGCTCCTGCAGATGCAGAAGCTGCGTCAATTCTTCCATATTATTCCGATATTCCTGGGGAGAGATCGAATAGATATCCTTTAAGAGTGCAAAGGAATCGATCACCGGAACATCCCACCAGAGCTGCGAGCGTTGACCGAACACCACTCCGATCCGCCGCACATGCTCCTTCCGATGCTTCCACGGTATCCGTCCATCCACAAGACAGCTGCCGTTTTCCGGTGTTAAGATTCCGCTCAGAATTTTGATCGTAGAACTTTTGCCTGCTCCGTTAGGCCCGATGTAACCCACCATCTCTCCGTCTTCGATGGTAAAACTCACATCCGACAGCGCATGGATAGTCTCCACTTCCCGCCGGAACAGTGCTTTGCAGGCCTCTTTCATGCCTGCATTTCTTTTTGCGACTTTGTACGATTTACATACATGCTCCATCGTAATCATAGCGCTTCCTCCTGGTAGTAATATTTGCCCTCATTGTTCCATGAAAATATCTTGCCAAGCAGGTCTTCCCTCTCCGGTAACAGCCGGAGATTACCATGTAAAGTTCCATCATGCTATGAAAGTTAAAGACTTTCTTTCACAGTATTCATTTCCGTCTATCCCATATACGTCAGCCACAGCCACGAAACCGGAAAGATCAGTGCCAGCGCAGGCACCAGATCCAGTACCGGCGGGTTCTTTAACTTCGTCATCCGCAGCGCGTTGACAATCAGGATCATCCCGCCGCAGGACGAGAAATCACCGATCATCTCCGGCGTCACATAAGGCATCAGTATCTTCGATAAAAAATAAAAACCAAACAGGACAATCCCCAGCGGAACAGCGATCAAAAGCTGCATCCATCCCGCGCCCGCCGCCGCAAAGAACACTGCCGCCAGAAGATCCATCACCGCCTTGATCATTAACAGGGTAGTATCCCCCGACAGCCCCAGATCCATAGCCCCCAGAATACCCGATGTGCTGACGCAGTACAATGTAAATCCGGTCATCAGCGTTCCGGCATCGAACCCGGACTTACCGCCCGCCAGCTTCTGCGGCAAAGCAGCCACGCGCTCGTCCAACCGCAGGAAATGCCCGATCGTTCCGCCGATCAGAAAGGCGATGACCACCGCAGAGAAACTGGTTGTCCGCTCGATCAACCGGATACCCAACACCAATGTAACAATCGAAAAATAGATCATGGAATTTTGCTGTAACTTTTCCGGCACATATTTCTTCAACAGACAGCCGATCACCGTGCCCAGGATCAGCGCACTCATATTCACTAATAATATATGCATAGCTTCTTACACTCTTCTCTTCTCAACTTTTACCTGTATTTTCGCCATTACCAAGTCTCATCCATGACAAAACCCGCTATGTCATGCAAGCACAGCGGGTCTTATTCTTTAGTCAAACATGTAAACATATTCTATTGAGTCTATACTCATCAAAAATCCCGCGCCGGACGCCGGCAGAAAATAACAACCTCATCTTATTACTATTCGCAGCTTCCAACTGCTCATAATAACGGTATTTGTAAATAAAACCTCAGCTTACGTAATTGTCGAAATATCCCTGGATCAGAATGACAGGTGTACCCTTGTCACCGGAACCGCTGGTAAGGTCGCACAGAGAACCGATCAGGTCGGTCAGCTTTCTCGGTGTCGTACCCTGAGATACCATATCGCCTACCAGATTGTCCTTCTTCTCACGGATGCGGTTGGAGATCGCTTCCTTAAGCGCTTCGCCGGACAGATCTTTGAAATCGTTGTCCGCCAGATATTTCAGCTTCAGCTCATTGGGCGTACCCTCCAGGCCGGGTGTGCTGGCCGGTGATACACAGGGGTCTGCAAGTTCCCAGATCTTGCCTACAGGATCCTTGAAAGCGCCGTCGCCGTACACCATTACTTCCACATGCTTGCCGGTTCTGTTAAGAATCTCCTTCTGGATATTCAGTACCAGATCCGTACACTCCCTCGGGAACAGCTTGATCGTGTCCTCCGTGGACTTGTTGGAACCAAGCAGGCCATACTTCTCATTGCAGCCGCTGCCGTTCACCGGGCTTGTCAGAATATCATCCATGCCCATGACACGCTCTGCACCTGCTGCCAGCAGCAGCCTCTTGGTGCGTGCTCTCGTATGAATATCGCAGTTAAGCACATTCTTCGTAAAAGCCAGAATACTGCGGCAGTCATTGGCAAAGATGATCTCTGCTTCCGCTCCCGCTTCTCTGATCACGTCGCCGTAATAGGACACATAATCCACTCCCGTAAAGGGATGTTTATTCTCTCCGAAAAGTTCTCTGTACTTCTCCAGCGTCAGCACGTCGCTGTAGGGGTTGATCCCCGCCGCGTCCAGCTGATCGAAGGAGACCAGTTCGTTACCCACTTCATCGCTGGGATAACTGAGCATCAGCACTACCTTCTTCGCACCCTTCGCAATACCGCGCAGGCAGATTGCAAAACGGTTCCTGGACAGAATCGGGAAGATAACGCCGATGGTCTCTCCACCCAGCTTCTCCTTCACATCCTGCGCGATCGCCTCTATGGAAGCATAATTGCCCTGCGCCCTTGCCACCACGGACTCGGTCACCGCGATCACGTCCCTGTCGCGAATGGCAAAGCCCTCTGCCTCAGCCGCCTCTAAAACACTGCCTGTAACAATTTTGACAAGATCGTCTCCCTCTCTGATGATCGGACAACGAATGCCTCTTGATACAGTTCCTACTTTTCTTTCCATCTGTTACCCCTTCTCTCTTAAGTTTTATATCCTGAATATCCATGCCATTACAAGATGGCGCTGCTTTCCACCGGTACTTACAGCGCACCCTATTCCATTTTGCCAGAAAATGCATAAAATAGCAACATTATTTATAATCTCCCCCTATTTTCGCTATATTTTCGTTACAATTCACGGCCCAGGGGCCGCAAACTGCAACAGCACCAGGCAGCATATCACATTTCTACCACCCGCGTCGCAATCTTCTCCCGGAAGCGCACGTCGTGTTCCACGACAAGCATCGTAGGCTGGAAACTCAGAATCAGCTTCTCGATCTGCATCCGGGAAAAAACATCAATATAGTTCAGCGGCTCGTCCCAAATATACAGATGCGCAGGTTTTAGCAGACTTGCCGCGACCAGCACCTTTTTCTTCTGGCCCTCGGAATATTCCTCCATGTTCTTGGCAAACTGTACCCTCTCCAGATCCAACTGTCTTAAGATCGCGCAGAAAAGGCTTTCATCCAGATCATTCTCTCTGCAGAACTCCTTAAGATTTCCACGCAGACCGGAAGTATCCTGATCAATATAGGAAATAACCAGGCCAGATCCACAGGCCAGGGTACCCGTCTCCTGCATAACGGCCCTGTCTCTTTCCAGCAGATCCCCCTCCGGCCTTACTGCTGCACCCGCGTCTTTATTCGGGTTTGCTTGAACCGCATTTCCATATACCGGTCGTGCATCTGCTCTGGCATTCACGCGTCTGCCCTCGGACACAACGCCGCCTGCCCCGTTGCGCGCCAAAATCGCCTTGATCAGACTGGATTTCCCGCATCCATTCTCACCATGCAGGAACACCCGCTCCCCACGCCGCAGCTCAAAGGCTAAGTCTCTAAACACCTCCCCATTGCCATAAGTGATACTATAATCCTGCGCCCTGATCAGGACTTCTTTATGATATCTCATCGGCATCAGTTTCAAGTCTGCCGGATTCTCGACGTCTTGCAGCAATCCCTCTTTCTGCTCGATTTCGGCTTCAATCCGCTTCTCCACCTGCATCCTGCGGCTCTGCATCTTCTTGGTCTTGGCACCGATATAAGCTCTTTGGAGTCCGTGTCCGGGATCTTTGATCGGATCGAAGCCAATCTTGCTCCGCTCACTCTTATCTGCCCAGTCCAGTGTTCTCTCAGCCACTTTCTTCAGTCTGCCGATCTCCTTCTTATGTTTCTCATTTTCCGCCTGGTGAAAAGCATCCATGCGGCTCTTATTCTCCCACCATGTGGAGAAATTCCCGCTCTGTACTTCTATGCTGCTGCGGTTCAGCACCAGCACATGGTCAATGCAGGCATCCAACAGGTCACGATCGTGAGACACAAGGATAAATCCTTTCTTTTTTCCCAAATACTCCTTCACGGTCTCTCTGGATTCCCGATCCAGATGATTGGTCGGCTCATCGATCAACAGGAAATCATTTTCCCCGGAGAAAAGTACCGCCAGCATCACTTTCGTACGTTCCCCATGGCTCAGAGTCCCGAACGGCCTGTAAAGAACCTCCGCAGTAAGATGCAGTTTCTCCAATTCGCAGATGACCCGCCACTGCTCACAACCCGGTTTCAACTGTTCCAGGAACTCCACACCACACTGCGCCTTCTGTTCCTCCCTGATCCGATAGGGAAAGTAGTCAAACACTGTCGAAGCGCTGATGTGCCCCTCGTACTCATAGTTTCCCAGCAGAAGATTCAAGAACGTTGTCTTTCCCTTCCCATTCCTCCCGATAAATCCCAATTTCCAATCCGTATCGATCAGAAACGATACATTTTCAAAAATATTGTCAAAGCTGCCTTCATAGCAGAAGGTCAGATTTGATACACTGATCTGCGACATGATGTACCACCTCCGTTTCAAAAAAATAAAAAAGGAACCATCTGTCGCCAAATGATCCCGAATCGTCTCTGTAGCTCTTATTTCTCCGTTACGGTGTTGTGCACTTGTCATGTACGATAAGGCGCACCGCCTTGCTCCGCAGGCCATACACGGCCGCATCCCCTGTCCCTGGCAAAACGCTCAAAACATCCCGACAGTACATATTCCGTACAACAACGCATCGCTATACACACAAAAAAGAGGCTGTGAGAAACATAATCTACCTTTGGCAACATGATGAAACAGCCGTGCCGAACTCTGCGGACAGTACTGCTCCTTTGATCAATTCATGTTTCAAAAGTCGATTACTTCGTCATCTTTCCACCTCTTCCTTTCAAAGATATCTTATTATAGGGATGCAGCTTTGCGTTTGTCAAGCCCTCTTTTACAAAAAAGTCAGTGCTTTATCAGTCAAACATACCACTGTCCGCCAGAGCAAGGATCTCATCCACCGCCCGTCTGTATTCGACATTATCATCAACAAAATCTTCCAATATAATCTACGATCTGTTGTCTGGCCGCCTGTTCGTCATCACTGTATTCCTCAATGTCTTTCAACAATTCCAATAACTGCAGGACAATGTGATTGTCCCGGTTCACCTCAACCGGCGCTTTACGCACTACATACACCCTGTCGCCAAATCTTCCGGACACAGAATCTTCTCATTTTGAACATAGTTTCTCCTCATTTTTGCCATAAAATGACACTATGCCCGGTAGGCCGATACCGACACCTTCTTGTGTGCTTCTCCTCATAAAGCATCTTACACGACATCGGTCTCGCTTATCGGGTATTTATTACCGAAAAAAAGCAGGACAGGTCTGCCTGAGAAAACACGATACAGGAGGTTACTGCCATGACTTACCGGCACGAATGGAAACATATCATAAGCTTATCCGACATGATCATTCTCCAGGGACGGCTTCCCACTGTCATGACACCGGATCCCTACGCCATAGGCGGAAAGTATGAAATACGCAGTCTATACTTCGACGATCCCACCGATAAAGCGCTACGCGAAAAATTGGACGGTGTAAACAGGCGTGAGAAATTCCGCATCCGCTACTATAACGGTGACACCTCCTTGATCCACCTGGAGAAGAAAAGCAAGATCGGCGGGCTGGGAAGCAAATCAAGTGCCGTCTTAACTAAGGACGAGGCGCAGGCGATCGCAAGCGGCGACTATACCTGGATGTGTCACAGCACGGATCCTCTTGTAACGGAATTCTACTTTAAACTGTCGACACAGCAGCTCCGTCCCAAAACAGTCGTAGACTATACGAGAGAACCCTACCTGTTTCCCGCCGGCAATGTCAGAGTAACGATTGACTATAATATCCGCACCACTCTGCAGTGTACCGGCTTCCTGAATCCTGAATGCACCACCATTCCTGCAGGAACTGCCCCTATCATCCTGGAAGTCAAATGGGATGCTTATCTGCCCGATATCATCCGGGATGTGGTACAGCTCGGCACACGAAGCGCCAGCGCCTTTTCTAAATATGCAGCCTGCAGGCTTTATGGCTAAACCAATTTTAATTTCATAGAATGGAGAACAGATCATGACTTTTAACGATATTTTCAAATCAAGTTTCCTCAACAATATCACCAGCATCAGCATTTTTGATATGATGTTGGCGCTGCTGCTGGCGTTCGGCGTCGGCATGTTCATCTTTTTTGTCTATAAAAAGACCTTTTCCGGCGTTATGTACTCTTCCAGTTTCGGCGTAACACTGATCGCCCTCACACTGATCACCACTCTCGTCATTCTGGCTGTAACTTCCAATGTGGTGCTTTCCCTTGGTATGGTGGGCGCGCTGTCTATCGTCCGTTTCCGCACTGCCATCAAGGAGCCTCTGGATATTGCCTTTCTCTTCTGGTCGATCGCTGTAGGCATCGTGCTGGCCGCAGGGTTGATACCTCTGGCCGTTATCGGCAGCCTGTTGATCGGTGTGATCCTGCTGATCTTCGTCAACAGGAAAACACATTCTAATCCTTACATTGCCGTGATCAGTTGTACCGATCACGCAAGCGAATTGCAGGTACATGAGTATCTGAAAAGTCAGGTGCGACGCCTCGTAGTCAAAAGCAAGACCGCACAGAAAAACGCCGTCGAGTTGAACCTGGAAGTCCGCCTGAAAGACGACAATACCGACTTCATCAACACACTTGCACAGATGGAAGGCGTAAACAGTGCCGTTCTGGTCAGCTACAACGGCGACTACATGGGATAACGGGACAGCAGACAATAAGGAGGTATCGAATGTCTACCAGCAAACATATTGACAAGATCTGCTGCATTGTTCTGGCCGTCACGCTGGCTCTCACCCTGTTCTTTATGAATGCAGGCCGGCTGGGCGTTCAGACGGTGAGCGCCGCCGTTGGATATGCTTCCCGGCTTTTCCAGGATTCCGAAGTTCATACGATCGACATTGTCATGGACGACTGGGATTCTTTTCTCGCAAATTGCACGGATGAGGAGTATGTTGACTGCACCGTTATCATTGACGGAGAAGCATACCGCAATGTGGCCATCCGCGCCAAAGGCAACACTTCCCTATCCTCTGTGGCAGCCTATGGCAACAACCGCTACAGCTTTAAGATAGAATTCGATCACTATGATGATTCTCTGAATTACCATGGGCTTGACAAGTTATGCCTGAATAATATCATCCAGGATAATACTTATATGAAAGATTACCTCGTCTACCGGCTGATGCACGAATTCGGCGTTGATGCCCCGCTATGCAGCTATGCTTATATGACGGTAAACGGTGAAGACTGGGGTCTGTATCTGGCTGTCGAGGGCGTGGAGGAATCCTTTCTGGCAAGAAATTACGGAAATGACTATGGAGAATTATACAAACCGGACAGCATGAAGATGGGCGGCGGCCGCGGAAACGGGCGGGGATTTGATTTTGAAAACTTCGATCCTGACAGCCTCGAAAACTTTCCGGATATGCAAAATCGCCCTTATATGTCGAATCCTCCAGATATGTCAAATCGCCCCGACATGTCAGATCCTCCTGATATATCAAATGACCCTGATATGTCAGACCTTCCGGATATGCCCAATCCTCCGGATATGTCAAATCACTCGGATATGTCAAACCTTCCGGATATGCCGAATTTTCCAGGTATGTCAGGGGATGAGCGCTTCTCGAAAGGCATGGGCAGCAGTGATGTATCCCTTATTTATGCTGATAACGAGTTTGACAGTTATCCCAATATCTTCGACAATGCCAAGACCGACCCGTCCAATGCTGACAAAACAAGGCTGATCGAAGCGCTGAAAAATCTGAATGAAAGCGAGAAGAAAACGCTCGAAACTACAGTAGATATTGATGAAGTCATCCGCTATTTTGTGGTCCATAACTTTGTACTCAATTTCGACAGTTACACTGGCGCCATGATCCATAATTACTATCTGTACGAAAAGAACGGACAGCTTTCCATGATCCCATGGGATTACAACCTCGCCTTCGGTGGTTTTGAATCCGGCGGCAGCGCTACGGCTCTGGTCAACTACCCCATAGACACCCCTGTTTCCGGCGGCTCTGTCGATTCCCGGCCGATGCTTGCATGGATATTCGATCATCAGGAATACACGGAACTGTATCATCAGTATTTTGAGGAATTTTTAAATGAATATTTTGAGAATGGCGCGCTTGCTTCCCTGATCGACGAGACCGCCCGGACGATCTCTTCTTACGTGGAAGCCGATCCGACGAAGTTCTGCAGCAACGAAGAATTTGAGAAGGGTGTCTCCACCCTGCGCAGCTTTTGTCTGCGAAGAGCGGAGAGCGTCTTAGGACAGCTGGAAGGAACGATTCCCTCTACTTCCGAAGGCCAGACGCTGGACAGTTCCTCTCTGATCGACGCTTCGGATCTGGTGGTCTCCGATATGGGCACTATGGGAGAGCACGTCACTCCGTCGGCTTCTGGTAGAAACGCCCGGACAGTTCCTCCGTACGCAGCGCATTGACAAACGCAGCCGGATCCGCGTCTTTCACGGCGCGGATCACTCGTTTGCTCTCCTCCTTGGAGACAACGGAATATACCACCTGCCGCTTCTGATGCTCATAAGATCCTTCGCCACTTAAGACTGTAGCCCCATGCATGCTCGCCAGATTGATTGCCTGGCAGACCTCATTGGGCTTGTTGGTCACAATAAAGAGAGTCTGCTTCTGATACCGCTTATAAAGCATATGCAGGATCTGCGTTGACGCATATTGATAGATGATGGAATAAAGCGCCTTATCCATACCAAACAGCACACCGGCCACACCGATGATCACTATATTAAAAGCCAGAATAAAATTCCAGGAATCTACCCCCTTTTTCTCGGAAAGATAGATAGAAATAAAATCCGTACCACCCGTAGTAGCGTTCATGAGCAGGCAGATGCTGATCACGAATCCATTGATGATACCGCCGAAAATACTGATCAGCAGAATATCATAAGTGATCGCCACCTGCGGAATGATGTCTGTCAGCACACTCGTCAATACGATCATCAGGCAGGAATACAGTGTAAACTTCTTACCGATAAACCGGAAGCCTATGTAGATCGGCACCAGATTCAGCAGCAAGTTTACCAACGAATAGGGGATTTCCATGTTCAGAAACCGCTCAAAGATACTCTGAATCAGAACCGTCAATCCCGTGGCGCCGCCCGGATACAGCCCGCCCGCCTTGACAAATGTTTTGATATTGACTGCCATAATAACCGATGCCAGGCAGACAACGATGATCCTCTTACCGTCCTTCTTCAGATCAAAGGTCATAATGTTCTTCCTCCGTAGTCACCTTGATAACTTTTCTTATTATAGGCTTGCCGATTTGATCCTGCAATATGAAAAATAACGAAAAACATATCTTATGTCATTTTTGTGCAATCTGTGTTACCATGTTACTATATCGAGTTATTCTATCAGTTGAAATCATCAGGAAGCGTTTTGTGCTTTGGCACAAATTCTGCTGATCGCAGAGCAAAATTGGAGTATTCCTTCGGAAAACTCCTAAATTCTGCTCGCGTCCTCAGCGTAAAACGCTTCGGAATGGAGGTAAGAATGAAAGTACTAATGATCAACGGAAGTCCCCGTGTTAACGGCAATACTTCCATTGCACTGAAAGAAATGGAGCAGATCTTCGTACAAAACGGCATTGAATCCGAGATCGTGCAGATCGGCAATAAGGTGGTCCGGGGCTGTATCGCCTGCGGCTCCTGTGCGGAGAGAGGCCGCTGTGTATTTGACGACGAAGTAAACCAGCTCGCGCCCAAATTCGAGGCGGCCGACGGCCTGGTGATCGCCAGCCCGGTCTACTACGCTTCCGCCAACGCCACCTTGATCGCCTGTCTGGACCGGTTGTTCTACAGCACTTCCTTCAACAAGACGATGAAAGTCGGCGCAAGCGTGGCAGTGGCAAGGCGCGGCGGCTGTTCCGCCACTTTTGACGAGTTGAACAAGTATTTTACTATCTGCGGTATGCCGGTAGCTTCCAGCCAGTACTGGAACAGCGTACACGGACGCGCGGCCGGTGAGGCGGTGCAGGATGGCGAAGGGCTGCAGACAATGCGTGTTCTGGCGAGGAATATGGCTTTTCTGATGAAGAGCATCGCGCTTGGGAAGGAGCAGTTCGGACTGCCGGAGACAGAAGACCGGGTGTATACACATTACATACACTGAATGGTCTGCTGCAGGACACGAAGTGTCACGTCGGCATAGCTGTTAGTGAAACGGACTCATTTCCTGAAAAAGAGATTGTAAAAGGGGCCTCTACGGCCCCTTTTTTATGTGAAATCTAAGAATCAAACTGCCCTGCATATTCTGTTAAGCGCCTTAGTAACCTTAATTGATTAGTTCGCCTTCCCCACATGCCGCAGATATCTGACCGCCTCCTCATATTCCCCGGCGTCCTTCAGGTGCTCTGCATATACCGTCATATCTCTGCCTAGCTTTTTGGCAGACTGCATGACCAATTTAAGATCCAGCGTTCCCTTTCCCGGCATCACTTCCCGTATGACACAGGGCAGTCCTTCCTCCAGCACAAGATCTTTAGCATGAATGCTCTTAATCCTCGGCCCCAGTACATGAAAGCAGTGCCTGATAAAGTCTCTGCTGTGCAGATACAGCCTCGGACTGGATATCATATTGGCATAGTCCAAATGTACGGCAAAAGCTTCCCTGTCTATATCCTTGATCAGTTTCAGATAGCTTTCCGGAGAATCCGGCAGCATCCATGGCATCGGTTCCAGTGTATAGTATGTATGGGATGGCCTGACCGCATCTATGATCTCCCTGACCGTATCTACGATCAGTCCATAAGTATATGGGTCATAATTATCCGGATAGGCTCCGTCCCACTTTTCACCCCTGCATCCTGCAATGTTGACACAGCAGGCTGCCTCCATCTCATCTGCAAGTCGCAGTTGCTCCTCGCAATAAGCAATATTTTTCCTGCGTTGTCCTTCATCCGCGTCCAGCGGATTCGACCACGCTCCTACTTCTCCCAATACGAGGCCGTTATCCTTTATCAGCTTTTTAAAGTCCCTGCGCAGGCTTTCCGGTGCACTGCTGTCTATGGGGCAATACACCGCGTCATAACCCAACTGCTTTACGACAGACAGCCATTCCTCCGGTGTTCTCCATTCTCTGCCGTCAATTCCTCCTCCAATCCGCATATGATCTGTCCCCTTTCCTTTCCGTCAGGCTTCCATCTTTCTTCCAAGATAATCCACATACCAGCTCTCCGGGACTCTCTGTCCCGTCGCAAGCTCATAGATTCCCTCTGCTGCCTCTTCCGGCCTAATCTGTGCCGATTCATGCCCCATATCTGTATCCATCCGCCCCGGATGGATCGCCAGCACCTGGAACTTCTCCTCCACACTCGCTCCTATGATCCCGGCCGCCTTCCCGGCTGCAATCTTGGAAAGAGAGTAAACCGGCATCCCATGCCAATGATGGTTCATCCTGCCTTCCGATGTAATTATGTAAAATCCCGGTGCAGCACTCTTTTGCAGAAGCGGGTAAAAGGCTTTCAGAACCAGGATCGGTCCTTCCGTATTTACGGCTATGGTTTCCCGCAGCACCTCAACGTCCACATCCATGATCCTTTTTACCTTATCACTTTCAAACAGCACTCCTGCATTGTTGATCAGCAGATCTATTGTCTCAAAGTCTTCTCCGACAGACTGCGCACACTTATAAATACTGTCCCAGCAGGAAACATTCATCTCGTATAGATGAAGCCGCTCGTTCTGTCCGGTCAGCTGTGCCAGCTCACCGGCACGCATTCTGTCCCGCACAGTCGCAATCACTTCATACCCTTCCCGCACAAATTTATCGACAAGTCTTCTCCCTAAACCTCTTGCCGCACCTGTAACCAAAACCGTCATCCTAACACCTCCGTAAATCCGTTTCGCGAAATCTCAAATCCGTACCTGCCCTGCAAAGTCACAACTTCGTGGCAGCTATTCTTTTACTGCTCCCAAAGTGATACCCGTGATAAAGTATTTCTGTAGAAAAGGATAAATTGCCAATACCGGGACAAGCGCTACGAAGATCTTAGCGGCATTTAAACCCTGGTTGCTCAGCTGGCTTGCTTTTTGATACTGTTCCAGTGTCATATTTGTCATATTTAAGGTGACTACCATCTGCTGAATATAGGTCTGCAGCGGATACATCTTTTCCGTAGTAGACAACACCAGCCCCTGGAAGAACTCATTCCAGTAATTGACTACCGTAAATAAAGTCACTGTGGCAATGACCGGCTTTGACACGGGGATGACTATCCTCAGCAGAATCATCCATGCTCCTGCACCGTCCACAATGGCGGCTTCCTCCAATGACTTGGGAATATTCCTGAAGAAGTTCATGACCAATATCACATTGAACACCGGAACCCCGCCTGCAAGCACCAGCCCCTGCATCGTATTTATCATGCCATAATTCTTCATCGCAATATACCAAGGGATTAATCCGCCATTAAACAAATAGCAGAATATCAAAACCCACATGAAAAGGTTCCTGTATCTGAATTCTCTGACAGACTTGGAAAGGGGATAGGCCATGAGCAGGATCACAGTCAGGCTGAACCCTGTCCCCAGGATCACCCGTCCGGCAGAGATCCCTGCCGCCCGCAAGAACCCCATATCCTTCACGATCGCCTCATAGGAACTGAGCGTAAAATCCACTGGCCAGAGCGAAACACGGCCTCCCGCGACGGCAGCTTTTCCGCTGAGCGAAATGCAGAGCGTATACCAAAGAGGAAGCAGGCAGCTTAAGACCAACAGACATAGGACAACAATGTTAATGCCAAGAAACAGTTTTCTTCCAAAAGATCTTCCCTGTACCATTTCCTGCCCTCCTTAAAATATCGTATAATTTGCAAAACGTTTTGCCATCCAATAAGAAACAGCGATCAGGACGAAACTGATCACGGATTTCAAAAGTCCCACTGCCGTAGCCAGACTGTACTGAAAGTTCTTCAAGCCTGCCCGGTATACCCATGTATCCAGAATATCTCCCGTGGAATATACTGAAGGATTATAGAGATTAAAGACCTGGTCAAATCCTGCATTCAGCACGTTGCCAAGCGCTAAGATCGCAAGGAGAACGATCGTCGTCCGGATCCCCGGCAGCGTAATGTGCCAAGTCTGCTGCCACCGCCCCGCACCATCAATAGCCGCCGCCTCATATAGCCCCTGGTCGATCCCCGTAATGGCAGCCAGATAGATCACTGCGTTATAGCCGAATTCTTTCCAAACATCACTCCAGATGATAATATGCGGAAAAGCCTTTGAACTTCCAAAAAACAAAAACGGTTCCAGCCCCATCATGCCTCTGATCCCGTTGATCGGGCCATCAAAGGAAAAAATACCGGCAAGAATCCCCGCCAGAATGACCCACGAAAGAAAATGCGGCATATAGCACACTGTCTGCACCAGTTTCTTAAATCCACTGTGTGTCACTTCATTCAGCAAAAGAGCAAAGACAAGTGGAAATATGAGATTCATTATCACCTTAGATACCGCTATATAAAAGGTGTTAAAGAACACCTGCTTTACATCTCCCAGCACAAACATATACCGAAAATTCTCCAATCCCGTGAAGGGTGATCTGAAAATCCCGATACCTGGGTTAAAATTTGTAAACGCCATATAAATACCGAACATTGGCACCACGTTAAAGAAAATCAACCATAAAAATCCCGGAGCCAGCATACAAAAGTATGCTCCGTATCTGCCCTTCCTTCTTGTCCTGCCTGTCTTCTGCTCCCTGCCCAAATCCTGCACCTTCCTTTGAAATCAACTTTACTGTTTGACATGGTCTGCGCGATAAATGCGCAGACCCGGCCAAGCTCTTACCATTTTTACTGTTTGCTGTTGTAGAACTCCGTCACTTCTTCGGTGATGATGTCGCCGCCTTGCGCTTTCCAGTTTTCCACAAACGTGTCAAACGCCTCGATCGGTTCCTGACCCATAATGATCTTCATAAAGGTCTCATTCTCCAATTTTTCCAGGTTCGCCCATCTCTGTTCCATCGTTTCCGTCTGGGAATAGATCACACTGTAAATATCTTTCGGTTCGTTGTCCAACAGAGCGCCCCATCCCACCATGATGGAATAACTTCTGGCCCACGAACTGGGATCTGTCTGTACATCCCAGGTGTCAATATCCATACTGTCGTAAGGCTCTTTCTTGACTTTCTTGATCGTATTCACGTCATTTTCCAGAAGTTTATATAGAGCAAATTCTTCTTCCGTAAAATCATCCACACTCTTTGTTCCTGCCAGTACCTCTCGCAGTGCCTTCACGGTATATATACTCTCATCCCGCATTCCCATAGGTGTTCTACAGGGGAAATTACCGATTCCGCCCTTTGAAGTATCGAATGTACTCTCATCACGGATCAACAGATTGTTCAACTTGACCGCAATCTCCGGATGTTCACAGTCTTTGCTCACCACCAGATACTTCGGCGAAGCGCCTGACGCATGCGGTTCGTACTTCCCGCTCTCTTCCAGTACGGGAATCGCATAAGCCTGGAAGTTCGCCTCGGGATCATTGGCGATCACGTCCGGAAGGCATGCATAGCCCATCCACCAGCCGCCGGAGAAGATTCCGACTCTGCCTGCCGAGATCGGTTCACTGGCATCCTGTCTGATTCCCATCTCCGGATCGATCAGTCCTTCCGCATACCACTGTGCCAGTTTTTCCAGAGCATTTCTTGTCTCTCCGGTAATAGATCCATATACCGGCTTGCCGTCGTCCCCAAGGATCCACCATCCAGGATAAGCACCGAATCCATTAAAATAGCTGTCAAAACCGTAATTGTTGGTACCGTTATTTAAGAAGGTCGCATTCAGAAGACCGTCACTCTGCGGACCGGCGATCCCGATAGTGCCCTTTCCGCTCACATCGTTTTCCACAAAGGCTCTTGCAACCGCCTCTAAGTCTTCTATTGTCTTCGGTTCCTCCAATCCCAGCTTATCCAGCCAGTCCTTACGGATCCAGGTCAACTCGTAATCACCGTCGGATGTATACGTGAGGCCGTACATCCTGCCGCCATAGCTTGCATTCTCAACCGCAAGCCCTTCACTGGAATCCACCATGGCTCTCATAGTATCCGATGCATACATCTCATAGACATCCGTCATATCGGCCAGCTGGCCTGCCTTATACATCTGATTGAACTGTGTAGCATTGACCAGCATGGCATCCGGAATCTGGTTGCTGGTGATCGCCAGATTGACCTTCGTATCCCAATCCGATGTAGATGCCGTAAAAAGGTATTCGATATCCACATTCAGCTGCTCCTTGATGTACCTCGTATACTGATTATCCGTGTAGGAATCTCCTTCCGGAAACACTTCATTGGGGTCCACTTCAAGCGCCACTGTAAAGGTGACCGGTTCCTCATATCTCCCAAAGGGATCTGCTGCCGCCGCTTCACTGCCTTCTGCTGCCTGTTCGGCTGCTGCTTCTCCTTCAGATTTCGTCTCCTCCGGTACCGGCTCAGCTGTAGTCTCTCCGGACGGCTCCGCTGCCCCGCCGCATCCTGCCAATACCATGGATACCGCTAAGATCAATGCTAATCTTCTCTTCTTCATATCCTATTTCCTCCTATATTCTAATCGTTTTCAAGAAGCTCAAATTTCACCATATACTCGTCTGCAGTGTCCATAAAAGCGTATCTCCCGCCCGGATATTCTCCCTTCTGGATACACTGTGCCCCATCTTCTTCCAGGCTCTCGATCTGTTTCTTCATACCCTTTACCTCGAAAGCAATATGATGCAGGCTGTCACCCTTCTCTTCCAGAGAACGCTTCCAGTCAGAATCATTCTCATCCGGCTCAATAAACTCCAGCTGAATATTGTCCAGATCAATGAAGGCCATCTTACATCTTGCAGGCGACGGTTTTCCCATAAATACCGTCTGTGCCTTTTCGTAGCCGTCAGACATGGAAACCCGTGGTGTCTCTATCCCAAAAAGCCTTGCATACTTCTCTGCAGCAGCCTGCACATCCGAAACGATAAATGCGATCTGCAGCACCTTTGACGTCTTTAAAACCGGTTCTCTCATTTTTCCCTCCATATTTTTCAACCTTCCCTCCATTCCGAAGCAACCAACTTATCACTGTTGTCTTCGCCGCCATGTTTTATGTTAAAATTAACACCGAACTGTTCCATGCTGTCCATAAAGGTATAGCTTCCCGTAGGATAATAGCCCACATGGTTCACACCGGCTCCCATCGTCCCCAGAACTTCAAGGGCCGCATCTCTATCCGTCACCTGTATACCGATATGGTGAACTCCCTGGCCATGTTCATCCAGGAATTCTTTCCAGCCGCTCGGCGTTTCGTCCGGCTCTGTCAGTTCCAATATGATATTACCCATATTGAAACAGCAGATTTTCGCTCTCGAATCGGTTCTTTCGCCCCGGTAGAAGATCGGAACTTCGGATACCGGCGGTACGTCCTGGATCTCGGGCATCGGAAGCCCGAACGCCTTCGCATAATTTTCCGCTGTTTTCCGTATATCCCTGACAATGATCGCGATTTGCATAATATTGGTATTATCAATCACAGCCATTTCTATCCGCCTCCTTCTTTCTGTTTTCATTCACTTTCATCCGGCCTTCCTTCTCAGGATCGATCGGTCTTACAAGATATCCCCTCTCTACCGACATTCCCTGCACGTTACAGCCGTCCTCAGCCTGTCTTACATTCACGAAAAGAATTTCATAATCCCGGATCCCTTCCACCGAAATACTTATCTCGTCTCGTTCTCTTCGCGCTCTGACCATGCCGGCTTCTGTTCCATCGTTTCTGTAGATACACACCTTGGCCTCTGACAGCAACTCGTAGATCTCCAGCGTGATGTGCTTTTCATACTCATATACCGTTCTGCTATTTGTATGTCCATGCCGTTTCGTCACTGCCTGCGCGTCTGCAGCCGTTAGGCACGGAAGCTTTGGTTGAACAAGTGCGTTTTCCGCAGCCTTTCCTACAGGAAGGATCGTATTCTCTCGCACCATAACAGGCAGCCCGAAATAGTCCCACTTTTCCTTCCGCCAGCCTTGTCCCTGACATTCTCCCGTAAAATAATTGGTCCATTTACCTTCCGGAAGATAATAGGTGACTTCTCCCTGCTCCGAAAATACCGGAGCAACAAGCAATGACTCTCCCAGCATATACTGCCTGTCCAGAAACGGCGCTACAGGGTCGTTCTCGAAATCCACGATCATCGGCTTCATCATCGGAATCCCGGTCTGTGAAGTCCTCACGGCACTTCCGAACAGATATGGCATCAGCGCACATTTAGTCTTCGTAAAGAACCGCAGCACATCTACCGCTTCCTCGTCAAACAGCCAGGGTACACGATAACTGGAATTTCCATGCAGCCTGCTGTGTGTGGAAAACATGCCGAAAGCCGTCCACCTCTTATAAAGGTCCGGCGTCGCTTTGTTCTCAAAGCCTCCCATGTCATGACTCCAGAATCCAAAACCACACATGGCAAGAGACAGGCCTCCGCGGAGAGATTCCGCCATAGATTCATAGCTGGCCACGCAGTCCCCACCCCAATGCACCGGAAATCTCTGACCTCCGCAGGTGGCAGAGCGGGCAAATACCAATGCTTCTCCTTTTCCCTTATCCTGCTCCAACAAATCAAAGACCGTCTTGTTGTAGAGATATGCATAATAATTATGCATCTTTTCCGGACTCATTCCATTCGCATAGACAACGTCCTTCTCCGGTATCCGCTCCCCGAAATCCGTCTTAAAAGTATCCACTCCCATAGCCAGAAGCGTTCGTAACTTCTCCTGATACCATGCGCATGCATCCGGATTAGAAAAATCTACGATGGCCATACCCGGCTGCCATTCGTCGGTCTGCCATACCGTACCGTCCGTCTTGTGGATGAAGTACCCTTTCCGCATACCTTCCTCGAACAGTACGCTTCTCTGCGCGATATAAGGATTGATCCACACGCAGATCTTGAGTCCTCTTCCTTTTAACCGCTGCAGCATACCCTCCGGATCCGGGAATGCCTCCCTGTCCCACCGGAAATCGCACCAGTGGCCGCCACGCATCCAGAAGCAGTCGAAATGGAACACCTGCAGAGGAATGTCCCGCTCCTCCATACCATCAATAAAATGCGTCACTGTTTTTTCATCATAATCCGTCGTAAAGGAAGTCGTCAGCCAAAGACCGAAAGACCAGGCCGGCGGTAATGCCGGCAAGCCGGTCAGCCGGGCATATTTCCGAAGCACACCGGCTATGGATTCTGCGCCGATCACACAGTACTCCAAGCTTTCTCCCGGAACGGAAAACTGCACCCGCTCCACCTTCTCCGATCCCACTTCCAAAGACACCTTTCCCGAATCGTTGATCAGCACCCCATAATCTCTGTCCGACACATAGAAAGGAATATTCTTGTAAGACTGCTCGGAGCTGGTTCCGCCGTCCCGGTTCCAGATCTCCACGCTCTGGCCGTTCTTGATAAAAGGTGTAAACCGTTCTCCTAATCCGAAAATATTCTCGCCGACGGAAAGCTGCAGCTCTTCCTTCATAAAGCGTTCTCCCGAATCCTGAACCGCATAGCCAAGACTGCGCCAGCCGCTCTGCGTCAGTTTCCTGGCGTTATGGAAGAACTCCACCTTCCACTCTTTTGCCCGGGCGATCCTGGCTTCCGTGCTGCCGGATCGTATCACCACCTCTTCTTCCGTCGCATGGACCCTGGCATACCCTCCTTTACTTTCATAGAATGCCGGAACCTGCTGCCCGCCTCCGAAATGATGCGCCGCCCGGACCGCGATGCAGTCCTTTGCCGGTGAGAAGAATGTGACCGTCAGCGTGATCCCGCCAAGATTCTTCCTGCCGCCATTCTGGACACCGGAGGCATAGATCGTCACGCTGTCGTCACGAATCTCCATCTCACCGGCACTGCCCGCCTGATAAAGACTGCAGTCCTCGCGTACTTTCCAATAACCGTCTGTAAATCGCATATGCACCCTCCTTCTGTCTCTTAATTATAGAGGAGTTCCCTTTTTTGCATAACCGACAAAACAACTCACAAAAGTGTAAATACATCTCTCCTGCCTGCATAGAATACGTTTTTATACCTTATCGAATACATTATTCTTCTTGACATGCCGAAAGAAAGAAGACACCCCATCGGAATGCCTTCTTTTCTAAAGCACAAGCCTTGCCTTTTCCCTTTTTTCTTTCCGGTATCTGGTTGGCAGATACCCTGTCTCCTGGCGAAATACTTTGCCAAAATATTTCTCGTCCTCGTAACCGCACTTTAGCGCGATCTCCATGACCGAATATTCCGTTTCTTCCAGATATTCCTGCGCGATCCTAATACGCTTATCCCTCACGTACTGATTAAAGGACTTGCCGGTAACTTTCTTGAAACAGGCGCTGAAATAACTTCTACTCATATTCACCCGTTCCGCCACTTCACTCAGTAATAAAGGAGCATCCATCTCATCGCTGATGATCTGAATTGCCTTTGTAACACTCTTCAATATCTCATCGGACAACTTTTTCTCCCAGATCGCCTGCTTCATCTTGCAATGTACGGCCTCCAGCCACTCTCCAACCTCTTCCCAGCTGGAAAAGTTATACGGCAGGTCCAGTTCCACCCCACCGAACAGATCCCCGTATTTATGCTTGATCGCATCCTCAATTCTTACCAACAGCTTGAAAAGCACATTAAAGGGCAGCATCTGTTCCCGCAGCACCTGCAGCTGCTCTCGAAACACCTCATCCTCATAGAACCATTCCGTGCCCGACCAGCTGCTCTGCAGCGTGGCGATGACATCCTCCGAGATAGACGGTATAGAATTGACCATCTTTTCCAGCCATGTGATCGATACTGCCATATTCTCATGACTGTAAAACATGTGATATCTGTAATATCTTCTCACCAGATGAAAAAAAGCGTCCTGTTCATACGCCGCAAGTCCGCTTACTTTCAGTGCATACCAGGGCTTGCGGATCATTCCAAAGACCGACTCCTCCCCAACCGTATCCGGCAGATAGGCTGCATATACGTTCAGTCCGATCTCCACCGGCCTCTCCAAAAAAACCGACGGATGCTTTTCACAGAGAATACCAGGGTCACGGCTGTTGATGCAGGAGATTATATAACATGCATCCTGCGGACAGACGAGCACCGGCCTGGCCTTCTGCTGCACTTCCCTTCGCTCTAAGACTCTTCTGGTCAGATTATCAAGCATCTGGTCATAATTCTCTTCTTCGAGCTGCAGCTTAGATATATAATCGATGGCGCCATACCGCATTGCCTGCTGGATGATATCAAAAGATTCATACAGTGTTATCATCCCCACCGAAAGATCCGGATACAGTTCCTTAGCACTTTTCAACAGTTCCAATCCATTCATCCCCGGCATGGAGTAATCACACAGCATCAGATCGATCTTCTCTTTTGCCAGGATCTCAAGTGCCGCCTTCCCACCGGAAGCCTCTCCTGCCACCGTCATCCCGTGTCTTTCCCATGGCAGCGAATGGATCATCCCCTGCCTGGCAAATTTATCATCCTCCACGATCAAAACACGGATCATTCCTGCACCCCCAATCTGCTTCAGCACAAACGCTCCTGCCTTGTTTCCCTCAGATCTTAAAGGGAATCGAAAGATAGATAACGGTTCCTTCTCCTTTAATACTCAGCATCTGAATCTGGGCTTCCTTATCATACCGCTCTCTCAAGATCTGGATCACGTAATTCAATCCGATCCCAAGCCTGCTGTTTTCCCTGCTCTTTTTGACTTCTTCTCTGAGATTTTCCAACATTTCCGGTTCCATGGCATCTCCGTCATTCTTTATGTAAATATCCAGCTTATCCATAACATCCACCAGAAGGACCAGATTTCCATTCTCGCGCATTCCGTGATAGATTGCATTTTCCACGATCGGCTGCAGGATAAAGCGGGGAATGCTCGCGGCATATGCCTTTTCCTCCAATACATTGACCACATATCGAAAGCTGAATCTGCTTTGCTGCAGGAAAACATACTGCGCCACAGCCTCCAATTCTTCCCTGAGACAGACCGTATTTTTATCCACTTTCAGATTATAATACAGAAGTTTATTCAAAGCCCGGGCTACTCTGTTAATTTCCTCCGTATTTCTTTCGACCGCAAGCCAATGGATCGTATTGAGCGCATTCATCAAGAAATGCGGGTTGATCTTATACATCAGCTGTTCCACTCTGAGCTTCGCCCGTTCATGCTGCTCGATCTCCTGCTGTACAAGCAATTCTGCAATCTTCTCCTTCATGATCGTAGTTTCCCGCAGAAGATGATCATATTCTGGTATTCCTACATGTTTATACCCACGGATCTCCAGATCACCCTGCTGTATCCTGCGTATCTCCTCCTCGAAGATCCTGATCGGTCCCACTATATTCTTCAACAGCAGGATCACGATCACGGAAAACATAACGCCAAATACCGCTATGGCAGCAATGGTTGTTGGCATCATTCTGTACAGCGTCTGGGAAAACGTTCGCTGTGGCACGAAAATATAAGCCTGATATCCACCGTCTCCCGATGCCCCCATATAGAAATATTCTCTCGTCCTTCCCTGCATCACTCTGCCGCCAGAGACATTTTCCATAAGTTCGGCCCGCCCATAGTTAACGCGGCCATCTTCCCCCAGGATCACCAGCTCCATGTCTTCCGGAAAAGAGTCCATGGCATGCAGATCCACCACAAGTTCTGCATAGGCATCGATCCCTTTCGCCGTCGGTACACTTTTCATCACGGATATGACCAGATCGTTGTAATTTCTTGCAAAGCTTACATGCGGCCCCTGGAACTGAAATTCATTTCTGCAAAACAGGTAAATATCTTCCGGTAGAATGCCCGTATCTGCCGCTCCATTAGAGCAAAAGACAAAGTCCTCTTCCTCACGGTCATAATAGCCGACCAGGCGAATCCCCATATTCGTAAATGAGATCACATTGACCTCGTTCGCAATGCTCCTGATCAATCTGCTCTTCTCATACGGATTATCTTCCTCCAGCATGCTGCTCAGATTCGTGCTCACATATCCATATGCCATCTGTTCCGTAATCATCATCAGCGTGTTCGTCGTCTCGTCGATCGCATGAACCGTGCGGTTCAGATCATTTGCGACGGAAATCTCCAATTTCTGGTTCATCTCCCTGTTCATAGACCATATGATAAACAGACAGAACATGATAAATAATAACAGTGGCCCTATCAGATACAGCACTAACATTCTTTTGATCAGAGACATGGAATGTATCTTCTTCATTTTCATCCGCCATAGAAATTTTATTACTCCTATTGTACCGTTTTCAGACAAAAATAAAAGCCATATTTCTCTGTAAATAAGTGGAAAATCGTCTATCCTTTGATCTTCTGCTCTGGCTGGCAGGTTGCAAAGACCACTGTTTCGTTCCAGTTCTCTTTTTCCGAAAAAACCGGGACTGCCTGGTCATGGCAGTCCCGTCCTCTTTGCAATCCTGTTATTGATAAATACGCCGCTAATTCGTCAGTCCCATAACGTCCTCCACCGGCAGCGCCAGCACTACCCCGTGCGCTTCCGTTCCGAGACCGCACACGGAAGCGATCGCTGTCATGATCTCTGTCTTGCGCTCTTTGGGCACCACGATCATGACAAAATCCTGTTCTTCCTGTACCTTAATGCCGAAATGTCTGCTGACGCTCTTGGAATTGCGCCGGCGTCCCTTCATAACGGTACCGCCCTTTGCGCCCGCATTCCGCGCGGCATCCACCACGTCATCGCTGTAACCGCCGTCTACAGAAACCCAGATCACCGTATATTCCGTCTTCTCGCCCATCTGCTCTTCCTCTCCCTTCGGCATTTCCTTCTTCGCCGCCTCTATCTCCATCCACGCCCGTTCCTCTTCATCCAGCACCTGCAGAATATGATTCTGCAGTGCATTCAAAGGAATTGTAATTGCAATGCCGCCGCCCTTATGCCGGAAGTGAAGCTGCTTATACAGCATCTCGAACACAGTCTTCACCTGGCTCTTTGGCAGAACCGCACCCGAAAGAAGCCTGGTAGTCCCCCGCATTCCGAAAATATCCATCATCTCCGAAGTCGCCGTTCCTTTTCCCCTGAACTGAAAACAGACCGGCACATTTATGGAATCAAATAGTTCCTCCAATTTCCGCTGGTCCTCCTCCTTCGTGATCGTAAGGAGCAGTCTTGGAACGACCTGCGGTCTTTTATTGTCTATCATGTTCATACCCGTGCCTCCTCTATCATGGTACGCCCTCTGTTTTGGTGCTTCCTCTGCCACTCCAAAACGCCCTTACGTACCTCCTCTATCATAGTACACCCTCTGTTCATCCGCTTTGTAGACGACTAAGAAAATCCCTTTGCATTATTCCAGGTCCACAATAAGATCTTCGATCGCCTGAACTGTCTGCTTCACTACCTTGGCTTTACGTGCGGATACCACACCCATACACTGGATCGCGATCAACGGCGCCAATGCCACCAGCGCCACGATACCAAAAGCATCGGCCACCACATTACCGCCGACAGCTGTACAGGCCCCCATGGCCAGAGGCAGCAGGAACGTCGAAGTCATGGGGCCGCTGGCAACACCGCCGGAGTCAAAGGCAATACCGACGAAGACAGGCGGCACCAGTCTGCTTAAGATAAAGGCCAGCGTATAACCTGGAATGATGATCCAGTAGATACTGACTCCCGTCAGTACGCGCACCATGGAAAGCGCCACCGCACAGGCCACGCCTGCCGAGAGCGCAGCGTTCATCATCTTGAAAGATACATTGCCGCCCGTGATCTCCTCTACCTGCTCATTTAAAACCTGCACGGCAGGCTCAGCCTTGACAATATAATAACCGATGATAATCCCCACCGGAATCAGCGCCCATTTAAAACTGCTGTCCGCAATACCGCTGCCCAACAGGCTTCCCACCGGGGCAAAACCCACATTTACTCCGGTCAGAAAGAGAATCAGTCCCAGTACCGTATAGATAAATCCGACTGCCATTCTCTGCAGCTGACGCTTGCGGTAGATTTTCCCCCGCAGCTGAAACAGCAGGAACACACCGATCACCGGCAGTATACTGCTCAGTACCTCCCGCACATAATCGGGAATGGCCGCTGCAAACTCCCGCACCACATCCTGCGTCGTCACCAATTCAGGTATCTCCACCGCCGTGTAGATTGCTTCCGTCGGGTGGTAAAAAATACCTAGCAGTAACACCATCAGGATCGGACCCACACTACACAGCGCGATCAGACCAAAGCTGTCATTACTTCCTTCTTTATCACTCCGCGCCGCGGAAAGTCCCACACCCAGTGCCATAATGAAGGGTACCGTCATCGGCCCCGTAGTCACACCGCCCGCATCGAAAGCCACCGCGATAAAATCTGACGGCGTCAAAAACGACAATACAAATACCAATATGTACAGGATCGCCAGCAGCATGGATAATCTCACTTTAAACAGGATACGCAGCAGTGCGATCACCATAAAGATTCCCACGCCCACCGCCACGGTCAGGATCAACACCATATTCGGAATCGCCGACACCTGATTCGCCAGCACCTGCAGATCCGGTTCCGAGATCGTGATGATGGCGCCCATAATAAAGCAGATTACCGCCATCAGTACGATGCTGCTGCTCTTGACCAGCTTGCCGCCGACGCCCTGGCCCAGCGGCGTCATCGCCATCTCAGCCCCCAGCTGGAAAAGCCCCATACCCATGATCAGAAGAAACGCCCCCGTCATAAACAGCACCAGCGTGCTGATCTCCAACGGCACCAGTGTAATGCTGAGAACCAATACGATCATCGTGATCGGCAGTACGCTCGAAAGGGATTCCTTCGTCTTTTCTTTCAATTTTTCATTCATCCGTTATCAATATCCTCCCTTCCTCGCTCAGAGTACTATGAAAGTCCCGGGAGAGCCAAAGGCTCGGAGTGACCGACTTTCATAACCTATAGTAAACGACATAACAAATTTCTGCTTCCGGTTCCTGCCAAAGCCATATACGGGAGCTTTTGCAGGACCAAAAACGAAATTTTTAATGTCGTTAACTATAAATAGCCATGCCCCCGCCGGACGGCAGGTTATACATGATCAGATTCTGTTGCCCTAAATGATCCCTATGTATTATCCTACAGAAAAATCAATGAAAAAGAAATAAAAACCGGTGTTAAGAAGTTGTTAAAAAAAAGGACAGCGAAAAGTTTCCTTCTCCCTGCCCTGTCCTCGGCATATCTTATCTGTTGTCCCACACTCTGCAATCCCTATTCATCCTCTCCGATATCCTGCGAAGCCGCCACCGCCGATACGACAGACGACACCACCGCGATCACAACGGGAATCAGAACAACAACAAAGCCTCCTGCCAATAACATAAATCCCATAACAAAGCCTCCTGTTAATATCTGTATGGTTAATCACCCACAATAATGTAATCATACCAGATTCCGGAAAGCGTGTAAAGTCCCTGCATCAGAATAACAAACCTGCTAGTAGATTCTCTTGGCTTCTTCATACCTGCTCACAGTTATTCCCAGACTTTCACAAGCCTTTTCCAGCGTAACATGAAAAAAATTCATGGTATTCTCTATATCTTCCACAAGCTGTCTGGCTTTACCCTCTGCTTTACCTTCTGCTTTACCTTCTTCCCAGCCTTCCTCTCGTCCCTGCTTTACATACTGATCAAATAGTTCGCACACCGTAACTTCATCCTCCTCCCTGATTCCTTTCTGGCAAAGCCAGTCCTCTATATCTTCAGTATCGCTTTCACCAGACAGTACTCTGATCATTCTGATCAATGCTGCCTTGTGCATAATCTTCCTGTCAGAACGGTAGTCGCTGCCCTCTGCGAGAAAATCCACTATGATTCGCATATCGCTCTGAAACCGCTCTCTTATTTCCGGGGACAAGTGCCTCATCTCATATACATGGAGCTTTAAATCGTCAATATAGTCCCATGCTCCCTCCGGAAATTTCCGCTTCGCAAACAGTCGCCGGATATTGCGGCTGCTTCTCCATCTCGGCTCACCCCAATATAGTACAATCTCGATGACCGGAAAAATATCCTGCATCTTTCCTTCATATTGTTCCCGGTACGCTCCGCCCGTATAACCGGCTTTTCTGAGCAGCATCTTACCGTCCACCGCAGTCTGGTTCGCTATCAAGTACATTAACCTGACTTTCCCGTCTATCAGCTCATATTTGCATAAATCTTCATACTGACCCTTAAGCTTCTCCTTACCCTGATAGATTGTCTCTGTCGGGCCTGCACAAAGATTTCCGGCATCTGTCAACGCCTTCCCTTGATACAATAATGCATTGATCGTATCCGCTGCAATATCCGGAAAAGCAATAAAATCCTTCTGGGCTGTATCTTTCATTTCCCGCGTTCCGCCCATGATCTCTTCATCCTCCTGTCCGCAGAAAACCGAATCAGATATTACAGGAGTCAGATATTTAAGCTGTCTGTCACATACAGTTGGCCATTCCACTGCTCTTCTGTCTTCTTAAGATCTTCTGCTATTTTCTTCGTAATTGGAAAATAAGCATACGATCATCGGTATCGTTCCGATAAAAAGATTCTGATCAGACAGAAATTGCCTTTCTGTATATATGACGGGAACCCTTCCCTTAGACTACATCTTACTGTATGCTTAATTTGATGTTTGTATCATAACATATTGTGGAATATATTTCAATGGTATTTCGCTATTACATGAGAACCTCAGGCAGTCCCGTATCTACTGTTATTTCGAAGCTAACGCCAGAAGCAGCGATGGAACTATTATTCCCATCGCTGCTTCTGTCTTACATATTAAGCTTTATACCTCCGATTCGCACATCTGCATGTCAATTAGCTGTGCTGCTGCTCTCTACTGTTAATGTGATTCCAGTGACAACCTGGCTGGACACCAATTTCAGATATACGGCTTCTCCCGCCGTCATGTCGCATTCAGTTGAACAAGTCCCACTCACCGGATATACAGTACTACCGTAATCAGACATATTAAAACTCGTATACAGAACCATACTGGTTATCCCACTGTTACTGCAGGAAAATTTATAACTTCCGTCTGTATCAGAAATTACTTTCACAAACGTATAGCAGGATCCGTTGTCTTCCGCTGTTGCAAGATCACTCAATGTAACCGAAGAATCACTCTTAACATTGGCAATCTGGACTTCTCCCGACTTCCTGGCTGTCAGCTTGTCTGGCTTCGTTATATCAGACAGCAATGATGATGCTGTCGCTTTAAGCCAGATCGTCTCTCCCTGGCTTAAAATCAGCTTGGGCTGTGAACCATATGTATCATATGACGTGTCATACAAATTCTTATATACATATAGATAAGAGTTTATATTGCCTGCCTCACGTGTTACACTGAAGCTATAACATCCATCCGCCTCTGCCGTAAAGGATACCCAGTTCTCAACCTCCGTCAGATCCGCCGGCGCTGCTGTTGTCACTGCCTTGTCGGTCGATGTCTTCTCAATCTTGATCCGGAACGGTATTTCATCGGCGCCAGAACTATTGGAGGGATTTACTTTAATAAATCTCTGATCTCCTGCATTAAGCGCAATAGTAGCATTAAAGCCTCCCTGCGATAAATTTATAATTCTTGAAGAATATCTGTTGCCGGTAATGTCCCTGTAAATCGTACTCTCTATAGAGCCGGCAGCCGCCTCCATCTTCGGAAATACCACCGTATATCTTCCTTCCTCCGGTGCGGTAAAGGAATACCAAACTGCCTTGTTGCCCGAAGTGCCTCCCTGCACAGCTTCGCCTCCTGCCTGAAGTTCAACAGGAGCTTCGCCGGTTTTTGTTACGGTAAACTTCACATTCTTCCATGTAACAGGGGTATTGTTTGCGCTTATCTGCAGACAAACTTCCGTATCCCTGGATAAATACCGATCTGAGATCTTATATGTTCCATTCGTATGAACATACATATTCCCAATACTGGTGTTCATATTATCAGCCTTATATAAGTATGCATATCCGCTGATATCGCTTTCCGCGGCCTCATAAGAGAACGTATAGAACCCGTCAGCCGGCGTCGTATAGTTAATATACATATAATCATTCGTATTGTTGCTGCTGAATGTATGCTCACTGATCGTGTAAGAACCATCCTCGCCAAATTTTTGGACAGCATTCTTCTTGTCGACCCGCAATGTAGCAGTGCTATCGCTCTGATTTCTGATCCTAATATATAATTTTGAACTCAGTATGGAATAGTATACTCTCTCAGAGGTCTGATAATCAGGCGTAGAACTCAGGTTCTTATTCACAAAATTCTCATCAAAGAATTCAATCCCATCATTGGAATAATTTGACTTCCTGAACTCATACTGATCCATCTCCGCAGGTGTAAACACAAACCACTTCTCATCCCCGCGGGGTATCGTTACAGAACTTCCCACTGCAAGCGCATCAAACTTTGCCTCCACAATCTGCACCGAACTATACTCTCTGTTCGCTTTCAGGTATACCAGATCACCCTTTTTCAATTCATAGAAATACTTCTGGCTTTCTGCAGTTGTTGTATTGGGCGCCGCCTCCTTATCTGTACTTTGCTTATATACACTAAATATATTTACGTTGGAACTGCCTGCCTGTTTGAACCCATACAGCCCATCGTTCGGTGCGGTAAACACATACCACGCACCCCTCTGCGTCCGGGACAGGGTTTCGTTCAGTTTAAGAACAGTTCTGTTCTTAATATCAGACGCATTGACATTCCCGGTCTTCTCCACGATCACACTGCCTGTAAATGGCCCGTCACTGCCGTCCAGCTTAATATTCCAGGTATACGGTTTATTACCATACTTGGTATAACTGGTCCAGGACTCTTTATCTCCCTTTTCCACTTTATAAGCCGTATACTTTCCTTCTTCTGTCAGGGTAACCTGGAAGCTCTTCTTCTGGCCTGTGCGCAGCTCCACCGGTTCCGCAACACCCACTGTCAACTCTGTTACCACTTCCGGTTTACCATTGCTTTCACCGCGTAGACTTTCATTATCGCCATAATAATCTCTGCTGTTGTAAGCATCGCCTACCGTAAATACACGAACCGATACTCTTGCCACAACGCCCTTCAGAACCTTGGACTTCACTTCGATCACGGTCTCACCGTCTTTCAACGCTTTCAGTGTCGCGCTGTAGCCGCCCGGCGCTGCCTTGACAGTTGCTACCTTCTTATTGCTGCTGCTCCACGTAAGCGTATCCGTACCGGCTATTTGCGCCATTGTATTCAGTTTAACATTCTTACCGTTTGTTATACTTATGCTGTAGGTATTACCGGATACAAAACCAGTCTTGGAAAGGCTTAAGCCATCATTATAACTTTTACCTGGCTCAATCTTACCGGAAAGCACCGAATCACACGCAGGTAATTTGGTCGTAGTCACTGCTTTCTTCACGACTTTGGATTTCACTTCACCAAACAATGCCGTCACCTGAATGTTATATTTGGATGTCTGCGTCAGAGACTTTATTCTATAAGTGAGTATCCATTTTCCATTGATCTTGTCGGCGCGTCCCAGGCCATCATTCTTCACAAAGTGTTCTGAGTCATGTTTCCAGTCGGCCTCAGAGTCCCGCCTATCAAGCCAGTCGCCATTGCCCCAGTCGTCATCCTGCCATCCATCATATCTGCTCCACGCATGGCCATCATCGCTCACATAGGTACCACCATCACCGCTGAACGGGATATTCTCTACGTAGATACTTCTGACCGTCCTTCTGGCATCCAGTATCTCGATACGGTATGCTTCTGCAAACTGATTCATCTCAAACTGTACATCGAAGCGGTTATCGATTACATTTACGGCCTTCAGACTCTTCACCGGCGCCAGATCTTTCGCTGAAATCTTCACTGTTACAGATGTATTAAGTACTTTATCTTTTAGTGTAAGATTCAGAGATCCCTTCGCATAGGCTGTCAGATAACCGCTGTCCGAAATACCGAAACTGCTTTCTTTTCCTGCACTCTTTAAGGATGCCTGCGCTTCCTTAACGTCGATTCTGCCATGGGTATTGTAATTATCCTGATTCAGAACTGTTTTGCCTTCTTTATACTCTACAAGGTTTTCCAGCCGAATCCTCTGGCCTACCTGCATGGAAGTATTCTTTGCTTTCATGCTGTCTGCCTGCGCAGTAACGCGGATCTGAATCATGTTTGCCTTAACTCCGGATGCCGTATCTATTGCGCAGATCGTAACCGTACCCGGCTGTTTCAGAGTTATCTTGCCATTCTTATCAACGGCCGCAATGCTGCTGCTCTTTGTATAACCAATTTTCTCAATTTTTTCTTTACCGGTATACGCATCATAGCCATCATAGATATAATCCTGGAAATAGTATGTGATCTTCGGCTCTGCATAACTCTTCTTTAATGCCGCCGCTTCCGCCTTTAAGAACGGAATCGGTACATAGATCTTATCTTCTGCCACATCCTTGAACAAACCTTCCAGAGAAATCTGCGCATTTCGCTTTGAGAGCGGTATCTCATACCCAATCGTAGATGCTTCTCTGATCTGTTCTTCCGTCGGTGTATCATCAACATATTCTTTGTCATATACATGATCACCGTCGGCGTCATAAATATCTGCAATCTGTTCGCCATCTAATAATGCCGTAATATCATCTACATGTTTTAACGTGGTCTTGCAGCTCTTAGCCGTTCCCGCCGCACTCAGGCTGACCTGACACCCGTCCGCAAAGCTTCGCACTGCACTGACATTGCGGACATAAACCGTATAGTCCTTCTGCGGTTCCAAGCCATCGATCTCGACAACTGCCGCCTTTGCATTTGCCTTCTTATAGTTGTCTATGCTGACGGATATACTGCCTGATGACTCATATGCAGAGTTTATGAAACTCGGAGGCGCCGCAAAGATACCCTGCCACTGCTCATTCTTCATTTCATCAGTGACTTTCTTCTCAATAACATCCGCCTTAACATTCTTGCCCTCTACTACATAGATCTCTCTGCGGAATCCATCATTCTTAGCCGGCGGCATATACTCAACTATAATAGAATGATCCGTCGGCGTCACCTTTGTGATCTTAGGCGCGCTGACCTTCTTCACCGTGATCGTGGTCTTCGCAGATTTCGCACCGTCAATGCGGACCTTCTTTCCATCCACCAAATGCATCGGGAAGACTTCAACGGTCGCCTTGCCGCCTTCCTTCAGCGCCGTTACTTTACCGAATTCATCGACATGCATATATTCTTTGCCAGCAGTTACTTCGTAACCAAGGCAGATAATGTCTGCATTCTGCACCTTCACGATCTTAACATCCAGTTCCTGCTCCTGTCCGACTACCATCGTTTTAGGAGCCGCATTGAATGCCAAAGACTTCGGCGCCACAGCGTCTTTCAGATTCCCCAGTAGTTCCGCTTCGCTGAATTTAAAGATAAACCGCTCATTATAGTCTTCTTCCCAGCGAATGCTGAATATAAGATCTTCCTGTTTCTCTTTGTCACGCACTGTCGCGTCATACGTAAATTCGAGTGTTTGCTCACTGTAATCTGTTATGATAGAACCGATCAGTCTGTCACCTGCCGCATTCTTGATCGACTGCTCATAGATAACCTTATTCCAATCAAAGGAAGAAGCATAGAAATCATACTCCGCCGGCACTTTGATTCTTATATTGACGATGTTACCTTCCTTCTCGTCATTGTCATCGGGCGAAGCATTATAATAAGCAATGCCGTCCATGATCATAACGGTATGTTCCTTCACAATACTACCGGCGTTGTCTTCAGGAATGCTAATATAGTCCTTAATATCAACCTTCTTGCCGCTACGTTCATCCATCTCTACAGTGGAAGCACCTCTGACAACTTTGATCGGTGTTCCCTTGGCAGGTTCTGCCGCAATGATAGTATAGTTATTGGAAATGTAGTTGTCTCCTGTAAGATTATCCTCCCCCTGAGCAGCATAATCTCCGATCAGGCTGTAACGTGCATCACCGGTTCCCTGCAGCAGGGCATAAGCATCATCCTGTCCATACTCTGCACCGCTCACGTTATCGCGCACATATACTTCCGGCATAGAGAATGTGGAGTAATCTCCATCGTCCCAATACCAGGCCGGGAAAACTGCCTCACCACGTATTTCTGTCCTGATGAAGTATTTCCTGTCCGCCTCGGGAATTTCCCCTTCTACGGCCTTCACGCTTGCAACATCCTGTCCAAAGAAAGCATCCCATGCTGCATCCAATACATATGAAACAGGCTGCCCTGCCGTAAACTCCTCTGTCAGTTCAGGCACTACGAAGACCAGTTCCTTCTGCTTTACAGTAATGACCGCCAGTTCCGTATCGGGCAAATCATAGTACCTCTCATTGCCGCCGAACTTCACTCTGATGCTATAAGTTCCGGCATTCTTCGTCCAGTCCCACGCAGCCTCTTCCGTTGGAAGTGTCGTATAGGTTTCGCTCTCTCCTGTAGAAGAATTCCAGATCGTATAAGTTAAGCCATACTCTCCTTCCGCAAAAGTCACGGCTTCTTTCGTCTCCGCACCGGCCGCGTCCTTCTTAATCACAACAGGCGCATTGAGCCTCGCCAGATCATCCTTGATCAGAGTATATAACGATTCCGCGTCATAGGTCTTCGTCTTCTCGATCTTCTTGCCGCCTGTCGTCGTGATCCCGTCGAATACGATCGTGTCTGTTCCCTTGGCCTTAACCGTTATGGGAATATAAATGTCTTTTTTAACATCGAAATTGCGTTCAAAAACATCCCCATCCTGAAGAACACCATCATATCTTCCCATCTCGAAGCCGCTTACGCCCAGGAAATATTCGCCGCCTTCCAAAAGAGTGCCCCCATATTCATTCCAGACAGGCTTTCCGTCCGGACCAAGCTTATCCACCTGCTGCCCTTCCGCGTTGGTCTCCTTCTCCTTCTGGTAGAACAGCCAACTTACACTGTATGCATAGTCTGCCTCTTCTTTCAGGAGTTCTGCATTCTTCCAGTCCTCTGCCTTAGTCGGCTGATCCATAGAGGGTGTGATTCCGGTTCCCTCGTTAAGTTCCTGCTTATGATTCATCAAAAACTCGGTCGCATTGTTTCCAACATTTCCAACCAGGCTTTCTTTGTTGAATGTCAGCGTGATCGCCTGCGGTTTGATCACAAAATACACATCCGCCGGATCTGCAAATCCATTTACCCGTGAATTATCATACGTGATATGCAAGCGGTAAATACCGGCATTGACCGGAGAAGTGAAAGATTGTAAACTCCATCTTCCGTTTTCCAGATCATCTTTGCTGACATTCGGTACATCCTTGCCATCTTCCTGATGTGTTCCCTGCAGCTGCGCATAAGAGTACTCTGACATCTGCCACCGATAGGTAAAGTCATTATTAGGATCACTGGCGCCGGACACAAGTTTCGCTTTCTTGTAGTCTGCATGAAGTTCAAATATCCGCGCTCCGTCATAAGTCTTCGTAAATGCACCTTCCAGTGCACCGACATTTTCCAGACTCATCTTGGCCTTATCTGCTGCCGCCTTCTCAATCTCCGTAACATCGATCGCCTTATTTTTGGCAGCTACTGTAAGCTTACAGGTGTTCGCTTCTGCTTCCAGCGTGCTCTGGTCCGTTTTTACCTTAAATCCACAGGTAGCCGGATCCATGGAATCTACCGCAGCATTAATATCTGTACGCTGCGTGGGATTGCCGGAATCATAATACACATTCTTCTCTCCGGTAAAACGTACAATGTAATCATTGCCGAGTTTCAATGTATTGTTCTTTGACGAATTGTATGTATTACGGTTTATCTCTTTGCCGTCCTTGTCCTTTACGATCTCAACAAGTTCAAAGTCCGGTTTGTAAGGCTGAGTCACACTCCCTGAAACATAAGAAGTTCCCCACATATTAGGTGTCTGCGTATAAAGCACTTCTTTGCCATTCTCTGTTCTGCCGTCTGCATAAGGCAGGTCATAAGTGATCTGGGACAGCACGTCCTTTGCTGTCTGCCCCTCATAGAATGTCACCTTATCGGGAACCGTGGGCCTTACGATGATCTCCGCCACTTCGACTATCACTACGATATCAGCGTAGGATGCACTGTACTCTTTCCGATCGCCCTCATAGCTGACTCTATATACATAGGTGCCCGGTATCATGGGCACTGCATCCAGCTTGCCGCCCAAAGTCAGGCTGCAATAGGTCTGATCGCCCTCTGTCCACGGCTCACTGTAGGAAGCTGCCGTATACCATTCACCAGCCGTCTGTCCGTCGAGCGCCTTCCATTTCGGCTGGTTCTGCTCGTCCTTACCATCTTCAGCTTCCAGTACTGCTGTATATTTGAGTTCCTGCAGTTCTTTCGTCCAGGACGCCGCTTCCACGATCTGCACGGTACGTTCGTCATCGTCATTGGCTACTACCGCCGGCTTCGCTGCATAAGAAGCATCCGGCGTAAGGGTAAGCCTGGTTGCTTTCAGATCGCCGATCGGAAGCTTCTGCTCTCCGAGAGATTTCCATGTGTAATTCTTCTCGTATTTGTCTTTGTTCGCGCCAATAAACTCCGGAACGATGCTGACGACATACTCACTGTTCTTCATCAGTGTCTGCTCACCCGTCAACGCCGCTCCCGTCGCAGCATCTTTAATTACCATGGTAAATGCCACTTCATTGTTCGCCGCTTCATTGGCCTCTGTACTCTTGTCGTCAACTACATAGATAAAACTCTTACCATTATCTGCCGAGACAGAATTAACTGTCGGTATTGACACTTCCGAGCACTTCATACCGACAGGAACAGCAGCAGGTTCTTCTATAACTGCCGTTACCTCGACTTTGCTGATCTCATACCCGTAAGAAGCTTCCGCTCCCTTATACTCATTCTCCTTGGCAGGAAGCACAAATTTTACCGTATAGCTGCCTGCATCAGTCGGAAGCGTTCCTTCCTCAGACAGTTTCTTCGGATCGCCCAAAGCGCTGTCTCCTGCAAACCACTGATAAGTAACTGTTGCGATCACCGGGTCATCAAGATAAGACAAGTCCTTGTATTCACCATTTATCTTGACATTGTAGTTACTTAAGAACGCTGTACTTAACTTCTTACCTGTCCCATCAGCAACAGGTGATGTTCCGTCCGCTTTATAGTTGTCGCCCAGCTGCTCCAACTCCCTGAATTCCGTCTCTGCCGCTTCTGCAGCTGACGGCTGTGCATCCGCGTCCGTCGTCACATCCTCCGCCTGTGGTTCTGCAGGTTCCACGGAGATCTGTGGCAGATCCGTATCCTCCGACGGAGTCTGATCCGTCACCTCTCCTTCCGTCTGTACGTCGTCAGTTGTATCTGCCGGCGTCTCAGCGGATGGTTCCTGTGTCTCCTCACCTCCTGTATCCGTATTACTTTGTGCGGAAGCATCCTCCGCATTTGCCTCTGTAACCGTCTGATTTTCATCCGGTACAGCAGCATATGCCGTCGCAGGCAGCGAAGTCACCGTCATGACAACCGCAAGCGCCATGGCGAGGATCCGTTTTGTCTGAAACAGCTTTCTCAGTTCACTCATCCTTTCGTCCTCCTTCAACTAGTCTAAACAACACTGCCGCTCACGAAACTATTGCGCAGCAGAGATATATAATCCCATTCTACCCCCCCAGACTGTCCGAAAACTATTCCTATGGCTTCGTTTCCGCTTTCATTT
>CAJUQJ010000040.1 GCA_910588215.1 uncultured Lachnospiraceae bacterium
CTACGTACTCAATGCCCATGCAGCAAGGTGCAGGGCACCGTGAATAGTAACTATAGTAAACGACATAACAAATTTCTGTTTCCGTCTCTTGCAGGAGCCATATACGGAAGCACCTGCAAGGCCAAAAACGAAATTTCTAATGTCGTTAACTATAAACTTGCATCATTGTTGCATCATTTAGGATCGCCGGCTTGCCATTTCTGCAATATCGTGTCATACTGAGTCATATTCACGGCAGACCGAACCATTCACTATAGCCATTTCAGACACACTTATGCGGTTCGGCCGGCTGCGATCGGATCAACATCACAGTCTACTGACACAAGGAGGTCCCTTATGAAGAAGAAAACAACAACAACATCCAATATACTCTGTACAGTCCTGTTATGTACAGCGCTGTCCTGCGCCGTCTGCGCCTGTGGAACCGAGACCGATACTGCCGATGCTTCCAGAACGGATGCAGCGCAGGACGATGCAGACGACAGCACTGCAGACCAGTCACGGGATACCGATGCAGATACAACAGCGGTTGAAGACGCAGAACAGAATACCGCGGATTCCGAAGATGCAACAGAAGAGACAGGCGCAGAAGCCGGCGACACGGACATCGATCCGGAAACCGACACCACCGTCAGCGTATTTCCGTCCCACATCCAGATCACGATGCAGCACAATGAAGAAGACCTCACCGCAAACGACGGCACGGTTCTCTGCACCACCAGTTACACTTATCCGGTTGTTTCCATAGAGGGAAATGACGATGCCGCCGGGAAGATCAACGAAGACATCCGCTCCAGAGTCGATTCTTTTCTCGCCGATACGGAGGCGGAAGAATGGTCAAAAGAGGGATATGAGTATCATATAGAAGACGGATCCGAATATCCTTTTCTTAGTTACTATGATGATATGACCTTTGGTATACAGAGAGCTGACAGCAATGTCATTTCTTTTACCGTAACATTCTACAGTTTCACCGGCGGAGCACATGGCAACTACACCACATCCGGCATCAATTATAATGCCAAAACCGGGGACAAGCTCTCCTTTGCCGATTTAAGTGACGACGCCGACGCTTTCCACGAGGATACGCTGGCCTTTAACCAGGCCCTGGCCAAGACGGAAGCCTACCAAATGCGCATGTTCTCCGAAGACATGCTCATAGGCGTTTCTCTGGAAACCGTGCTGTATGCCGAGGACGCCTGGTATCTGTCTACCTCCGGTCTGACCTTTATCAGCGATCCTTACGAGCTGGGACCATACGTCGCCGGAACGATAGAATTTATCATTCCTTACCCGGACCTGGCCGACATGGGATTTCGTAACAATTATACCTATGGAGACCGGACAGCCATGAAGCTTCTGACTGATACGGCAAACAACTTCGACTTAAACGGCGACGGTGCGGAAGAGACGATCCTTTTTTCCACGGAGACGGTCGCAAAAGACGACGATACGTACACGACACTGCTGCATCTTACCATCGGCGACACCGACTTTTCCGACCAGTGCAACGATATCTTTCAGGAAGTGTCAACCGGTTACCCGGTGGATCAGCTCTCGGTATTCGACTTGAATGTGGACGACGACTTCACGGAACTGGTGCTGCTCTCCGGTGAAAATAAAGACGAAGATTTTGTCTACAATAGCTACTTCTTCCGCTATACGAAGGACGGCCGGCTGCTATATCTGGGAATGACGACGGGTGATGTCCTGAATCCGACTGTGTCGGTCACAGCCTTGGAAACACGGTCTTAGCATGATACAGCTTATCGGCATCGCACTGCCGGAAGCTCTCACTCTTCCGCGAGCAAAGGAAAAAGAGTACCTGTGACTTTGGCCAACTCTTTTTCCTCCGTGGTAAAGAGCCTGGCCGAAGCCTCGATCGCAATCTCGCTCACATGATTCTCCCGCAGGAAACGAATCTCCTGCCCGCCGATCTGTCCCGTCTTACAGGTATTGACTGCCTCGTTCACCCCGTTAAAATACCGGACCAGGTCCTCGAACCGTCTGATCCTGTCAATAACGCTTTCCCCGTATGCCTGCCGCTCCAACTCACAGACTGCGATCACCTGCATAGCCAGTTTCAATTCTCCCGTAATGTCCGACGCTTCCATCAGTACATCCGGTCTTTTCTCCAGAACCTGCAGGAAATACGACTTCGCACCCGTCAGATCTCCCTGCAGGAAAAATTCTGACAGACGCTCCTTCATCTCCCGTGTCTCATACTTCTCCGTAGTCATGCCCACCTTGCACTCATACACCTTAAGCTGCTTCACTTCCACCCAGACAAATAACAGAAATTCCGAGATAAAGCCGAAGACTCTTCTATGATATTCGTCGTACTGTGTGGCATCGATCTTCTTCTCCACCTCTGCAAAGATAGAAAAAAGCCATGCCGCATACTCGTCATACAAGGCTTTATGCGCCACCATCATGTTACCGAAGTAAGTGCCGTTCCCGTGCACCAACCGCTCAAAGGCTTCATAATAAGCCGGATATTTCTGTCGGATCACCTCTCCCGTCGTCACCAGATCAAAAATGTTATAGTCACTGGCATAACCGTCAAAATAGGAATAATTCAACTTCAATCTCTTAGAGGTGATGATATCATACTGCTGCAAGATTGCCTGATAGTCCTTCTCATTCAGGATCCTTCCCTCTTCCGTACAGAAATACCGTCTATAGTGACAGATACCCACATGATCTTCGGTACGTACGTTTTTCCACACCCAGTACACACCGGTCAATTCTCCGTAATAACAGTTTTTCGCTGATATATTATCCCCGGTATCGTCACCCGCATAGCCAAAGTCCTCGCTGCAGGCACGGCCTACGTGCAGCGGGACGTAGATCGGATCCTCCGGCTCTTTAAATTTCTTATGTGTCATTGTAAAAATCGTAACTGACATATTTTCCTCCATTTCGAAGCTCTTTGCGCCGGAGACGCGAGCAGATCTTCCACATGCTTTTACCGTCGATCGTCAAAAGCATACGCGCCCTTGTCAATTGAAGATATCCGTATTGCTATACAAATGCTGCGTCATACCACTACTATGGCGTTTGCTATCATTATAAACGACCCTGCAGGAAAGTCAAATACCACGCAGCAATATGACGGGGCATCGAATCCGCATGATATAAATCTTTTCTACAAATTCTATTGACATTTAAATTCAATATGATATCATAATGATATCAAATAAATTTCATATTATATTATGAATAGCAAAAGCGCATGTTGTTCCTTTCCGCGAAGAGGGCAACATGGCACACAAGAATGGAGGATTCCTATGCAAGAAAAAAATGTTGAAGAAAAAATCATCCAAAATAAGAAAAACGGATTTCCCGTACTGCTTGGCATTCTGGCGATGTACGCAGTGGCCATCTTCGGCGTCGTACTCAGCGGCGTCGTGCTCGACCATCTGGGCACCTTCTCTTCCCACCTGCCGCTTAAGATCTTTTTTACGCTGACCATGGTTCTTAGCATGCTGGTCATCGCTCTTGGCTGGATCCTTTTCTGCGGGCTCAAGGTATTAAGACCCCAGGAGGCACTGGTTCTTACTCTGTTCGGCAACTATATCGGAACGATCAAGGATGACGGTTTCTACTTCGTCAATCCATTCTGTTCCAGCGTCAATCCTGCCTCCCATACGAAGCTCAGCCAAAGCGGAGATGTCAACACCGCAAATGGCGCAGGCGGGACGACAGCCACTACCCAAGAAGCACCCAGCAAGAAGATTTCCCTGAAGATCATGACTCTGAACAACAGCCGGCAGAAGATCAACGACTGCCTCGGTAACCCGGTGGAGATCGGCATCGCCGTCACCTGGCGTATCGTCAACACCGCCAAAGCCGTTTTTAATGTAGATAACTATAAAGAATTCCTCTCTCTGCAATGTGACAGCGCCCTGCGCAATATTGTCCGCGTCTATCCTTACGATGTGGCACAAGGCATCGATACGACCGGAGACGGCATCGCAGATGAAGGCAGTCTGCGCGGCTCCAGCGAGATCGTAGCCGCCAGGATCCGCGACGAGATCCAGGACAAAGTACGGGAAGCAGGTATTGAGATCATCGAAGCTCGGATCACTTACCTTGCCTATGCACCTGAGATCGCCGCAGTGATGCTGCAGAGACAGCAGGCCTCCGCCATCATCGATGCAAGGAAGATGATCGTGGACGGCGCAGTCGGCATGGTAGAAATGGCATTGGAACGGCTGAATGAGAATCACACCATAGAGCTGGACGAAGAGCGCAAGGCAGCCATGGTCTCCAACCTGTTGGTAGTCCTGTGCGGCAACCATGATGCACAGCCCGTAGTCAACTCGGGTAGTCTATATTAACGAAAGCGGAGGTCAATATGGGTGATACAGGCAAGAAACAAGTACCCCTCAGATTATCTGCCAAACTTTATAATGCGATTGCCGCATGGGCAGAAGACGATTTCCGGTCCGTCAACGGGCAGATCGAATATCTCCTCACGGAGTGCGTAAGGCAGCGCAAGAAGAATGGAAAATATGTTTCTGACGAGATAGATGTACCGCCGGAACTGGATCTGTGACTTAACACGAACTTTAAAAACGCCGTATCGGAAGAGCCTTAACAGGATATCTTCCGGACGGCGTTTGTCTTAAAACCTGCGCAATTCATCCACTTCTATATTTATAGTAAACGGCATAACAAGTTTCGTTAACTATAGAAAAGTGACAGCTGCTCATATCCCTTGTTCTCCGGAAATTCGTGCAGATACTCGAATACCTGTCCGCAGTCTTCCACGATGCCGTTCTTCCTGCAAAATGTATGAAAATACTGCATCAGTTCTTTGGACCTGTCGCTGGGGATCTCATAGTCATACCCATAGCGGCGATGATATTTCTCATGCAGTCCCGGAAAGTGTTTATCCAGAGCAGCATAGTAATACTCCCTGTCCCCCTGCCTGAGTGTCATCCCCATGCCGAAGCATATGATCCCATACACACCGGCCTGCGCACAATACTCCAAAATGCCCTGAATGTTTTCCATAGTATCATTGATGTAAGGAAGGATCGGTGACAGCCAAACTACCGTAGGGATACCGTTCTCCTGCATTATCTTCAGCACTTCATAACGTCTTCTTGTCGTACAGACGTGCGGCTCCACGATACGGCAGAGCTCCTCGTCATAAGTAGTCAGTGTCATCTGCACCACACATTTAGCCTTGCGGTTAATGCTGACGAGCAGATCCAGATCCTGCAGGATCCTGTCCGATTTCGTCAAAATGGCAGCGCCAAACCCGTAAACATCGATCAGTTCCAGGCATCTGCGTGTCAATCTAAGCTGTTCCTCACAGTGCATATATGGGTCGCACATGGCCCCTGTACCGATCATACACTTCTTCCTCTTGGAACGGAGCGCCCGCTCTAACAGCTCCGGCGCGTTCTGCTTCACCTCAATATCCTCGAAAGCATGAGTAAATTGATAGCAGGTGCTGCGGCTGTCGCAGTAGATACAGCCATGGGTGCAGCCCCGGTACAGATTCATACCGTTATGAGAAGATAATATGCCTTTAGCCTCTACAAAATGCATCCTGCCGCTCCTTCGCTCCTACTCTTCTTCCTGCTCTATGCAGCGCCTTCTCCATAGCCGGTCGACGATCTTCTCCGCACCGTAGCTGATCAAAATACCGCTGATCGTGCCGAACAGTACATCGCTTGGGTAATGCACGCCTACATACAGTCTGGACAACGCGATCAGGATTGCCAGGATCAGCGCCGGTATGCCATACTGCCTCGGCAACCTGCGAAACAGAATGCAGGCCACCGCAAAAGAGCAGCCCGCATGACCCGACGGAAAGGAAAAATCCGTTGGCCGCATCACGATATAAGTCAGCCCCTCTATCACCTCATAAGGCCTGGTCCGGGCCACCAGATTCTTGAGTATCATATTATTGACAAGCAGCGTGCCTAAAAGCGCCGCCAGCGCCATACAGCCTACTTTCCGCGTCCTCGGAATACACAAGAGCAGTACCGTAAACGCGATCCAAACCGCACCGCCGTTTCCCAGCGTCGTGATCAGTCTCAGGATCGGGGTCATCAACGGATTCCTTATATGCTCCTGCAGAAACAACAAGATATTTCCATCCAAATTCAATAAAAGCTCAAACATAACGATTTCCCTTCGCAGTCGTAATACAGTTCCATATCCTATTTTACCACATCCCGACCACAAATCCACCGTTATCTTCAGAAGCCGTCTCACATCTTTGTGACATATCTTTTCCTCTATTCCGAAGCACTTTGCGCTGAGAATACCTTCCGTGCCCATATCGCCACCGCAAAGGATATCACGCCCGCTGCCAGCACCACCACTGCTTCATGCCCGGCGCATATCTCGAACAGGAAACCATACATCGCATTGCCGAATGGCTGCGCACACATGGAGAGCATCATGCAGAGTGCAATGACTTTGCCGACCAGATGCTGCGGTGTCTCTGTCTGCACGAAGGCCATGATCTGTATAGTGAAAACAGTAGCCATCACCATGATCACAAAGCAGCAGACGGTCAAGATCAGATAGACTACCATCTCCGACTCCGCCAAAAGCAGCGAAATCCCTACCGGAAATAGACACAGCGCGGCAATGCCCAGCAAGTTTCCTACCTTCTTGACTTGCAGTTTCTGCGCCAGGATACCGGCGCCAATACCGCCCACAATGCCACCTGCCGCCAGCGCTCCCTGCGCATATCCATACAGCCTGTTCGCCAGAGAATCGGTAAACGGCAGCACCTCAGTGACCAGATAGGGAAGCCCCACATTGATCAGCGCCGAGAAAAAAAGGTTCACACAGCATATCACGACCAGGCCTTTACCGATAAACGGTTTTTCCTTGCGGATAAAGCAAAAGCTCTCCTTAATATCCTGTCCCATGATCTTCCAGATACTGCCTTTTGTCTCCTGTTTTTCATAGGGGATCGTGATAAAAATCTCCATCACCGCAGACAGTACGAAACAGGCCATCCCCACTTCCAGGATCGGCAGCAGCCCGTAGATACTGTACAGGATACCGCCAAACACCGGTCCCAGCAGTGCCGCAAAAGAGCTGACGATATTGATGACCGCATTGGCCTGCATATAGTGCTCCTGGCCCACCAGTGCCGGTATGCTCGCCTGCACCGCCGGCTGATAAGCTCCCGCGATCCCGAATAGCAGCATCAACGTCACTGTCAGCAGAAAGACCAGGTTCAATCTTCCCTGCAGCATCAGATAGCCAAGAAGCAGCGCTGCCGTAGTAAAATCAAGCACCACCATAATATTTCTCTTGTTCACCCGGTCGGCGATCATCCCGCCCACCGGCGACAGCAAGATCGACGGGATAAAAGCGCATGCCATCACTGTACCGTACAGCGCAGACGAACCTGTCTGATTTAATAAGTACAAGGGCATTGCGAACCGGACGGCCGCATTGCCAAACAGAGAGATGATCTGCCCGATCACCACCAGTGTGAAGTCCTTCGTAAATAATCTTTCTTCCATTTTCAATGTTCCTTTCTTTGCTTTCTTTTTTTATTCATTTCCAGCATAAAGACGCTGCCTTGGTTGCGCAACCCACTCCAGTTGTCAGGATAGAAAATATTGGTTGCGGGAAGGTTAAGAAACCCTTAAATATATGTAAAGTCTATTGATTTTTTCCCTGCAAGGTGATATATATATTTGCGTATGCCAGTGTATCGGCCATGGTCTGTTTCCTGCCCTTTGACACTGGCAGCAATAGAGAAGAAATCCCCTATTTCGGAATGGAGAGACAATGTTCAAGCAAAAGAAACCTGTCGAACAGGGACTGCAGATCATCATCGTCGGCTGCGGCAAGGTCGGACAGACACTGATCGCCCAGCTGATCAAGGAAGGACATAACATCACCCTGATCGACAAGAACCAACAGAAAATACAGGAATTGACCAATCTTTATGACGTAATGGGCGTCGTCGGCAACGGCGCCAGCTTCAGCGTCCAGAAAGAGGCAGACATAGACCACACAGACCTGATCATCGCAGTCACGGACTCGGATGAGCTGAACCTGCTGTGCTGTACCGTGGCCAAGCGCGTTGGCAGCTGTTCCGCCATCGCCAGAGTCCGCACGCCGGACTACAGCATGGAAGCCAATTACTTACGAGAACGGCTGGGGCTTGCCATGATCATCAACCCTGAACTGGAGGCGTCCCGCGAGATGGCACGCATCCTCTATCTCCCTACCGCACTGGAAGTAGACACTTTTGCACACGGCCAGGCGGAGATGATCAAGTTCAAAGTGCCGGAAGACAACCTGTTAGACGGCATGATGGTCGCCGACCTGGGCAAGACCGTGGGCAAGAATATTGCCGACAATGTCCTGATCTGCGCCGTAGAACGTGACAGCGAGATCTACATCCCTTCCGGTAATTTCCGGATACTGCGGGGCGACTGCATTTCTTTCGTCTCCACCAGGCGGGACGCAAAATCATTCTTAGAAAAGATCGGTTTCAAGACCCATGCGGTCAAGAACACCATGATCATCGGCGGCGGTAAGTCCTCTTATTATCTTGCCTCCCAGCTGCTCCACATGGGCATCTCGGTCAAGATCATCGACAGCAACCCCAAGCGCTGTGAAGAACTGAGTATCCTGCTGCCTAAAGCCGTCATCATCAACGGCGACGGCACAAGTGAAGAGCTGCTGCGGGAAGAAGGCATCGAGTACGTGGAATCCTTCGTGCCCCTGACCGGTATCGATGAGGAGAACATTCTGCTTACGCTTCACGCCAGACATGTCTCCCATGCCAAAGTCATCACCAAGATCAACCGCACCAACTACAAGGGGGTTTTAAGCGGTCTGAACATGGACAGCGTCATCTATCCCCGTTACATTGCCTCGGAAGCGATCATAGCCTATGTCCGCGCGAAGAAGGCATCCATGAACAGCAACAACATCGAAACCCTCTACCACATGTTTGACTTCCGCGTAGAAGCCATCGAATTTCGGGTGAAGAGCGAATCCACTGTGACGGGTGTCCCACTGGCACAGCTTTCCCTGAAAAAGGGGCTGCTGATCTCTTTCATTAACCGAAAAGGCACTATCATCATCCCCAGCGGTCAGGATTCTATCCAGGTCGGCGATACCGTGATGGTGGTGACCACGCATACAGGTTTTAAAGTGCTTCAGGATATCTTGAACTGACCGGACATCTTTGAATCAACGTTTCCTCCATTCCGAAGCGCTTTAGACCACTTCTATTTATGTTGGTGTGATGAAACTGGATACGGACGTCCAGAAATAACATAATAACACGAGGATAATCATGAACAGCTCTATTATTCGTTATATCTTAGGATGTATTTTAAAGACAGAGGCGGCATTGATGCTGCTGCCCTGTCTTATTGCAATTATTTATCAGGAAAAAGAAGGACTCTGGTACCTGCCGGTTTCCGCAGGCTGCCTGGCTCTCGGTGTCCTGATGAGCATGCGGAAACCGAAGAACACCGTTTTTTATCTGAAAGAGGGCTGTATCGCCACCGCCCTCAGCTGGATCTTCCTGTGTATCTTCGGTGCGATTCCCTTCTGCCTGACGGGTGAGATCCCGTCCTTTACAGATGCGTTGTTTGAGACGGTATCCGGCTTCACCACTACCGGTGCCAGCATCTTAAGTGATGTGGAAGCACTCTCCCATTGTTCCCTGTTCTGGCGCAGCTTTACCCATTGGATAGGTGGCATGGGCGTACTGGTATTTCTGCTTGCCATCATTCCCATGAGCGGCGGTTCCAATATTAACCTGATGCGGGCGGAGAGCCCGGGTCCCTCCGTTGGTAAGCTGGTGCCGAAGATGAAAGATACCGTACGGATCCTGTATCTGATCTATGCCGGACTGACCGTCGTAGAGACCATTCTGCTGGTTGCCGGCAGAATGCCCCTTTTCGACGCTGTCTGTACCAGCCTGGGCACGGCCGGAACCGGCGGATTTGGCATCAAGAATGACAGTATCGGCGGATACTCACCGTATCTGCAATGGGTCGTTACCGTTTTCATGATCCTCTTCGGCGTTAATTTCAACGCCTACTGTCTGCTCTTGTTCCGTAAGCTAAAAGAGTTTCTACATATGGAGGAAGTGCGATGCTACCTGCTGATCATTCTTGCCTCCGTAGCGGTCATTACCGTTAATATCCTGAAAACCTGCACTGGCATCTTCGACGCCGTGACTAAGGCTGCTTTTCAGGTGGCTTCCATCATCACCACCACCGGCTTTTCCACCACCGATTTCCAACAATGGCCGGAAAGCAGCAAGGTCATCCTGGTGCTTCTGATGTTCGTAGGCGCCTGTGCCGGCAGTACCGGCGGCGGTATCAAAGTATCCCGCTTCGTAGTATTGTTTAAGACGGTGCGGAAGGAATTCTTTTCCTATATCCACCCGAAGAGTGTCAAGAAGATCAAGATGGACGGCAAGCCCATAGATCATGATGTGGTCCGTTCCATCAACGTGTATATGATCACATTCATGGTACTTTTTGTCCTCTCCGTATTCCTCATCTCTTTCGAGAATACGGACCTGGTGACCTCCTTTACCGCAGTGGCTGCCACCATCAACAATATCGGCCCTGGTCTGGAACTGGTCGGTCCTACAGGCAACTTCGCATTCTTCTCCCCTTTTTCCAAGTATGTCCTGATGTTTGACATGCTGGCCGGGCGCCTGGAATTGTTCCCATTACTGCTGCTGTTCCATCCGACCATCTGGAAAGATCTGTTCGCCTACAAAAAGACCGTCTGGAAAGAACATCACAAGGCCAACAGGCTAAACAGACTGGCACATTGATAAATCCCCGGCTGTCTCAGTTCTTGAGACAACCGGGGTTCTTTCATGCTTCCTTAAAGTTCAATTCTCACGTCCATGACTTATAGTAAACGACATAACAAATTTCTGTTTCCGTCTCTTGCAGGAGCCATATACGGAAGCACCTGCAAGGCCAAAAACGAAATTTCTAATGTCGTTAACTATAAGTCAGGCAGACTGCCTACCACCTGCCACGCTTCTACCAGACGCTCCAGCGAGTAACCCGCATTGGCCGGGCTGGTGGAAGGCAGCGGATATGCCTCCCGGCCAGTGACCGGAAAGATATATTTCTGATACAACTGATAAGCCTTGCCGCCGTTCAAATAGATCGTCCGGATGTCTGCGACAGAGAGGATCCGTGACAGATCATTGGGCTTCACATCCCGGATGCTCGCATCAGAAGACCCTGTGATCTCACAACTGGCGATCACATCCCAAACCGCGATATGATGCTCTGTCAGCATGGCCTTTTTCTGCGGGATATCCTCCGGCACGCCGCATTTCAGAACCTGAGCTAAAACTTTCCAGAAACGATTCTGTTTATGCCCGTAGAAAAACTGCTGCTCCCGTGACTTCACAGAGGGGAAGCTGCCTAAGATCAGTATTTTAGAGTGCTCGTCAAAGACCGGATCTATCGTATGTATCATGCCTGTCGCTTTCTATTTCTCAGAAGCAGTATTCTCTGCCGCTGTTTCCGTCTGAGATGTGCCGATCCGCTTCACTGCTCCTTCCCCCTGGGAAGTCGTCATCGTACATCTGCCGTCGAAGCTTGCATCCTCGTCGATCACAAGAGATCTGGCAGTAACGTTCCCTACGATCTTACCGGTAGAGAGAAGTTCCAGCTTACCCTGCGCGGCGATATCGCCGTCTACCCGGCCGGAAACGATCACGTGCTGAGCATAGATGTTACCCTTCACATGTCCGTTCTTCCCCAGAACCAATTCCTTCTCGCAGGTACAATTACCGTTAACGGTACCGTCGATCCGCACGGCTTCCGGTGCCTTCAGATCGCCTTCAAACACCGCGCCGTCCCCGAGTATGGTGCCCACCTTCACTTTCGTCTCCATATCGGAAACATTGCTTTTGTTCTTACCCAACATATATTCATCCTCCTTTTACCTTATTATCCCTTCGCCTCAAATACCGTGAGCGGATCGATCGCTTCTTCTTCAAAAAGAATCTGATAATCCAGCTGCGTATCGTCCTCCAGCACTGTCAGCAGAATATCTCCTGCCTGCACCTGGGCACCCACCTGCATCTGGGTCTGTGCCTCCTGGCGACACATGTAACGCGTCTTATAGCCATTGTTATGTTCCACCTCGATGATATGTGCGTATGTATCGTCCGAATCCACAGTCACCACCATACCGTCCCCCGTAGCTACCACATTGCCGTCCGAATGGGTATTCAGAGAAAGATAAGGCTGCTGCGCGGAATAATCTGACAGTACCGTACTGATGCCCGTATAAGGATACCTCCGCGGCACAGACGTATCTTTCTCCGGGGTGCTCTCCGCTTTCGTCTCGCTTTCTGCCGTCGTCTCAGACGCCGCTTCTACCGCCGCCGTTTTCTCCTGTTCCAACGTCTCCATCTGGGCAAGAAGTGTTCCTTTCTCCTGTTCCAGCGCCTGCTTTTGCGCTTCCAGCGTTTTGATCTGCTCTTCCTGCTGCTTTATCAATTTACGCACGTTCTCCTGACGGTTGAACTGATATCCCGCCCAGCCGACCGCTCCCGCGACTACCAGCAACACGAGGATCAGCGCACCTACACACAGCCGGAAAGAAAACCGCGTCACATGGAACTGTCTGCTCATTCCTCCCGTGTTCGGAATCAGAAGCACGGAAAAGGATTCCTTATGTACGTGTCTCTGCTTTTGTCGTCCCATTTTACTCTCCATTCCGCCGCACTCTCTGCGGCATCATCCTATCTTACCAGACTTTCGCTCTTTTTTCAATCCAACTGCGCTTTCAAATTTCAATTTTGCCTGTAAATAGCGCCCTTTTTTGACATATACTGACATTTCTCTAAAAAAGAATGAACATCTGCAATTTTCTTCGCCTCACGACAGTCTAATAGGTGTAAGATAACAGAAACTATGAACTGCCATGCAGGCATTCTGGACTTACCATGTGAGCACCCGGCCGGCGCTGTCACACAACAGACTATCGCACTGCAATTTAGTGCACTGACCGTATTATATCCGGTGAAACTCCGCAGTATACTTTTATCGGCAAAGCGCGTCCGATCGAAGGCCGTACTCTTGCCAGAAAGGAGATAAAACAGGTGGAACTGCTAGTTAAAAAGGCAAAAAGGGGTGATGCCGAAGCCTTCATAGAACTGATCGAGCAAAACAAGCTGAGTATGTACAGAGTTGCCCACGGCTTTCTCAAGGAGGAAGAGGACGTGGCGGATGCCATGTCGGAAACTGTCCTCACCTGCTATGAAAAAGTCGGCTCTCTGCGACAGGATGCCTATTTCAAGACATGGATGATCCGTATTCTTATCAATCACTGTAAGGATATCCTCAAGAAGCAGAAAAGAACTATTCCCGCGGAGGATCTGTCGGAAACAGAAGCACAAGTGACAGGCGACGGCACCAGACAATTCCGTGAACTGATCGAACCGCTCAGAGAACAGGACCGCAGCATTTTTACCTTATACTATGTCTACGGCCTGAAAGTCAAAGAAATCGCATCCTATATGGAAATGAAGGAAAACACCGTAGCCACCCGCCTGAAACGCGGACGGGAGGCGCTGCGGGATGAGCTGACCGCCAATCATGTAAAGGGATCACAAGGTTGAATTTGTGTCGAAGCGTCACAAATTCTATCGACCGCAGAACAGGATCTGATATTCCGTCTGCGTCCTCAGTGTAAAGCGCTTCGGAACGGAGGCAATGATGAATAACATAAACAGAGAAAACAGACTTCCGCAGGTGGTGGAAGACCGTCTGCAGGAAGCATACAATATCATTCGGAAAGGGGAAAACAAGAACATGCGCAAAAGAAAATCTCAAGATTCTGCTGCAAAGGTACAAACAGGCAGAAGAACTTCCCATACCATAGGCAGACGCCAAGTTACCTATAAACGATTGGCAGGAGCGGCAGCCGCCGTTGTACTGGCCATAGCCGTACCGTCAGGTGTATACGCGGCAGTCTCCTATTTTCAGAAGACTGTACAGGAAGAGGACGACAAGATCACTTATGAATTTAAACTGAACTATGACCTGGTTCCCGGAGAATATCAGGTGACGGCGAACTATCTGCCGGAAGGCATGACTGACGATGGTTCCGGGCAATACAGAAGCCAGACAGACGACCGCTGGATCACTGTCATGCCTGTCTACACCATGGCGGCGCTGGAACAGGTCAACGGCCAGATCGTGGTGGAGGACATAGAACAGGTGGAACATACACAGATAGGCGGTATGGCAGCGGATGTGATCACTTTCCAGGAAGCCGGGAAATATCTTACCGCTACCTGGCTTTTGATCTTCAATGAACATGAGGGATATGTCCTCGACATCCGGGCCGACTATTCTGTCCCCCGTGAGGAACTGCTGCAGTTCGCCGAAGCACTGAAGATCGAACGGATCAAAGATGGCAGCTATGAACTCGAGGAAGACAAAGAACTGCGGGAGAAAGAGGCGGCAGCGGCAGCTGCGGCACAGTCAGATGCCTCCGGCAGATGGGATGACCTTATGCAGCAGGGAATCCCCCAGGACAAGATCCATGCACTGGGAGAAGAGCTGCGTCTTTATGACGCATCTCACAGTTACAAGATCACGGACTATGCATTCTTGGACAGTATTGAAGGATTCTCGCCGGACGGTTTCTTCGACTACAGCAGATTCGACGGATGGCTGAATCCGGATAAAACTCTTCGTCCCTACACAAGACAGCACTATGACAAAGACGGGCAATTGCTGGCAGAAGAGAAAACGGAACAGGTGATCCTTCGTGTAGATGTGGAAGCATCCTGTCTCGATGCCGAGGCCGCCGCCTACGAAACTTCGTTGAACTTTGACCTGACTTATATCGAAAAGACCCCGAGCGGTTCCTACACCTGGGCTGAAGATTACTATGACGCCGTTCCTGCCGAAAAATACTATCTGCAGATGGATAACAGCGCCGTCTATATCGATACGGCAACCCACACCCAGGGCGAAGAACGCAAATCCTTCTTCTATCAGCAGTTAGATAAAGGCGAGACCTTATGCTATACCTTGCTCTTCGTCGTCGATCGGGATCGCAAGGACGATTTTCTGCTGAGTCCCATGGGGCATAACAGCAGCCTATGGCAGTGCGAATCCATGACGGTACAAGAAATCCGGGATTCACTGGACGGATATATCCGCTTGCAATAGCGTTCTACCCCATGTTGTCTACCAAAGTGTGTCCTCACATTCACGTTCGACAAAAGCATACCGCAATAAAGAATTTGAGACAATTATTATAAATTTTCTAAAAAAACAAATTGAGATATCCAAAAAGAGTGTTTATAATAGATTTAAGAGAAAAATAACAGAAAAAGGGGGATGCATTTATGTATAATATCGTAACGATAGAACGCCGGTATGCCAGCGGCGGAAATGAGATCGGTAAGAAACTGGCTGACGCACTCGGCTATAAACTCTATGACAGAAACATTCTCATCAAAGCGGCGAAAAATCTGGAGATTCCTTACTTTCAGATCGAGAATCTGGACGAGAGTACTTCCGGCAGTATTCTGATGAATCTTGCAAAAACCGGCCTGGGCGGTCTCTCCGGCAACCGAGAACTGCCTCTGGCAGACAAGCTTTTCCTGGAGGAAGAGCGGATCATTGAAGAAGCTGCCGAGAAAGGAAACTGCGTGATCGTCGGCAGAGCTTCCGGCTATATTCTGAGAGAGCGTAAGAATGCACTGCGGGTGTTCGTCTATGCCGACAAACAGAAACGGATCCAGAGAGCGATCGAACGGGAAGGAATCCAACAGGCAGAAGCCGAAAATGCACTGAAGCGCAATGATAAGCGAAGAAGCGGGTTCTACAATTCCGTTACAAACTGGGAATGGGGCGCACCTGAATACTACGACCTGTTCCTGAATGCGGGTAATCTAGGAATTGACACATGTGTCAGGATTCTGGCGGAAGCAATATCCGAATGATGAATGAACAATTAAGGGAGGCGTTCGCCTCCCTTTTTTAGAACAGCTTCTCAGTCGTCCCATACAATGCCGCATTTTTCCAAAATCAAAATCTCTTGATCTTCTTCGTCGTATTCTTTTCAAATTCCACGTCGCGCATCTTTAACTTGAAGATTCTCTTGTAAAGCGGCGCCGTCTTATTGTACTCGTCGATGATGGACTGCAGCTGAGCCTGCAGATCCTTGATCTTCTTCTTGGCTGCGTATTCATAATCCGGGAAGATTTCTGCCTCGATCACACCTTCACTGTCGCGCACCAGCACCTCCTGTATCAGCCGGTTGGCGCCAATCTTGTTCTCGATTTCTTCCGGAGATACGTTCTCACCGTTAGGCGTAATGATCAGGTTCTTCTTACGCCCGGTCAGGAAGAGGAAACCATCCTCATCTATGTAACCCAGGTCGCCCGTCTTCAGCCAGCCATCCTCCAGAGTCTGTGCCGTCTCCTCCGGCATCTGGTAATAGCCCTGCATCACGCTGGTTCCTTTCACCCAGATTTCCTCGTCTACGATCTTTACCTCACAGTTGGGCATACATTGACCGATGGATCCCGCCTTGAATGCATTGTCACAGTTGGTGCTGATGACCGGTGCACACTCCGTCATGCCATAGCCCTGCAGGATCTTGATCCCGTACTTTTTAAACAGATCGATGTAGGCCGGATTCAGATACGCCCCGCCGCTGCATATAGTGTGGAATTGTCTGCCGAATACCTTAATCTTTACAAGAGGCGCCGGAATCAGGGATGCCTCCTCCAGTTTCTTGGCCAGTGTCTCCACCATAAGCGGTACCATTAAGATCATATTGGGCTCAAAGAGTTTGATATTCTTGGCCACCCGCAACAGCGAATCATTGATACAGATGATCGCGCCGATGCTAGTCCCCTTCAGGATATCCATACTCAGACAGTATGCATGATGAATCGGCAGCACACTCATCACCACCATACCCGGCTCATAGCCCATATCAAGGGCCGTGGCATTCTCCGCCAGATTCCTGTGGGTGAGCATAACGCCTTTGCTCTTACCTGTAGTACCCGAAGTAAACATGATGGTCGCCAGATCCTCGGGCTTTGGCTGAAAGTCATCCCGTTCTGTAGCCTCTTTGATCAGATCCCACATGAAAAGAGCATTCGGAACTGCCGTGCCTTCTTCCATAGCAATGATATTGACTAATTTCGGACACTTCTCTGCCGCCATAAGCGCCACATTTTCCTTCGACGCATCATAGAGGAAGGTGGTCACATCCGCCCTGTCAAGCAGCTCACAAAGATCCTCCGCCGGAAGGTTTGCATCCAGCGGCACTGCCACGCTGCCGCCATTTACGATCCCGTAATATCCTGCGATCCAGGAATAGGACGTGGCTCCCACCAGAGCTATATGCTTTCCCTGCTCTCCCAATTTCTTCAACGCCGCCGAGAAATGCTCACTGTCCTGACGCAGCTGCGTATACGTCTTCGCCGCTACCTTCGTCTCTTTCTTACCGCCGTCTCCGGCTTCCTTCACCTTATACCGGATGGCATCCTGTGAGCCGTAAGCCTCCTGTGCCTTTACAAGCAGCTCATAAATAGTACTGCGCAATTCGTTCATAACTTCTCCCTTCACGTGCCCCGCACGCCACCCAAACACAGATCACACTACGATCAGCAATCTCTTTGCAAAATCCTGAAAAAAGAATATTCGCCGGCTATACCAGTTTCTCCAGATAATCCACCGCTTCCTGCACGGTGCGGATATCGACCACTTCCTCCTGATCGATCTCGATATCCATCACATCCTCGATCTCACCCAGCATACTCATAAAGTCAAACGAGGTGAATCCCAACTCTTCGATAAACCGGGATTCCGGCTTGATATCTTCCTTCTTCACTTCCACATAATTCACAATGATATCCTTTAACTGCTCTAACATTTCCATTCATCCTTTCCTGTCAATGATCCATATATATCCTGACTCCTTTATCCCTCAAACCCCAACTACACAAGTCTGATGATCTCTCCGATCTTCAGATCCGGATTCTCGATTCCCTTAAACATGATCTTACAGATATAATAATAGAAATACTCCAGCTGTTCTCTGCTGTACGCCTTCGTCTGGTGCTCGAAGCTGAAATCCAGCCCGTTATCCTCCGACCGGTGCATCACCGTAAGATAGAGACCGTCCGAATAATACCCGTTACAGTACCGTTTCGTCTTGTACCGAATACCGCCCAGATCGGTCAGGCCTTTTTCCCGCAGAGTCGCCGGCTGATAGGTAAGTGACACCGTCTCATACCCCATGCCGCGCGGCGGCGCATAGAGCTGACTCCGATACCCAAGATATTCCCCCGGATTGAAGTTTACATACCGGAACACCTCATTCTGCCTGTCCCTAATCTCGCGGATTCCCTGCAGGAAAGTCTTTTCCTCCGAAATAACTGTCCGGAAGGGGAAACAGTGTATCCTGGTACCGCCCGACTTTTTCTCCTGCAAGGTAGCCCGGCGCGCATAGGCGATCTGCATGGATACATCGTCACATTGGTTGATCTTCTGCAGATAGGTACGGATTCCCATCACCAACAGACATTGCAGCGAAATATGCTGCTGCTCACAGAAGGTCATCAACCTTCTCGTAGGCTCCTCCTCCAGATGGAAAATATCGATGGCTGCCGCAAAACTGTCCGATCCGGTAGGCGCCGCACGCAGATTGGGGTTGCCCGTAGCCGCTCTTGCCGCCGCCAGTTTACCCGGCCCTTCGATACCATTGTAAATCGGCTCCGACTCCTCGATCAGCTTCCGGAAGTAAGCCCGGTCTCTGGCCTGTGCCTTACTGCCGTTCTCATAAGCCAGATCCTTTTCCACCTGCTCGATATAAGAGCGCATATCGGCCGGATAAGGAATGTTCTCGAAATTCGCGTTACAGTACAACTCGATCACATCCTTCATGAAACCGATCAATGACTGCGCGTCCAGGAATCTATGGTCTCCCACAAGGTACATGCCCTCAAAGCCGTCCGGCATCTTAATGAGCACTACCCTGTTCATCGGCTCGTCTTCCTTATCAAAAGGTATCCGCGTCCAGGCCGTCATCTCAGCCTCTGCTTCCTCCATGGTCTTGCCCGTAAAGTCTACGAACTCGATCTCACGTTCTTCCTTTTCCACGATATACTGATACCATTCTTGTTCCTTTTGATCATAGGCAAGGCGTGCCCGCATAGACTCGCACCGTTCGTACGCCTTATAAATGGCTTTCCGGAGTTCCTCAATATTTAACTCGAACTCGATCGTCAGGCTTGTGCCTACGTTCAGGACCTCCTTGCCCGGACAGTGCTGCGCATAATAGTTATGGAATTTCTGTGCCACTGTCAGCGGGTATGTCTTATAACCTTTTCTAGTTTTCATTTTATCCTCCATGCCGAAGCAGTTTTTTGCGAAGGCCGCAAACAAATTTGATTTTCCGCAGTCATCTCCGCCATGTTTCCTCAAAAGATTTCTTCCGCGAACTCATCCAACTCTTTCTCATAAGCTGCCATATCTTTATAATAGCTCTCCGCATGAGCCGCCCCTTCCACGATCAACCTGCGCTTCGGTGAGCGGCAGTTCTCGTAGATCTCATCGCACATACTGCAAGGTACGAATGTGTCTGCCGAACCGTGTATAAAAAGAATCGGCACCTGGGCCTTTTGCACTTCATACTTGGCGTTACATTCATCCATGCCGTAACCTGCAAGCTTCCTGTTGATCAGATCCGCTCCCTGAATGGCCGGGAACGCAGGCAGATGATACATATTGTTCAGCACATGGGTGAACACTTCCTTGGGAGACGTGAAGCCGCAGTCGGAAACAATACCTTTCACATTGACCGGCAGCTCTAAGCCGCTGGTCATCAGCACTGTCGCACCGCCCATAGACGTGCCGAAAAGCATGATCTCCACATCTTCGCCGCACTCTCTGATCAACCAGTCGATCCATTCCAATGCATCCTTCCTGTCCAGGCAGCCAAAGCCGATGTACTCACCTTCGCTCTCCCCATGGGCTCTCGCATCCGGCAGCAACATGGCGTACCCGTGTTTCAGGAAATAATCGGCGATCGCCATATGATTGCTGAGTCCTTCACCCGTGTAACCGTGGAAACAGATCACGGCCTTCTTGACCTTTGCCGGCTTCCCGGTTTCCCGCTTATCCGATGCCATAGCACTGTGCTGTGCTTCTTCCTGCGATTCCCGCTCTGCCTGCAGCGCACTTTCTTCTGCCTTTACGTTCTGTTCCTCAGCAAGCGCCGGAAAATAAGTAGCATGAAGCCTCAGCCCGTCAAACGATGTCACATACACGTCACTGTGCGGCTGGGCCATCACAAACCCTTTTCTTTCCTCCATCAGTGGAAAGTACTGCTGCCAGTCCGTGCCGGACATCTTCGTCGTCCTCTCCGTCTTCGCGTTCCCCCGCTTCATGGTCCTGTTGTAGAAATATACCGTCTCGCCTACCCCTGCCGCGGCCAGGATTCCTGCTGCCGCAACGATGTTCTTCAATGCTCCCATCGTCTTACCATCTTCTTTCTTATTTTTATTATTTCTGTCCATATTATTCTTGTCTTGCGCACTTGTTATCAGTCTTTACTGATCCTCAGCGCCACAATCTTCTTAATATCTTTTGCTTCTATTACTATTGCTTCTTGTTCCGTCTATTTCTTACTCTTCTTGTTTTCTTTCTCTACTACTTTTTTGGCCACCGTCTTTACAACCGTGTCCACCACTTTGTCTGCCGCTTTCTTCGCGATGCTCCTTTCCTCCGCAGCTTTCTTCTTCATCTCGATGATCTCCTTAAGCCGCAGCGCCTTCTCGATATTACCTTCCACCCGCAGCTTCTGCTCTGTGAATGCAGCTACCGGATCGATCGTTCCGTCAGCGATGCCCAGAAGCACATCAGGTGCGCAGATGAACATGGCATCTCTGTCATAATACTCATAGGGCTCCACATACAGCACGCCTTCTTTCACTTCCACATAAAAGGCGCCGCCTGCCTCCTCATCCTCGATGTTGAACTGGAATGCCAGATGTTCATGAATATCGCTCACATCGGCTCCCATAAATTTCCCTTTGATCTCGTAAAACAGATCTGCATACGTCATACTGACTCCTCCTTCTTCTCCCCTCAGGTTTCCTGTTTGGGTCATCGCATTTCCTACGTTTCGACCATTGGTCGAATCTGTATACAAAAACAGTAACACATATTTCGACCATCGGTCAACTACATTTTCAGATAATTAATAGAGAAAATTTTTCTCTTTTTATGGCAATATTTATAATTGTCCGTCAATACAGTTTGTGATATGATTGCTTATAATATTTATCGATCATGCATTTGACACGGAGGTTTCCCATGCCGGACTTGAAGAAATATGACAGAATTTTAGACGCACTCCATCAACTGCTGGAGGATCAGACCCTACAGAATATTTCCGTCAGTGATATTGCGAAAAAGGCCGGAATCGGCAAGGGGAGCATCTACTACTACTTTCCTTCTAAAGAAGCGATACTTGATGCCCTGATCGAAAGAAATTATGAGAAACCTCTGAAAACAGCAAAGAGCCTTGCAGGCCAGACGGAAATCTCTCCGTTCACGCGCATGGCCATGATCCTGCAGGCATGCCGCAACTCTTCGGATGCCTTTTTGAGTCAGGATAACACCGTCACCGCTAACGCGCAGGAGAGTGCCTTTCTACACCAGAAATATATGAATCACCTGATTGCGGAGCTGAAACCCAGCCTGACAGAGATCATCAGGCAGGGCATTGCTGCCGGTGAGATCCATTTCGATCGCCCGGCTGCCCTCGCCGAGATCGTACTGATCGTACTGGCCGTCAAACTGAACAATACTTTCCTCTCCGCCACTGCAGAAGATTCAGAAGATACGATTCTCGGACTGGTAGCGCTTTTAGAACGTGGGACAGGCGTGCCGGAAGGTGTGCTCAATTATCTGACGCTGCCGGCGGCAGACAGCTGACGCACCATCCTCTGATCGCCGCCGGTCACGGACGTCAGACTGCGGTCAGCGCACATCTCTTCCATACACCTCTATCTGGCTCAGCGCCGGAAATGGAGACGGATCGTCCGCTTTGATCAGCTTCTCCAGTTTCACCCATTTTACTTTTTTTGCTTTGAAAGCCAGCGTATGCGGAAGACGGCTCTTCTCCAGTTTCCATTCCACTGAAGTTCTGTCGGAAAACGTGAGCGTCACCTGCTGCCACCAATTGTCATGCGGAAAATCCGATCTGGTGTAAAGCACGATCTTATCGATCTCCACCTCTCGTCCGAAATCCACCGTCATCTCGGCATCGTCCTGCATGTTGATTCCCCAGGACTCATAAGGCCACTCCCCGTGAGAACGGTTCTCGCATACTCCATCTATTGCATTGCGGGCCGCGAAGACTGACTCCCCTCTCGTTTCCACATTGGCAAAAGCATGCGGATAACAATGGGTCTCTCCATGCTGGTCACACACATTCAGCGCCAGATTCCTGTAAGCGTGAATTTCGTCTTCCCGGGCGCATCTCGCACACAGATAATGCCTGCCTCCCGAAAAAACCTTCGGGGAATAACAGATCCTCTTTTCACCAAAAGGGATGTCGTAAGAAACATTGTCCGTCACATAGCATAATGCGCTGCCCAATGCGTCATCCACCTGCAGCCATACATGGATATTTTTCTCGGAAGTCTCAAGCACCACCCTGTCTCCTTCCTGATATTCCGCCGTGCATACCAGGCTTACCTGATTCTCTCCCGAACTTACACAGCGGGTCTTGCCATTCTTGTCTAATACTTTAAGCGCCAGTACTGCCATATCTTCAACCATACTCCTTTCTCATCGTGCGTCCTTACGCAGCCTCGTTAATGCCTTCGTAAAAAAATCCTGCTTTGCAGGATTCCCGGCCTGCGGCGGATCTCTTCAGCAGATACGCACTGCAAGCGACGTCCCTTCCGCCTCGATCAGCGTCCTATAGACGGCATGCTCCCAGGCTGTCTTCAATCTCTGATCCGTAACCGGAATCTCCTCCGTCTCCACGTACCTTCCACCTGTAATGTATATAACGCCTTTATCACCAATCTTCAGCAGCAGTCCCTCTCTCTGCTCCTGCGACACCGGAACCACTTTCTCATATGTCATCAGGCTCAGGATGACCTGCTTTCTGTCATAGGCAGCAGCATCCGCATTGTCGTCTGCAGCCTCCACAAAGCCGAACGTATCCTCGATCCGTATCTCCTGCCGCTTCACCAATACGGCCCGGCGGTTGTAATACTTAAGCCCCGCCTGTGCCGGATAAGCCTTCGCAAGATTCATCCTGATCTCACAGCTCTCCTCTCCGAACCGTGTGCTTGTATCCACTGCCTTATATGTCTTCCCCTCCTTCTGCATACAGCCGTTGACCGTCGGCAGATTATGGTACGCCGACTGCATCGTCCAAATCTCATATCGCTGCGGCGAAAAGGTTTTCTTCGTATAACTCTCCACTCCCACATCGATCAATAGCGGAAAACCGTTCTTATAAATCGTAAAGCTGCCCGTATCATTGTGATTATGACTGTCCCCGTTACCCCCAGCCTTCACCGCCAGAAAATAGACTGCATCCCTGGCAATAAAAAGTCCCGTGCTCGGATAGAAAATATCTGTATAGTCTATCGGCGCTGCCGCCACACCAGCGGCATATGCGACTATCTCTTTCACGGTAAAAGCATTCTGCAGCCTGTAATACAAGTTGTTCTCTCCGGGCAGCAGCATTGTCTGCGGCAGGCCTCTCATAAAATCCTGCGCGGCAAATGCCGCCATCTCCTGATTCCCGGTACGTCTGGCAAACAGAAATTCCCTTGCGCTGCACCTGCCCGGCACAGGCGAGCAGTCCGCAAAATTCACATAATATTTATCCTGTACATGCACATTCATAAGATAAGCCGCAATATTGCGCACCTTAGTCTCCTGATACAGACTTGCAAAATGGCCATAAGTGACCGCATTCAAAATCTCCAGCGCATTGAAAAGGCATAGTCCGGCATGGCGGTAGTACAGTGCTCCCTCGTCGCAGCATCCGTCCTCTCCATACTCCGCCAGAAAATAATCGATGCTGCGGCAGGCCTTTTCGATCACGCAGCGCCGGAAATCCTCCTTCGTCGCCGTAAGGAAAACGGCCAGCAAAACATTCTGTGTACACCAGACTGTCCAGTTATTCATCGGCTCCTCTCCGTTCCCCATCCACCAGAAATGTTCGGAAAGATAGGGTTGAAAAATCCGTGTCTCCAGTTCGTGCCGGATCCTTTTGCAGATAACGGGATCAAAACCGTCAAGCTGCTCTCCGATCAGGTAACAGACTGTGGCCAGAACGGCTGCCGTCTCGCAGGCGAACAGATCGAGTACCGGTTCCTCTGCATCCGGCAGCGGCAGCTGCGGCGTATCCCGTCTATAAGAATTATGAGGCGGCAGCTGCCAGCCGCTTTCCTCGCAGATGCAGAAGATCCCGTTGATGATATCCGGCAGGAATTCGCCTGTATTTAGAACACACTCCGCCAGCACAAGCGCATCCAGCGCATGCCGTCTGGCAAAATACTTCTCCTCATAGCGGACCCGGTTTCCGGTAATGGTAAAATCCAGAAAATCTGTAGCGGACAACTGCGGATAAGCATAGTGCAGATAAGAACGCCCAAGCGCTACGGCATCTTTTTTCCATGTCTCGTCAAGCGCTTCCCATGCCTTTCGGTCGGCCGCAGGCGGGTAAAGGGAAAATGTGCCAAAGGGCATATGATAAGTCAATGCATATTCGTAAAACATAGCTGTCCTCCTGTAGTTCATCCTTCGGCTTCTATGTTACGTCCTCCTTCCGAAAAAGCGTAACGCTACTACGGCTGCTTACCGATATAAGCAAGTATGCCGCCGTCCACATACAATACATGACCGTTCACAAAGTCGGATGCCTCTGATGCCAGAAAGACTGCCGGCCCCTGCAGATCCGCCGTCTCACCCCAACGTGCCGCCGGCGTCTTGGCAATGATAAACTGATCGAAAGGATGTCTGGATCCGTCCGGTTGGATCTCACGGAGCGGAGCCGTCTGCGGCGTCGCAATATAGCCGGGCCCGATGCCGTTGCACTGAATATTATATTCACCGTACTCGGAAGCAATGTTTTTGGTCAGCATCTTCAAGCCGCCTTTGGCTGCCGCATAGGCGGAGACGGTCTCCCGCCCCAGCTCGCTCATCATGGAACAGATGTTGATGATCTTACCGTGGCCTTTCCTGATCATACCCGGAATAACAGCTTTAGATACGATAAACGGCGCATTAAGATCCACATCGATCACCTGACGAAACTGCTCGGCCGTCATATCGCACATGGGAATCCTTTTGATGATGCCCGCATTGTTCACCAGGATGTCGATCACTCCTACCTCCTCTTCGACTTTTGCAACCAATGCCTGTACCTGCTCTTCATTCGTCACGTCGCATACATGACCATACGCCTTGATTCCCTTTTCTTTATAAGCCGCCAGTCCCTTATCTACCAGCTCCTGTTTGATATCGTTAAAGACGATCGTCGCACCCGCCTCTGCATATGCCATCGCTATCGCGAAGCCGATTCCGTAAGATGCCCCTGTGACCAGCGCAACTTTACCTTCCAGAGAAAATTTCTTCATAAAACCATTCATGCTGCTACCTTTCCTTTCTTTCCGCTCCATTCCTACATCAGGTCCTTCATTGCCACATCATCCATATCAGTGAACTCCTGGTTCTCACCTGCCATGCCCCAGATAAAGGTATACGCCCGAGAACCGCATCCTGCATGAATCGACCAGCTGGGAGAAATGACCGCTTCCTCATTTCTCATCACGATATGTCTTGTCTCCTGCGGCTCGCCCATGTAATGCATCACTATTGCATCCTCCGGCATCTCGAAATACAGATAAACTTCCATCCGTCTGTCATGAGTATGGCAGGGCATCGTATTCCACACACTTCCTGGAGCAAGTTTCGTCATCCCCATCACCAGCTGACAACTCTCCACCTGGCCGGGAAGGATATATTTGCAGATTACCCGGTGATTTGCTTCCTCCAGGGAACCTAACTCCACCTTATTCTCATCTTTCACGATCACGACGCCGTTCTCCGGTGTTCCTTCCGGCTTGATCAGCACAGTAGGATATGCCTTATGCGCCGGTGTGCTGTTTATATAGAATCTGGCCGGATCCTTCGCATCCACGCTGTCGAATACGATATCCTGCGCACCCATGCCGATATACATGGCATCCTTATACCCTACCGCATATTCCTTTCCATCGATCACGATCCTGCCGCCGCCCCCGATGTTGATAACACCCATCTCTCTTCTCTGCAGGAAATACTCGGCTCTCAGCTCATCCCCTGCCGTAAGTTTCAATGCTTTCGTCGGTACCGCCGCCCCCGTGATGATCCTGTCGATATGGCTGTACACCAGCTTGATCTCTCCCGGCACAAACAAGCCCTGAATCAAAAATTCCTCTCTTAATCTCTCAGTGGTGTAATTCTTCACATCCCTCGGTGAAGACGCTGTTCTTAATTCCATAGTAACCTCCGTTCCGAAGCGTCATGCGCTTCCCTCTGGCAAAAGTGCGCTTCGCACACCCTTGCGTTCTAATTTCCATAACAAGCGCAGCTTTTGTTCCGCGCGCGTAGCTGCGCATCCAGTTTTGTATCATAGGACGCACTTTCCTATGATACAAAATACGCCCGGTACAGTGTCAGCTAACACCACACCGGGCATTTTCCTGCGCGGACAGCTATGAGAACTGTCACGCTGCGGGCAATACCTTATGCCTGCTTATTTATAGAGTCCGTCAAACTGTCTCTGCAATTCTGCGGTAACATCGTTGATCCCTGCACCTTCGAGCGCTGCCTGATACTCTGCAACGATTTCTTCCGCTGTTCCGGCATATTTACCGAATGCAATCTGCTTCATATACTGCTCATGAATCTGATTGATATTCTGGATCTGAGCCTGAATCGCATCTACCTCCGCAACAAACTGACCGTAAGGATATTCGATCTTAAGACCGTCATACTCCGCATACAGCGCGTCGATCGTATCCCAGTCGCGGCTTGCGTCCCTGATCTCCAGGTCATCGTTCCGTCCCCACCAGTAGTTTGTCGTTCCGTTGATATTGTCCGTATCCTGGTTATAGCCTTCCGGTGTTGTCCGCAGGCCGTCGTCCGTGATCTCGTAGGACACGCCTTCGACACCATAGCAGAACAACTTATAGCATTCGGGATCGTTTCTGAGCAAGTCATAAACCATCAATGCTCTTTCAGGATTCGCACTGCCTGCGGAAATCGCCATAGCGCCGTGTGTGATGGAAAGCGCTGTCAGGTTCTTAGCCTCCTCGCCAAACCAGAAGAAGCCTGATGCTGCGTCCGCATCATCCTGATAGATCGTGTTAGCCGGTGTTTTGCTTACCAGATCCGTCCAGGTCTGCGTATGATGCTGCTCAGCCGCTACTTTACCGACTCTGTAGTCGTCACGGTTCGTTGCCGCCGTGTTATTCAGCACGTCTGTCTGCCATACACCGATCTCATCCCATTCTTTCATCATCTTGGCAAACTCTACAAGAGAATCCGTGTCGGTCATATACGGAGAGTAAACCGTATAAAGGTCGTCCTTCGTGCCGCCCCACATAGCGCCCGAATTGATACCGTCGATCGCAACATAGTCCGAATGAGAACTAATCCATCCTCCGACCATAGTCGCATACTGTGTACCGTCGGAATCCCATGGAATGATGTCGGGATAGGTTTCTTTCACATAGCGGAAATAAGTGGTCAGATCCTCCCAGCTATGTACACCGTTCGCAAGTCCCGCTTCCTTCGCCCAGTCAAGACGATAAGTAAAACCATGGTTTACCCACTGCGCATAGTTATCTTCCGGCATCAGATAGATCTCGCCGTTGTACTTACACAACTCCCAGTTCTCAGCCGGAACGCTCTCCCATGTCTTAGGCGCATACTTCTTCAGCATATCCTCTGACAGTTCAAGGAAAGCTCCGTTCTTCGCATTCGGCCATGCGTCCAGCCAGTCGGACGCCGTACCTACCAGGTCAACCGTGCCGTCCATACGAGCCAGTGTCAGGTTGTAGTTGGAAAGATAATCCGTCCAGGAGATGAAGTTGATGTCAAGTTCCGCGTTGACCTTCTCCGTCAGAATCTCGTTCAGCTTCGTCATCATCTCGTCATACTTTTCTTTCGTGCCGGAAGGCGTATCGCCTGTGGTCATATAAGTGATGACTACATGCTCGGATGTATCCACATCCGCCCACGGATCGCTGGAATCTGTTGCCGCTGCACCTTCAACCGCCGCCGTACCTTCGTCTGCCGCCGCGCCGTCGTCCGCCGTCGTACCTTCGTCTGCTGCCGTGCCGGAATCCGCCGCCGTACCGTCATCCGCTGCCGGAGCATCGGAACCGCCGCCGCATGCCGTAAGACCTGCAACCATGGATGTTGCCAATAAAACTGCCGCTAATTTCCTTTTCATTTCTTACCTCCACTTTTCTTAGATTTTCGCGGATCTTCTCCGCATTTTATATTCGCAGTGCGAATCTCAAACGAGCTCTGCCCGTTTTTATATATTGAACTCTGCTTCCAGAGCGTCAACCTTTGACTGCACCAACGGTGATACCGCTGATAAAATATCTCTGTACGAAGGGGTACAGCAGTACGATCGGGCCGGTTGCCAGAACCGCATTGGCCATCTTAACGCCTTCCTGCGGGATATCCGCCAGGCTGACAAACTGTCCTGCCACGGAATTCTTCAACTGATCGATCTTATTGACTACCTCATACAAGGTAAACTGCAGCGGCTTCACGGCTACCTTAGATCCCAGGAACAGGGACGACTGATACCATTCGTTCCAGTAACCCAGCGCCAGGAACAGGCCGATCGTCGCCAATGCCGGTTTTAACATGGGCAGGATCAGGGAGATGAAAATCCTCATATCGCCTGCGCCGTCTATCTTGCCTGACTCCGTGATCTCATGCGGGATCGCCTTCACGAAATTCTTCATCAATATGACCAGCCACGGAGACATCAGAAGCGGCAGAAGTACTGCCAGATAGCTGTCCTGCAGATGATAGGTCTGTGTCATCAACAAATAATAAGGTGCAAGTCCTGCCGAGAACAGACTGGTGAAATAGATGTAGAAGGAGATCGCGTTCCGAAAGAAGAAATCCCTTCTCTGCAGTGCATAACCGGTCATGGAAATGATCGAAAGCCCTACGCTGGTTCCTACCACCGTCATCACGATCGTCAGCAGGTAAGATTTCCAGATGCCGCCACTCTTCGTTACCATCTTATATGCTTCCAATGAAAAGTCCTTGGGAATCAGCTGTACGCCCAATTCTCTGATCGTTGACTCATTTGTAAAAGAAGTGCCGATAATGATCAGAAAGGGAATAATGCAGCAGATCGCATAAAAAGTTATAAAAACATACCCGAATCCCCTGATGACCTTGTCTGTCGTGCCAATCTTAACTTTAGCGCCGGATTCCATTAAATCCATATCTTTATTCTTCGCCATTCTTAACCTCCATCCTTTCTTTCAAACCCGTGCGGGGAATGCCCTAAAACAGTGAATAATCCGGTTCTATCTTCTTCACGATATAATTGACTGTCATTACGATCACAAATCCGACGACTGACTGATAGAAGCCAACCGCAGACGCCGTGGAGAAGTTAAAACTCTGCACCGTCGAGCGGTAGACAAATGTCTCGATGATATCCGTGGTCGGATAGAGGATGGGGTTCGAGCCTACAATGTTATAGAACAGACCGAAGTTACCCTTGACGATACCGCCGAGTGCGAACAGAAGCAGGATGACGATTGTCGGTTTCAGGGACGGCAGGATTATGTAGCGGATTCTCTGGAAGCCGTTGGCGCCGTCTACTTTGGCTGCCTCCATCATCTCTCCGTCGATTCCCATGATGGATGCAAAGTATACGACCGAGTTGTATCCCGTCTGCTGCCACAAGTAGATCACCACCATCAGAACCGGCCATACATTCGGATCCGAATAGGGCTGCCATCGTTCCATTCCCAGACTGCTCAGGATGCCGTTTACAAAACCCGTGTCATAATTCAGCAGGTTGAACACCAGAAGCCCTACCAATACCTGAGAAATAAAATAAGGAAGAAACAGGATAGTCTGTGAAACTTTCTTAAACCACTTGCTCTGCATCTCATTTAGCAGGATTGCCACAAATACGGCCAGCATATTGCCCAATATGATAAATGCCAGATTATACAAGATCGTGTTTTTCGTCAGCGTCCACAGTTGACCGGATGTGGCCAGAAATTTGAAGTTATCCAGTCCGATAAACTTACTGCCAAAGATACCGTCCCGGTAATTGTACTTGACAAATGCCACATAGATACCGGGAAGCGGCATATAGTTGAACATAAAGAAAAAGATCACTGCCGGCAGACACATGAAGAGCAGTACCCGATTTCTTACGACTTTTTCTAAAAAAGTCAGATCACTTTTACGCTTTTTCATCCTTCACCCTCACTCTCTTTATCAAAAATCATAGTGCTTTTGCTGTTCTGAAACCGATTTCTTGATTTCTATTTAATCACATTACCCCCCCCGTCAATATTTTTCTTGAAACCGGTTTCTATTTTGTGAAAAATATATGAAATCATCTCAAAATATTTGTGAAATATTCTGTTTTAAACTTAGATGCCTATGCAACAAAAGAAGGAATATTATACACTTACAGTTATATTGATGATGTTGAGGTCAAAAGGTTTCGCAGCCTGGAAGTATACGCAAAAGAGGTGGGATATGGATACAAAACTGCAGTTAGTAAGACAGGCAAAACAGGGGAACGCCCAGTCCTTTGCCGTGCTGTATCAAAACATTTATTACAATTTATACCGGTTCGCATTATATACACTGGGGAATCCCGCAGATGCGGAGGATGCGGTAAGCGATGCGGTGGCAGACGCCTGGGCGACCATCGGAAAACTCCGAAAGGAAGAATCTTTTGAGAGTTGGATGTTTCAGATCCTTCACAACAAATGCCGGCGCAAAAGAAAGGAATACTTTTACAGGCCGCTGGAATGGACCGATGCGCTCGAAGGTTCCACAGACGAAAGCAGTCTTGACGAAAAATACCACCTGCGCAGTTTATTCGGTAAATTGGCAGCCAAAGACCGGGCCATCATCAGCCTGCATGTTTTCGGCGGCTATACCAGTCAGGAAATCGCCCGGATCACGGGCATGAAGGCGAATACGGTCCGCTCGAGAGAAAGTCGCGCCCTGAAGAAACTCGCAGTGCAACTGAAAGAATAGGAGACATTCATATGACAGAACAGGAAATACTGAAAAAAATAAAACAATCTGCAGAATCGATCGTCATACCAGAAAGCCTTGCGCCCGGGAACCTGCAGGAAAAATGCCGTAAAGCAGAACGTAAAAACGCAGAAGCAAGAAACAGATCATACACAAATCGAAAAGCAGGATTTGCTCTGGCCGCAGCCGCGCTGTTCGTCCTCTGCTTTACTACGGTGACTGCTCTGCGGGGAATATCAAGCCCCATCGGTCCCGGTCAGTCCGAAGGTTCCGCAAGTGGTGCTGCCAATGCGCTAACGACCGAAGGGGAAACCGATGCCGGCTCCAATGCTACGGAATCGGATACAGATGGATCTACCCAGAAAGCCGCCGTTAAACGACAGGATGCCGGAACCCTGTACACACTGGCCCAAAGTTATGACGCGGTCTATGCCTCACTGGAAGAGATGGCAGAGGCGCAGGACAATTCCCTGTCCGGTGGCCCAGATATGGGCATCGCCGAAGCAGAAGACGGAGCCGCAACTGCCGGCATTGGCGGCAGGTCGGATTCCATGGCGCAAAATAAGTTCAGCTTCGACACGACAGACGATGCGACGCAAAAAGAACTCGCCATAAAAAAAGAATCCTCGCCGGATAACCACTCCAGGACCAATGTACAGACGTTTGGTATCGACGAAAGCGACATCGTCAAAACGGACGGCCGCTATCTCTATCTGCTCCGGGGCAGTTCGGTCAGTATCGTCTCCGCCGCCGGGGAGACGATGTGGCAGGTCAGTGAACTACAGGCGGACAGCGACAGCGGCGACGCAAATGTCTGCGCCATGTATGTGGACGAAGATACACTGATCCTGATCCTCACGGAAAGCAGCAGCAGTCTGCAGACATCAGACAAAGACAGTACCGTTTATGACCTGAAGTACCTTGACACGGATCTGTATACATCCGTCCTCACCTATGACATCAGCGACAGGCGCAATCCTGTACTCACGGGAAAGGTAAGCCAGGACGGAAATTACGTCACTTCCCGGAAAGACGATCGGCTCCTGTACCTTTTTACCGCACAGTATCTGTTGGAGGATTACCGGCATGACCCGGAAAGCGCAATCCCGCAGGCAGGCGGCCGGAAAGTGTCGGAAGACAGTATCTATCTGGGCGAATGCGGGGAACGCGCACTGCTTGTCTCCTCTCTTAGTATCGATCAGCCAAAGACCGTACGGGATACCGTGATGCTGCTGGACGCAGGCTCCGAAATCTACATGGGCGAGAATTCCCTGTATCTGTACCATACTGTTTACCAGAACGGTTCGGAATCCACGCAGATCGCAAAATTCTCACTGGAAAACGGATACTTAAATGGCGAAGCCGCCGCTTCGGTGCGAGGCGCCGTACGGGACACCTTCGCCATCCACGAGAAGTCGGATAAGCTGCGGATCCTGACGACAGACACCTCGGGGAGCGACCTTGAGAACTGCCTGTTCCTTTTGGATGAAAAGTTAAAATTAACCGGAACACTTGCCCATATCGCTGTGGGCGAAAGTATCTACGCGGCAAGATTTCTGGGAGACATGGCGTATTTTATCACCTATCGGAATACCGACCCCCTCTTTGCGGCGGATCTCTCAGACGAGACAAACCCAAAACTTGTCGGTGAACTGAAGATTACCGGTTTTTCGGAATACCTGCATTTCTGGGGCAGAGATAAACTCCTGGGACTTGGCTATGAGACCGATCCTGAAACCGGCAGCCATGAAGGCCTGAAGCTGGTGATGTTCGACATGTCCGACCCTGCGGCTCTTAAAGTACTGGACAGCCATGTGCTGAGCAAAGCCGGCTACAGTCCCGCTCTCTACGATTATAAGGCCGTGCTGGCCGATCCGGAGGAAAACCTGATCGGATTCGTAAGCGAAGACTATCGCAACGGTGTAAAGCGCAGATATGAACTGTATCAATGGGAAGGGGAGAGTTTCCGAAAAATACTCTCTGAAGAACTGAATGACGGTTATGAAAGTGACAATTACCGCGGGCTTTATATCGGAGAACGCTTCTATATCGCACATCCTGAAATTCTGCGCCTCTACGGCCGGGAAGATTATAACCTGATACAGACGCTGAAGATAGAATGAGAGATTCCTTCACGGCTTAAGAGATTTGCCGCAAGTACCGTGCCGGACGCAGCCGCAAAGCGGCATGATTCCGCATCGCGGGCAGACTTAGTACTTCTTCGCGAAGCAGCCTTTGCTGCGAGTGATCAGAAGTCCTTCTCACACTATGACACCGTGAAAGCAGTGGGCCGCGGCCCACTGCTTTCACGCACTACCAACCTGGGCCACATTTTCTGGTGCGTGGGCACCTTGATTCCCTTAGAAGCCGCAATCGCAGTGTTCACCAGCATTCTTCCGAAATTCCCATAATCATAATCAATGCTCGTCAGCCTGGGTGTCAGCAGTTCCGCTATCTGCGTGTTGTCATAACTGGCAACCGAAATATCCTGCGGAATCCGATAGCCATGCTCCATAGCGCTCCGTATAATACCCGATGCCACATAATCGTTGATCGTGATCACCGCCGTAGGCATGTCAGCAAGCGCAAGAATCTGATTCATACCAAAATAACCGCTCTCATAGTCATAGCTGCCTGCCACCACATACTCCTCACGGTAAGAAATCCCGTGCTTCTCCAGGAGTTCTTCGTACCTTTGCCGCTTTCTGTAAGTTCCAAGCACATTATATCTGCCACCCACAAGCGCGATCCTCTCATGCCCCAGCCCAAACAGATAATCCATCAGGAAATCGGTCGCCTTGTCAAAATCAATCTGCACTTCATAGCATTCTGTCCCATCCAGCTTCCCCGTCACGATCAAAGGAACTGACGGCATGATCTGCGCTACCTTCCCGACATATTCCGGGTAAGAGGCGACAGCATCCACACTGCCGCCCAACTGGATTATGGCGGCAACTCTCTGCTGCCGCATCATATCAAGATGCTGAATTTCCCGTTCCATACTACCGAAAGCATTACTTAAGAGCACCGTATACCCCTGCTCTCTGGCCGCATTCTCACATGCCACAAAGACTTCTGCATAATAAGAATTGCGCACATCCGCGGCGATAATACCAATCACCTTGCTCTGGGTATCGGACAGGCCTTTTGCCAGCGCATTCGGCTTGAAATTATACTTTGCGATCAGGCCCTGCACCTTTTCCTTCTTCGCTTTGCTTACATTCGCATTATTAGTCAGCACTCTGGACACGGTAGCCGGGGAAACGCCCGCCTCCTTTGCGATATCATAAATCGTGATCGCTTTACTTTCAGATGATTTCTGCATACATAACCTCAACACACACCTTACAGATTCAACCTGTATGATTCCCAATTTCCTAATTAAAATGATGCCAGGGTCAAAAGGTCATGTATGACATGCTTGCATGTCAAAACATGACTTTGGGACCCGAAAAAACATGAAAAAGTAGCCCGATAGGGCGGATTTTGAATGTTTTAAGGATTGCGGGAGCATGAAATGCGGAGCAATCCGTAGGCATCAGGGGGCAAAAACCTTTTGACCCCAGCATCATTAAAATATAACATTTACGGTAACGATATTGAAACATCTGTATTCCACGATAAAGGTTTCATTAATAGTATAACCTCTTTTCTCCCGCTTGGCAAAGTTAAATGTAATCTGTAAAGATCACAGTGTCAGCCTGACTGTCTCCGTCTGTGCTCCATCCAACCCAAGCCGTAAGAATACGCTGATATCCTCCTCACCCGTCCTGCGCACATAAACGGCCAGGTCACCTTGGTATGTCTTCCGGCTCTCGCTGCCGAATGGCGTAACATCCGCCAGGTCTCCGTTATCGATTCCGGCAAGCCGACCGTCCCCCTGCACCTGTACCCTTATTTCCCGGTCATCCAGCGTCACTTTCTGCCCGTTCCGGTCCGTGAGATGTACAAGGATCTGGTAGAGATACCCTCTTTGCTGCGCGCTCTCTTCCCATGACAAGCCTGTCAGAATATCCTTTTCTTTCCAGACAGCCACGGACATTCCTGCAGCGCACTCCTTCCGTATGCCGTCTGTTCCTGCGGTTGTTCCGGACATGCATGTTGTCTCTGCCGTTTCCTCCCGCCACAGCTTCTTTCTCCTGTCAAACTCCGGTTTGGGAAATCCTGCCGTAGTGAGCAGGCCCGCCGGTGAGCCATGCACCGGCCATCCGTGCGCTTCTCCCAGATAGTCGATCCCCGTCCACAAAAACTGTCCGCAGATATAGGGATGTTTTGTCACCGCCCGCCAAGCCTCTTCACTGTGTCCGTTCTCACTGCCGAGGAAGGTCTTGTCCGGAAATCGTCTGTGGTCGTCTTCATATAAATGCTCTTTATAATTATATCCCACCACGGAGAGCGCGTCGAAAAAGCCCAGCTGTGAAGATAATTCCGGAAAAGCCGCCGCAACCGTTACCGGCCTGCTGCCATCCTCTTCCCGCACGATCTCCGCCAGTTCGGCCGCCAGCACGGCAAGCCGCTCCATATTGGGTTTATTACTGTCATACTGCATTTCCGCCGCAGGCTTATTGGCGTCATTGTTGCCTGTCATGGTCTGGAACATGGAATGGCAGTAAGGATCGTTAGGATAATCAATCTCATTTCCGATACTCCACAGGATCACACTGGGGTGGTTTCTGTCCCGGCGCACCATGGCCCGCAGATCTTCCTCATGCCACTGCGGAAAATCTTCATAATAGCCCTGATGTCTGGGCGGATAGACATTGTGCCCTGTGGACCACTTATTCTTCGCATTCTCCCACTCGTCGAAAGCCTCGTCCATCATCAGAAAACCCATAGCGTCACACAGCGCATACAATTCCGGCATATGTGGATTATGGCTGCACCGGATCGCATTGCAGCCGCATTCCTTCAGCAATGCCAGTCTCCGCTGCCACACCTCCGGCTGCATTGCCGCGCCCAGACAGCCGCCGTCATGGTGTACACAGACACCCTTGATCTTCCGGTTTATCCCATTTAAGAAAAAGCCCTGATCCGGCACAAAAGCAATACTCCTGACGCCCACCTTCTCCTCATCCGCCAGATACGCTTCGCCGCCGTCCACACTGTACCATACCTGCATCCGATAAAGATAAGGAGACTCCGGCGACCAGAGTGAAGGCGTATCCATGCTGCCCGACTGGGTAATCCTGCCCTGTTCTCCTGCAGCCAATTCTGTTGTTCCGGTAAATTCCGCCGCTATACGCTGCTGTCTGTCAAGCAGTATTGTCCTGATCTTCAGGCTGACCGGCGCCTTACTGTCGTTTACCGGCTCATGAACCACCGAGATCTGCGCACTGGCTGCCTGCATCTCGGAAATCTGTTCTGCTCCGGATACCTTTTCAGTTCCGGACACATCTTGCTCTTTAGCCGCAGCACTACTGTCCTCCCCGAATATGCTGTCTGTCCGAAATACACACCCGTACTGTGCCGGATGCACCGGTTCTTCGATCAGCAGCGTCACTTTCCTTGTGATACCGCTACCGGTAAACCAGCGGGAATCCGCCAGATCATTGTGCACCACCTTCACACTCATCTCATTCTCCTCTTCCCCGAAGAGCGCCTGCGCACTGATATCATAAGAAAAAGACACATATCCGTTTGGTCTTTTTCCCAGATAATAACTGTTACAGAAGACCTGGCTGTTCTTATACACCCCGTCGAAGCAGAGTCGGATCCGCTTGCCACGGTATATCTCCGGCAGCCGGAAACGCACCCTGTACCATCCGGTCCCACCCTGCAGATATCCTGTCCCGCTGGAATAGGCCCTGGAAAAGGGCGCTTCCACCGACCAGTCATGGGGCACCGTCACCGTCCGCCAGCCGTTATCGTCATATCCCTTATACCAGGCCTCCTCGCACTCTCCCAGATGAAAGCGCCAGTTCTCTTTTAGTTCTATCTTTGTTGTATTCATGATATAAATCCTTTCTTTATATAATTTTTCATATTTTCCTCCATTCCGAAGCGTCACAAATTCTAACTGAACTTGTTCAGTTTGTTGAACTAA
>CAJUQJ010000041.1 GCA_910588215.1 uncultured Lachnospiraceae bacterium
GGAAACCATTTTCATTACGTTTTGTGCCTGAGCGAAGCGAAAGGAATGGATATAACTATGAAAAGAAGAATGCAAAAGATCACGGCGCTTGGCCTGGCGATTTTGACGGGGCTTTTTGCTACGGGCTGCGGCGGTGGCACGCAGGCGCCTTCCCGGACCGGAGGTGAGCCGATGCAGGAGGCGGCAGATGACGGAGCGGCGGCGGAAGAGACGACGGATGCAGGGACCAAAGAGGCTGCTGCGGGTACGACAGGTGGCCAGACCGTCACGATGGCGTTTACCGGTTCGTGGAATACGCTTTGTCCCCTGGCGGCGACAGCCGACTATGATGATTGTGCGGCAAACCCGATGTTTGACAGACTTCTTGAACTGGACGGCAAGGGCGGTTACAGCTACAGACTGTGTGAAAGCTTTGAAATCTCAGATGACTTTAAGGTGCTTACCTTGCATCTGCGCGATGATGTCAAGTGGCATGACGGAGAACCGTTTACAGCGGATGACGTGATCTTTACCTATCAATTGTATTCCGATGCCGATCTCGTGACTTCAAGAAGGTTGTTTCTGCAGGGCGTCGACGGATGTGATGAAAGCGGGATCGAGCTTTCGGATAAGAGCGTCCATGTAGAAAAGATCGATGATCACACGGTAGATGTGTATTACACGGAACCGAAATCGGAGATTGCCATGTTTGCATGGAATATGTACTTTACCATTCTTCCCAAGCATTGTCTGGAGGGGAAGGATCCTGCCACGATCCTGCAGGATGATTTCTGGACCAAGCCTGTCGGAACAGGTCCATACATATTTGAGAGCACCGTTCCGGGCGAGAGCGTGACTTATAAGGCAAATCCGGATTACTATCTGGGGGCACCTTCGATCGAGACGCTTTGCATTAAAGTGATACAGCCGGCCAGTCTGACGACGGCAATGATGGCGGGAGAGATAGACCTGATCAATGGTACGCTTGCCGCTATTCCGGATGCGGATATGGAATTTGCCCAGACGCTGGACGGATATGATGCGCAGTCTATGGAAGGCACATCATCGCACTTCTTCGTACTGAACAACAAAGTGTTTAACAGCGCCAAGATCCGCAAGGCATTTGCAATGCTGCTTGATAAGGATGCCATGATCGAATCAGGCTGTTATGGAAACGGAACTAAGGTCTACACTACCTATGCGCCGAAAAATGTCTGGAACGATCAGGCGACCATAGATGAGTACGGTTATGAGTTTGACCCGGAGACTGCGATAGAAATGCTGCAGGAAGAAGGATTTGATTTTGACCGCACTTATACGGTATGTATCAACGATCTGGCGGTACGTCAGGCGATCTGCACGGTGATGCAGGATACCTGGGCGCAATACGGGCTGAAGCTGGAGATCGTCACGCTTGATACGCAGACGTGTATCTCCGCTATGCGTGAAGGATCGTATGATATGTGGATCAACGGCGGTGCCGGCGCGAATTTCACGAGTTTGGAAACGGGATTCATCATCTGGGTTACGATCGACGACAGTGGAGAATACGGACCGTATAACCTTGCACAAGTTGACGATCCGACCTTTATGAATGTGGAAAAGGAACTTGCTTCGGCAACAACGGAAGAGGATATTCAGAGACTCACGAAACAGATTCAGGAGCTTGAACTTACCGAGTACAATTATGTATACATCATTGGACCATACATCAATACGGCGATCAGCGACAGATTGTTAGGAGTCGATAAGGATATGATGCTCACGCGCGGCTTTAATTACAGTGAATGGACGATCGTAGAGTAATGTGAGACCCTTTCAGACCCGCCGGAGGGAAACCGGCGGGTCTGATCATAGAAGAGAGGTTGTTATGGATAGAGAAGTACAGAACTGGTTTCAGGAGCATCACGAAGGCGTCGAGGAACTTGCAAAGAGAATATTTGAACACCCGGAGCTTTCGGGAGAAGAGGAATATGCATGTTCGGAAATTGCCGCTTATCTGCGCAAATACGGATTTGAAACAGAAACCTATCCGGTTGCGCCTGCGAAAGTTCACAATGGTTTAACGGCAAAATGGGGGAGCGGATATCCGGTGATCGCGGTTCTCGGGGAGTACGATGCGCTGCCGGGATTGGGACAGAAGGCGTCACCGAAACGTGAGCCGCTAGACGGTCCGGGACATGGATGCGGGCATAATCTTATGGGAGCGGGCTGTGCGGCCGGAGCGGTCGCAGCGAAACAGGCTATGGAAGCAAAACAACTTTCCGGCACGATCAGGTACTATGGATGTCCGGCGGAGGAAGGGCTGGCGGGAAAGGTGCAGATGCTGAAGATGGGCTGCTTCGCCGATGTGGATCTCTGCATTGCATGGCATACCGGCGGACCGTTCCGGGTGTGTGAACATATATGCCAATCGATGATAAGCACGGAGTTTCACTTCTATGGAATCACGGCGCATGCGGCATGCGCACCTCAGGAAGGGAGGAGTGCCCTTGATGCGGCACAGCTCATGAACGTGGGTGTGGAATTCTTACGTGAACATATTGAGGAAAACGTGAGAATCCATTATGTTTTCGGCGCGGCTGGTGAGCGGCCGAATGTGGTTCCGGCCCACGCCGCGGTGAAGTATTACATCAGGTCCTGGAACAGGGAATCCGTGGACCGGGTTTTTGACAGAGTATGCGACATCGCCAGAGGGGCTGCGCTGATGTCGGGAACAACCGTGACCTATAAAATCATATCCGGGGGATATGAGCCCATATTGAATTTTACACTAAACGCTGCCTTGTATGAGTCCATGCAAAAGGTTCCCGACATTGTGTACGACGAGAATGACTACCGGTTTGCGGAGGAATTGTATCAAAACTATAATGGGCAGGAAGCACCGGAAACGCTGGATATGGCAGGAAGAGAACATATTATGGGGAAATGTGGTCTGCTGCCGACTCATTTGTGTAAGCCTCTTGGCCATGGATGGATGGAATCGGGATCCACGGACGTGAATGACGTAAGCCAGGTGATACCGACCGTCCAGCTTTTCGGAGGAGGCGTCATGGGTGTCGGAGGGCACAGCTGGGGAGTGACGGCTTCCTCTGGATCGGCGGCAGGCAGGAAGGCAGCAGTACAGGCCGGGAAGTATATCGCCCAATTTTGCATAGATGTATTAGAGAACAGAGAAGTAGTGGAACAGAGCAAAGAAGAACTTTGGCAGATTCGGAAAGGGAAACCGGAATATTCTCCGATTCTTGCGACAGATGGGGAAATACCGCTAAGGACAGGTGAGGATAAGTGAATGTTGCGATCATAGGCTGTGGCGCGATAGCCAGAAAGCGTCATGCACCGGCGCTTTTAAGTTATAAAGGTGCATGTTTCCATGCAGTCTGCGATCCGGTAAAGGCAAATGCAGACGATATGGCGAGGATCTACCAGGTAAAAGCGTATTATGATATGGATATGCTTCTGGGTGAAAAGGATCTGGATGCGGTGATCTTATGCACGCCTGAGAGATTTCATAAGGAACATGTGATCAAGGCGCTTAGGGCAGGCAAACATGTCTTGTGTGAAAAGCCGCTTGCAGTAAATGCCGTGGAGGCAGAAGAAATCGTAAAAGAGTGGAAGAAGACCGACAGAAAGCTGATGGTCGCGTTTAGCCAGAGGACGTATAAGATGCACACCATGGCAAAGCAGATGATGCTGGATGGGAAGATCGGATCTCCGATCTTTTTCAGGACAAATCTTACACAAAAGGGAGCGGAATATACAACGCTTGCCGGCGCGCAGCCGGATTTTTATGATAAATATCTGAAGAATATCGGCGGCGTGCTGCTGGCGGTGGGTTGTCACCGTATTGACTTGGTAGATTATCTGTTTGACGCGCATATTGAGGCGGTTCAGGCGTTTACGCCCACGATTGACAAGAAATATGAAAGTGGGCAAAAGATCGACGCGGAGGATCATGCGCTGATCAATGCCAGATTATCTAACGGATTGGCCGGGTTGATCTGGGTCAGTTGGAGCAATTACGGGAAAGCGGAGAACGAGACGGTTGTATATGGAACGGAGGGAGTCCTGCGGACCTTCGAGGGGAAGGGGATCAGGATCTGCTATAAGGACGGCGCCGAGGAGGAGTTTGATACCTCTGTGGATCACGACGAGTATCAGAATATTACAAACTGTTTTCTGGATACGTTGACGCTGGATAAGAAGATGGTAGCGGACGGAATGGATGGATACCGGTGTATGCGGGTGATCGACGCTGTCAGGGAATCGAATGCCTCCGGCCGCTGGGTTTTGGTTGAGGAGAAGTAATTTGTGCCAAAGCGTCACAAATTCTGCTCGCGTCTTCAGCGCAAAAAGCGCTTCGGAATGGAGGTAAAAATGTATCAGAAGTTTACGGATATTTTACGGCATGAGCTTGTACCGGCGCTGGGGTGTACAGAGCCGATCGCGATCGCCTATGCTGCGGCGAAGGCGCGGGAGGTCTTAGGGTGCATGCCGGAGAAGATGTGTGTGTCTTGCAGCGGAAATATTGTTAAAAATGTGAAAAGCGTTACAGTGCCTCATACAAACGGGCTAAAAGGCATTGCGGCAAGCGCGGTTGCCGGCGTTGTCAACGGAGACGCCTCTTTGGGGTTTGAGGTTTTGAGCACGGTCACGCCAGAAGATGTGGAGAAGGTGAAAGATCTGTTAAAGCAGGAGATCTGTGAGGTCGGCCTGCTTGAGACGGATGCGGTTCTGGATATCATGGTACAAGTGTTCTCCGGAAAAGACAGTGTGACGGTTGAAGTGAAGCATGCACACACCCATATAGATCATATTGAGAGAAACGGCCGCATGGTCTATCAGGCACAGCCTGAAAGTGCAAAGGAAGATACTGTGGATGCACCGGAACTGGATGCTACGCTGCGGGATATTCTCGAGTATGTGGAAACGGTGGATCTGAGGGATGTGCAGGATATCATAGAAGAACAGGTGAGCAAAAATCTGTATATAGCGGAGGAAGGCCTCAGGAGGCCGTATGGAGCAAATGTCGGAAAGAATATCATGAAAAACTGTCGGGATTGTGCGGATAAAGCCGTTGCGTATGCAGCAGCAGGGTCAGATGCGAGAATGGACGGCTGCGGGCTTCCGGTGGTGATCAATTCCGGCAGCGGGAACCAGGGGCTTACGGTGAGTATGCCGGTATATGTTTTTGCAAGGGAGTATCATATCAGCCGCCAGAAGATGATCCGAGCAGTGCTGTTTAGCAATCTGGCGGCAATTTATCAGAAACAGCGGCTGGGGAAGCTTTCGGCATACTGCGGTGCCGTCAGCGCCGCCTGTGCCAGTGGAGCAGCCATCACGTATATGATGGGCGGAAGTTATGAGCAGATTGAGAATACGCTGACGAATGCGATCGCTACCTTGTCAGGGATTGTGTGCGACGGAGCGAAGGCTTCATGCGCAGCCAAGATAGCTACGGCCGTTAACGGTGCGATCCTTGCCCATAGGATGGCGATGAGCGGAGACGTGCTGCGAGCGGGAGAGGGCCTTATCGCAGATACTCTGCAGGAAACGATCGAGGCGTACACAACGATGGGCAGAGTCGGCATGCGTGAAACAGACAAGATGATCCTTAAAATGATGACGCGGTAAATACATACAATTTATCGTTACACGGGGGCGATCGTTTCACGATCCCTTATCCAATCGAACACGCGGCAGGCGTCTGCTGCGTGTTTTGTTGTGTTTTTGTAGAAAAGAAAAGGGATGCGTGATAAAATGATAGCATTAGGTGCAGGATTGGTTACAAAGGTAAGGGGAGGTATATTATGCAGCGAGACAGTTATTTTATAGAAGGCCTGCAGGGCGCCGGCAAAAGCACTCTGCAGCGGAAGCTTTCGGACCGTTTGCCGGAGTATACCGTGTTTCGGGAGGGAGATTATTCCCCGGTGGAACTGGCGTGGTGTGCCTATACGACAGAAGAGCAGTATCAGAATGTACTGGCACGGTATCCGATGCTTGCCGAAGAGATCAAAGGGAAAACGGTCCTGGAGGGAGAGCATAAGATCATCTGCTATACACAGATTCTGACAGATGTGTCGGATTTTCACAGGAATCTGGAGAAACTGGAAATCTATAACGGGAATCTGGACAGGGAGTCTTTCGAGGCCGTGGTCTTGGAACGCTTTGGAAAGTGGGACGGGGAAAGGCAGATCTTTGAGTGCTCCATATTCCAGAATATCATCGAGAACCAGATCCTGTATCTTGGTATGGAGGATGAGGAGATTCTTGCTTTTTACAGAAAAGTGAAGAAGACTCTGGAGGGCAGGCCGTACAAGATCCTGTATCTGGATGTGGAGGACATTGCAGGAGCGATCGATGTGATCCGGCGGGAGCGGTCCGATGATGCCGGCAATGAACTGTGGTTTCCGTTGATGCTGCGCTATCTGGAAGAGTCACCCTATGGACAGGAACACGGACTGTCCGGGTTGAAAGGGCTGTTGATGCACTTAGCGCATCGGAAGAATCTGGAACGCCGGATCATAGAGGAAGTATGCCGGGAGCAAACGGTGGTGATCAGAGCCAAAGACTATCAGGTCGAGGAAATTATAAAGTGTTGATATTCTACATATAAATTTACGCTTGCAGTCAGATTAGCAGGCTGAGTACACATGGGAGATGCATATGAAAACAATACGGGTAGCGGCGGCGATCATCTGTGATGACATGGAAGAACCTACGAAGATATTTGCGACTGCCAAAGGATATGGGGAGTTCAAAGGACAGTGGGAGTTTCCCGGCGGCAAGATAGAGGCGGGAGAGTCGGCACAAGAGGCTCTGGTGAGAGAGATCATGGAAGAACTGGACACGGAGATCGAAGTGGGCGCAATAATCCACACCATCGAGTATGATTATCCGACCTTTCATCTTTTCATGGATTGCTTTCTGGCGAAGGTGAAGGCGGGCCGCCTGACACTTAAAGAAGCACAGGCGGCCAGATGGCTTACAAGGAGTGAACTGTATGAGGTACAGTGGCTGCCGGCGGATATCTCGCTGATAAAGATATTGGAAAATACATTAAGATAAATTCCATCTGTGCGGATTACTGGAATTATTTGTATAGAACTAAAGAAATTACCAGGAAAAGAAAATAGTCGGTGCTATAATCTTCATGAAACCAATGAAACGGTACAGAAGCGAGGGGTAGAGTATGAAGACTGATATGAAAAAATGGATGCAAGACTGTATTAATGCACCGACGAAAAAAGCGATGCCGATTCTGTCCTTTCCGGGAATCCAGCTTACGGGACATACGGTCGACGAGATGGTAAGAAGCGGGCATCTGCAGGCAGTCTGCATGGAGGCGATCGCCCGAAAGTTTAATACGGCGGCAGCATTCAGTCTGATGGATCTGTCGGTGGAGGCTGAGGCTTTCGGAAGCCCGATCCATTACAGCGGGGACGAAGTGCCCACGGTGACGGCGGCATTGATCCATGATGAAGAGGAGGCGGAAGCTTTGCAGATACCGGATGTGGGAGCCGGCCGGACGGGAGAATGTGTGAGCGGCATCCGGGAAGTGAGCAGTCTGATTACGGATCGCCCGGTACTGGCAGGAATCATCGGCCCGTATTCTCTGGCAGGAAGGCTGCTTGATATGACGGAGATCATGATCCTGTGCTATGAAGAGCCGGAGATGGTGGAGACAGTACTGGATAAGGCGACAGAATTTCTTGTAAAGTATGCACAGGCGTTTAAAGATGCCGGTGCCAACGGCATTGCGATCGCGGAACCGGCGGCGGGGCTTCTTTCTCCGGGGCTGATCGAAGTGTTTTCCACTCCCTATGTTAAGAGAATCTGTGAGGCGGTGGAGGATGATTCCTTTATGGTCCTGTACCACAACTGCGGGAATGTCATTCCACTATTGGAAAATATCAAGGAGATTGGTGCAGGCGGATACAGCTTTGGCAATGCCGTTGATCTGGAAGAAACTTTGAAAGTCATACCGGAGGACAACATTGTGATCGGCAACATTGATCCGGCAGGAATCATCAGAAACGGAACGCCGGAACAGATCAGGAAAGAAACACTTTCACTGATGGAGCGTTGCTGCAAATATCCTAATTTCGTGATCGCAAGCGGATGCGATATTCCGCCCATGACCCCGCTGGAAAACATAGAAGCATTCTTTCAGGCGGTGGAGGAATTCTATCACAAGTAAACAGTACCTTCACCAGATTGGATGCAGTTGTGGCGGCATCTATGAAAGTGGCGGGGATTACCGGAACTGCTTTGGTGTGGTTCCGGTGTATTTTTTAAAAACTTTTGAGAAATAACTCTGGTCTTCAAAACCGACAGCGACGGCGATATCAATGATGGAGAAGTCGGTGTTCTGCAGGAGAATCTTGCTTTCTTCAACGCGGACCTTGTTCAGATATTCTTTGAAGGATGATCCGGTGGCATTTTTAAAGACTGTAGAAAAGTAAGAGGGATGCAGGTGCACATGGTCAGAAACATCCTCCAGTGTCAATGACGTATTGAAATTTTCTGAGATATAGATTATGGCCTTTTTGACTATGTCGTTATTTTTAAGCGGCAGATCATGGCAGAACATGCTTTCCGAAAAAGCTTCTACGACTTCCTGCAGCATATGACACATGCCGTCCAGTGTAGTGGTCTGTTGGAGATTTTTCAGGAACTGACTGTTAAGTGCCAGCATACTGTCAGCCGGAGCGCCGCCTTCAATAGCGGTTCTGGACAACAGGGAACAAAGCTCCAGAGCTCTAGGCTTGACTGCTTCTAGGCCGGTGCCTCTAGAGAACAGTACATAACCGAGCAGGTCATTTAATATAGCATTTGCCCCTTGTGAGTCGCCGAGTTTTACTTTGCCGAGCAGTTCCCGTTCTTTGGCATATGGATAAGAAGAAAGGCGGAGATTTCCTTCCTTATATCGCTGGATAGACTCGTTGATACGGGACTGCTGGAGCAGCTTTTGTCTGTTCTTCTGTAGTTCTTTTTTGCTGTCTGCGATCAGGTTGGAGAACAGGTAGAAAAGCAAGCGGCTGATATGGCTGACAGAAGAGGGCTGGACAACAGGGATCGTACTGAGTTCATCATACAGATCCAGTGCCTGATCTGTGGTAAAATGATATTTTCTTGTAAGGTTGGAGATTAGGATGGAATCGGGTAGATCCATCAAAAAGGGGCCAACCAGGATGGAGCCGAGAAAGGTCTGCTTACTGATCAGAGGAAAGACAATGTGATTCAACTCGGCATGGCATTCGAAGATGTAAGGTTCGCCAATGGAGATTGCCTGTTTGCTGGCATCTACGTGAGCTTTTCCGCAGGTGTCAGAGGGCGGAAGGTGCTTTTGAAAGAGACGGCAGAATTGGTGCGTCCCACCCTCAGAGACAAGAGTTTCCCCCTGTTCATTGATGATCTGTATGGAGAGGTGGATGCAGGCATAGAAGGTCTCGGCCATGGATTGCAGCGTTTTATGAGGTACGATAGAATATAGCAAAGGCTTCAATGCGGATTCCTCCTGTTTAGAATGCGAAAAGCGTGCACGCTTTCAATGAGTGTTTACGTGGCCATAGGCGGTATGATGAGAATGACTGGTATGGAACTTTAACAGTATGATAGCTTACTCACATGCAAGAATCAATGAGAAATAGTAAAAATATTATATATATCTAAAAAAATTACCTAAATTAGTGAAGAAAGTAAATTACAATATACCATAACAGCAGCATGACAGATAAAAACAGGAGGAAAAGACCATGGCGCTTATTCAGGAAATTTCGGAATTACTTCAGAAAGGAAAAGCAAAAAATGTAAAACAGCTCGTACAGCAGGCGCTGGATGAGAACATGGATCCCAGGGAGATTCTGAATGATGGCCTTCTGAGCGGTATGATGACGATCGGTGCAAAATTCAAGAACAACGAGGTGTTTGTGCCGGAAGTACTGCTCGCAGCAAGAGCGATGAATGCTGGCCTGACGGTGCTGGAGCCCAAGCTGATCGAAATAGGGAATGAGCCGGCAGGGAAAGCGGTGATCGGGACCGTACAGGGCGATCTGCATGATATCGGCAAGAATCTCGTGAGCATGATGTTAAGGGGAGCAGGTTTTGAGATCCATGACCTGGGTGTGGACGTGGAACCGGATGTATTTATTGACAAGGCGGAAGAAATCGGGGCGGATGTCATCTGTATGTCGGCGCTGCTTACGACCACAATGCCCAAGATGCAGGAGTGTATCGACCGGATGAAACAGAGAGGCGTAAGAGACAAATATATCGTTATGATTGGCGGTGCACCGGTGAACGAGAGTTTTGCGCAGCAGATCGGGGCAGACTATTATACGGCGGATGCGGCATCCGCAGCTGAGGTTGCTAAAGCCGCAGTACAGAAGAAGAGCGTAAAAGACATTATAAGGGCTACAGGGGTATAGCGGTGAAACTAACAGAGTTTGACATTCAGATTTCGAAAGAAAATGTATGCAGGCTGATTCAGGCTGATCCGGACAGCAACGTATATCAGGAGATCATGGCGGCGCTTCAGGAGATGCTTCCGACCGCTTATGAGAAGCTGAAACCAACGGCACTTCTGGAATTTGGGGATTTCGAAACCTATGCCGGTATGATCGAAGAAGAGGGGATTGAAGAAGCCCTCTATGGGATCACTACAGTGGGGGAAGAGATTGGCAGCTGGTCCACGCAGCTGTTCCGGGAAGGAAATTATCTGGGCGGTATGCTGGCGGACGCTATAGCGGACGACTGTCTTTTTCAGATGGACGAAGCCATAAGCGAGGCCGTGATCGGGATGTGCAGGAAAAGGCAAAGAGGGATCGTCCGCAGGCTGGAAGCGCCAGTGGACATTCCCATGAGCATCCAGAAGAAGGCATATGATATAACCGACGCAGGCCGGCAAGCCGGCATTGAGATCAAGGAAAGCTATATGTACAGTCCCGTAAAGACGGTCTGTCAGGTTTACATTCTAGACAAAGACGTAACCAGATACCATGCGGAGCATGACTGCGGCAGATGTGAGAATGCTACCTGCAAAATGAGAAATATCGCTGCGGTCACGATTACGGTAAAGAGTGGAAAAGTGGAGCAAAAGATACGTGGCAGAAAAAAGGATACGCTGCTGGAATCACTGCGTGCAAACAATCTGTTTCTTCCCGCGGTGTGCGCGGGAAGAGGCGTATGCGGAAAGTGCCGTGTTCGTGTATTGGAGGGAGAAGTGCCGGCGACGGAGACAGACCTGCGCTTTTTCTCACAGCAGGAGATAGAGGCGGGTCATCGTCTTGCCTGCCGGTCATATCCGGAAAGCGACTGTACCATCCTGACACAGGACGGTGAAGCGGAAGGATTCTATGTGGAGGCACCTGAGAAGGGTGCGGAATCTGTGCCGCCGGATACAGACGGGGTCTACGGAATCGCAGCGGACATCGGAACGACGACGGTTGCCATGCAGCTTGTGGAACTGCAGACAGGAAAAACGGCGGATGTCTATACAGCAGTCAACCGGCAAAGGACATACGGTGCGGATGTGATCAGCCGGATAGAGGCATCCTGCAAAGGCAGGAAAGAGGCGCTGACGGGTATGATCCGGGAAATTCTGCAGGAAGGTATCGAGGCTCTGAGTGCAAATGGAACCATCCGGATAAGGCAGATGGTGATCGGCGGCAATACGACCATGATCCATTTGCTGATGGGATATTCCTGTGAAACATTGGGCGTCTATCCTTATTTGCCGGTCAATATCAAAGCGATCCATACGACGGACAAAGAACTGTTCGGCAAACAGGAGAAGAGTTTTGATGTGACAGTCTGCCCGGGCATCTCCACCTTTGTGGGAGGAGATATTGTTGCCGGGCTCTACGCTTTGGATTTCCAGAAGCGGGAGAAGGTCTGCGTCCTGATCGATCTCGGGACGAACGGAGAACTTGCGATCGGGAACAGGGATTGGATCCTGACAACTTCCATGGCGGCGGGTCCTGCCTTTGAAGGCGGCAACATTCTATGCGGTATGGGAAGCGTGCCGGGTGCGATCTGTAAGGTGGAGATCAGAGAAGGAAAGGCGAAGATCCGGACGATCGGCGACGCGGAGGCGAGGGGAATCTGCGGCACAGGAGTCATTGACTGTGTCTATGAACTGGTCGGGGAAGGCATTGTGGATGAGACGGGCTTGATGGAGGAACCTTATTTTGAGACGGGATTTCCTCTGTCGGAGGATGGGAAGATTCGTTTCTGCCAGAAAGATGTGAGAGAGATCCAGTTGGCAAAGTCGGCGGTGCGGGCAGGGCTGGAGACATTGATCCTGCGGTATGGGATAAGCTGGGAGGAAATCGATAAGGTCTATGTGGCCGGCGGATTCGGGCATAAGACGGATATTCATAAAGCAGTGGGAATTGGGCTGTTCCCCGCATTCTGCGAAGAAAAAGTGGAAGCCGTGGGAAATACCTGCCTGCAGGGAACGGCAAAGTATCTGACTCAAAAAGATGCATCGGAAGCCGTCGAAAGGCTGGTGGAAGTCTCGGAAGAGATTGGTCTTTCAGGTGATAAGAATTTCCAAAAATTCTATATGGAAAATATGTATTTTCTTTGACCTTCTGCCCGACGGCAGGCAGAGCATGATGGAAGTTTACTATGAAAGTCTCTGACTTTCACAGCATGGATGGCCATGCGGCCCGCTAAGCGGCAGGCTGCGCATGATGGGGGTTTACTATGGAAGTGAAGAGATATACAGGTGATCCGGAGAGGGAATCAGCCTTTCACGGAATCTGAAACACGCAGGTTTTTACAAAAAATTGCTTCGGCATGGAGGTAAATATGACACCGTTTGAACGTCTGAAATTCAAAATGGAGGGAAAAGAGGTCGATAAAATTCCCAATTTAAATATCGCCATGGCATTGGTGGCGAAAGAAGCAGGAACAGACTACAGTACATATGCACAGGATTACAGAAAGTTGGTAGATGGAAATTTATTTTGTGTGGAAAAATATGGATTTGATGTGGTAAGTGCTATCTCAGATCCGGTGAGGGAGGCGGCAGCCTTCGGCAGTGAAATTGTTTTTCCTGAAAACGGCGTGCCATACTGTGCAGAGCCGCTTTTGAAAGACGGATATGAAATTGAAAAATTAAAAATTGTAAGTCCGTATGATAACGAAAGAACCCTTGACAGAATTAAAGCGATAGAAGAATTCAGAAAACGCGTAGGCGGAGAAATTCCTATTATAGGATGGGTAGAAGGGGTATTGGCAGAATGCGCTGATTTAAGAGGCGTAAGCAGTCTTATGATGGACCTGGCGGAAGAGGAAGATCTTAATGAGGTCATGGAAATCATTTTTCGTCAGCAATGCAGATTCATTGACGCACAGGTAAAGGCCGGTGCAGATATCATAGGGGTAGGTAATGCGGTAGCATCTCTGATAGGACCATCGATGTATGAAGAGTTCGCATTCCGATATGACAAAGCGACAATTCAATACATTCATGAATTGGGGGCAAAAGCCAAATTGCATATCTGTGGAAATATTACGCCCTTGCTTCCGCAGCTGAAAATGCTGGAGGTTGATATTCTGGATTTTGATTGGATGGTAGATTGTCAGAAAATCAGGGAAATAACGGAAGGAAGCAATATCTGCTTTTGCGGAAATATAGATCCGGTGGCTGTGATGCTGGAAGGTACGGCAAGTGAGGTAGAAGCGAAAACTGTCAAATGTATTATGGAAGGTGGAGAACAATATATTGCTGCATGTGGCTGTGAAGTACCGGCGGATACTCCCAGAGACAATCTTATTGCAATGAACAAAGTGTTGTATCGATAGCAGATTTTGAAAATGATGAAATAAGGAGGAATAAATGGTAATACACAGTAGTGGTGAAAATGCAATACACATTTGTTTTGATGAGAAAACATTGACGTTTTCTTTCAAAAAGGATGATGGGAAGGAATGGAACTGGGATAAAAGCTATGTTCCATATATGGAATGTGAAGATGGAAAGGTTCTTTTTGGCGATGCGGCAGGAATCAGTCACCAGCCGTTTCACACCGGAGTCGGAGAGGGAATTTTAAGTACTTATTGTGGGTTTGAAAAAGAGGGAAAGATTGTGCCGTACAAATTTCAGACGCTTGTCTGGGTGGAAAATGCCACAAGAGAGGTGTACTGCGAATGGATTCCTCTTCAGGAAGAGGGGCTTGAGGTAAAGAAGGTATTCTGGCCTGGTCCCATGGAATTCAGTGAAAAAAGAGAGGACTGGTACACACTTCTGACTCATCAGCAGGGAATGCTGCTTCCAAATACCTGGGAGGTGGAGCTGGAAGCGCCTTCTTTTGAGGGATTCTTTGGAACAGCAGGGGCTTATATGCCGTGGTTTGCACAGGTGAGAGAACGGGAAGGATACTTGGCGGTATGTGTGACGCCTTGGAATGCAGGATATCAGACAAAACATCCGGCCGGAGGTCCTTATACACAAGTTTCCATTCGTTTTGAGCCAAGCCTTGGAAAGATGGACTACCGCCGGGTTGTGAAGTATACTTTTTTAGAGGATTGTGATTATAATGATATCTGTAAGGCATACAGAAATTATGTGGATGAACAGGGAAGACTTCGGACTTTGGAAGAAAAAGCAGTTAGAAACCCATCGGTCAATGATCTGATCGGCTGTGCTTTCCTGCACAAAGGAATCAAGACCTTTGTACAGCCAAATTCGGATTTCTATGATGCAGAGAACCCGGAGAAAAACAATCATCTGACGACCTTTGCCCGGAGGGAGCAGGAAATCAGGCAGCTGCATGAGATGGGAGTGGAGAAACTATATCTGCACCTGGACGGATGGGCAGAACCGGGGTATGACAACTGTCATCCGGATTACGGCCCGGCCTGCGAGGCGGCCGGCGGCTGGGAAGGTATGAAATCTCTGGCGGATGCCATACACGAATGTGGTTACTTATTTGGTATTCATGACCAGTACAGGGACTATTATCTGACAGCGCAAAGCTTTGATGAAAACTTTGCATGCCGCCTGCCGGATGGAACCATTCTGCAGCACCAGAGATGGGCAGGTGGTCCTCAATCCTATCTTTGTGCAACACAGGCGCCGTATTATGTAAAGAGAAATTTTGAAGAACTTGCAAAACACGGAATTGAACTGGATTGTGCATACTTGGATGTATTTACCTGTAATGAGGGAGATGAGTGCGACAATCCTATGCACCGTATGACAAGAAGAGATTGCTACGCTTACCGTGCACGCTGTTTTGAATATCTTCTGAAAAACGGCATTTTGCCAAGTTCAGAAGAAGTAAACGACTGGGCTGTGGAGAGTCAGGTATTCTGCCATTATGCACCGTATGATTTTATGATGCGCGTGCCGGGAAGCCCGAAACAAGCCATACCGGTGCCGCTTTACAATCTTGTATATCACGACTGTGTCATTCAGCCGTGGATGATGGAGAAGGTAAGCGAAGAGGAAGATTATATGCTCTATGCACTGTTAAATGGCGGAGCTCCTTATCTTGTAAGGGATGCGGCTTATCCGAATATTGATGGGGCATTTGACAGTGCCGTGGAAATGAAATTAGAGGAAGATATCCACAGGGCAAAAGTAGTATCTGATTTTCATGAAAAGGTCGGAAAACGTGAGATGGTACGCCATGAATTTGTAAATGGCAATCCACAGATACAGAAAACAACTTTTGCAGGGGGAATTTCTGTGCAGGTGGATTTTGAGAAGCAGAGGTATGAGATCCTTCAGGGTCAGCCGGGAAGACATTGAAAGTGCCTGTGTGACGTGCGTTGACAAAAAAGAGATGATACCCTCAGTTCACTGAGGGTAACCGGGAAAGAGACTGTAAAAGAGATTTCAGGGGGACGACTATGAGCCAATGTATCAGAGAATTGACATTGAACTTAGGAGACCGCGCGGGAGAAGGAAGCGTCTATAAAAGGGTTGCCGCCCGAGGTATCATCAGACGTGGCGACAAATATCTGGCGATCTACAGTAAATACGGCGATTACAAATTCCCGGGCGGCGGCAGAGAGACCGGGGAAGAGCTGGAAGATACCCTGCTGCGGGAAGTGCAGGAAGAAACCGGCTGCAAGGTCATTCCGGAAAGCATCGGGGATTACCTGCTTGTACATGAGAGGCGAGAAGGCGATCCGGAAGATTGGCTGGAGATGGATTCCTGGTATTATTTCTGTGATATTGAAGAAACGGTATATGAGCGCGGTCTGGATGATTATGAGAAAGAGTATGGCTATCAGGTTGTGTGGATGACTTTGGAGGAGATGATCCGGAAGAATGAGGCGGGAGACAGGGAGAAGACGCCGTGGATCGTGCGGGAGGCGATGGTCATGCGGGAGCTGGCCGGGCTGGAGGGTATAACCTGTAGATCCGCAGAATGAGAGAAAGGAATGGATTATTTCATAGAAATAACAGAGACATATTTTGCCATAAAGAAGGAGGCTGACAGGATGCAGATCAGAGCAGCAGATAGGAAGGATACGGAGATGCTTTCACGGCTTGACAGACACATCAGGCCGGAAGAACTGGAAGTCAGTATATCGCTTGGAAGAGTCCTGGTGGCCGAAGAGAACGGGAAACTGGCCGGATGGCTGCGCTGGAATCTGTTCTGGGACAATACGCCTTTTATGAATATGCTGTTTATGTTGGAAGAATATCGCGGACAGGGATTTGGGGGAAGAATGGTTTCTGTCTGGGAAGAGCAGATGAAAGCGGCGGGATATGAATGCGTTATGACATCCACGTTGTCCAACGAGGAGGCGCAGCACTTTTACCGCAGACAGCACTATGTGGATGCGGGGGCGCTGTTGTTGCCGGGAGAGCCGCTGGAGATCATTTTCGTCAAGGAATTAATTCCCTGATGCGAAATTTAGTGTAAAAATGGAATAAGTTCAGCTGGGATTTGTGCCGAAGTGTCACAAATTCTATTGATCGCAGAGCAAAATTGGAGTATTCCTTCGGAAAACTCCTGAATTCTGCTCGCGTCCTCAGCGCAAAGCGCTTCGGAATGGAGGTAAAAATGGAAGACTTAAGAGTAGCATTTTTACAGATCGCACCGACGGGTTCGGTGGAAGGCAATCTGGAAAAGGGCAGGACATACTGCAGGATGGCGAAGGAGCAGGGAGCGGATATCGCGCTTTTTCCGGAAATGTGGAGCAGCGGGTATCAGATTCCGGAAGAGGTTGCCAGGTTGAAAGCGCTGGCCGTTTCTCGGGATGGTGACTTTGTGTTGGCATTTCAGGCGTTGGCGAAAGAACTGCAGATGGCGGTCGGCATCACATATCTGGAAGCCTGGGAGCCGTTGCCCAGGAATACGATCACACTGTTTGATCGACACGGCAGGGAAGCCTACACATATGCCAAGGTGCACACCTGTGATTTTGGGGAGGAATGCAGACTTACGGCAGGGGACGACTTCTATGTGGCCGATCTGGATACGGAGAAGGGAACGGTCAGGGTCGGCAGCATGATCTGCTACGACAGGGAATTTCCGGAGAGTGCCCGGATCCTGATGTTAAAAGGTGCTGAGCTTGTGCTTGTGCCAAATGCCTGCCCGATGGAGATCAATCGTATCTCTCAGCTGCGGAGCAGGGCTTATGAGAATATGATCGGCATCGCTACCGTGAATTACCCTGAACAGCAGCCGGACTGCAACGGTCATTCCACGGCCTTTGACGGGATTGCCTACAGACCGCAGAAGGCAGGCTCAAGGGATACGCTGTTTATGGAGGCCGATGGTTCGGAGGGGATTTTTATAGCCGATTTCCCGATGGAAGAGATACGCGATTACCGGAGCAGGGAAGTACACGGGAATGCCTACCGCCATCCTCATAAGTATGGTCTGCTGGTGGCGGAAGAGATCAGGGAGCCTTTTATCAGGAAGGATTACAGGCGATAAATAAGGAAGAAAAGGGATTGGTGTAAGGGATTTGATTCGTCAGGCGAATTTTAAGATGGTCGGCTGTGCGCAACGGCAAAGACGGGGTTTTTGCAACAGTAGAATAATGAAGTGAGAAAAGGGGATTTTGTGAAGTGGAAGGATGGAGGGCAGAATGAATTTTGAATTAGAACGGCCGGAAACGGTCATTAAGGCGCAGGAAAGGCAGAAGGGTTTAAACTGGTTCCTGGAGATGCTGGTATTTGTGTTGGTGTTTTTTGTCTGCACGTTTGCACAGATTCTGGTCACCCTGCCGGGGGAAATGCTGCTTATTTCCACGAATGCAGACTATCAGGCGGCCGCGGCGGCCGGGGATCTGGACGGGATGGCCGCGGCGCTGCGTCTGCTGGGTGGTTCGGATCTGTATATGGTTTTGGCGCTGTTTTCGACTGTGGCAATGACGCTGGTCACACTTTTATTCTGCAGGCTGATCCAGAAGCGCAGGATGGATACGCTTGGATTTGTGAAAAAGAAAGCAGGCCGGGAGTATCTGATCGGTCTGGCATTCGGGTTTGCCGCCTTTTCGACGGCTGTCCTGCTCTGTGCATTAACAGGAGCAATCAGGATTGAGGGGCTTTCCGGGACATTCGGCGGGGGTATATTTGCACTTTTCGTGGTTGGTTATATGGTACAGGGGATGGGGGAAGAAGTGCTGTGCCGCGGTTATCTCATGGTATCCATCGGCCGGCGTTATCCGATGTGGGTGGCAGTCTTTTCCAACGCGGTCATCTTCGCGGCGCTGCATCTGTTGAATAATGGAATCAGCGTTCTGGCGTTTATTAATTTGACGCTGTTTGGCGTGTTTGCTTCTCTTTATTTTATCAAAAGGGGCAGTATCTGGGGAATCGGTGCCTTTCACAGCATCTGGAATCTGGTGCAGGGGAATTTCTGGGGACTCAGCGTCAGCGGCGGTGTTACGGAATGTTCGGTATTTAGGACCACGATGGTGGAAGGAAGGGATATCATAAACGGCGGCGCATTCGGACCGGAAGGCGGGCTTGCGGTGACGGTAGTGCTGCTTGCAGGAATTTGCGTGCTGCTAAGGAAGAAAGAGGTAGTACAGTAATTTTGTAAGGTATGTGCCGGCGGGATGTCAGAGAGTGGCTGCCGCATAATGCAGACTTGCAGCAACACAAAAAGCTCACGTGTGTCGGCTACGGTGAATGGACGACTAAGAAAATCTCCATCTCTTTCGCGAGACAACTACGTGAGCAATTTGTGCAATATGCCGGCGCAAAATTAGAATGACACTTTTTGCTATCCAGATCCGCAAAGTCAATTTGTGAAGCAGGTTTGTATCTTATACGCCGTAGATCTCAGAATACTTTTCTTTAAAATACCGGATAAGCGGTTCGGCGGATATTTCCTTGCCGCAGACTGTCCTGATCGCATCCTTGGGCTTGCGCGTATTGCCGTACCAGTGAATCTTCTGATTCAGCCATGCGGTGATGTCCTTAATCTTTCCGTTCTTAAGCAGTTCGTCCACATTCCCCAGCTCTTCCTGCAGAGTGTCAAGAAGCATACCGTCGTAAATACTGCCCAGCAGATAGGAAGGGAAGTACCCAAAGCCGCCGTCCGACCAGTGCATATCCTGCAGGATGCCCCTCGCGTCATCTGCAGGTGTGATCTGCAGATAATCCTGCATTTTCTGGTTCCACAATGCGGGCAGGTCATTTACCGCCACATGATCTCTGAAGATCGCCTTTTCCATTTCGTAGCGCAGTATGATATGGAAGCAGTAAGTCACTTCGTCTGCGTTTACACGGATGAAGCTGTTTTGCACGTGATTGATCTCCTGGTAGAAAGTTTCTAACGGGATTTCCTGAAAGGCAGGCAGTAGTTCGCCCAGCTTATCGTAAATGGGCAGCCAGAAATTCTTATTCCGTCCCAGAATATTTTCATAGAACCGGGACTGGCTTTCGTGAAGCCCCATGTAACCGCAGCTGCCGGCTACAGTGTTGTCATATTCCGGGTTGACGTTCTGTTCAAAAATGGCGTGCCCGCCCTCATGGACAGCGGAGAAGATGGAACTAAGCGGATCATTCTCATAATAGTGATTGGTCAATCGCACATCCCTGGAAGAAAAGTTGAGGGTAAAAGGATGCTCTGTCTCCCCGACACTTCCGGCGTCCTTCCGGAAGCCGATATAATCCAGCAAAAGATCCTGTACCTTTCGCTGGCCGTCCGGATCGAAATAGTTTTTGAAGGCCGGATTTTCCGGTTTCTGTTTTGCAAGGATCTCTTTTACGAAGGGGATCAGCTCTTCTTTCAGCGCTTCAAACAGGCCGTCAATGGTGGCGGAGTCCATGCCTTCTTCATATTGGTTGAGAAGGGCGTCGTAAACTTCCACGCCCGGATCGGTATAGCCGGCCATCTCTACAGTCAGGTCGATCATTTTCTGCAGATAAGGCGCAAACAGGCCAAAGTCGGATTTTTCCTTGGCATCCACCCAAATATTGCCGGCTTCCGCCTGGGTCTGCACGTAGGTCTTATACAGATCGGCGGGAATACGCTTGTTGCGGTCGAAATCGCGCTTCATGCGTGTGACGATAAATTTCCATGTGTCCGTGAGGGCATCATACTCTGCCGGCTTGGTCAGTTCGGTCAGCATTTCCTCCATCTGTTCGGAGGTGGACATGGTGAAGACCTCTGTGGAAAAGTGGGTCAGCGCCTCCACATGACCCTCCTGTCCCAGCTTCGGGGTGCAGGTCTTCATGTCCCAGTACAGCAGCGTGATCACATGCTCATACTGATTCATCTTTTTTAGATATTCCTGAAATTCTTCTAGTAATTTGCTCATGGCATCTCCCTTCTCATTTTATTCCCGCGAGCAACGAGCCAAGTGGCTGCTTGCAGACATTTGGCGACTGCCGCGAGGGTCAAATACCCCGCTGCTCTGCAGCGCTGCAAGTTTGATACCCCGTTGCTTGCAGCGGGGTCTTTGATTGCTGCAATGAATTGATGCCAGGGTCAAAAGGTCATGTATGAAATGCGGAGCAATCCGTAGGCATCAGGGGGCAAAAACCTTTTGACCCCAGCATCATGAATTGTAGCTTTTAAAATTATATCACATTTTTGGTAATCTGTGGTAGAATGTATAGGGCGATAGGACGAACATTTGTTTCGATGGTTACGATTCGCGGTGGACTGTAACTTTCGATGTGACGTTTTGGTGTGACAGGTTATTTGTTATCGGTGTCCGGCATATTGCGGCGGGGCATCCGGCCCCTAGAGAAAGTGGCTTTTTTCATGAGAAAATGATTCAGGTAATTGAAATGGAGAGGACTATGAACGCGGTTTTTCGGGATATCTTCCGTGCGATCCATGAGGGAAAATGGATGAGCATCGAATACCACAACAGAGAAGATCAGATCACGAAATACTGGATTGGAATCCGTGATCTGGACGCCTGCAGCCGTACCCTTTCGGTGGACGGTCTCCATCTGGGGCAGTATACGGTGGAGTCTTATGACAGGATCCGGATTGATTCCATCCAGTCCTCCAGGATCATAGAAGGCTCTTACTGCCCTGTCAATGAAAAACTGGTTCAGGATATTTATTTAAATCCCCACAAATATACGGGTCTGTTTGAAAACACTGCCAATTTAAAGATTCTCGGTTATCTGGAGATGTGCAACCGTCTGGACTGCGTGCCGTACAAGTCGGATTTCAGCCTGGTGCGCTATCTGGATCACGACACGATCAAAGGAGAACTGTATCAGCTAAGTCCGGAGCAGTTTCGGGAGATCGTGAAGAATTTCCAGTACCAGTCGGAATCTGTCGGACGTGAGGACGGCCGGCTGCAGATCAGACAGTTGGCGATGAATGTCTTAAGTATTCATATGAAGAAAGGGCTGTACGTGATGGCTTACCGCAAGCTGCATCTGGACGTAAAGCAGCGGGCGCTAAAGCCGGCGGAGGAGATTACGATCTGCACGGAGTTTGCAATCAAAGAGGAGAGAGGCAGCCGTCCTGTGGAACTTGTGACGAAACAGAGCATCCGCCGGTTTCTGGACGGTGACGAGTATGAGCTGCTTGCCGATTTCGAGGCGAATCAGGAGCGGATCAAGGATTGTATCATGCGGCGGATGCCCAGAAGCAGCTGCAATGTGGACGATATGCCGTATATTATAGGGCTGGAAGCGGATATTGCGCTGGATCTGCATAAAGAATATCAGGCCGTTATGAAGTTGTATCGGAAAAAGGAAGTGCCGGTGCCCATCCGGGCTTTTTTCGGAGATTTGCTGGAGCGGCCCAGAAGGACGGCGGCCTATCCGATCGCGCTGATTAACCGGAATATCAATATGGATCAGCTGCTGGCGATCCACAACGCCATGAAGTATCCGGTAGCTTATATTCAGGGACCGCCGGGGACGGGGAAGACGAATACCATTATCAACACCATCGTGACGGCATTTTTCAATGAACGCACGGTGCTGTTTGCATCCTACAATAACCATCCGATCAACGGCGTCTACGAGAAACTCTCCACCATAGAGTATAACGGAAAGACGATTCCTTTCCCGATCCTGCGGCTGGGCAACCAGGAGAAGGTGAAGGAGGCGCTTTTGACGATCAGGAGGCTCTACCGGGAGGTACAGAACGTGAAAGTGTTCGAGGATACGCTGGATCGTAACAAGGACGACCGGAAGAAGCGGGCCAGACGGCTGTCGGAGCTGCTAAGACGGTATGAGGAGCTGTTGGATCTGCGGGAACGGGAGGAGACCATAGACCGGGTGCTGGAATATGAGGAGAAAAAGGGCGCTCTGCTGCAGACAATGGCCTTCGAGCAGGACCTGAAGGTCAGGCAGCGCGGACAGCTTCGCAGGAAGATCGAGGTCACGGGGGAAGTGTCGGAAGCGGAAGCGCTTTCCCTGTTGGATGACAATATAGAAGACCTGAAAAAGTACCTCTACTATATCTCCGCAGGCTATATCAAAAAGATCGGGCAGCAGAAAAACGCCGATCTGCTGGAGATTCTGGAAATGGAGGATGACGGGAAGCAGTTGGAGGCTTTTGGGAAGTATCTGGGAAAAAAGGAGAATATCTTAAAGCTGCAGAAGATCTTTCCAATCATCGCCACCACCTGTATCTCGGCCCATCGTCTCGGAGAGCCGGAGCCGATGTTTGATATGGTGATCATGGACGAGGCCAGCCAATGTAATATTGCGGTTTCGCTGGTGCCCATCCTGCGGGGGACGAGCCTGATGCTGGTAGGTGATCCGCAGCAGCTCAATCCGGTGATCCTGTTGGACGAGCTGACTAACGATAAACTACGGAAGCGTTATACGGTGTCCGATGAATATGACTATAGGAAAAATTCCATCTATAAGACGTATCTGGCCTGCGACGCGGTCAGCGACGAGACGCTTTTGCACAATCATTACCGCTGCCATAAGGATATCATCGGGTTTAATAATCGTAAGTATTATCATTCCAAACTCAGCATCCTGTCCCAGAGCAGGGAGGAACAGCCCCTCGTCTATCTGGATATGCAGGATACCTTCTCGGAGCTTAAGAATACCGCGCCGGCGGAGGCTGGTGAGATCGCCAGATATGCTGCGCTGAATAAAGATAAAAATATCGGCGTCATTACGCCCTTTGTCAATCAGAAGAAACTGATCGAAGAGGCGTTGGCTCGGGCGAAGGTGGACAATGTGACCTGCGGGACGGTTCATGCCTTTCAGGGAGACGAGAAAGACGTGATCCTTTTTTCTACGGCGATTACGGAGCAGACCCAGGCGGGTACTTACGAGTGGCTGAAAAACAACAAAGAACTGATCAACGTGGCAACGTCGCGGGCCAGAGATAAACTGATCGTTCTTTCCAGCAGGCAGCATCTGGAGCGTCTGCACCAGAAGGAGGGGGAAGACGATCTGTATGAACTGGCCCGGTATGTGTGGTCCAACGGAACCTCTGCGGTGACACCCAAGCAGGCGGCATCCCGGGCGTTGGGCATTAAGCCTTTCAGCAGCGCTACGGAAGAGGCTTTTCTGGAGAACTTGAATCATGCGCTGGGGAATATCTGGCTGACCCAGAGTCGCTATACGGTTCACAAAGAGGTGGCCATCGCCCATGTATTTCAGGGGAGTGAACGCTATAACGACCTCTTTTATAACGGACGCTTTGACTTCGTGGTGTATGAGAAGCACGGGACGACGGAGCTGCCGATTCTAGCCATCGAACTGGACGGCAAAGAGCATTTTGACGACGAAGTGGTACAAAATCGTGACCGGAAGAAGAAAGCCATCTGCGACGAACATGATCTGCAGCTGATCCGGGTGGAGAATTCTTATGCCAGACGGTATCAACATATTAAAGAAATATTGATCAATTTCTTCTCGATCGCCCATTGATCCTGTGGAATGCAGGCAGGAAAAGCGTGGTGCAGCATACCTGGCTGATCAAGATGTTCCTGTCTGCAGTTATAGTAAACGATAGAGCAGATTCCTGTTTCCTGCACCTGCCAAAGCCATAAACGGAAACTTTGGCAGGGCCGAAAGCGAAACTTCTAATGTCGTTACCTATACGATTGACTGTCAGAGTTCGGACAGATCTAATCCCTGCGATTCAAGGAGATGCTGCAGCTTGGAGAGTTTGCCAGTTAATTCTTTGACCTCGTCGGCAAGCGCATTATTCTGACTGGCCAATGAGCTGTTTTCGTCAGCAAGCGCATTATTCTGACTGGCCAATGAGTTGTTTTCGTCGGCAAGCGCGTTATTCTGACTGGCCAATGAGTTGTTTTCGTCGGTGAGCGCATTAATTTCATCAGCCAATGTATTGTTCTGATCGGTTAATATATTCCGCTCATCAAGAAGCGCTTTGGCCTTTTGGATCAGTGCCTCATTCTCAGCCGTCTGCCGGTCTATCAGATATTGAATATCTTGCTGTGTACGGTAATAATCTTCCCGTGCTTCGCATTCCATTCGGATGCGCTCTTCCTGTGTAAGCTGATATACAGTTCCGGCAGCCTCTTTGATCGATTCGTTTTTCAGTGCAAGCATATTGACCTCCTCCCAGGTGGTGGCTTTGAAGAAACCTGCCCAACAATCAAGCTGATGGTACCGGTCCTCTTCAGTGGCAAGATTTATCTGAGTTAAGTCTAACACGGAAAGACGTAATTTGTCACTATATAATGAATGATTTTTAACATTTAACAGCTGATAAGTGGCATAAAATTCGGGATGCTCAGAGAACAGCGTATAGTTGAGCAGGCCAATCTGGACAACGGGCCTGGCATCCAGATAATTTCTGCCAGCCTGAAGATGGTCAAAACTTCTGCAAAGATAACTAAGGGAACGTTCCACCCAGTTATGCTGATTGATCACCTGGAGTTCCAGATTAATAATGACGAGATCATTCAGGATGACTCTGACATCCAGGATAAAGCTCTTGTCGGTGAAGGATGTGCCCAGTTCGATGGGATTGGTAATCTCCACAGTGCGGATTTCTTCTGTGGAAAGACGCAGGAGAGAACAGATCAGTCCCTTCAGTACATGATTGTTTTGTTGCAAGAGGGCGCGGAAAAGATAGTCGTTGGTCATTGGAATGGCAAGCGGGCCAGAGGTGGGAAATGGCTGATTTGATGTTTTGATGTGTGTCATAGAAATGTCCTTTCTTTTGAAGAAGTGTCCGGGGATACTGAACGGTAGCCTCGAAATAGATGAAATTATTGATAAAATGATTGAAAGAATTGTACAACTCTTTTAAGATATAGTAAACGACATAATAAATTTCTGCTTCCTGCGCCTGCCAAAGCCATATACGAAAGCTTTGACAGGGACGAAAGTGAAATCTCTAATGTCATGATGCCGGGGTCAAAAGGTTTTTTGCCCCCTGATGCCTACGGATTGCTCCGCATTTCACGCTCCCGCAATCCTAAAAACATTCAAAATCCGCCCTATCGGGCTGCTTTTTCATGTTTTCCGGGTCCCAAAGTCATGTATTGACATGCAGGCATGTCATACATGAGCTTTTGACCTTGGCATCATGTCATTAACTATAGGTTATAGCATGCGACTGGAACAAAAGCAACAGAAACAGGCATGTAAGCTTGTAGAAAAATTGGATTTGTTTTCATAAAAAGAAAAAGCATTGGATACAATATGTGGTATGAAAAAGCTTCTTCTTTTATAGAAGGCACAAGATGATGTATTGTGCATCTTTACGTCTGTACTTTGAGCTTACAGATAAAGGGTGAGAGATATTGCGCAGAACATCCTTGTCTTAAGTGAAGTAAGATCAGAGTTAATATGAAATAGCGGGGTACCAATGAATATCGTATATTACGGCAACACCAAGGTGACCGAGACTTAAGCTATATGAGCCAAACTTTCTATAAGCTGTGTCAGAGCCGGTTGGCAAAAGAATGCTGGCGTGACCGGGGACGGCCGATCGATCCTGAACAACAACTGGGCAGCGGTTTTCTTTGATCTTACGGAAGGCGCGCTGGTGGAGATTGCGGCTAGGGCGAAGGAGCGAGGTGCGGAACTTTTCGTTCTCGACAACGGGTGGTTTGGTACAAGATGTGGTGAGATATGAACTGCAGCATCGCGGAGTGTTATTCTGTCGGGTGGCCTGTGGATCGTCAGAGGAAGATTTCTCACAGGTATATTCTGGGAGTTTACGATCTCTATGAACGGTTGACCACGAAGTTTCCGCAGGTGTCCTATAAATCCGGGAGCTGTGTATTGGAGAGGGTCCGGTTCTTCCGGGACCGGATTGAGACATTGCTGAAAAGGAGAGGATAAGATTTATGGAGATCAACGTGATTCCCCTTCCAGAAGAACAGTGGAAGGGCACGATCATACCTATGCGATATACGACGGAAGAGTATTATGATGTGCATCTGCAAAAGACGGCGGACGGATATGATATGACTATGCGTAGGAAGAGATTCGATACACCTGTGACACATTTCCCGGAGGAGTACGATTTCCCGGACAAGCTGTATCAGGATCATTGGGAAAAAGCCTATGCGTGGGGAATCGTAGAAGAAAAGGACGGGCGGCAGGAACTGCTTGCCTGTATCGAGACGTGCCCGGAGGAGTGGAGTAACCGCCTGATGGTCACGGAATTGTGGGTTCATGAGAAAATAAGAAGACGGGGCGTTGGCCATGCGCTGATGGCGGTGGCGAAAGAGCAGGCAGTTTTAGAGCATCGACGGGCGGTCATTTTGGAGACGCAGTCCTGCAACGTGGGTGCGATCGCTTTTTATCAGCGGGAGGGGTTTGAGCCGATCGGGTTTGATACGTGCTGCTACAGCAACCGGGATGTGGAGAGAAAAGAGGTGCGGATCAACATGGGCTTTTTCTTGCGGCAGAAACAGAAAGAGACAGATGCCGGTCTTTTGATCCGCAAAGAGGAGCCCTGCGACTATCATCAGACAGAAGAGATGACGTTGAGAGCCTTTTGGAATAAGTATCGTATAGGATGCAACGAGCATCTCCTGGTGCATAAGATGCGGCAAAGCGATGTATACCTGCCTGAATTATCCAGGGTGGCGGTCGTCGGCAGCAAGATTGCAGGAGCAATCTTCTACTGCAAAGCCTGGCTGAAGCGGGGAGACGGGGAGAAGGAGGAAGCGCAGGTCAAGGAGATTCTGACGTTCGGGCCGCTCTGCGTGGCACCGGAATGGCAGGGCTGCGGTGTTGGCGGACGGTTGCTGGAGGAGTCGTTCGCGCTGGCAAGAGAAGCGGGATATGAAGGTATTGTGATCTTTGGCGAACCGGATTACTATTTGCGGCATGGACTGCAGACTTGCGACCATTTTGGCATTACGACGGCGGATGGGAAGAACTTTGACGCGTTTATGGGGATAGAACTCGTGGAAGGCGGGCTTGCGGATTTCGGTGGGAAATTTTATGAGTCGGAGATCTTCGAGAATCTGTCGGAGGAGGAGAACGAGACGTTTACAAGAGAATTTGACGCGCCGATCAAGCGGAAGTTCCCCGGACAGTGGGAGTAATATGGCAATAGAACGATCTGAGATGCCGGAACTCACACAGTCACGGAAAAGCTATGTGTGCGGAGAAAATGAACATCCGTCTCTCTCAATGAAAGTTCGCCGCAAGCGGACCGCAAAACATTCTTTACATATCACCACACATATGTGATACTGTTATTATGTAAAAGTTAATTCTTAACAGTCCCTTAGGACTGGGGGAGTGCATGGCACAGAGTGATCCGTAGTGCATCCTTTGGTTTCGGCAGCAGTATGTTTCGCAACAGAAAAAGAGTGGTTAAGAATATTTTGTGATGAAACCGGTTACAAATCCGAACGGGAGCAAATATCATGATAAAAGCACAGAATCTCAGAAAAGTATACAAAATTAATGTCAAGCAATCCGGGCTGAGAGGCGCTTTCGGTAATCTGTTCCATTCGGAATGGGTGGAGAAGGTGGCTGTGGCCGACCTGTCTTTTCAGATGAAGGAGGGCAGTGCTTTAGCCTGTATCGGGGAGAACGGCGCCGGGAAATCGACGCTGATCAAGATGATGATCGGAATCCTTACGCCGACAGCGGGACAGATCCGGGTCTTTGGGGAGGAACCCCGCAAGGCCGGACGTGACTATTTGAGAAGGATCGGCGTTGTGTTTGGGCAGAAGACCAACCTCTGGACGGATATTCCGGTGATCGAGAGTTACCAGGCGGTAAAGACATTGTACAGGCTGGAGGAAAAAGCCTTCCGGCAAAATTATGACAGGGTGGTGGAACTTCTTACGCTGCAGTCGCTGCTTTCGGTTCCGGCCAGAAAGCTGTCGCTGGGGCAGCGGATGCGGGCGGATATCGGCATGGTCTTTCTACACAGTCCGGAGCTGCTGTTTCTGGACGAGCCTACGATCGGCCTGGATATCAATGTGAAACACACGATCAGAACCTTTCTGCGACAGATGAACCGGGAGACGGGGACAGGCATTTTTCTGACCAGCCATGACCTGGACGATATCGATGAGATCTGCGACGATGCGGTCGTTCTGTCCGGCGGAAGGCTGATCTATGACGGCACTCTGGAGCAGCTGAAGCATCGGTTCGTGCAGGATAAAATGATACAGGTGGTGGGAAAGCAGGAGGGAGATATCCGCAGCCGCCTTCCGCTTTCGAAGATCAGTGTGGAGGGCCGGGTGACGAAGATCGTATATCCGGTCAGGGAATACTCGTCGGCGGAGGTGCTGGCTGCGGTGTCGGCCTGTTTTGCGATCGAGGATATTACCATCGAAGAGCCGGACATCGATGAAGTAGTGTCCAGGATCTTTGCGGGGGAGGGGACGGCATGAGGACTTTCTGGAGACTTACGGCGATTTCCATGCAGAGTCAGCTATATTACAGAACAAGCTTTCTTTTGAATCTGCTAAGCCCGATCGTGCTGCTTTTCGGCCAGTATCTGTTATGGGCGGCGCTTTATGAGCAGCAGGGCGGCGCGGCCATCGGCGGAATGGAACAGCGTGAGATGTTCGCCTACATACTACTCGCTTTCGCCATGAGCAATCTGCTCAACTGGGCAGGAGAGAACCGGCTGTCGCGGGAGATCAAGACCGGGCAGGTGGCGGCCAGATGTGTCCGGCCGGCGGCTTTTCTGACACAGTATCTGGCGGAGATGCTGGGAGCACTGCTTATTCAGGGAGCGGTCAACCTGCTCGTGGTTTTTGCAGGATTTGTATGTTTCGGCAAATATATGACAGTTCCGTCAATTTCAGTGCTGCCGAGGTTTATCCCGTGCCTGATCCTTGCGGTGACGCTGCGGCTTATGATGATAGATGTCTTCAGTCTGCTCTGTTTCTTTACTACGGGCTATCTGGGGATTTCCTGGACGCGGGCGGCGTTGTTTGACTTTTTCTCCGGTGCCATGATCCCGGTGGCGTTGTTTCCGGAGTGGCTGAAGGCTATAGCCTGCCGGACTCCTTTTCCTTATATGCTGCAGGCGCCGGTGGCAGTGCTTCTGGGACAGGACACCCTGGTCGGACTGCCGGCAGTGTATGGACTGCAGCTGGTGTGGATTCTGATCTTTTTGGGACTTCACGGTCTGATCTATGGTCTGGCGCGCAGAAATCTGACGATCGCGGGAGGATGAAGTTGTTTGTGGCTCCGGGATGGAGGTAAAGATGATCAAGATTTTTCTAAACATGAAAGCACAGTATATTAAAACGGAGATGGAGTACAGCGCCAACTTTTGGATGATGCTGTTTTCCGGTGTGCTCACCCGGTTAGTGAGTATGGCGGCACCTTTCGTGATCTACAGCAATCTTCCTGACATTGCCGGCTGGAAGAGAGACGAGATCTATTTGATCCTGTCCTTTCTTTTTATTGCGGAGGGCCTGTGCAGTGTTCTGTTTGAAGGAATCTGGCAGATGCCGGCCATGGTGTTTGACGGTAAATTTGACTGTATTCTGTCCAGACCCGTCTCGCCTTTGTTTCAGGTATTGTCATATGGAATGGGGCTGCAGGGGATCAGCGTCTTTCTGGTGGGTGCGGTCAGTCTGCCGGTATTCTTAAGGAGATTGGGACTCTTCCATTTGCGGGGCGTGATCTTAAGCCTGTTTTTTGTTTTATGCGGGACACTGCTTTGTATGTCCATTTATTTGATAGGTAACTGTGTGGTCTTCTGGTTTGACGCCGGCGGCAGGACGACGATTCCCTATACGCTGTCACGGGTAGGGCAGTATGCCAGATATCCGCTGGAGATCTATCCGGGGATCATGCGTTTCCTGCTGTTGTTCCTTGTGCCATATGGCTTCATCTGTATCGTACCGGTGGAGATTCTGCGGGGCAGCAGCCCTATGAGCTTCTGTTATAGCATTGCCGGGGGCAGCCTTGGGTTTTTCCTGTTGGCGCGGGCCGTGTTCTACCGGGGAATCAGGCATTATGAGAGTGTGGGGATGTGAGGCAGGATTTTCGAGGTGTCAGCAAAAGTCGGGTTGGCGTCTTGGCTTACTGTAGAAGTAACCTGTTGGTCAGGAGTACGCATTACACTGCGGACTCCGTGAACGCGCCAAAATCTCCGATTTTGTGTGTATAATTTTCTAAACCCCATTTCTATTCATGGTGATGTCATAATGTAGGATATGGGTGTTTAGGAAAGCATTGTATGAAAAGAAAAATAGAGTAAGATGACAAGGGGGAAAGTCACATGAAGGATTTTTTACAGGAAAAAGACGAAGAATGGCTTCAGGAAATATTCGAGAAGCTGGATCGGAAAGTGATGCGTGAATGTGGGCGTCTGGAGGACAGGATTCCCTATATCCCGGTGAACGGCAGATATTCTGAAGACTGGGGTGAGAAGGATATTGCCTGGTGGACGAACGGCTTCTGGGGCGGGCTGCTCTGGCAGATGTATCATGCCACGAACAGACCGGAGTATCGCAGGAGCGCTGAGAGGGTGGAGGAGAGGCTGGACCGCTCTTTGGAAGAGTATGAGAATCTGTATCATGATGTGGGATTTATGTGGATGCATACGGCGGTGGCGGACTACAGTCTTACGGGTAACCGTAAGTCTTATGTCAGAGGACAGCATGCTGCGAACCTGCTGGCGGGGCGGTTTAATGTGCTTGGGAATTATATCCGTGCATGGAATGATGATAAGGCCGGCTGGATGATCGTGGACTGTCTGATGAACTTGTCGCTTCTGTACTGGGCTACGGAGCAGACAGATGACCCGCGATTTGCCGCGATCGCGAGACGGCACGCGGATACTGCGTTGGAGAAGGTTCTGCGGCCTGACGGTTCCTGTAATCATATCGCGATCCTAAATCCGGAGACCGGAGAAGTGGAGGGATTGCCCGGCGGCCAGGGCTACGGGGAAGGTTCGGCCTGGTCCAGAGGACAGGCATGGGCTGTATATGGCTTTGCGATCAGCTATGCACACACGAAGGAGCAGAGATATCTGGATGCGGCGAAGCGGGTGGCGCATTATTTTATTGCCAATGTGGCGATGCATGACTACCTGCCGCTTAGTGACTTCCGTGCACCAAAGGAACCGCTCTATTATGACTCTACTGCGGGTGCCTGTGCAGTGTGCGGCCTGCTGGAGGTTGCCGCCCATGTGCCGGAATTGGAGAAGCCTCTCTACGAACAGTCAGCGCTGCGGATGCTGCGGGCATTGGAGGAGAATTTCTGCAACTGGAATGAGGAGGAAGACGGAATCCTTGGAATGGGGAAGGTTGCCTATCATGAGGAGGGGGACCGGCAGCAGGTGCCGATTATTTACGGAGATTATTTCTTTGCGGAAGCAGTGTTGCGGCTGATGGGGAAGGATTTCTTCATCTGGTGAGCAGGAAAGACATGGGTATAAGTGTGAAAAGAATACCTATGGCAACAGGTCAGCGCATTTACTGCGCCGATCTTTCAACTATAAGTTTGTGGCTTCGACATGGAGGTAAAGATGACATTTAAAGTGGAAGATCCGGATTACGTGTTAAGTCCCTATACGGGAATGACAAGAAAACACTGGCTGGCGGCAGGGCGCTATCTGTTAGAAGGAGTATTTGGCAACATACCGGGTATAGAAGATCCGGTCGTCATGCCGCGGAAGGAGACGAAGGTGACTTATCCGCATCTGGATGCGCCGAAGGAACGGCAGGAGATCGAGCGTAAAGCCGAAATCTTTGAAGGGCTGACGCGATCCTTTTTTATTGCGTCGGTCATGATCAGAAATGAACCGGATATCGAAGTGTGCGGCATACGGCTGCGTGACTATTACAAGAAACATATCCTGCGTGCCTGTACGAAGGGGGATGCAGTGTATGTGGGCAGTTACGAGGAGATGCAGGAGAGCAACGGGTGCGAGGATCCTTATCGGTGCTATCAGCAGACGGTGGAAAGCTGTGCATTGGTGATCGGTCTGCATGCATGCCGGGAACAGATTTGGGCGGAATATACGAAAGAAGAGAAAGATACGGTGGCGGCGCTGATCTCCAGCTTTGGACATGCCAATACGGTTCCGCAGAACTGGCGGTTTTTCAATATGCTGGATCTGGCATTCCTGCATCAGGAGGGCTATGAGATCGACCGGGAGATCATGGTCGACCATGCCCAGGCGGTCTTAAGCTATACGGTGGGAGACGGATGGTATCGGGACGGCCAGAGTTTTGATTACTATTCCTGCTGGGCTTTTAATCTCTATGCCCCGATCTGGAACAAGTGGTATGGCTATGCGAACGAGCCCTATCTGGCGCAGCGTTTTGAGGAAAACTCCAATCAGCTGATGCAGACTTATCCGGACTTCTTTGACCGGGACGGCTATACGAATATGTGGGGCAGAAGCTGCATTTACCGACATGCAGCCACCAGCCCCTTGTGTGCCAACTTCTTCCTGCACGATCCGGCGGCAGATCCCGGCAGTGCGAGGCGGGTGGCGTCCGGTTCCCTGCTGCAGTTTTTGACGAGGGACGACTTCCTGTATCAGGGAGTGCCGACGCTTGGCTTTTACGGACAGTTTACGCCGCTGGTACAGGGGTATTCCTGTGCGGAATCCCCGCTGTGGCTGGGTAAGGCGTTTCTTTGCCTCGAATTGCCAAAAGAGCATCCTTTCTGGACGGCGGTGGAGAACAACGGGACATGGGAAAAGCTGGGAGAAGAGGACGTGAAGGAGACGGTACTGCCTGGTCCGGCGCTCTGCTTTACGAATCATGGGGCCAATGGGGAGACCATCCTTAGAAGTGGTAAAGTATTCAAGGCGGCGCAGGATATTCATGGTCTGTGGAATTACGGCAAACTGAATTACAATACGAAATATCCATGGGAGTCCACGCCGACAGCGGCAGCGAAAGCAGCTGCCACAATATGCGAATCGCAGCAGTATCTGTTGTTTGAAAACGGCGCCGAAGAACCTTTACGGGGAAATATGACTTTTTGGTGTGGGGAGCGGGACGGTGTTCTTTACCGCAGACAGTTTTTTAACGGGAATCTGGAGACGGAACAGCATTGGTTCCAGGCCATTAACCTGGCTGATTTCCCGGTGGCGCGGGGAATTCTGAGGGTAGATAAACTGCGGCTGATCAAGCGCCCTGTCAGGATGACGCTGGGTTCCTATGGATTTCCGGACAATCCCGGCGCGGACGGAAGGGCGACTGAGGTTATCCGAAAAGAGCAGATACTGCCTGACGGCACCAGGGCGCAGGCGGTCATTCTGATCGGCCACGACCATAAGGGGATGCAGCGGCAGATGGCCATGACCTGTTACAGGGGCTGGGAGGAGATGAATGTGATACACAGCAGCGGGACTAATCCGGATTCGGAGCATTCTCTTGTGATCAGTGCGTCCATGCAGAGCCGGAAACAGTACGGCGGTGCACAACCGTACCTGCTGATCTCGCAGATTGTCACTGCGGAATTTCCGGTGAAAGATGCGGCGGGCTGTGCTTTTTCGGAGGAAGAACTGTTTCCGATCCGGGAGATCGTCTATGAGGACACCTATCGGGTCGGCGCTTACGGTACGGTGACGGTGTGCCTGAAGAACGGGGAAGAGAGGAAGATAAATTATGAAGGGATCGAAGCGGCCTTTTAACCGGGCCGCCTTTGCAGAGGGGCTGCGCATTTTGTGAGAATAGGATTTATTTTTTGCCGTGCGGTATCTGTTTCTTTATCTTCTGCAAGAAGTCAAGCGAAAACGGCAGATATGGTTCTAATGCTCTTAAATAGCTATTAGCAAAAAACTGTTGATTCATGGCTGCAGACAGAAGAGAAATCTCTACGCAATGTTTCAGCACAAATCCCTTCAGCGCCGGATTGACCGGTTCAAAGCTTCGAATCTCGTTCCAGGTAAACCAAAGCAGGCGATTGACATATCGTTCTAAACACTGATGGCGGTCTGCTTCGGTCATCAGTGTGTGGTTTCCGGCAGCGTTGTCTTCCTCGATATCCTGCAGATCGTCCACCAGCTGCAACAGGAATCCGAATTTCAAATAGAAAGTTTCCTCATATTCCTTCCAATCTTCTGTGGCAAAAAGATAGTCTGTCAGCACGGAAGAACTTCCTTTCCAAATGGATATTTCCAGGATCTGATCTTCTGTCACATCTGTTTTCTGCTGTCTGATACTGCAGGTCTGGGCTTCCAGAAGCTGCAGCAGTGATTCAGAGATCTTTTTCTGTTTCGGACCTATGTATGCGGTGAGGATCATATCAAGGAGACGGCAGGTCTTTTCTTCCAAAGGATTCCGGGGCAGCACGGACTCTCCTTTCAGTTTTGCGGCGATCATCCGGTTATAATGTTCTTTTTCCTGCCTTGTGATCCGTGCGTCGTCGATATAGTTGTCTGTATAAGGATAGAGCAGACTATATGCTAGGATCGGATCTTCCGCATGCTGCTCGACACCCTGCATGTCAACGATCATGGCATAGATAAAATAGTTGCGCAGAGTCTGCCAGATCTGCTCCGGGCGAAGCTCCTCGTCAAATGCTCTGACGTCATCCAGAAAATGTTTTGTTTCACGTTTAAAGGCATCAAGCAGTTGCGGAGACATCCAACTGGAAAGGTAGAGTATTTGCTCCCTGTCGAGAAAATTCATGAAATCCTGTTCCAGTTCCTGAGTCAATGCATTCCGGGCTTCTTTGCTTTTCGGCTTTTGGCGTAGTTTTTTTTGCACCTTCTGGGTAAATTCCTGTACAAGCGATTCGTTTTCTTTTTTCTGTCCTGCTTTTATCATTGGAAAAATGTCGGTGTTTTCCTGTAGAAATTCCGGAAAACGATCCGGTTGTTCTTCCCATGTTGTTCTGATCGTCAGTGTCTGTTCCATTTTTCCCTCCATTCCGAAGCGTTTTACGCTGAGGACGCGAGCAGAATTTCAGATTCTGCTCTGCGATCAATAGAATTTGTGACACTTCGGCACAAATTCTTGGTTGAATAAATTGCTCATCAGAGAATTTATTCAACCTTACCTCCATTCCGAAGCGTTTTACGCGAAAGTTTTCCGAAGGAATACTTTCGGACGCATGAGCCAAATTTCGTACCTTTCACACTTGCACCTGGATATTGACGGTTGCGTCAGCGATATCCAGAATTGATTCCGTAGCTATTATAGCATACAGGAGCAGGAAAAGAAAACCGGAAATCATCCGTGAACAGCAATGCTGTAACAGTTCGTTACTATTTACGGTGCCCTGCACCCTGCTGCATGGGCATTGAGTACGTAGTACTCGCCGATAACTTTACGGTTTCAGGCA
>CAJUQJ010000042.1 GCA_910588215.1 uncultured Lachnospiraceae bacterium
TTCTCAACCTTCTTTCTTGGAATTCCCTATACTTGAATTATACAGGAAGCTCCTTATTATCATTTTTCTGGTCAATTCTCTAAAAACCACACAGTTCAGTTTTCCTCCGTTAGGATCTCCGGATGCTTCCAGGATGTCACATTCTTACTGCCTGCCTTTGTGTACCCTGGACAGATTGCGTTGACTGTGATGCCATATGCAGCATAATCCAGTGTAGCAACGCGTGTCATTCCGACCACCCCGAATTTAGTTGCGGTATAAAGTGCCTGGCCCCTCTGCGGCATCAGCCCCGCAACGGAAGCCACATTGATCAGGAACCCTCCTTTACTGTATGACCTCAGAATCGCCTCCGCACCATACTTCATCCCCGCAAAAACGCCCTTACTGTTCAGATCAAAATTTTTGATTTACATATTATACCATGGAATTCCAGTTTTCTTGTTCGCAATTTACATAATTCTTTTACAAATTCATGATAGTATAACAAATTTGGTTTAATCAGTTTTGCCCCTTAAGGAATGTTGGGATAACCATTCCCATCCATCCCCAGAAAGATTCCGATGTGGTTTAATGTCGCCCCCGGCACTGCCTACAGGCCGATATCCCCCGGCTGCATCCAAAAAAGCGAGTCCTCCGACTTCAGGTTTTCTCCTCAGACAAAAAAAGAAAAGCATTGAAAAATCCAGTGTTTTCAATGCTTTTCAGCGTCCCCGAGACGACTTGAACGTCCGACCTATCGCTTAGGAGGCGATCGCTCTATCCAACTGAGCTACGAGGACTTGTATGAAAAACTTGCTAATAAGCAAGTTATTCAGCTATGAAATTGTTGATTTTAAAAACAGCAACACATTGTGCAAACCAACTTTCCAACAATTATTATACAAAAATATTTCTGATTTTGCAACTATACAGTTGGATAATTTATAAATCCTTGCATCCAAATGACGCCTTTAAATCTTCTGCCCGCCTGTGGCTCTCCATACAGATCCTGTTTGTTGATGCAGATATCGAATTCCAGGTCATTGCAGCTTAAGTGCATGACATAAATTTCCTCTCCGGTGATCTTATTCATTCTCAGACAGACATCCAGAATCTCTCCCATCACTGAATATTGATCGCACTCTACACCGTAAGGCATAAAGTAAGTATCCACCAGGCTGAACACATCTTCCGTCAGTATTTTTTTGGAAATGGATGTATAAGTATCCATGTCCTCCAATGTCAAACTCTCGATAGCGCTCTCATCACCCTGTCTGGCAGCAGCGATCAGCTGATTTCTATTCGATGATACTTTCTGGATTTTCTGCTTCTGTCTGTCATTTTTACTAATAGGAAGAAGGATTCTTCCGTTAACGGACAGACCTGACAAAGTAAGTGTCGTTCCCCGAATCGGAAGCAGATTAGTATGTTGTGCTTTTACATAGGGAACCATATTCTGCAGATAAAAGATCAGACTCACGCCTACTTTAATATCATCGCAGATACCCGCATATGATTCTTTATCTGCATGTCTCTCCACCGTGATATCTTCACAGGAACTGATTCCGCTTCCTCTCAGATAGGGATAAAAGTAATCATACGTAAATCTGTCGTTTGCATCAAACTCTCCACAGACGGCAATTCCCATATCCTTGGCAAAATCTTCACAAAATTCTGCAAGTATAGTGTCTTCTCCATTAGATGTATAAGCACGATGCGTTGCATTTAATATAATGTCTGTAATCAGCTTCTGTTGTTCCGTTCTGTCAGTCAATTTGCTAAATCCAATTGCTCGCATAAATTTATGCAAAAATTTCACCTCCCCTTTGTTTATTATAATACTTGATACAGATAAAAGTGCTTCTTAATATTTCCAAATTCTCTATCCTGCCATATACTGATTCATATTCTCACGAAATTAATATTCGTGTACATTCTTGAATCTTACATAGTAACATGCTACACTTGGGTGCTCTTCATCTAAATCAATCAGCTCCCGGTAACTGATTTCTACTTCAACTACCTTAACTCGGTCATGCCTCCCATATACGGACGAAGCACTTCCGGAATTCGTACGGAACCATCAGCCTGCAGATTATTTTCCAAAAATGCAATCAGCATCCTCGGCGGCGCCACTACAGTATTATTCAATGTATGAGCAAAATATTTACCATCTTTACCATTCACACGAATGCGCAGTCTTCTGGCCTGGGCATCTCCCAGATTAGAACAGCTGCCTACCTCGAAATACTTCTGTTGTCTGGGCGACCATGCTTCCACATCATAAGATTTCACTTTCAGATCTGCCAGATCGCCGGAACAACATTCTATAGTCCTCACTGGAATGTCCAAAGTACGGAACAGATCTACTGTATTCTGCCACAGCTTATTGAACCACACGGAAGATTCTTCCGGTTTACAAACTACGATCATTTCTTGTTTCTCAAATTGGTGAATACGATAGATTCCCCTCTCTTCGATACCATGAGCACCTTTTTCCTTACGGAAGCAAGGAGAATAACTTGTCAGGGTATGCGGCAGCTCCTCCTCGGGAATGATCGTATCGATAAACTTACCAATCATCGAATGTTCCGATGTGCCGATCAGGTATAAATCTTCTCCCTCAATCTTATACATCATGGCATCCATCTCAGAAAAACTCATAACACCATCCACCACTGCACTTCTAATCATAAAAGGCGGAACGCAATAAGTGAATCCTCTTCCTATCATAAAATCTCTTGCATAAGAAATTACGGCCGAGTGTAATCTGGCAATGTCTCCCATTAGATAATAAAATCCATTACCTGCCACACGTCCTGCTGCGTCCATATCAATCCCATGGAATTTCTCCATAATCTCCGTATGATACGGAATCTCAAAGTCAGGTACCACCGGCTCCCCATATTTCTGAATCTCTACATTCTCAGAATCATCCTTACCAAGTGGTACAGAAGGATCGATGATATTCGGAATCGTCATCATATTTCTTTTGATCTTATCACGAAGTTCATTTTCTTTCTCTTCTAACTCTGCAAGACGAACAGCATTAGCAGATACTTCCGCCTTCTTCGCCTCTGCCTCCTCTTTCCTGCCCTGACTCATCAGCGCACCGATCTCCTTAGAAATCTTATTTCTGTTAGCACGGATATTATCTGCTTCCTGCTGCGCTTTTCTCACTTCCGCATCCAGCTCTATCACTTCATCTACAAGGGGAAGTTTACTGTCCTGAAATTTCTTCTTGATGTTTTCCTTAACTACATCGGGGTTCTCTCTTAAAAATTTAATGTCTATCATTTCATGCCTCCTTCTGATCACTCAATTCTTAACGATCATTTTCCTATTTTATAATAGCATATTAGAATATGAACATATATCCATATTCCTATACTTATGTCCTATTCTAATTTTCCAATATATATTTAAAGACCAGGCATAAGTAAATAACATAAATAGAATTTCACTTTATAAATCCATAGCGATATTCAAAGCTTCTTTCTCTTCATCTCCTAATGAAATCTCACACATTCCGTTTTTGATTTCTTTGGTATAAGAATAACATCCCTCTGTACTATGAACACAATTTAATATAAAACCATTGTCATTCTCATCGAGAAGCGCTAACGAAAAACTTAACTGACCTCCCATCTGGTTAAATGCATCGTATTTTACAATGCCAACTTTCTGAAAAGTACTTTGAAGTTTTTTATACAATGTTCTGATATCATTTTTATTTTTTTCAGCTGAGGCTTTGATGAACTTATTGTCCTCATAGAGTCCAATGATATCTTTTTCCAAACTCTTAGCATTTTTACCTGACATAAACTTCTTATATTTCTTTGACAGTTTGTTCAATTTCACTGTCTGTACGATCACCAAAATAATCAATATAAGAATCAAAGCATATGCGGCAATAAACAGATAAGTCAGGTCAAAGCTGCCAAGTCCTGTCTGTTCCAGTAAATTATAATTCATCTGCTTGTACCTTTCTTAAATCTTTTGCATTATCTATTGTTCATGTTCTAAAAGAATATTTTGTATACAACATTAAAACCAATATTATAATGTTGTCATATTCTATGATCTTAATATTAGATTCAGGATTTTGATAATAACTCGATGATCCGATCCAGATCATCATGATTATAAAATTCAATTTCTACTTTCCCGGCACCATTTCCCTTAGAAGAAATCTCTACCTTTGTGCCTAAAGATTGTTTTAATTTTTCCTCAATATCCTGGTAAATAATATCCAGACTCTTATCTTCCTTACTCTCTTTCTTTGGCTTTTCCGGTTTATTTAAATTTTTGACCAGTTTCTCTACGTCACGGACACTTAATTTCTCATCGAATATCTTCTGTGCGATTGTGTACTGCTCTTCCGGATTCTCAATGGAAATCAATGCTCTCGCATGACCGGTAGACAGCATATCATCTATGATCATCTGCTGTACCTCGTCACACAATTTCAATAAACGCATTGAGTTGGTGACAGCAGTTCTACTCTTTGATACCCGCTCGGCAACTTCATCCTGTTTCAGATTAAACTCTGTTAAAAGTCTTTTATATGCCTGCGCTTCTTCGATTGGGTTCAAATCCTCTCTTTGGATATTTTCAATCAAAGAAATCTCTACAATTTCCTGATCCGTATAATCTCGGATGATAACCGGAACTTCCTTTAATCCAGCCAGTTTAGCAGCACGCCAACGCCGTTCACCAGCTATGATCTCATAATGCGTTTTTCGATCCTGTACAAGAATAGGCTGTAAAAGCCCAAACTGCTTGATTGAATCCGCTAACTCCTGTAAAGCATCCTCATCAAAATTTTTTCTCGGCTGTTCCCTGTTAGGTTCTACCTGCGTAATTTTAACGATTGTTTCTGTAGCCTTACTATCTTTATTTTCTTCTTTACTGCTTTCTATCTTTTTTTCAGAGGATGATCCCGATCCCATAGGAATCAGAGAATCTAATCCTTTTCCTAAACCCCTTGATACCTTTGCCGCCATACACTATACACCCTTTCTATTGATTACTTCATCGGCAAGTGACATATACGCTTCGGCTCCTGCGGACTTTGGATCATACATATTGATCGGCTTACCATAACTTGGTGCCTCGGCTAATCTTATATTTCTGGGTATTAAAGTTTTATATACATTCTGCTTTAAATGATTCTTTACATTTTCTACAACCTGCATAGAAAGGTTTGTCCTGGAATCGTACATCGTAAATACAACTCCTTCCATATCCAACTCCGGATTCAGTCTTTCTTTTACAAGATTAACCGTATGGATCAACTGGCTTAAACCTTCCAATGCATAATACTCACACTGAATCGGTACCAGTACTGTATCTGCCGTAGTCATAGAATTGATCGTCAATAAATTTAGTGATGGAGGACAATCAATGATAATAAAATCAAACACATCCTTTACCCAGTCTACTTCATTTTTTAATATGTATTCCTTCTTATCAATACCGATCAATTCAATTTCAGCTGCCGCAAGATTCACATTCGATGGAATGACTGATACACCAGGAATAACTTCCTTGATAATACATTCATTAATAGAACACTCTCCTAATATCAATTCATAAATTGTATTATCCAGATCATTCTTCTCAATACCAAATCCGCTGGTCGTATTTCCCTGTGGATCGGTATCGATCACCAAAACCTTTTTTCCTTTTTCTGCTAGTGAAGCAGATAAATTAATAGAAGTTGTTGTCTTGCCAACTCCTCCCTTCTGGTTTGCAATTGCAATCGTTCTTCCCATAATAGTTTTTACCTTCACCTTTCGTTTTGTAAAAATAATATTTCTTCGACAAAACGCTTTCTCTCCAAAAAATTGTTTTCTGTCCGTTTACGATTATATCACTAAATAGCGGGATAATCTATATGAACTTTACATATAATTTTTTAAAATAATACTCTTCTTACTGTTTACAGTAACAATGTATATTTAGTTTAGCTTATTATTTATATTTATTTCAAGCTGTTATATTATGAAAATCTATGACTTCTTTTAAATCCTATATTGTGATTGTCATTTTGACTAAAAAAGAATGTTTCACAATAAGACTTTTATACAAAATTAGATGTTTCACAGTACTTTTCACAATATATTGGGCCCCATTGTTTCACGTGAAACATTATCTTGTGTCTATAATCCAAATATAGGAAATGTTTCACGTGAAACATTATTATATTTAACTGCCGTTTTCACAAAATCCATACTTGTGAGCTCTTAAGTATACTTTCATATTCATATTTTATTCCCTTGAGTAACGAGCCAAGTGACTGCTTGCTATTTTCAAATTATTTATCCCACTACTTTCACTCTTATTTACTTTACTATAAACCAATATATAGATTCATCAATAGCTAAAATGTCTGATTCACTATTTTCATTCTATAATTAACGACATTAAAAATTTCATTTTGTTCCTGCAAAAGCTCCCGTATATGTCTTTAGCAGGAACCGGAAGGAGAAATTTGTTATGTCGTTTACTATAACTTACCAGTAGCAACTAGTAATTTTGTATAGGTATCAAACTCATAAAAAATTATCAAAAAAACTTATCATAATCAAAGAAACATATTTTTTCTTACAGAACCATCAAATAAATTTTTGAAATGTTTCACGTGTAACATTCAATTTATAAAATCAGAACTCCATTTTCAAAATATATACCCATTATAAATAGGCCTATAAATATTGAAAGTAACAAGCAAATATCCTATAATCAAATATATAAATCGGAAGTTATAAAGGAGAGAGTATTATGAAATCAAGCAATAAAGATAATGGTTGGATAGCTGGGAGGCTATATTTTAACAGAAAAGATAAAAGAGTAATTATCAAGAGACCAGAAAGTGGATTTGGCTATACAATGAATTTAGGAAATAAAGAGACATGGATATTTAACATTATTTCTGTAATCATTATAGTTATATTAGTCACCATTCTTCAAAACAACTTCTAACAACTTATTTCATATAGTGCACTATACTATATGATACCAGAATTAAAAATAATAAGTTAGTTTCATAATTGCACACTCTACCATTTAAGTATATAATAATAAACAAGAAGCGAAAATATATTCTTCCAGCCGCTATGTGACTTATTTTTGAATCAATTGCCATCACTCTCTGGCAAATCAAAGACAACCTGTTTTATCTATTCAATTTCAGTTACATAGGTACTTCCATAACTCTGGGCATTCTTCTCTATCTACATGATTACAAGTACGCCCGCAGAATTGTACAACTACTAGTCGGTCTTTACATGTTTATCTATCTAGGGCTCATCGGTAATGAAAATATGCAAATAGAAGGCTTTTGATATTACCTCTTTACTGGAGTATTTGAAGTCGCAACAATCCATTATGCAGTCGCCAAAATATTCAATCATCTTATCTTTGGCAGAGGTTGATGTGGATTAGCTTTTTATTTCAGGACAATAGAGCATTTTGCAAATATATATGTCCAATCACAATATTTTTAAAACTAATGAGTTACTTCTCTTTCATTCGGATCAAATGCGATAAAGATAAATATATCTCCTGCGGAAAATGCAAAAGAATCTGTCCGATGGATATTGATATAAACATATAACTCATGAAAAAGAAAAAATGGAACAGAATGCATCTTATGTATGGAATGTGTCAAAAATTGTCCAAAAAAGGCACTATAACATAAAATACAAAGAGACTCTAGTAATCTACAAAATCGAAAAGGAGCAAACAAATTATGAATAAGAAAACAGCTACCGCCCTAATCTTAACAGCATCTTCCATTAGTGCAATGCACGTTATAAACCGAATACACACTTCACTCTGCACTGTCAAAAACTTACTGAGTAATTCAGAAAACCAATATTATGAGTGGCGCTTCGGCAAGATTAGATACCAGAAAAAAGGCAGTGGTACCCCTCTCCTATTTATTCATGATCTTACCGTCGGAAGTTCCAACTATGAATACCACAGATTGATCAACAATCTCACAGATCAACATGAAATATACTCGATCGATCTGCTTGGCTATGGACTATCAGATAAACCGACCATGACCTACACCGGAAATATTTACGAACAACTGGTAAGCGATTTTATCAAGAATGTAATTCACAGAAAAACATCCATAATCGTAACCGGGGAATCCGTTCCTTTTGTGATCATGTCCTGTCACAATAATCCGGAACTCTACAACAAATTAATCTGCATTAATCCACAGAACCTTTATTTACAGAACCAGATTCCTTCCAGACAGACACAGATTTTGAAGTTTTTCTTTGAAACGCCAATCCTGGGAACTTTTACGTATCACATCTTTGCCAACAAACATATGATACGTAAATCTTTCAAAGAAGAATATTTCTATCAACCTGGTGAGATCAAAGAAAAATATATATACAACTATGTAGAGGCTGCACATATCGGCAAATACAATTCCAAATTTGCATTTGCCAGTTACATCGCTAAATATATGAATATGAATATTCTTCATGAACTGAAAGAAATAGATAACAGTATCTTAATGATCGGCGGAGAAAAGGAAAAGGACATTAAGACCACCATCGAAAACTACAAGTATTACAATCCGGCAATTGAAGAAGTCTATATTCCCCAGACGAAACATTTTCCTCACTTGGAATCGCCGGACGAAATGTTGAAAGAAATAGAAATGTTCCTCTAATCTATTTTACAGCACTGCAAAGCAGCAGGGTATTTGACCCTCGCGGCAGTCGCCAAATGTCTGCAAGCAGTCACTCGGCTCGTCACTCGCGGAAATAAATTAAGACATAAAGAAGCATCAAAAAATTAATCTATAAATCTCAAACCAGAAAATACCGAAGAAACAAGAATGAACAATCTCTTGCTTCTCCGGTATTTTTATCTTCCGTCATTTCAAACTATTACATTTTTCTCCAATATCCGATCTGACGCTCATTGATCTCTTTGATAGTATCTACATTCACTTTAAAGTTCCTGTCGATATCCATCAGACCATTGATCTCCTGCTGTACATCTGTTACCTGCGTATAGCAATAACCGCATACATAAGGAATCTCCTTGACAGCCGTAGTGATCTTATCAAATCTCTTGATAAAATCTTCTTCCGTATTTACCTTATTGCCATAAGAACAAGCCAGTAGATAATACAGATACACAAACAGGCAACCACCGAACAAATACCAGACAGAAACCGGAAAACGTTCCGGTAGATAAGCTGTCTTCCCATAATAAAATAAACAAGGAAGTCCCAGGCATATACTGATCACCATGATCTGCCATTTACATTTGATCTGTTTCTTACAAAACCAGATACCGACTGCAAAAAAGAAACTATACTGCAGTACAGGAAATGTCACATAATGTCTGGAACCCACAAACAAAGCCAACCAGGAATTTTGAATCTTGTCATAAGGAAGAAAACATAAACTCCCACTGGTCAGGGCACATAAGACCAAGATCTTACCGTTCATCCTTTTTAAAAGCGGAAAACAGAGAATACCGATCAACAACATTGCCGAGAAAGATACGAGAAATTCCGACCACCCCGGATATTTCTTCAGGAACATGACTTCCCTGATAAAATCAATCCGAAAAATTTTTCCTTCTACAAGAGCTACATAGGCAATCCCTGAAAGATAGAAAGCGATCAGAATACGCAGCATGTTTTTCCCCATCTTACATGCGCCTTCCATCCATCCTTTTTGAAAATAGGCCATTTCTCCAACATAACCGAAACAAAAAACAAATCCCGAAAATGTTGTCAGATTTATAACATTGACCAGGAATCCCTGCACCGGATCATCTTCTAGACCAAAGAACTGTATCGAATGACATAAGATCATGGTGATCGTAAGGATACCTTTCAGTATATCAATCTCTCTTTTTCTTCCTAATGCAGTCTTTATTCCGGCACACATAACGAATGACTACCTCCTGTCAATTATACTATGATCTAGGTTAAATACAGATCAGCCCTTAACTGCTCCGGCCGTAATACCGGCTACGATCTGCTTTTCAAAAATAATATAGATAATGATCATCGGCAAGGAAGCCACCATACTTGCAGTCAACGGACGCACATAATCCACCGTATAAGTTCCGGCAAAAGTTGGAATACCGATAGGCAGTGTAAAGAGACTTTCACTCATCGCACACAATAAGGGCCACAGGTAATTGTTCCAACTGCCGATAAAAGAAAATCGTAGAGAATGTGACTGTAGACAAATTGAAACTAAATGAGAAATCCTTTGTCACAGTACGCATTGGCAATAAACCGGATGCAAAATATATCGGTGGATTTAATATCTTCGGTAAGACTTTCGGGGATTATGAACAGGACATTGTTCTTTCACTGGAATGTTGATCATTGTTACTCCATTCAAAAACGCTACAAATTCTAACTGAACTTGTTCAGTTTACAGTGTCAGTTAATTAAGTCAGTACTCAGCATCTGCCATTTTATGTTTTTCAGAAAGAGAACTATAAAATGACAGACGCATCTGACTTAACCAAAGCGCTTCGCATTAATGATCCTCAAAGCAAATCATTTACATATCTTCTTAAAGAGGTTTCTTACTTGCCATTCCTGCTTTGCGCGGATATTTAACAGGCGTAGGGACACACTTTTCCACTACAAACAAATTACGAAACAAATCTGAATCAGGAAGATTAAAAGCTATCTGCTCCTCTATCTTACCACCAAGTGTCTTAATCGCATATTCCGCATTCTTCATCTCTTCCGTGATTTTCTCAGATTTATAAGATATGAATTTTCCTCCAACCTTAACATAAGGAAGGCAGTATTCTGAAAGCACAGAGAGATTTGCCACTGCTCTCGACACACAAAGATCATACTGCTCTCTCAACTGTCCGAGCTTTGCATAATCTTCTGCCCGTCCATGAATCGCATCAATTCCATCCAGAGCAAGTTCTTCTATCACTTCTCTTAAAAAATCGATTCGCTTATGCAAAGAATCCATCAAAGTAACCTTCAAGTGCGGAAATGCAATTTTAAGTGGAATGCCCGGAAAACCACCACCCGTTCCGATATCGATCACCGAAGCAGGAAACATATGCAGATCATAGGCCTTCACTAGAGAAAGACTGTCAATAAAATGTTTCTTTAAAACCTCATTAAATTCTGTAATAGCAGTAAGGTTCATCACCTTATTCTTTTCTATCAACATCTCATAATATATAAGAAACTGCTGTACCTGCGAATCTGTCAAAACGATATGAAGTTCACTCAAATCCTTATAAAACTGTTTAAGATCATATTTATCAAGAATAGTATCCATATATTTTATTTATCCTGCCATTTTCTATATTACATGATATGAAATGATGCCAGGGTCAAAAGGTCATGTATGACATGCTTGCATGTCAAAACATGACTTTGGGACCCGAAAAAACATGAAAAAGTAGCCCGATAGGGCGGATTTTGAATGTTTTAAGGATTGCGGGAGCATGAAATGCAGAGCAATCCGTAGGCATCAGGGGCAAAAAACCTTTTGACCCCAGCATCTATGAAATATTAAGATCATAAGATGCCATGCGGATTATCCCATGTCGTGCACTTCCACGATCCTGCTCGATATTCGGATATCATGTTTTATGATAATGTTCCAAATATATCAACAACACAGAAATATCTGCCGGCGATACACCGGAAATCCTCGATGCCTGCCCTACTGAAACAGGTTTAAAATCAATAAGTTTTTGTCTTGCTTCCAACCGCAGCGAACTGATATCATTATAGTTAAGATCGGCCGGAATTCTTTTCTTTTCCATTTTCTTATATTGCTCTACCTGGCGCATCTGCCGCTCGATATATCCCTCATATTTTACTTCAATCTCCACTTGCTCGATCACATCTTCAGGGAGAGGTATCCGCTTTGTATCAATTTCTGCCAGTGTTTTGTATGTGAGTTCCGGCCGGCACATAAGCTCTGCCAGATTTGTACCTGTCTTTAACAAAGAACTACCGCATTTTTCCAAAAAGTCCTGATTCTCTTTTGCGGCTCCTATCACGGTATTCTTCAGACGATATATTTCTTCTTCTATCATTTTCTTCTTCTGAAGTGTCTTATGATAAACTTCATCAGATACGAGTCCCACTTCATATCCGATCTGACGCAAACGCAGATCCGCATTATCCTGGCGAAGTAACAGTCTATATTCTGCTCTGGAAGTCATCATGCGGTAAGGCTCAAAGTTTTCTTTAGTCACAAGATCGTCAATCAACACTCCTATATATGCCTGAGAACGATCAAGAATAACAGGTTGTTTTCCCAATATGGTAAGAGCAGCATTGATACCGGCTATCAATCCCTGTGCCGCAGCCTCCTCATACCCGCTGCTTCCGTTAAATTGTCCGCCGCTGAACAATCCTTTAATATCCTTAAATTCCAAAGTTGGATATAACTGTCTCGGATTAATACAATCGTACTCGATCGCATAGGCATTTCTTACGATCTTACAATGTTCCAGCCCCGGCACAGTGCGATACATGGCAAGCTGTACATCCTCAGGAAGAGAAGAAGACATACCTCCGACATACATTTCATTGGTATGTATCCCTTCCGGTTCGATAAAAACCTGGTGCCTGTCCTTATCAGAAAATTTCACCACTTTATCTTCTATAGACGGACAGTATCTCGGACCTGTACCTTCAATGATTCCTGCATAAATGGGAGATCTGTCAAGGTTCGCCCTGATAATATCATGTGTATTCTCATTGGTGTAGGTCAACCAGCAGGATACCTGATCGATCTGCACATCCGCCGGATCGGTTAAAAAAGAAAAAGGTACTACTTTCTCATCTCCAAACTGTTCTTCCATCTTACTATAATCGATCGTATTGCCATCCATCCTGGCCGGAGTTCCTGTCTTAAATCTTCTCATCTCTATACCAAGATCTTCAAGAGACTCTGTCAGATAATTTGCCGCCTGCAGGCCATTCGGTCCCGTATAAGTAATAGCCTCCCCACACAGACATCTCGCTTTGAGATAGGTACCCGTACATAAGATAACCGCCTTACACTCATAAATTGCTCCCGTAAAAGTCATAACACCAGTTATTTTTTTAGTTGCAGCGCTTTCTTTATTATAATAACAGTCGTAATTATCTGTTAAGATCTTACATACCTCTGCCTGCTTGATCGTAAGATTTTCCTGATTCTCCAATACTTTACGCATTGCTCTGGAATACTCTGCTTTATCTGCCTGCGCGCGGAGAGAATGCACAGCGGGACCCTTAGACTTATTGAGCATCTTAGATTGTATAAAAGTCTTATCAATAATATTACCCATCTCTCCGCCAAGCGCATCTATCTCACGGACCAAATGACCCTTGGAAGTTCCGCCGATATTCGGATTACAGGGCATCAATGCGATACTGTCCACACTGACTGTAAAGATTACTGTTCTTAACCCCAGCCGTGCACAGGCAAGCGCTGCTTCACACCCTGCATGTCCGGCACCGACAACGCACACATCTACTTTATCCTGTATATAAGACTTATCAAATATCTCTGACATATTAACCTCCATGATTTCACTCTACGGAATCTCAAATCTTATTTTCCCATACAAAACTTAGAAAAGATCTCATTCACAAGATCCTCTCCTACTTCTTCTCCTATAATTCTGCCAAGTGATGCATAAGCACTCATCAGATCAATAGAATAGAAATCTTCCGGCATGTCCAGTTCCAAGCTTTTCTTTACCTGTACTATACTGTCAAGAGTATCCCGGATAGCTTCTTTATGCCGCATATTCGTGATATACACCTGATCGTTATAAGTAATCCTGCCGTGGAAAAACATATCTTTGATAGCATTGACCAGATCTTCAATGCCGGAATCAGTCTTTGTCGAAGTCCTGATGATACACTTTTCGTTTTCTGCAGTCTTATCAGTATTTAAAGTTCTGTCAATTCCTTTTATCATATCATAAATATCATTTTCTCTGACTACTTCATTCAGATCAGACTTATTCAGCAGAATAATAGTATTTTTATGCCGGATCATATTCATGATCTCATAGTCATTATCGTCCAGAGGAAGAGAAGAATCCACAACATAAAGAATCAGATCGGCATTCTCGGAAATCTTCTTCGCTCTGTCTACTCCTATCTTCTCTACTATATCCTCCGTGCGGCGGATACCTGCGGTATCAATGATATTCAAAGTAATTCCGCCAAGCGATATGATTTCTTCCAACGTATCCCTGGTCGTTCCTGCAATATCGGTCACGATCGCCTTCTCCTCTCCTACCAAGATATTTAACAGAGAAGATTTTCCTGCATTCGGTTTTCCGACGATAACCGTATTAATTCCCTCACGCAACATCCTGCCGTCATCTGCAGAATCTAACAATCCATTTAATTCTTTCATGATATGATCTGTTTTCGCTGATAATCTGTCATGATGACCATCCAGACTGATATGCTCCGGATCATCCAGAGCAGATTCTATAAAAGCGATCTCATATAAGATATCTTTCCGCAAATTTATTATTTTATCAGATAAAGAACCTTTTAGCTGCTTCACAGAAGACTGCAGGGCAAATTCATTCTTGGCGTGTATGATATCCATCACTGCTTCCGCTTTTGACAAATCTATTCTTCCGTTCAAAAAGGCACGTTTCGTGAATTCTCCTGGCTCCGCTATCCTTGCTCCTGCACATATCACAGTAGCAAGAATCTTCCTCATCATAAGAATACCGCCATGACAGTTGATCTCCACCGTATCTTCTGCTGTATAACTCCGCGGAGCCTTCATCACTGTGACCATTACTTCGTCGATCACATTCTCACTTACTTCTGTTTCTTCTATAATAAATCCATAATGTATCGTATGCGTAGCATATTTCGTCAGAATTCTTTCATTCCTGCTGTTTCTGTATATCTTATCAACAATCATCAGAGCATCTTCTCCGCTGACACGTATGATACCGATTCCAGAATCAGACATAGCTGTTGCGATAGCCGCGATCGTATCTGTCCTCATAGAATAAAACTCCACTAAAAACGGCAAGATTTAAATATCCTGCCGTTTAAAAATAAAATATTATCTGTTCCTGTCATACTTCTTTAAAACCACGACCACATGTCTGAACGGCTCGTCGCCTTCGCTGTGTGTCGTGACATACTTATCATTCTGAAGTGCGGAATGTATGATCCTTCTCTCATAAGGATTCATTGGCTCCAAAGATACAGGTCTCTTCGTTCTCTTTACCTTATAAGAAATATTCTTTGCCAGGTTCTCCAAAGTTTCCTTTCTTCTCTGACGATAATTTTCCGTATCAACCTTCACCCTGATATAATTCTCAACATTCTTATTCACTACCAGAGATACAAGGTATTGCAAGGAATCCAGAGTCTGTCCTCTCTTACCGATCAGCACACCCATATCGTCGCCGCTCAGATCGATTTCCATATAATTCTCGATCTCGTCATATTTTACATCCACGACAACCGTCATATCCATGGCTTCAAAGACATCTCTTAAGAAATCTTTTGCGGTATCCTGCACGGAAGACTTTACTCTCGCCCTAATGATAGCAGGTTTAGCGCCTATTCCAAGAAATCCGGTAGATCCTTCCTCTACAACTTCATATTCCAGCTTATCACTGGTCACAGTAAATTTCTGACATGCTTCCGTGATCGCATCATTCACTGTCTTTGCAGATATCTCAATAAATTCCATAAATATTCAATCCTCCATTCCTACATAAAATCACCCTGATAAAATCCGTTAATCCTATTTGTTATTCTTCTCGTTATACTGCTTCACCATATTAGCCTTCGACATCATGCTTCCTGGTTTTGCATTCTTGCTATAGTATTCAGTAGATTTCCTGACTGCTTCTGCCTTCTCTTCTGCTGTCATTCTGGAATTGCCAGCTGTCTTTGATATATTTGCAGTATTTACCTTCTTCGTGTTCATACTCGCATAAGCAGCCATCTGCTCAGCCTTAACACCGGCTTTTTCCATCTTCTTCTTGGCTTTGACTTCATTCTTCTTAATGATATCATCCAGATCCATCTTATCAATATGTTTGTTGATCACAACCTGCTGAATACTTCTCACGACAGCACCGGCTACCCAGTAAAGTCCAAGACCGGCAGGCAATGTATAACAGAAGATAGCGGACATGATCGGCATCATCATATTCATTGTCTTCATGGACTGCATCATAGTATTCTGAGTATCACTCTTGTTATCCGACTGCGTCTCCTGCTGCGGCATTAATTTCAAATTGATCCACTGCGTTACAGCAGACAGAACAGGAATCAAAATAGCCGCCACTACCATCAGATAAGAACCTGCACTGATAGCTTCTTTTACAATATAAGAAGGAGAATTACCGATATTCAATCCAAGGAAATTATTATACTGGTTTAATAATTCAAGTGACTGATCCACATCTCCTGACAGACTCGGAAACTTATCCTTGATACTGAGCCACTCTGCAGTAGAGGCCTTATTCAGCACATCAATGAAAGTATTCTGTACATAAGTAGTAACACCGTTTATAAAAGACTCATTTTGAAATTGATTCTCATAATAACGAGCCTGAGAAAATGACTTGATAAATTCCGTACTCCCTGCCTGTGTGATCAGATTATCCACAAGCGGAAAAAAAGCATCCTTAATCTTGCCGACATAGGCAGGCATATTGTTAATGACCCGATACAATGCAAACAGAATCGGCATCTGGATGATTAGCTGTACGCAGCCTCCGGTAGGAGAAACACCGTACTTCGCATAAATTGCTTTCGTCTCCATATTCATCGCCATCATGGCATCATTATCTTTCCGGTTCTTATATTTGGCTTGTACAGCCTGCAGTTCCGGATTCATCTTCGCAGACAGCTTAGAGAACTTCTGCTGCTTGATCGTAAGGGGCATCATAAGAAGATAGATTACGATCGTAAACAAAATAATAGCAAGTCCAATATTAGGGATACCGATCTTATCAATGACAAAAAAGATACCTTCCATAATATAACCCAACAGTTTCGCGATAGGACCTAGTATCTTACCGGGATCCTGGGTTAACAAAATATCTGACACTATCGATTTACCTCCTTGAAATCATGTTTGTTACCATTTACAACTTTACCAATCATAACAATTTGAATTACTCCTCTGTTTCCTGCATACATGATCATTATGGAACAGGGTCATAACCACCTTTTGAAAAAGGATTACATCTGCATATTCTCCATAGTGCCATACATCCGCCTTTTAAAGCGCCATATTTTTCGACTGCCTCCAATCCGTATTCGGAACAGGTCGGAAAATAAGGACACTTCGTACTTTTCATCGGAGAAATATAACTTCTATAGAATTTAATAAGATAAATTAATAATTTTTTCATATCAATTTCTAACTCTACTCTTCATCGCACAAGATGTGATGAAGGCCCGAAAGATGTAATAACGCACTTTCGATCTCATGATAACCGACCGAAGCAGCACTTTTTCTTGCAACGACTACTATATCTAAACCACTATTAAATATATTCTCATGTAGTCTGTAACTTTCTCTCACCAGTCTGGCAAACCTGTGCCTGACGACACTGTTTCCTACCTTCTTACTGGCGGATATTCCCAGTCTGTTCTTCTGCGTGTTGTTTTTCAATACGTACATTACCAGATACTTGTTTGCATAACTCTTGCCGTTTCTATAAACATACTGGAAATCATTATTTTTCCTTAAGGATTCTGAAAATACCATTTTTCCTCCATATCTAACGAATTACAAGTTACATGAAATCAGGAGAAAAAAAGGCCACATAAATGCGGCCTATGCTGATAATCTCTTTCTTCCCTTTGCACGTCTTGCAGCCAGAACTTTTCTTCCACCGGCAGTACTCATTCTCTTGCGGAATCCGTGAACCTTGGATCTCTGTCTCTTCTTAGGCTGATAAGTCATTTTCATTTCGATGCACCTCCTTCTATGAAACCTTAATGTATATATAAGGTAGTTTTATTATACAAATATTTGAAAAACAACATGTTGATTATATATAATTCACCGGAAAACGTCAAGTAAATAAGCCTATTTTTCTTCGTAAAATACAATAAAAATGGCACAAAACTTATTTTCAAAAAAATCTGATACATAAAAACATATGATGACTATATCCACAATTCTGTGTATAACTTGTGTATAACTCTTTCATAAAATAGACAAGCCTTTCCATTTCATTTAAAAATAAGATGTTTATAATGTTCATATCTAATTTTACAGTTGTCCACACAACAAATTGCACATTCAAAAAAATTTATCCTCATTAACATTTCTTTTGAGGATGCTTTTCTTAAAAAACATTAAGTTGTGGACAAATCTGTGGATATAAATATTATTTTGTGGACAACTTCATTTGAATTTTTAGATTATTTATATTAATATATAGTGTAGGAGAGTTTCGACGTATAGTAAATGATAACTAAATTTACCGTACACTACAGCCATCCTTATAATGCTCATATAGAACGAGGTTTATCAAAATATGGATTCAATCAAAAACAAATGGGATTTAATCAAAGAGACGCTACGGGAAGAATATGAACTTACCGACATTTCCTACAATACCTGGATCGTTCCTCTTAATTTCTATCAGGTTAAAGATAACGTAGTTATGATCATCATACCTTCCGACCAGGCTCATGCTCTCAATTACATCTCTTCCAAATATAAAAGTTTTTTTCAGGTTACCATATCAGAGATGATGAACCACACTTACGATATAGCTTTTATATTAGAGAAGGATGTGGTAGAAGGCGCTCTGAAAGAAGACGATCCTCTTTATAACTTGAAATATGAACATGCTAATTTGAATCCGAAGTATAAATTCGACACCTTTGTCGTAGGCAGCAACAATAAATTTGCCCACTCTGCTTCTCTCGCAGTGGCCGAATCCCCAGGTGACGTATACAATCCTCTCTATATTTATGGAGGAGCCGGCCTGGGTAAGACCCACCTGATGCATTCCATCGGACGATACATATTAGAACAGAATCCTGATATGAAAGTGCTCTATGTGACGTCGGAAGTCTTTACCAATGAAGTCATCGACGGCGTTAGAAGCGGTGATACCGTCAAAATGAACAAATTCCGCGAGAAATACAGGACTGTGGACGTACTTCTGATTGATGATATTCAATTTATCATCGGTAAAGAGAGTACACAGGAGGAATTCTTTCATACTTTTAACACCCTGCATTCTGCCGGAAAACAGATCATTCTCTCTTCGGACAAGCCTCCTAAGGATATGGAGATCTTAGAAGAAAGATTCCGCTCCAGATTTGAATGGGGTCTGATCGCGGATATCCAGCCGCCGGACTACGAGACGAGAATGGCAATCCTTAAGAAGAACGCTGAAACCTATCCCAAAGAGATAGAAGATGAAGTATTCCAATATATTGCAAATAATATCAAATCCAATATCAGAGAATTGGAAGGAGCTTTTAATAAGATCATAGCTTTTTCAAAATTAAATAAAGTAGACATCAATCTTGCCTACGCAGAGGAAGCATTGAAAGATGTCATAGATCCAGATCTTCCAAGAGATATTACACCTACACTGATCATCAATGTAGTGGCAGAACATTTTAACATTAGTCCGACAGATATCACTTCCAAGAAAAGAAATTCTGAATTCGTCCTGCCAAGACAGATCGTCATGTATCTTTGCAGGACCATGACAGAGACCTCACTTGCCGGCATTGCCAAGATACTGGGCAAGAAAGACCACACCACTGTGATCCACGGTATCAAGAAGATCACGGAAGGAATCCTGGATAATGAAGAACTCAAAAGCAAAGTGGAATTGATCAAGAAAAAAATCAGCCCCTCATGATTTTTACTTTCATTCCTAAGCGTCACAAATTCAGACTGAACAAGTTCAATTTGTTGAAATAAATTACTCATCAGAGAATATATTCAACCTTATCATCCACATAAATAACATTTGGACTTGTTGAAAACCAGTGGAAAGAAAGTAGATATTGACAGAAGACCACTATAAGCCGGATAAAGCAATATAAGACAAATGTTGATAATCTAAGATTTATCATCAGGTTATCCGGAGTTTTTCACATGGTTATTCTTTTACTTTTTTGCTGATAAATAGTATAATAGACAGGGTTATCCACTTATCAACACCTATTATTATGAAGACTATGAAATAAATTATTAATAAATTACTTCTGGCAGCTCAAAATTTTTGCACACATATAAGAAAGGAATCTATGCACATATGAAGATTGTATGTTCAAAATCCAGTCTCTTAAGCGGAGTACAGATTGTTTCCAAGGCTGTTCCTAATAAGACAACAATGTCTATATTGGAATGTATACTTGTAGATACGAGAACCGGTGAGATCAAACTGACTGCCAATGATATGGAACTTGGTATTGAGACGGTCATCGACGGAGAAATCATTGAGAAAGGTATCATTGCACTGGATGCCAAGATTTTTCTGGAGATCGTGAGGAAACTTCCTGACAATGATATTACGATTGAGACAGATGATTCGTTCAAGACTACCATCACTTGTGAGAAGGCTAAATTTAACATCATAGGAAAATCAGGAGAAGACTTCTCTTTTCTTCCGGAAATCGAGAAGAATGATTGTGTGATGTTGTCACAGTTTACGTTAAAGGAAGTGATCAGGCAGACGATCTTCGCTATATCGGATAATGACAATAATAAGCTGATGACGGGAGAACTGTTTGAGATCAGTGACAATACGTTAAAGGTTGTTGCTCTTGATGGCCACAGAATCTCCATTAGAAGGATACTCCTTAAGAATTCCTATGATTACAAGAAAGTAGTCGTTCCTGGCAAGACGTTGAATGAAATCAGCAAGATACTTTCCGGTGATATGGATAAAGATGTCAGTATCTATTTTACGAGTAAACATATTCTATTTGAATTTGATAATACGATCGTTGTTTCCAGATTGATCGAAGGTGAGTATTTCAGAATTGAGCAGATGCTATCCAGCGATTATGAGACAAGAGTGAGGATCAATAAGAAAGAATTGCTGAATTGTATTGACAGAGCGACTCTTCTTGTGAAGGAAGGGGATAAGAAGCCTGTTATCATGAGTATATTGGATGGCATGATGCAGTTGAAGATGAATTCTACTGTGGGAAGTATGGATGAGGAGATCGACATCGATAAGGAGGGCAAGGATCTGATGATAGGATTTAACCCTAAATTCCTGATCGACTCCCTGCGTGTGATCGAAGATGAAGAGATCAACCTGTATATGGTGAATCCGAAAGCGCCATGTTTTATCAGAAATGCAGAGGAGACGTATATCTATGTGATACTGCCGGTGAATTTTACGACGGTAAATTAAGATGTATGATATGTTTGAAATTTTGCTCGTGTCCTCAGCGTTAAACGCTTCGGAATGGAGGAATAAAATAGAAAATTATGGAAATAATCAAGATAAAGGACGATTTTATTAAGCTGGGACAGGCGCTTAAGCTGGCGGGACTGGTGGAGTCCGGAGTGGATGCTAAGATAGAAGTACAGGAAGGACAAGTTAAGGTCAATGGCATTGTGGAAACACAGCGCGGAAAGAAGATCCATTCGGGCGATGTGATTGAATTTGACGGACAACAGGTTAGGGTAGAAAACTGATGATTATAAAATCATTGGAAATTGCAGATTACAGGAATTACGACTCTTTACATATTGATTTCAGCAGCGGTACTAATATTCTGTATGGAGATAATGCACAGGGTAAGACGAATATTTTGGAAGCAATCTATATGTCGGCTACTACTAAATCTCACAAAGGAACTAAGGATAAAGATGTCGTTAATTTCAATAAAGAAGAAGCTCACATCAGGACTTATCTTGAAAAAGAGGGCATAGAGACAAGAGTGGATATGCATCTTCGCAAGAACAAATCCAAAGGGATTGCGATTGACGGACAGAAGATCAAAAAGGCGGCACAGCTTCTTGGTCTTTTGAATGTTGTTTTCTTTTCTCCGGAAGACCTAAGTATCATCAAGAATGGGCCTGCGGAGCGGAGAAGGTTCGTGGATATGGAACTGTGTCAGCTGGATCAGTTTTATCTCTACAATCTCAACAATTACAATAAGATCGTAAATCAGCGCAATAAGTTGCTCAAAGACATGTATTTTAATCCATCCCTTAAGGAAACGCTCAATATATGGGATTCTCAACTGATTTCTTTTGGAAGTAAGATCATAGAGAGAAGGCAGCTTTTTGTAGAGCAGTTGAATGAGATCATATTGGATATACACGGGAAATTGTCTGGCGGCAGGGAGAATCTTGTCATTCAATACGAACCTGATGTGACGATAGGTGACTATGAAGCTAAGCTGGCGGCGAATCAGGAAAGAGATGTCAAGTTAAAACAGACCACTACCGGGCCTCATAGGGACGATTTTAGTTTTCTTGTAGGTAATATTGATATCCGTAAATTTGGATCTCAGGGGCAGCAGAGGACAGCGGCGCTTTCTCTTAAATTGTCGGAGATCGAATTGGTGAAGAAGATGACCAAGGATAATCCGGTACTGCTTTTGGATGATGTATTGTCGGAGCTTGACAGTAACAGGCAGAATTATCTGCTAAGTACGATCGGAGACATCCAGACCATCATTACTTGCACGGGATTAGATGAATTTGTGAATAATCGATTTGAAATCGACAAAGTTTTCCATATAGAAAATGGTAAGATTATAGGACAGACATAACAGTATTAAAGAAGGGCATGGTGAATATGGCTAATACAGCTAATGAATACGGTGCAGATCAAATACAGATTTTAGAGGGTCTTGAGGCAGTCAGGAAAAGGCCTGGTATGTATATAGGCAGTACTTCACTTCGGGGTCTTCATCATCTAGTGTATGAGATTGTGGATAATTCGGTCGATGAAGCCTTGGCCGGTTTTTGTGATACTATTCATGTTACAATCAATCAGGACAACTCGATCACCGTGGAAGATAACGGCAGGGGTATTCCGGTGGGCATTAACCATAAGGCGGGTATTCCGGCTGTTGAAGTGGTATTTACGATCCTTCATGCAGGCGGTAAATTCGGCGGTGGGGGATACAAGGTATCGGGTGGTCTGCACGGTGTGGGTGCTTCTGTAGTCAATGCACTCTCTGATTGGCTGGAAGTGGAGATCTGTGCGGAAGGCAAGGTGCATAAACAGCGTTATGAGAGAGGACATGTATGTTATCCGCTGAAGGTAGTAGGAGAATGTAGTACAGATAAGACAGGAACGAAGGTTCATTTTATACCGGATAAGACAATCTTTGAAGAGACTGTCTTTGATTATGATACGCTTAAGACGAGACTGAGAGAAACGGCTTTTCTGACCAAAGGGTTGCGGATCATACTGATCGATGAAAGAGAAGGTAAGGAGCAGAAGAAAGAGTTTTATTATGAGGGAGGTATCAAGGAGTTTGTAACCTACCTAAATAAGAGCAAAGAAGCGCTGTACAATGATGTTATGTATTTTGAAGGTTCCAGAAATGGCGTTTATGTGGAAGTAGCCTTACAGCACAATGATTCTTACAATGAAAGTGTTTATACTTTTGTCAATAATATCAATACGCCGGAAGGCGGCACGCATCTGGTCGGTTTCCGGAATGCATTGACGAAGACTTTTAACGATTATGCACGAACCAATAAGCTGTTGAAAGATAACGAGGCGAATCTTTCGGGAGAAGATATCAGGGAAGGTTTGACGGCGATCATCAGTATTAAGGTGGAGGATCCCCAGTTTGAAGGACAAACAAAGCAGAAACTTGGTAATTCTGAAGCTCGGGGCGCCGTTGACGGTGTAGTCAGCGAACAGCTGACTTATTTCCTGGAGCAGAATCCGTCGGTTGCTAAGACTATCTGTGAGAAATCGATATTGGCACAGCGTGCCAGGGAAGCAGCCAGAAAAGCCAGAGATCTGACAAGGCGTAAGACGGCGTTAGAAGGAAGCGCCTTGCCTGGTAAATTGGCGGATTGTTCCGATAAGGATCCTAAGAATTGTGAAATCTATATCGTAGAGGGAGATTCTGCAGGCGGTTCTGCCAAGACTGCCAGAAGCCGTGCTACACAGGCAATTCTGCCGCTGCGCGGTAAAATCTTGAATGTGGAAAAGGCAAGGCTGGATAAGATTTATGCCAATGCGGAGATCAAAGCGATGATCACGGCTTTCGGTACAGGCATTCACGACGATTTCGATATCAGTAAACTGCGTTATGACAAGATAATTATCATGACAGATGCCGATGTGGACGGAGCACATATCGCTACATTGATGCTTACGTTCATCTATCGTTTTATGCCGGAGTTGATCAAACAAGGACATGTGTATCTGGCGAAACCGCCTTTGTATAAGCTGGAGAAGAACAGACAAATATGGTATGCCTATAGCGATGAGGAATTGGAGAAGCTTCTTGCAGAGGTAGGACGTGATCAGAATAATAAGATTCAGCGTTATAAAGGTTTGGGAGAGATGGATGCGGATCAATTGTGGGAAACAACTATGGATCCTGAACGGCGTATCTTGCTTCGTGTGAATATTAATGAGGAAGAAGAGTCGGAAGTAGACCTTACTTTCAATACACTGATGGGTGATAAGGTGGAGCCGCGGCGTATCTTTATCGAGGAAAATGCGAAGTTTGTAAAGAATCTGGATATATAGTTTATGTATCAATTTGACCATCTGCAAAGCAGATATTTGCAAAGCAGATATTTGCTTTGCAGATGATTGTAAGAAAGGAACATTGCTACAGAATGGATGACAGGATTTTTGATAAGATTGAGGAAGTAGATCTTAAGAAGAAAATGGAAGATTCTTACATAGATTATGCTATGAGCGTTATCGCTGCGCGTGCGCTTCCTGATGTAAGAGACGGTTTGAAGCCGGTACAGCGCCGGGTTCTGTATTCCATGATCGAGTTAAATAACGGTCCGGACAAGCCTCACAGAAAAAGTGCCCGTATCGTGGGTGATACGATGGGTAAATATCATCCACACGGTGATAGTTCTATTTATGGTGCGCTCGTCAATATGGCACAGGAATGGTCTACCAGATATCCTCTTGTCGATGGACACGGGAATTTTGGTTCTGTGGACGGCGACGGTGCGGCAGCCATGCGTTACACGGAAGCAAGGTTGAGTAAGATTTCCATGGAACTTCTGGCGGATATCAACAAGGATACTGTGGATTTCGTACCGAACTTCGATGATACGGAGAAAGAACCGATCGTATTGCCCAGTCGTTATCCGAATCTGCTTGTAAATGGTACTTCCGGCATTGCGGTTGGTATGGCTACCAATATACCGCCTCATAATCTGCGGGAAGTAATAAATGCGGTTGTGAAGATCATTGATAATAGGGTCAATGAAGACAGAAGTACCGATATGGAAGAACTTCTGGAAATCGTGAAGGCTCCTGATTTTCCTACGGGTGGTATCATACTGGGTACCAGAGGAGCGGAAGAAGCTTATAGGACAGGACGCGGCAAAGTGAGAGTCCGCGCAGTTACAGATATCGAGACAATGCCTAATGGAAAGAGCCGTATCATTGTAACAGAACTTCCTTATATGGTGAATAAAGCTAATCTGATCTTAAAGATCGCGGATCTGGTCAAATTAAAGAAAATCGATGGTATCACTGATCTGAGAGATGAGACAAACCGTGAAGGTATGCGGGTCGTGATAGAGCTTCGAAAGGATGCCAATGCCAATGTGATCTTGAATCAATTATATAAGCATACACAGCTGCAGGATTCCTTTGGCGTGATCATGCTGGCTTTGGTGAACAATGAGCCTAAGGTCATGAATCTTCTTGATATGCTGACACACTATATCAGACATCAGGAAGAGGTTGTGACCAGAAGGACCAAGTATGATTTGAATAAAGCAGAAGAGAGGGATCATATTTTACAGGGTCTGCTGATCGCTCTGGATCATATCGATGAAGTAATCCAGATCATCAGAAGCAGTCAGACAACGTCGATCGCGAAGGAACGGTTGATCGAACGTTTCCAGTTCTCTGATGTACAGGCACAGGCCATTGTTGATATGCGTCTGCGTGCATTGACAGGTCTGGAGAGAGAGAAACTCGAGAATGAACATAAGGAATTGATGGCTAAGATTGCCGAGTTGAAGGCGATTCTTGCAGATGAGAAGCTGCTGCTTGGTGTGATCAGAGAAGAAATATTGATCATTTCCGAGAAATACGGGGATGACAGAAGAAGTAAGATTGGGTTTGATGTCTATGACATCAATATGGAGGATTTGATACCGAAGGGAAATACGGTCATTGCCATGACCAGCCTTGGATATGTGAAACGTATGACTGTGGATAATTTTAAGGCTCAGAACCGCGGCGGCAAGGGCATTAAGGGAATGCAGACGATCGAGGAAGATTATATTGAGGATCTTCTGATGACGTCAACGCATCATTATTTGATGTTCTTTACTAATATGGGCCGGGTATACAGGATTAAAGCTTATGAGATTCCGGAAGCAAGCCGCACTGCCAGAGGAATTGCTATTGTCAATATCCTGCAGTTAAATCCGGGTGAGAAGATATCCGCTATGATACCGATCAAGGATTATGAGGAGAATGAGAACCTTTTCATGGTAACTAAACGCGGTATCGTAAAGAAAACGCCTGTTATGGAATTTAGCAACGTCAGGAAAAACGGGCTTGCCGCCATCAGTCTGCGGGAAGATGACGAACTGATCGAAGTGAAAACAACTTCTATGGATACAGAAATATTCCTCGTGACAAAACTTGGTATGTGTATCCGTTTCAAGGAGACAGATGTGCGTCCTACCGGCAGGAATTCTATGGGAGTAATCGGTATGAATCTGTCTGATGGGGATGAGATCGTCGGGATGCAGTTGGATCATCAGGGTGATTCTCTTCTGATCGTCTCCGAGAACGGTATGGGTAAACGTACTTATCTGGATGAATTTACGGTGCAGAAACGTGGCGGTAAGGGTATCAAATGTTATAAGATCACAGAGAAGACCGGGGATGTAGTCGGTGTGAAGGCTGTTGATGATGAGCATGAGATCATGATGATCACGACGGAAGGTATCATCATACAGCTTCGTATGGAAGATATCTCTACATTGGGAAGAATCACTTCCGGTGTGAAGATGATCAATCTGGATGATAATGTGAAAGTTGCCAGGATCGCGAAGGTAAGAGAGAAGCTCAGTGACGGGCATCATGAAATAGAGAATCTGGATGATATCGTAGATGAATCAGAGGATACTAAGAACACTGAGAACGATGAAAATACAGGTAATGAACTATGAAGCTTGCTGTAATAGGGGATATTCATAGTAACCATATCGCATTGGAAACATGTATCGCACATGCAGTTGACAGAAATGTTGATGAATTCCTTTTTCTTGGGGATTATATCAGCGACTGTCCTTATCCGCAGAGAACAATGAAAGTTATCTACGAGATGAAACAGAAATACCGCTGTACTTTTATCCGAGGAAACAGGGAAGATTATATGCTGGATCATAAGAAGAATCCACAGGATAAATGGACCTATTCCTCTGCCAGTGGTAATCTACTCTATACTTATGAGAATTTGACGAAACGGGATCTGGATTTCTATGAAAGTATGGATATTCAAGGGATATATGAGAGAGAAGGATATCCGCCTTTCCGCTATTGTCATGGATCTCTTACGAAGTCAAATGAATTGTTGACGCCGGAAAATGATAAGTTAGAACAGATTATGGCCGCTATGGATGTGGATTTGGTCGTCAGCGGACATACCCATATTCAGGAGAGTGCAATCTATGGGTCTAAGAAATTGATCCATCCTGGTTCTGTAGGGGTTCCCTGGTATCATGACGGTAAGACACAGTATATGATACTGCATGGGACTGAGTATGGATGGGAAGAAGAGTTTTTTCAGCTGTCTTATGATGTGGATGCCGTGAAGGAAGAATTTAAGACTTCCGGGATCATGGCAAAGGCGTTATACTGGTCGAAGTTATGTATTCATGTTATAGAGACAGGAAATGACTATACAAGCCCCTGTCTGCTGCTTGCTATGAAATTATGCAGAGAGGAAGAAGGGGAAGTCAATTGGCCTGATATTTCTGAGAAATATTGGGAAGAGGCGTTCAGGAATTTTGTGAAATAAAATACCCCGCAGCTTGCTGCAGGGTATTTTTCAAAGGCATTATGATCTTTTGGAATTGATGACGATCGAAGCGATACCGCAACAGATACCGCCGACAGCAAATACTATGATATAAGGCATCCCCCATCCATCGAATACAAAACCGGCTATCAGGTATAAAATTGTGGCAATTAGCATGATACAGCCGCATACAGTTTCTGTCAAAGAACCCTTTTTATAAGCTTCGGAATTCTTATCATTTAGTTGGTTGTATTGATCAATGTTGTATTTTTCTTTCTGCGTTCCAAAATAAACGATGATAGCAGTAGCGATTGCAATGATCAGAAAGAAAAAGGACATTTCAAAAGCTTCCAGATATTCATTTCCATCAATCTGTGGAAAGAGAGAATCTAAACCTGAAATCAATATGAAATTAATGATATAGAGGGATATTCCTGTTGTTATCATAACGGAAAACTTTTTGTTAAAGTTGTCTATCTCCTCTTCCTGATAGAAATTTACGATGTATGGATTCTTCTTCTTAAAATCATTGCTGCGAATACCGAATAAAGTTAAGATTGCCACGCCGATCACAAGAAAGATCAAGAATATGATACCGCAGAAATCTTCTTTGATCGGTTCGTCTTCAAAGAAATAATTTAAGCCATATACAAGTAATGTAGAGGAAAGGCCCAAAAAGATAAGAGCGATGCCAAGAGAAGTAAATTTGCTGAATGCATTATAATGTTTATCATAGTTGGTATTGTCTTCTACATATACCTGACTGACATCTCCCTGTACCAGATCATCCATACTGCAATGGAATACTTTGCATAATTGAAGTAATTTATCCATTTCAGGATAGGAGGAATCAGACTCTCATTTTGATACAGATTGTCTGGAAACATCCAGCTGCTCCGCAAGTTGTTCTTGTGTGATATTATTTTTCTTTCTTAAAAATTGTAAGTTTTCTCCAAGACTCATGTGAATTCTCCTTTTTCTGTAATGATAAAAATATATCGTATGTTATTTTAATACCAAGTTTTTTACAAGGTATTTTATTCTCGCTAGCAACGAGCCAAGTGGCTGCTTGCAGTGGAGTATTTGATTGAGTGACAAGAATTGTAAAGCTGTACCGGTCTGCCTTAACTGTCTCTCATTTTAAGAAAAATGTGATGTAAACTCTATCAATTTCGTGTTGCTTTTAAGTTTTTTTATGGTAAGTTGCGGTTGCATCCTTATAAAATGCGCGTTTTATGTAAAAATATAATTTTGACATTTGATTTTAAATGGCTTCATGAAAAGGGGATAATATGCTATAGTATCTAAGAAGATATTACCACTTCAAATATACCATAAATTCATAAAAATCATATGTTATTTATTCCCGCGAACAACGAGCCAGGTATCTGCTTGCAGCGGGGTCTTGTCCTCAGCGTAAAACGCTTCGGAATACGCTTCGGAATGGAGAAAAATATGAGAAAACAGATTGAAGGACAGATAAATCTTTTTGATTATATATCAGCGGAAGATAAGAAGATTAGTGATGGTAATTTAATAAAAGAAAGAAATGTAGATATCTCAGAAAGATCTGATTGCATAAATCCGGAAGTTGATCATAATAATAAAGATGAAATATCTTTATTCGCACAATGTGTGTCCTGCTGGTGCAGTACTTGCAGACATAATGCAGAGGGCAGGGCAGTTCCCCGTGATTTTGCAGGAATAAAGAAGCCCTGTCCCTCTTGTGATTTCTGTATCAGCCAGAATAAAGCAGAAATCTGTGAGATAGATTCTTATGATAAAGGATGTAAACTGCGGGCAGAAGAAGAAGGTATCCATCCATTTAATGAATTAATTTGATTGCTTTGATCTTTATTCCCGCGAGCAACGAGCCAAGTGGCTGCTTGCAGACATTTGGCGACTGCCGCGAGGGTCAAATACCCCGCTGCTCTGCAGCGCTGCAAGTTTGATACCCCGTTGCTTGCAGCGGGGTCTTTGATTCTATGATATTTTCTCGAAATCTTCTATACCGTGTTTACACCAGGGGCAGATAAAATCAGGAGGAAGTTCTTCACCTTCATAGACATATCCGCAGACGACACATCGCCAGCCTTTGACAGAAGTATTTTCTGGTTTCGGCTTGACATATTCATGATAGAAAGAATATGTCATGGCTTTTTCACCGGAAAGAACATCACAATCCGATACAGATGCCAGGAAAAGCATATGTGTTCCCAGATCATAACTGTTTATTACCTTGCAATCCAAATAAGCGGTCACATGTTCTGTAAGGTAAGGAAGTTCTTGAGCTGTCATGGAGAAAGGTATATCCACAAATTTATCTACATTACTTCCACTTTGAAATCCAAAATGTTGGAATAAGGAAAAAGGCGCTGTCTCAGAAAGAATAGAGACAGAGAGAATCCCGGATTTCCGGATCAGATCGCAAGTCAGGTTTTTTTTATTGATGGCAACGACGATCTGTTTGGGGTCGTCTGTTACCTGAGTGACTGTGTTGATGATACAGCCATTCATTTTTTTATCATATTTTGTGGATACGACATACAGGCCGTAGGATAACTGAAAGAGTGCTTTTGCATTCATGAAAATATTTGATTCCTTTCCTTATAAATATAGAACAGTAATGAACTGTTAACAGTATGTGTAGAAAATTCTGAAGTATACAGGAAAATATTCCGGATTCACGAGTTTACAGAGCAAATATATTCATTATATGGTTGTGATCTTAGAATACATATCTGCAAAAATAGGATTACGCTCAACATACTCAACTGTACGGATAGGATGACGGGTTTGGTCACAGCTCCAATTACCTTCATAACTGACAATAGGTGAAGGTACGATAAGAGAAGGAGCCCAATCCGAATTGATAAGCCAGGCAACGGCAGCGACATCAAACAGTTCCTTTGCATAACCAAAGTGATTTTCCCGATAGCCGTTGTATAATTCGATAAGTGCGTCGCATAATTCGGATTTTCCGCCAATGTGGAACTTCAGATCTTCTATGGTGGTGAGCATATGGCTTGTAACGCCGCGGCATGGAAGCTGTATTACAGGAGCTCCACAATCGAAGATGATGCGGCTTGCGGCAATATCCTGGAATAGATTAAATTCATGTGTATCCCGCCAATAAAGAGGGTTCCCTCCCAACCATACAATGACAATACGGTCTATGATAGTTGGATCCATTAAGATTGCAGAAGCTATATTCGTTATGGCAGCAATCGCAACTACATACAAAGGATGCTCCGGAGAATATTTTTGTGAGCGGGAAATAAGATCTCTTACTGCTTCACTTTCCTCAGGAGTATCTTCATTTGTCAGAAAATGCTTAGAACCTCTGTAAATGGACCCTTCAAAGGGAGTCTTTAACATTTTTGTGAGGCGGATTATTTCATCATAACTTCTATACATGCCGTCTTCCGGACCGTTTGAACGGTCATTATGGAAGGGAGCAGCATAAATAGCTTTAACATTTAGTTTGTCAGGGGACGCCAGAGCATAAGCCAGGGCAAATTGATCATCAACTTCGTTATAGGTATCTGTATCCAATACCATATCTATTTTTCCCTGAGGCGGGGAAAGCCTCCTCAGAAGATCGGAATGATCAGAATGTTTAAATTTCATGATAAGTAACTCCTTTCAAAATTTTTAACACTGGTTCTTTCAATCAATATTGGACTGAGGATAACGGACTTTGATCCTTTTCTTTTGCCGTTTTTCTGTTCAGAGATCATTTCCAGCGCAGTGATTCCAATCTGCTCAGGCTGCAGATCTATTGTTGTCAAAGGCGGTGTACTGAGTGCCGACAGCGTATTGTCAAATCCGATCAGAGAGATATCTTCAGGGACACGCAGATTATGTTCATGCAGAACTTGAAGGATTCCACAGGCCAGTACATCAGATGTAACAAGCAGTGCAGAGGGCAGGGTGGCAGCGGATAAGATACGTTCCATAGCCATTCTGCCGTCATTGGCAGTATAATCATCTGTCAAAATAGTCCATTCCTTACGGATTGGCAGATTATTTTGCCGCATCACATCAATATATCCGTTGAGACGTTGATTCTCTACTTCTCTCTTTTGCGGTTCTCGTCCGATAAATCCGATGTCTTTATGGCCATTCTTGATAAAATTATGGATGGCAAGAGAGGAAGCCTGATGATTGTCAAAAAGGATGGCATCAACAATCGGCAGGGAGCAGGGACGTTCGATCATAACTACGGGAATCCCACGGGAACAAACCATATTGATGGTATCATCATCGATCGCAGTCATGGTGGTAATAACGATGGCATCGACCATCAAGCTGACAAAATTTTCAACCATGGCGCGCTCTTTAAGCGGGTTCATCTGCGTCACAGCGGTCAGTACATTGTAACCGGCATCTTCAGCTGCCTTATTGAAGGCATTACCGATACGAGCGAAAAAAGGGTTTTCACTGGATACGGGAAGTATATGTCCGATCAGGTTAGTTTGTTTGCTGCGAAGGCCGCTGGCAACCCGATTCGGTACATAAGAAAATTTCTCAAGTGCCTGTTGTACCAGTTTTCTCTTCTCCTCGGAGACATATTTGTCATTACGGATCACCCGCGTGACAGTAGAAGGAGAAACACCTGCAGCTTTAGCGATGTCTGCAATTTTAACAGTATTCATATTTTCCTCTTTTTCCCATTATCACTTTGGTTACGATTTCATAAAGAATCATAGTATAATTTTATTCTAGTGTTCATATAGCAAAACGTCAATAGAAAAAAATCTGACAAATTAAACAAAATATATTGTATATTTTGACTAAATTTATATAAAATAGATTGACTTTTCAAAATATAATGATTATAGTGAGTATTACATTTGATTCAGGAATTGTCAACTGTATAAAGAGAAAGATATTGGCTCATATTTTTTTTGAAAAATATGGTGACGATTTCATAAAATCGGATTTAGCGCGCTAGGATAATATCTAATAAAAGATAAGGAGGATTTTGAGATATGAAAAATACGATAGCAGTGCTGACAGCGCCAGGAAAGTTTGATTTTGACGAGCGTGAAGTGGAGGTAAAGCCGGGTCATTTGTTGATCAGAATATTGGTCTGTGGATTGTGTATATGGGAGGAGAATCATTTTGCAGGACGGCTTGGTAAATGTCCACAGACGTTAGGACATGAATGGTCCGGAGAGGTAGTTGAAGTTGGAGACGGAGTCGAAGGTTTTATGCCGGGGGATATGGTAAGTGTGCTTCCCGATGAGTTATTCGGATTTGCAACATACGCTTGTGTTCCGGCAAAGAGCTGTTACCATATCGCTGATGGTATCGATCCAAAGACTGTACTGGGAGAGCCGGTGAAATGTGTAGTGACTGTATTACGTTCTGCCGAAATACAGCCGGGAGATTATGCCGTAGTTTCCGGTTGTGGATCCATGGGTTTATGGTGTATTCAGGTATTATCGAAGATGGCTCTTTCTAAACTGATCGCAATCGATCTGGATGAGACAAGGCTTGAGCTTGCAAGAAAATACGGTGCAGATGTGACGTTGAATCCAGGCAATATGAATGTACAGGAAAAGATAAGAGAAATCACAGGTGGCCGTATGGCTGATTTCGTGATAGACGGCTGTGGTTCTCCTGCTGTCATCGTAGATGAGATAGGATATTTGCGTGGTGGGCGTGGAAAATTGATCTTGATGAGTTCACACGCCGGACCGGCGCCGTCCATGGATTTCCGTCCTGCAATAGAAAAGGGAATTGAGATCAGAGTTCCTCATCCGATTTACAGTTTAGATCCTCATGATGATATGCGTCGGGCAATCAATTTGTATAACAGTGGTGTTTTTAAGACAGAGGGCATTATCACACATGAATTCGACTTAAAAGATATCCAAAAGGGATTTGAGACTATGGCGGCGAAGACAAAAGGATATATTAAAGGTGTTGTCTATCCTACATAAGGATGCGAAGTTTGCGCTTGTGCCAAAATCCACAGCTTGAACAGGAATGGAGGTTTTATATGGAGAGAAAATATCTTGGAACTTGGTAGCGGAGATCAAGGATTTGAAGGTAAAATATCTGTCGTCAGATAAAGGATGTAATTATACAGGCGGACGCATTAGGAATGCTGATGGAACTGGATGCGAAGTGGGAGAGAGTAAAGAATTGTGAAGTGTTCCTTGAGGCGTGTAATGTGGACCGAATCATCTGGAAGAGATAAAGTAATTATATAAGAAATGCTATAAAGGTCGAATACCCCACAGCCTGCTACGTTACATATTAGATGTTCCGTTAGCTTGCTGTAGGGCATTTGATTTATACTCGTTAACGAAATGAATTGCCAAATTTATGCAGCCTGCTTTATCTCTTG
>CAJUQJ010000043.1 GCA_910588215.1 uncultured Lachnospiraceae bacterium
GGAATGGGCTGGATGCGTTACAGTTTGCGGCCGGTTAGGCCGTGAACTGTAACAGGCAAAGAAAGAGCAGGCAGCCCATATCCAATCGGATCTTCACTGCCTGCTTCTTCCGGCTCATAACTTTATATATTCTTACAGTCTCTTAAGCAGTTCTTCTCTCTGTGCCTCGTATCCCGGTTTGCCAAGCAGTGCGAACATGTTCTTCTTATAGCTCTCTACACCCGGCTGGTTGAACGGATTCACACCCAGCAGGTATCCGCTGACACCGCATGCAAACTCGAAGAAGTAGAACAGTTCGCCCAGATAGAACTCATTTACCTCCGGCACATTGATCATGAAGTTGGGAACCTGTCCGTCCGTATGTGCCAAGATCGTTCCATTCATAGCACTCTTGTTGACGAAATCTACATTCTTGCCCGCCAGATAATTAAGTCCGTCCAAATCTACCGGCTCCTCACCGATTATGATCTCTTCTCTGCTCGTCTCGATGTTCAGGACCGTCTCGAACATTGTTCTTGCACCATCCTGAATAAACTGTCCCATGGAGTGCAGATCCGTGGTAAGATCAACGCTTGCCGGGAAGATGCCCTTCTGATCCTTACCCTCGGACTCACCATACAGCTGTTTCCACCACTCAGATACAAAGTGCGCACACGGCTCGTAATTCGCCAGAATCTCAATGCCCTTGCCTTTGCGCAGCAGGATATTACGAAGAGCTGCATACTTCACGGCATCATTCTCCTCAAAAGGAGCTTCCAACGCCATCTTCCGGCCTTCTGCCGCACCTTCCATCAATTTATCGATATCCGCACCGGATACTGCGATCGGAAGCAGGCCGACAGCCGTCAATACAGAGAAACGTCCGCCTACATCATCCGGCACTACGAAACTCTCATAACCCTCTTCATTTGCCAGATTCTTCAAAGATCCTCTTGCCTTATCGGTAGTCGCATAAATCCTCTTCGCCGCGCCTTCCTTGCCGTACTTCTTCTCTGCCATCTCTTTAAATACACGGAAAGCGATAGCCGGCTCCGTGGTCGTACCGGACTTGGAGATCATATTGATGGAGAAGTCTCTGTCACCGATCACATCGATCAGATGTTTGATATAGGTGGAACTGATGGAATTTCCAACGAAATAGATCTCCGGCGTCTTCCGCACCGACTTGTCTACTATATTATAAAAACTGTGACGCAGAAATTCGATCGCCGCTCTTGCACCGAGATAAGAACCGCCGATACCGATCACTACCAGCACTTCAGAATCACTCTGGATCTTTGCCGCTGCCTGCTTGATCCGCGCGAACTCTTCCTTATCATAATCAACCGGCAGGTCGATCCAGCCCAGGAAATCATTGCCTGCTCCCGTCTTGCTCACAAGTACTTCTTTCGCATCCAGCGCCAGCTTCTTCATGGATTCCACTTCGTTTTCCCCGATAAAAGAGGCTGCCTTGGAATAATCAAATGTAACTTTGCTCATCGTTTTTCTCCTTTTCCGGCAGACACGGCTGCCTAACCTTTATTATTCTTAGTGTAGCATTGTACTTATCGTATTTCAAGAATTTTCCTTCCCGTTTACCGCGTCCTCGATCAGCCTGACGATCACACCGATCGCATCCCTCTGACTGCTCTTGCGCATCGCATCCACATAGGTTTTACGGTTAAAATACAACTCCTGCACCTTCTCCAGAAGCAGCTTATTCGTCAGGTCGTCCTCATCGATCACAATACTGAATCCCTGCGACTCAAAAGACTTGGCATTTAAAAGCTGGTCGCCCCTGCTGCTGGTAGATGGCAGCGGGATCAAGATATTCGGCTTCTTCAGAGAAAGCAGCTCACTGATGGCATTTGCCCCCGCCCGGGAGATCACCATATCCGCCATAGCGAAGAGATCCTTCATCTCGGACCTGATATACTCAAACTGCTTATAGCCGGGTGTCGTCAACAGAAGGTTATCCATCTTCTCCTTACCGCATAGATGCACCACCTGAAAATCCGTAAGCAGTTCCGGCAGCACATCCCGCACGGCCTGGTTGATGGCCGCCGATCCCTGGCTGCCTCCCACCACCATGATCACCGGCTTGGAAGAGTCAAATCCACACAGCTTATATGCGGCTTCCCTGTTCCCCGAGGAAAGTTCCTGCCTGATGGGTGACCCTGTCAGAACCGCTTTGTTCGGCGGGAGCTGCTGCAAGGTTTCCGGGAAATTACAGCACACCTTCTTCGCCACCGGAATGCAGAGCTTATTCGCCAATCCCGGTGTCATGTCGGACTCATGTATGATACACGGAATACCCAGCGAACCCGCCGCACGCACTACAGGGACACTCACAAATCCTCCCTTGGAAAAGACCACATCCGGCCTGATCTCCTTCAGATACCTGCGCGCTTCCCGCAGACCCTTGATCACGCGGAAAGGATCCGAGAAATTCTTAGGATCGAAATACCGCCTGAATTTCCCCGTTGCAATCCCATAATAAGGAAGATTGAAATCTTCCATTAATTTCTTCTCGATTCCATCGTAAGAACCCATATAGCTGATCTCATATCCTAATTCCCGCAGTTTCGGGATCAGCGCCATATTAGGGGTCACATGTCCGGCAGTGCCGCCGCCGGTAAGTACGATCTTCTTACTCATGATGAAAGAAACCTCCTAATTGTCTAAGATCTCCTGCAATGCACATGCCAGCTGGTCGGGGCAAGACGTACTCTTGACACCGCACTTGATACCGCGCAGTTTGCCGATGGCATCCTTAATCTCCATGCCCGCCACCAGGCTGGAAATTCCCTGCAGATTACCATTACATCCTCCCGTAAATTTCACCGATTTGATCACATTTCCGTCCACTTGCACATCAATAGCTTTGGAACATACGCCCTTAGGTTGATAAACCATTTCCGTCCTCTCCTTTTCCTTTCAATAATAGGCAATTGTTAAATTGCCAAACCCATTTCTCCGGTGTTTTAATAAAATCTTAAACTTTTATTATTTTACCACATTTTCCCTGACCTTGCCAATATTCCATCACATTTAAACCATATCCGTCATGCCGTTACTACTCACGGGTCAGGAATGCGCCAAACTTCGCATTCCATGAGAATATGATTCATGCGCCCGTCACAATATGGCCTAATCTGTCGATGCATTACAACACCTGCCAGTTGTTTTTTCCGGTATAATAACCTGAGAAGGACTTACAATCACTCGCAGCAAGGGCTGCTTCGCGAAGAAGTTCTAGATTTGCTCCGCAAATCATTCTCACGCAAGAGAATGCTTGAAATACGGCATTCTCAGTACGAATTTGAGATTCCACAGAGCAGAATCATAGGGTTCGTGTGAGAAGAACCTTCGAACTTACAAAGGTTGAACGTCATATAACGCTTCGGATCGGTGGAAAAGTTGAAAAATCACACTGATGTGCTGAATTTTCAACTACGAGTTTGTGGCTCCGGCATGGAGGAAAACATGAAAGGTGTGATGCAGCATGCTTAACTTAATTTTTCTACATAAAAATTACATCATTGCAATATTAGTATTTCTTTTTTTAAGTATCATATGCCAGATTACGCTCGGAGTGATATATCATAAGCTGATCTGGGAGACAGAACATATGTCGTCAACTACCAACAAATCCCTGCAGCAGTTAAAACTGAAATTTTCCGGCTGTCGCAAGATCAACGAAAAGGTGGCCAATGTCCCCATTTTTGTGGACAAGTTCATCAGCCGTATCAAGATCGGAGGTCTGCCTCTATCCCTGTTAAAGCATCTCTCCGGCCAGCTGATGCTGCTTGCAGTTCTGACCGCCGGTATCGGCGCCTGCATGGGAATTGTAAACAATGAGAGTTTTATCAGTATCGCCCCTTTTTATGCGATCAGCTTTCTTGGGCTTTACTGCTATTTCGCCGTCTCCTCCCTGGTCGATATTCCCGGTAAGATCAAAATCCTGCACATCAATCTGGTAGACTATCTGGAAAACCATCTGGCCAACCGTCTGGAACAGGCTGAACTGGACATGCAGTTGATCCAGCCGCAGACCAGGGCAAAGACACAGGATAAGAAAGCAGCACCGAATCCGGATCTTCACACGAATATCGATCTGAAGGCAAGTACAGATACAGGTATAGAAGATATAGATATGAAGACACAGGAGACTTTCAGTTTCACAAAGGACGAAGCCGAAGAGCTTGAACATTTACTGAAAGAATTGTTTGATTTCCCATAGCATAAACGAGCCTGCCTTGTTACTTGACCAGTACAGGCAGGCTCATACATTTCATGAAAGGCAACCGCTGCAAATATCTACTCTCCATAGATCATTACCGTCGGTCCGACATAATATTCCTCTGGATCATATTTCAAGATATCCATATACCCGATCCGGTATTTCCACTCTTTTCCGTAAGAGATACCAGCATAGCTCTGCTTTAGCGGATATGCACCCGTCTTCTCTTCATGCGCTATTCTCAGATCAGGATACATATCTTCACCCTCCCTGATCAGATAATCTTTGGGCTGTCTGAAGTATCCTGTCGCATATTCCACATCCACAAAATATTCTCCTTCCCCAAGCGTCTCCGGCAGCTGCGAAATATCTTCCCCGATATCGATCACCATATACCGTTGCTCATCGATATTTGGCGCAAAAGAAGTACAGTAGACAGTGGCATTTTCCGGAATCTGAGATTCTATGTAATGTTCCGCCTCCGTATAAGTCAGGTCATAACGGTAGCCATTGCATACCATCACTACATTGAACCCCACCATTAACACGAGAAGCGCCACTGTCACCCCTATGTCCCATACCTTCTTCGACGCCAATATTCTCTCCAGTAAATGTACCGTCTCCAACATACCATACACCATAAACAGATATGCAAACGGCACGACCAGCGACAGATTCCGTCCCAGCATGATCTGATATCTGGACAGGAACAGGATTATGAAAAGCGGCATCACCACAAACACACCGATCTGGCGCCAATCCTTTCTATGAGCCAGCCGCCATATTCCCAGCATAAGCAGGATTCCGCCCACCACACCATAACTGGTCAGTCCATAGGCTTCCAGATATCCAAGAAGCGGCAGATTATGCTCGATCCCAGGATGTCCCCATGCATAATGTTTAAAATTATACATATTATCCCCGACGAATGTCCGGAAATTAAAAAACATGGAGTAATTGCATAAACAGAACACCAGCACGATCAAAATACAGTTCAGGAAAAAAAGAAAATTATTACGGTAGCTTTTCCAGTACTGCTTACTGATATGTAACGCCAGCCAGAAAATGCCGAACAGGATACCGTGGTATTTCGCCGCCGTAGCCAATCCGATGCAGATCGCTATAAGCGGATACCACAGATATACCACCCGATCCGCCTGCGTATCCTTATAGATCAGACACCCCAGAAAAAGGATCACATTGGCGACCGCATAGATCATTGTATCTGGCCCGGTATAGTACAGATACGCATACCCATATAGAGAAAAAATCGACAAGACCAGGCCGATATACGCCCACCTTCTGGAACCGGTCATCATCTTTACCACAAAATAAATTAATACGTTGGAAAGCAGCGCCGTGCCGCATACCACATAGCGGATCAGGATCACCGTATCCACACCGGAAATAAATCTGCTTAAAATGCGCACTCCAAGCACCGCATAATAGAAGGTAAAATGCGGATACCGGAAAAAGTCCAATACATAGATATCTCCCGCGTAAAGATGCTGGTTCAGCAGATCGTAAATGCAATCCAGCGACAACTGCTCATCCACGTTCGGATAGAAAGGCAGCTCAAACTGCCAATGTCTGTAAAACACAAGCAGACCTGCAAGCAGTGTAACCACCACTGCTGCCGCCATACCAAGCTCTTTCCTGATCTCCCTGCCCGGTTTCTTATTCCATCTCATATCCCTCGAATCACGCCCCCTATATCTGTTTACTCCCTTATTTCCTTCATAAAGAACTACTTCTATCCCACACCTCGCACAGGCTGCCGTTCACCGTCTATTCTCTCACTTACATCCAGTCTTTGATGTGATAGCTTTTCGTGCAGACAGCATCAAATACAAATCCCTGCTCCTCAAGATACTTCTTATATGCTTCGATCTTCTCCTCCTGAGCCTCCAGTTCCGGAGACACAAAGCACAGCTTATATCCCATCTCCTTCAGTTCCCGATAGCTGTCCTGATCGAGCGGGATCTTCGTGAAGCAGTCCACCCATACCCACTCGGCCTTCCCTGCCATGTTGCGGATCGTATCCAGTCCTTCCAGTTCACTGAACCGCAGCGCAATATCTCTAACTCCCATATCTGTCAGCAGCTTGATCATCGGAAAAGAGGAATCCAGGAAGAAATACTTCTCTATCTGATACTGTTTCATATATTCCAATACCTTATGTTCGATCCTCTCACTCTTGATATTCAGGATCATCGTACCGTGATGATACTCCTTACAGTACGCCTCAAAGTCTTCCCCTGTCTCGAACGGATTATGGGAAATATAGATCCTGCCGTTTAAGTCGTCCCTTAGATCCAACTCCACCCCGTATTCCGGCGAAAGCTTGCGCAATTCTTCCACTGTGTTCACTCTGTGTGCTATGTATTCCATACCCTTCTCCTTTTCCCTGATACCATCCTATAGATCTCTCAGTCCTTTCTTCAATTTCACACTGAATTCGATCGTCCGCTTAATAAATTTCCACTTGGCCCTAAGTCCCGTATTCCACTTCGATTCCCCGTAGATGCGCTCCGGGAAAAGCACCGGGAATCGAATCACCTTCAGATTCCTTCTCCGTGCCATATACAAAGCATACAGATCCAGCGCAAAATCATAGGGCGGGTTCTCCCACTCATCAAAGAATATTCTCGGAAAAATATTAGGCTGCGCATTGATATCATATAACTTCGTATGCAGATAAAACGTCTCAAACAGGCTCATACCGGCTGTGAAAAACACATCAAACAGCGGCCGCCCCTTTCGATTTCCCTTGACGAACACAAGCCCCTGTTCCTGCTCAATGATATCCAGCGCCTTAAGAATATCAGCCGGATCTGTCTGCATATCGGCATGAGTCCAACCGATATACTCCCCTTTACATTCTTTCAGACCCTGTAAAATACCGTACCCATATCCCTGGTTGACTTCCACCCTCACCGTCTTCGCAAAAGCATATTTGGGCAGTAACTCCGCAAGCACAAGTGCACTGTCATCTGTAGATCCATTGTCCACCAGAATGACCTCTATATCCTCCCGCTTGATGATCTCTCCAAACCGGTTCAAGATCAGTGGAATATTCTGCTCTTCATTATAACATGGTACAACGATCGATAATTTCATATGCTGCTGTTCATCCCTTTCTTATATTTTCTTCCGTTAAGTTATTGGCCTGATGCCCTGCAGCAGGGTGCAGGGCACCGAAAATAGTAACTTTCTCCTATCCCACTTACCTAACTGACATTGATTCACGGCAACATGATTCATGATCTATTAGCTGCTAGGATCATTTCTGCCAACTTCTCATACTGCGCTGCGCTCGGTTGCTGCGGATAAAACTGCACCGCCTGCATTCCTGCTGCCTCTGCGCCTTCCACATCCTTCGCCGGACTGTCACCGATATAACAGACCTCCGCCGGCTCCACCCCCAGCTTCTTAAGACATAGTGCGAACATCTCCGGCGCAGGTTTCTCTTTCCCTGCCTCCTCGCTGGTCACCAGATACTTGATATCCTCCACAAGCCCCAGCGCCTCGATCTTCCGATGCTGGATATGCGCCGTCAGATCCGTACAGATCATCATTGTGATCCCCTGCTCCCGCATACGATCCACAAATTCCCGCACACCGTCAAATAACCGCATTTTCTCCAGAAAAGTCCCCCAATATGCCTCATACATCCGCAGGGAAAACGGCATTGGATTCACGCCCAGGTACTCCAGTGTCTTCTGACAGTACAACAGCCTGTTATGCGACGCCGCCATATCCGCCAGCTGCCGTTTCGTCTCGCTTCTGCCATACGCATACGCCTCCTCATAAACTTCCGCCGCTATCTTAAGTTCCCCGCAGACAAGTTCCTTCACCCGGTCTCTCGCCTCTCTGTCAAGCGCCTCATACCCGTATAAAGTATCATCCAAATCAAACACAACAGCCTTGATCATCCGTACCCCTCCAAAGTATTCTCCCTCCAGAAGAATATCTGTTTTTGGCATTCCGCCATTACCCGGGAAGAATGCCTGTTCTTGGCATTCCGCCATTACCCGAGAAGAATACCTGTTTTTGGCATTCCGCCATTACCCGGGAAGAATGCCTGTTCTTGGCATTCTTCCGGACATGACTTAGTTATACTTAGGCTGTGTTCTTTACAGCCCTAGTATAACTTCATGTCCTTTTCATGTCCACTGCATGATCTCCCCGATCACCGCCATCAATATCAGCTGCACCGCCCCATTGATGCCGTCTTCCCACACGATACCGTTGCCGGCCAGATCCTCGATCTGTACGATCGCCGTATGGGCAACTTTTTCCCAGATCTTCTTATCCACCTTAAGATCCTCGGCCCGAAATAGAATGCTCTGATGCTGCAGATCGTCATACGACAACTGGCCGTGCACTCCATGTTCCTGCAAAAGCGCAAGGATCGGTTCCGCATTGATCCGCACATCCATCAGGAACTCCACGCCCAGCTCTGCCTCCCGAGAGCCGTCCTTCCTGCTGCCATCCTGTGCAAGCCCTTCGTCAAAATATCGGATCACAAGGTCGGCATATTGCTTCTGCGGATAAATATACTTCTCCGCATCCACACGACGCTTCTCGATCTGCGCCATCACTTCTTCCCTGCCGTGCCCTCTGTCACCCTGGTCCCGTCCCAGCTTCCAATAACACCGCAGCGCCTCATCCGTATCCAGATAGATCTTCATGTCCAAAACCTGCCGCATCTGCGGCAGATACAGAGAATGCAGACCGCACATGATGATATAAGGCTTAGGCGTCAGCTTTCTCTTCGCAGTAAAAGTACCCGTGATATGATCGTAATCCGCTCTTTTTACCGCATTGTTGCCACGCAGCACCCGCAGATCCTCCGCTTGCCGGTACAGATAATTGGCCCGCGGATTTAAATGCGTCATCTCCTTCCAGTTGGCATTGCCCCGCTCCCATCTATGATCGCCGTCTCCCTCAATGTTCAGGATATGCTCCTTAGAGAGCAGTTCTCCCAGCATCATCAGCAGCCTGCTCTTGCCCGCACCACTGTCGCCGGCGATACCGATCGTAAAGGGACGGCTTCGTCTGCGGTAAAAGGAATTACTGTTCACACCATACAGATACATAGATACCACCAGAATCAGGAAGACGCCGACCATCAACGTGAAAAAGATATTGTGTAAATCTTTCTCCATACATTTTATCCCGTCTAACCCTTGGCCCAGGATTGACAGATCCGTAAACTGCGTCACATGAAAAAACAGATAGTAGATCAGATAGAATAGATTAAATCCTCCGTAGACTACCACCATCTTCGCCCTGTTCTCCGTAAGCCCCGCCAAATAGAGCATGAAAAAGGGCACCACCCACATATACCATCCCGGCATCGCCGGCACAAATGCCAGAAAGACCGAGAACAGCAGACCCGCCATGCTGATCAGAAGATCCCGGTTCATCTGATTTATATGAAAAGCCTGAAAATAAATGACTAAAAGCACAAGGACCGACAGCAGCAGATGAGAACTTCCATATTCCAAATAAACATTATCTATTGTACTCTGCTCCTTATTAAGCAGCACCATACTTATAAATCCGCTGCCCCAGAAAGGTGCAACGATCAAAGCGGTGAACAACATCGGAAGACCGGTCATAACTACTGCCTTCCTAAACCCCTTTTTCTTGAAGATATAGAGGAAGAACAACGGCAGCACCGACGAAATATGGAATTTCGATGCCAAAGACAACGTGAAAAACAGCATATACTTCCATTCATTGGCCGTAAGTTTACCAGCAGAGATACTCGTCTCCGTCAGATAATAGATCGCAATGATCAGAAAGACCGTAGGGATCAGATCCAGCTGCCCATGCATGTAGGCCGCATACAGAATGATCGGAGACATAAAATACAGCACCAATATATACTTGCGCCTTGATCTGGAGATCCGCATCAGAAAGTAAAGGCCCAGAAGATCCATGACAAGCATCGGCAGCTTAAAGACCAGATTCCTGACGAAAACCGAAATACCGCCCAACAACATCACCAAAACGCCGCCCACGCTCTCCACAAACAGCATCACCGGCGGATAAGGGAAAGAAGAAAGTAGTTGGTTATCATAGTAGTACTGATATGGATTCTCACCGTCAAGAAAACACTGCACGAAAGGAATAAACATCAGATCCTGATAATCCGACGAAAAAAGCCCCATCAAGAGCAACTTAAATAAAACGGTCATCACGATGGCCGCCTTTAACAGCTTGCGATAGTTCTTCTCAAAATCAAACGCCCCCAGCTTTTGTAACATGACTGCTTATGCCTCTCCGAAAATGTTTCCACCTGTGCGGTCAGACGCTCCAAAGAGCATCCAATCTGACTTCCGCATTCGCAAAACCCGTGCTTATGCACTCCTGCGTCTGCTGTCCTCCTTCACAAATAATACATGACATGACACTGACCAAGCGCACTGCTCTGGCCGTGGCAGCCTGGTATTCTAGTATGATCTCCCCTGATCAACCTTGTACAACTGCATAAACGCTTCAAAATACTTCCACGTCTTCTGGTATCCCTCATAATCTGCCGGCGTACCCCAGCCTACGTACCGGTCAATATCAAAGATCTTCGCCCGATATCCCAGATCCAACACATGCTTCACCGTCTGATCCACGTAAAATTCCCCGTTAATACGGTCGTCCTCCGCGATCATCTTCTTCGTCGCTTCCAGAAATACTTTAGCTTCCCGAAACCAGAAAGTAGCCACTACCGCAGGATCTTCCATCGGCGTATCAGAGATCGCCTTTTTGATCGATGTACCTGTAATATCCCCATTTTCGTCAGTAATCATCCATCCATATGCATTCGGATTCGAAAGTACTGCCTCATTATGCCTGTAAGTAAAGACAATACAATCACACTCCTTCGTCAGCGCATCAAAGGCTGCCCGGTCAATATCCATGCCATTGTCACATCCCGCGATCAAAAGCGGCTCTGCCGGATCCAGATACGGCTCCGCCAGCATACAAGTACACGCCTGTCCTTCCGTCAGATGATCCACCGTGATAAATACCGCCTGCGGATACCAGGCACGAATCGTATCCTCCACGCCGTCGGTTTTGTGGAACGTCCTGTCCACATAGATCACATTGCTGCCGTCCGCCGCCACACCCGGAAGATCCTTCGTGGCACAGACTACCATCGGCTTCTCCTGCCCTGTCTTTCTGTCCACCGTCAAGATCGCCGGTTTATGTACCGTATAACCCGCATCTGCAAAGCGCTGTCCTGCTCCCGCCATCGGGATCAGGATGCGGCCCCTGTCTTCTGCAGACTTATCCATCTCTACGGAGGATCTGACTGCCGTTGTCCTTTTGTCATTCCTTTCATGCGCAATCCCGCGGATCAAATCCGTCCAATAGACGAACTCACGCATATCCTCCGGCGTCCCCCACTGACAGAAATACTCAACATTAACAGGGACCCACACCTTCAGACCGTCCTGCACCATAAAATTATAAGGCAGGGACGCATAATATTCTCCATTGATGGCACATTCTTCATGCTCTGTCAATATCCGGCAATACTTCTCCATCACTGCACCGCTCTTGAAATAATAGACACCCGGAGAATGCTTCGCCTTCGTCTTATCCTTCTCAAAAGAATACTTCTCCCGTATCTCTATAAGATCGTCTTCCGCATCCGTCAGGCAGGAGGCATAATAATTCTTCTCAGGCAGCAGATTCGGATGAAATCCGGAATAGCAGGGCACCGCTCCGTCGCAGTCCCGCGCCGCTGCCTCTTTGGCAAAAGCGGCATAATCCCAATGCATATAGAAATCACAGTAATTGATGATACACGGTTCCTCTGTATCGATGCCCCCTTTGATAAGCAGCTCTCTGTACCCGCGCAGCACATCATACACCGGGCCTTTCTTCACCCAGTCTTCTATCGATACGATCTGCGCCGTCGGCGCAAGCGAAAGCAGCCTCTCCCGCATAGACGGGTCGTTCTTCAAGTGCTCACCGCGGCAGATGAAGATGAAATTGACATCCTCCGGGTACATCTCTTTCACGATCCATTCTATCACCGGTCTGCCCATTATCCTGATAAAAGGCTTTAACTCCCGATACCCCGCCGCCACAAAGCGGGAACCATATCCTGTCATCGGTATGATCACATTCATCTGCGCTTTCCTCTTTTCCTGATCTTTCACTTACTATAACCTATATCTTAACATAGTTTCTGTTGATAATCCACATGGTATTCCTGAATCATGTTCTCACGGAATGCGCAGTTTGGCGCAATCCTGACCCATGAATAGTGACTTCCTGCGGTACTTCTCTGCATCCCAGTTGAGCAATTCTTCCTCCTGCGCGTCACTTAGATACTGCATACTCTGGCCCAGATTGGCATACTGCACCCTGGCCGCGAAACTCATCACATTCTCAATCTCCTGCGCCTTCTTCACACTCTCTGCCAATATATAGAAGTGTCCTTCATGATACACGAGGGTCGGCAAACCGTGTGTATCCATGAAATCCAAAATATCCTGCCTGTCATATTCTTTCTTAAGCCATAACAGTTTCTTCCCCGCATACACCACACAGTCAGGACAGAAAGCATGTTCCCAGGCTCCCTGTTCCACCAGACTGCTGCCCGCATATTCCTGCGACAGATAACGGTTCTCTGACAGATAAACGATATTCTCTGAGAGCGCATCAATCTCAGCGATCACTTGGTACAACTGCGTTGCCGCCCGATATGCACTGTCATCCACTCCCAAATATTCAGCGATCTTCTCCAGCACCTGCTCCGTCTTCCCGATCACCGTATCCCCGTCTTCCCCACTGACCACCAGTCCATGATTCTGTAAGAAGACAAGCGTCCCGTCTGCACCCTGCGCCTCCCCCGCACGATAAATCTTGTCGTAAGCTTCCGCCAGCGCCGCACCCGGCTTCCTATATGGAACAAAAACAGCCTTCGGGAAAAGTTCATGCACGATTTTCTCTGCATCCGCTCTCGCCGTCAGGATATTCACAAGCAGGGGATGAGAGTGTAATGTGTATTTACCGGTGATGGCATGCAGGAATGTCTCGATCGAGGCACGCCCGCCTTCGATCTGTGCCTCCTTCAGAAGCCGATTCCCCTTCTCCTCCGTAAAGACATCCTCCACAAACGGTTCCACATGCTCTTTGAAATATTCCACGATCTTCCTGTAATCTACTTTGCTGTATCCCGTCTGCGCATTCACATCCGCCAGCTGAAACCCTGAACTTTTCACAAGCATGATATGATCATCCAGCTTAACAGAGGTATTCCCGCCTCCCGCCTGCGCAAGATCGTTGCGCATCCCTGCATATCTTGAAATTTTGATAAAATCCTGCATGTCCTAATACCTTCACCCTTTCTCATTATAAAAAACCTTTTGACATCTTAATCTTTGATTGAAAAGATCACATGCACTGCTCTTATTTATTGTAACAAGATTATGACTATACAACCAGTCCTATTTACGGAATTCGTGATAGGATAAAAAATCGTCGCCCGGCAGCGACGATTCAGAGAATGCTCCGCATTCTCCTTGAATGGTTTACACTGTCGCAATTTCCTATAAAGTAAAAAAATGCCATACAGAGGCAATGACACCCCGATATGGCACTTTATCTTTATAACTTTGCACCTCATGTTTTTCCGGATACAAACTTTCTGTGAAAAATACGGTGCAAATACTTGCTTCTCTATTCCTTCGCGGTAAATACAAACTGATACGCCAGGTATTCCCCCATCTCCACCGGGATCGGTATGCCCGCCTGCATCAGCGCAGATCCGCAGTAACGTTTGCCGCTTCTTTCTTCCTCATAGACCACATCCGGCAGAAGTTCTTTCAAACGCACATAATTTACTATCATGTTGCCATGATTTTCCAGAAGCACCACATGCAGCAGAACGCGCTTCCTGTCCTTAGACACGAACATCCATGCTGCGCAGGCATCTTCAAAGGGATTTGAAAGCCGGTAATAATCTCCCATACTGATCAGCGGCTCGAACTCCTTATACTGCCTGATCTGCTCCCGGATCTCCTCTTTCTCTTCCGCACTCAACTTGCCAAGCGACAACTCATAGCCAAAAGCTCCCGTCATGGCCACGATACCTCTCGTGCGCAGGCTGGTGATCCGGCCTGTCTGATGATTGGGCACCGCCGATACATGGGCACTGATCGTGGACATCGGATAGAAGAAGGAAGTCCCATACTGAATCCACAGCCTGTCCGCCGCATCCGTATTATCGCTGCACCAGATCTGGGGAGTATAATACATCATTCCTGCGTCAAACCGCCCGCCGCCGCCACTGCAGCCCTCGATCATCAGCTGCGGGTATTTTGCCAACAGCTTCTCCATAAAGTCATACAGACCGATCACAAAATCGTAGGACACCTTACCCTGCCTGGTCTCCACGGAATAGAAATCCGTAAGACTTCTGTTCATATCCCACTTGACATACTCGATATTGCCCTGGTCAAGCACCCTGCAGATCTGATCGAAAATATGCTCCCGCACATCCTCCCTCGAAAAATCAAGCACCAGCTGGTTCCTGCCCCGGGCCGGATTCCTGCCCGGATTCTGCATCGCCCAATCAGGATGCTCCCTATACAGGTCGCTGTCTTCGGAAATCATCTCCGGTTCGATCCAGATGCCGAATTTAACGCCTTCTTCATTGACTCTGCGCACCAGCTCGCCCAGACTGCATCCCAGCTTCTTCTCATTCACCTGCCAGTCACCTAAGCCGCTGTTATCGTCCTCCCGCTTGCCAAACCAGCCGTCGTCCATAACGACCATATCGATACCAAGCTGCGCCGCTTCCCTCGCCAACTCCACGATCGTTTCTCCGGTAAAGTTAAAGTAAGCCGCTTCCCAGCTGTTCACCAGTACCGGACGAGGGATAAAGCCTGTCTTTCCGCTCTTCCGTCTGCTGCGCGCCCCATTACAGATATGATTCCTAATACAGCGATGATACTTCATCGACAGATCACCAAATCCCCTGCCGCTGTAACAAAGGATCGTCTCCGGCACCACAAGCGTTTCTCCGGATTCCAGTGGATAATTGAAAAGATCTCTCTGCAGTCCCATCAATATCCGTGTCTGATCAAACTGATCCTGCTCCGCCTCGCAGAGGAAATTGCCGCTGTAGACAAAGACCATCCCGTAGCAATCCCCGATATCCTCCGTAGTATTCTTCCCCGCCACGATGACCGCCGGATTATACTGATGACTGGAAGTTCCCCTGCGGCTTCCGATACTCTGGCTTCCATGCCCGATCCTGGCCCGCTGCAGATTCCTTTCCATAATATGCCTCCCGTAGAAGCTGAGCAGATCATACTCTCCCGTAATAAAGTCCAGACAGGCCGATGACGCCTTCTCCACAACAATGTACTCCGTGCCGTAATTGGTTATCTTCACACTCCTCGTGATGATATCCTCATCTTCCAGCACACCGTACAACAGCCGTACCCGCACTTTGCTCACTGCATCTTCCAATACGATCTCCAACGTCTGAGCTTCCTCTGGCTTTGCATACACCGCCGGCAATCCCGGCAGCTCATACTTACCTTCCCGGATCTCATAACCTGCATAACGCAGATCGCAGCACGCCGACTCATCGTGATTCCGCAGTACAAACGCGCTGTTCCTGTAATCTCCCGTTCCCAGTGTCGGATACTCCTGAGGCAGCACATCCATGGAATACGTCCTGTTATTTCCCACATCGTTGGGGTTTCCCGAAAATCCTCTGTCATAATATGTCAGAAGATAATCCATCTCTCCGGATACTTTTGCTCCGTAATACAGATGCAGAAGAAACCCGAAATTGTCTACCTTCATCTGGTAGGTCGTCTGCTTTGTCTGTAATGTAAAGATCCGCTTTTCTTCCTGAAATAGAATTGCCATACGCCGCACCAACCTTTTTCTTTGTATTTACTGTTTACGCCTTTCTCATGTAACGGTGCATCCTTATGACTCACTGTTACATGCAGCCAGCCTAAACTGCTGCACTATAAATCGCCCCATCAGCTTGCTGCGAGTTATTCGACTATACGCAATATACTTGAAGCAAGCCGCAAAGCCTGCCCCAAGTATACCATAATCTTACATATTTCTTCAATAAAACATCTTTTACTACTTAACTGCTCCGTTCACAACCCCGTTCAAGATCTGTTTCTGACATACGATATAGAAGATCAGGATCGGGATCAGCGAAAGCAGGTAAGACGCAAACGCCAGGTTATAATTTGTACCGAACTGTGACTGGAAGTTAAGCTGTGCCAGCGGCAATGTATTCTGCCCGGAACCGGCCATGATAACAAGCGGTGTCATAACATCATTCCACACTGCCAGCGCCGTAAGCACTGCGACTGTCGCATGCATGGGCTTCATGATCGGGAAGATGATCTTCCAGTAGGTTCTCCAGGTCGAAGCGCCGTCCACCTTGGCCGCCTCCTCCAATGCCATCGGGATATTCACCAGATAACCGGAATAAAGCAGTACATTCATAGGCATATAGAATACCACATACAGCAGGATCACACCGAACCAGTTAGCCAGTCCCAGTTCTGCCGTCTGTTTTGCCAGCGGCATCATTAAGATCGCAAAAGGCACGAACATACCACTGACGATGAACAGATACACGAAGCTGTAGAACTTACTGTGGGACTTGTTACGTCCCAGCGCATATCCCATCAGGGAATGAACTGCGATGGACAGTACCACCGTGGACACCGTGATCAGTAAACTATTTCTTAAAGAACGCCAGAAATCTGTAACTTCCATGGCTTCCCTGAAATTATTCAGGCTCCACGCCTTAGGCAGCGACAGAATACCGCTGATACTGTTTGTCATTTCCGAAGGCTGTTTGAATGCAATGACTAAGGTCATGTATAATGGCAGAATGATCGTGGAAAGACCAAGGATCAGGACGATCATCGCCGCCTTGTTTGTTTTCTTTATTGTCATAACTGCTCCTCCTTTTTACCGGAAAACTTCATCTGCGCTACAGAAACCGCCACGATCACGATAAAGAACACAACTGCGTTGGCACTCTGGAAGCCGAACTGTCCGCCTGACATACCGTTATTGTAGATCAGGTAGGAAATAGACTCCGTACTCTGCGCCGGGCCGCCCTTCGTCAAAGCCATGATCTGATCGAACACCATAAGGAAGTTCTTCACGCACAGAACCATGTTGATGGAGAAGAAAGGAATGATCAGCGGGAAGGTCAGATACTTAAACTGCTTCCAGCCTGTCGCTCCGTCGAGGCCGCCTGCCTCATACACATCCTCCGGTACCGTCTGCAGACCGGAAATGTAGATGATCGTATTCATGGCGATCGCCTGCCATGCACAGACAACCATGATGCCGATCCATGCCGCACTCGGGTTGGACAGGATAGAGGTACGCAGCGCGTCGATCCCGATCATATCCGCCACAGCCGGCAGAATATACGTAAAGAAGTAATTGAAGATATAACCTACAACCAGCGCACCCAGGATATTGGGCAGGAAGTATGCGCCGCGGAAAAAGCTCTTTGCCTTGATGGAACTGTTAAGCGCCAGTGCCAGCAAAAGGCTTAAAACATTTACCACAACGGTCGTCACGATCGCCAGCTTAAACGTAAACCAGTAAGACTTGCCGACACGAATATCTGAAAACAGATCGATATAGTTTCTGAAGCCTACCCAGTCATACTTTCCGAATCCCTTAAAATTCGTAAAACTATATATCACACCGCGGATCAGCGGAATGGTATTGAAGCAGATAAACAAGGCAAGAATCGGAATGGTGATCAATAAAAATGTTGTTTTTCTCTCATTTTTTCCTAATTTCATTATGCATGCTCTCCTTTCTCACTAATTCGCGGTCAATTCGCGTTTCCGTACTGCTTTTCATAATCCTGTACCAGCCGGATGATATCCCTGTTGTACCGCAGCCAGTCCTTATCAAACTTCTCCAGGAAAGCGTCCACATCCTTATTTAACAGGAAGGTCTGAATCTGCGCATCCACTGCCATCTCCGACGGATAATAGTGATCCTGATAGTCCGTCATGTTGCCGGATGTGATATAGTCTGTCATGCCGTCCAGAATGGAAGGAAGCGCGAAGTCTCCGTCCTTACAGGGGATAGCTGTCTGTGCATCTATATACTTCTGAATGTTCGCATCTTCATAAAGGAAATCCAGCACCTCATAGACCGCTTCCTTGTTCTTGCATCCTGCCGTCACGCAGAACTGCAAATCAATACCGGAATTCAAAGTATTGCCGTCCGCCGCGTCGTTTGCCGGCATAACGAAGGAGTCCAGATTTAAGTCCGGGTTAACGGACAGGATCTGCGGCGCCGCATAGCTTCCGATCGGATACATGGCAGATTCGCCTCTTGCAAAAGCCGTACATGCGTCATTGTAGCCATACGCAAACGGATCTTCCGGTCCGTACTGCAGCAGTTCCAGATATTTCTCGGATACTTCCCGATATTCTTTGGCAAATGTGGTCTCCCCGCGATTTACCTGTTTGGATGCATCCGCCGGAGCCAGGTCTACCGCCATCGCATTCCACGGCGCGAGGCAGGTCCAGGTATCCTTAAAACCGAAATAGAAAGGTAAGATCCCTTCTCCCTGAATGGTGTCACACAAAGTAAGTAACTCGTCCCATGTTGTCGGGATCGTCCAGCCATGCTCCTCGAACATATCCCTGTTGTACAAGATTCCTGCCGCGTTGGCCACGTAAGGCACTGCATAGGTTCCCTCAATTGGCACAAACTTAAGAGCCTCGTCGATGTCCAGATATCCCTGATTGATATTCGCAAGTCCTTCATAATCAGAAATATCCTCCAGAATCTGCGCATCCATGAAATAAGAATAGTTGATGTCTCCGCCGATTCCTATGATGTCGGGATAATCCTCTCTGATGAATCTCGTCTTCAAGATCGTCATCGCATCGTTGGGAGAACTGATCTTTAAACGGATGTCATCATGTGTTGCGTTGAATTCCTCTTCCACAGCAGTGAAATAGTTGGCCGCCTCAGGCTTGTACTGAACGATCTCAACTTCAATCTTACCATCGCCAGCCGAGTTTCCACATCCCCCGGCAACTGCCATTGCAGCAACACTGCAAACCACCGCGCCAAGGTATTTTACTTTCCTCCTTAACATAGCATATCTCCTTCCCTGATTTGATATTTGCATTGTAACATACCATTTTGCTATCCATAAATAGCCTTATTTTATATGTTATATACCTTAATGCTGTTTTTATGCCAATTAATTGAAGTTTAGTAGCATTTTGGTATATAATCAGGTTAAGAAACAGTTCAGATTACTTTTTACCGTAATCTCTTTAAGCTGAATATTGATGTTATACTGAACAAAGTCCACAGATGAGCGGCGCATATCGCCCAGGAACGGAGGAATGTATGAGTGAAGTGATCTTCTCGGTTTTTCCCAGTGAAAATTTTGTCGATCTCGGTCTGTATCAGTTCGGATGGGAGCAGTGCGACCCCTCCCACTCCTTCGGCCCTGCAGCCAGAAACCATTACCTCTTCCACTACTGCCTGTCCGGCACCGGCATGCTGATTGCAGAGAACACATCGGGCAAATCCGTCAATTATCAGATAAAAAGCGGCCAGGGATTCATGATTTTTCCCCATCAGGTATGCACCTACATAGCGGATCATGAGATTCCGTGGGAGTATGTCTGGATCGAATTCGACGGACTGCGCGCCAAAGAAGCCGTAGAGTTGACCGGCTTAAGCCCGAGCCAGCCTGTCTACAGAGCACGCTATAAAGATATCGCAGACACGATGAAATCAGAAATGCTTTATATCGTCAACCATAAGAACGAGTCCCCCTTCCATCTGATCGGGCACCTCTTTCTCTTTATCGACAGCTTTATACGTTCCGCTTCCTCCTCCGGGGTCAGCAGAGGAAACAGCCTGCGCGATTTCTATATCAAAGAAGCGATTTCCTTCATTGAGCAGAACTTCCAGAACGATATCTCCGTGGAGGATATCGCAGCCGCCTGCGGCCTGAACAGAAGCTATTTCGGTAAGATCTTCCACGAAAATATGGGAAAGTCGCCCCAGGATTTCCTGATCTCCTACCGCATGTCCAAAGCCACCGAACTGCTGCGGCTCACCGACCTGTCCATCGCGGATACCGGAAATGCAGTAGGCTACCCGAACCAGCTGCATTTTTCCAGAGCGTTTAAGAATGTGTATGGGATCTCGCCAAGACAGTGGCGCAATGAGCATGTGGCGAAGTGATCCTGACTTTACGGCTTCGTAAAGTCAGGAACGCTTTATTCAAGAAATCCTATTCCTGTTTCCTGCACGCCCTGTTTCACAGGCACATGGACGGACAGTCTTTCCCTGATCCGTCACATACACTCGTCCCTTATGGCTGTTCCATCAGTAACATGGTAATATCGCTCGATCATCCTGCACATATGCTGCCCGTTTGTACCGGAAATTACCTCTCGCTGAGCAGACATCTGGGAGCCGCCATTATCTCCAAACGCGTAATCCTGTCCGGAAAGCATGGTCATAACTCTACGATCGAACACATACGGATGCGGCCTGATGGCGCCAGATGCCACTGTTTAATGTATATAAATCAAAGGAAAACAGATAAGCTTTTATTTGCTGCCGCATCTTGCAAAACACTGTCACTATGTTAGAATATATGTGGGTGTTGCCAAAACGGGTAGCGGTTCGCCTTTTGCCAAAATGAGTACATTTTGAGAGCTTCCTGTATCAAAGGAGGAGATACATATGGAAAATAAAGCGGAAGGTAAGCACTATTGATGTTCGGAATGATTTTGGAACTTGTCGGTATTGTAGTGACTGTCATCAGTATCATCGTCACGGTGATCAGTATCCGGCAGACCGGAAGAAATAAAAGACATCAAAAAAGCAACCGCCCTGACCAAAGTTAGGTTGCTTTTTTGATAACCACATAACTGAGGCGAACCGTTGCTTTATGGTAACACCTTTTTCTATAAAATATGTTAGCACTGATCAGTGTTTCCGTCAACAGCTTTTTCACAATACCGCCGCAGACGAGGCGGAGTAGGTGTCTTGACATCATCTGCCCTACAAGCCTGTTCATCATTGCATTCTTCATCAATTTCAACAGGATACTTCCATAAGGTTTCCGACAAGATCATATACGAGTAAATGCCCTGTGATTCTCCTTCAAAAACCGCTACCTCATCCTTCCATACTTCACCGATATGGTATTCTGTCGTATCCGAAAGATTGAGGGCCGGAATCTGTCTTTAAACCACTTCATAGAACACTTGAACAAAAGCTGTTTCGGCAGAATCTTTCATAAAATACTGCGAAACGATGTTATGATCATTTTACATATTTTTGTGCAAAAACTGCTGTCGAACAAATGACCATGACAAGACCCGCCACCACCATGATAACCGCCCCTTGCAACTCTCCCGTTAACGACATAAACGGGCCAAACAGCCAGGCATTCAATGCAGTTGACCACAACAGATTATTCGTCAGGTGCATAAGTATGGGTATGTAAATATTTTCCGTATGATAATAAAAGTAACCGAATACAAGCCCTGAAATAAAAGTATGCAGCATCATCAGGGGACTTAAATGCATCACCGCAAAAAGCACAGCCGATATGATAATTGCAGACGCCGCTCTATCATATGGCCGGCATAAATTCAAAAGAATTCCTCTGAAAAACAATTCTTCCACGACCGCGCCTGCCACGCTAAGGACAATATACAAAAGTGAAATACTCACATCATCTGTCTGTACTTGTGCCATTTCCTCCATTGCCCCGCTCAGCATAAACTGTAATGCAGAGATCATATTAAAAAATGACAGACCAATTCCGGACAGTAACGCCAGCAGGATGATCTGCATCCGTGGTTTTTCCTCGGGCACAAAACGGATATAATGATTCTTTCTGTTCATGCAGAAAACCAGAATACCCACGATCAATATGGACAAAATCCTGGTGATATCTGCATTGCGGAACAGAATCGAAAAAAATTGCAGAGACAGGAACCATATGCAGATTAAACCGATGCATTTTAACAATGCTTTTGTTTTCATATTGTTCCTCCCTCGTATAACAACAAAAATATATTGTATTCTTATGTTATATTTTATCGTATTGTATTTATCTATAATAACACTCTTTTCAGGTGAAATCAATCCAGCTCACCGACCTGTCCATCACGGATACCGGAAATGCAGTTGGCTATCCGAACCAGCTGCAGAACAATGAACGCCCCCGGCCTCATCAGTAAGTCAAATACCCCGCAGCAAGCTGACGGGGCATCCAACTTGCAACGCAGCAGAGCTGCGGGGTATCTGACCCTCGCGGCATTCGCCAAATACTCGTGCAAGCACGGTACTTGGCTCATTGCTCGCGGGAATGAAGCCGGGGACATAATTACAGCATTATTCCCGTTCAGAAAGCAGCATCATCAGGTTAGTCCGGCCTGCAGTCAGTACCGACAGGGCGCACCCAGCCAGATAGCAGGCCAGGAATCCCGCTCCTGCCAACCACAACACCACGCCGGGATACAGCAGAGTCATAGCCAGAACGCCAATGATACAGCCCAGCAGACACAGTGCCGCCTGTTCCAGGAAAAAGGAGGCAAATGCCCGCAAAGGGGATGCGCCAAGCCCCCGCATGATCGCCAGTTCCATCCGACGGCTGCTCACCATTAGCCAGGAGATGATAAAGCCCAGCAGCCCCACCACCAGAAACAGCGCCGGAAAGAGGATGCTGCTGAAACTGATATAGCGGTTCAATCCCCCTACCGTCTCCACAAAGTTCTGATCCCGGAGCAGGACGGTGACCCGATTACGGTTTGTAACGCCTACCTGACTGTATTGCTGCTCTGCCAGCCAGTCCCGCAGATCTTCCAGTTTATAGGCAGAGCGCAGAGTGAAACGGCAGGTCTCGAAGCGAATGCGGAAATAGAGGCTCTTCTTCAGACTGTCCACATTCATGATCCGGCCCAGATCACGACTGGGCATCTCCTTGTCTCCCTCTCCATACAACCACTCCGGGCTGCACCACAACGACAGCGGCGCATACACATTATCCTTCGCGCCGACGGAGGTAAAGCTGCCCACGATCCGAAAGTTCACAGGCCACTCCACCAGGAGTTCGCGACTGTCCACATACAGGTACATATACAGCCTGAGCGTCAGCATGTCCCCCGGCTTTAAATCGTTGTCCTCCAGGAAACGGCTGCCCACTATAACAGGATAGATGTAATCGGACGGCACATAATTCTCCTCCTCGTAAAGGCGCTCATAGATGGATTCGATCACGGCAGGACAGCTCTCATCCGACAGGCAGCTCTCGTCCCAGCCCTCCAGCCACCGAATCTCAGGCCGGTCGGTATAGTAAAATTCCTCTGCTGCCGAAAGGCTGTTCACTGTCGAAAGTCTGGGCATCCGGAGTATCTTCACAGCCTTGTCTTCCAACACGGAAGTAGTAGGAGTAATATCGGGCAGGGATTCCTCTGTTGTATATTCATAGGGCCAGCTGCGGGATACGAAGATATCTTTCAGGTTCCCGGACTTCCACAGCTGTTGGATATCCCGGGTAGGGACAGCCAGCCCGGTCTGCTTTCTCCCATTGAAGCTGATAACCTGTCCACCTAACACGCTGTCCGCATACAGGCTTTCCATCTGGCCGCTCCGGCTCTGGGCGCTGGCAGACAGAAGAGACACGAACAGAGTGAGCACCAGCGCTGCAACAATCACGATCACGGACCGTCGCCCACCCCGGCGGGCGGACAGGACAGCGAAGCGCAGAGGACCCTGTCCTCTGGTGGAGGTGCAGCCCCTGGGCACCCGGACCAAAACCTGCCCTTTCTTTGGAGCGTTCTCCTTTCTGGCATGACGCAGAAAGATAAGGCAGAGCATAAGCGCTGCGAAGAATACCGTCAAACCTGCTGCAAGAGCAGGCCAGCCCGGGACTGCTTCCATCTCCTCCGATTCCCTGACCAGACCCACCACAGCCTCGCTGTATCGAGTATCGGCATGGTAGAGGCGTTTTGCCGTCTCCATGGCCGCCGTGACCACACGACTCAGTGTCAGGGAACCGATAACCGCCCCCGCCAGCGCCGCCGCACCGGATACGGCTGATGCACCGGAAAGCAGCCACACCCGTATTTTTCCTACAGGCGTACCCAAAGATACCAGCACGCCCACAGTCTCCCGCTGGCGCCCAACGAAAAGAAAAGCAAACAGCGTCAACACTGCCAGCGCGCCGATGGCGGCCGCCAGCGTGACAGCCCTGGCAGCGGACTCCATGACCCGGATGGGCCTGGCCGCAGCGGTATAGCCCTGATCGTACATGGTCAGCTGGACGCCGGCAGGAAGCAAAGCCGGAAGTTCCTCTGCCGCCTGTACCGCCTTACGATTATCAAGCACCGCCCTGCCAAGAGAGTATCCAAACAAAGGAGCAGGGAATCCACTCTCGGCATCCGAAACCCACAGCCGGTCCGGATAGTCAGCAGAAGGATTCGTAATCCCCACGATCTCCAGAGAACGCTGATCCCCTGTTGCAGTGACCTTGTAGCGCTCACCCGGGTCAGAATCCAGAATCTCCAGAGAAACGGTATCTCCCACACCCACCGTCAGATACTCCGCCATTCCGCCGCTGATAACGCACACGCCCTTCTCCCCGGCCTGCGGGAATCGCCCTTCGTTCAAATAGAGATGACCCTGCTGAAACTCTTCCAGGGCAGTAATATGATCACTGGCGGTAAGAACGGCGGTGTTATTGGCCATGCTGTAGAGAGTGGCATGTTCCGCAAAGATGCCTTCTGTCAGAGCAGGATCATCCTCTCCGGACAGCTCCAGCCATGGCCTGGCGTCAGAGTCCGGGAACGGCTGCACCTCAAAGCTTCGACTGCCGACTCCCCAGGATACAAAGGATCCGTTGAGCAGATAGGACTTACCTTCCTCCGGGACAAAACCGCTGTCAGCCAGCGTGAAATAACTGAGCATATTGTCAGCTCCATAAGGGCTGTACAGGGCACGGCTGATCCGACCGTAACTCCTGTCACTTAAGATCGTCTCATTGTCTCCCATATAGGTGTCCGAACTTTCCACGTAATAGTAACGGGCATTTTCCAGCAGATTCTGCAGGGTCTCCCTGTCATATCCGGCCGGAAGCTCTCCTATGACATCATCCCTGTACACGCTCCGGGAAGACGTACCTTCTCTTACCGTAACGCGATGCCACAGGACGTAAAGATCCTCCGGCTCTTTTTCTCTGATCCCGTCCCCGGACAAAACGCCCTGACGTTGGTTTGACACACCATCGCCCAGATAGTAACAGGGCAGCCTTAAAGGCTCCATGTCCGGCAGGTAGAATACATAATAACCGTTCCAGACGGCGATATTGCCGTCCGGCAGGATAAAACTGCCATCGGGAATATCGTTGTCTCCCGCCACGCTGTATAGGATCGCCCGGCTTTCCGGCAGATCTGCCTCATCCACGGCCCCATAACCCGTGGTATACTCCGCCTTGATAGAAGCCACGATCACCGCGTTGTCACTGTAAGGAGTGACCACGCTGGAATTCCTGTAACCGCTGACAGACACGAGAGTACTCTTCGTCTGCTCCCACAACTCTACCCCGTCCGTGGCGGCTATGGCTTCCTGATCCAGCAGCTCAAGTGCGGCACGGGAGCCGGAATCGGCCGCATCCGCGTCCGGATAATCTTCTCCCATATACTCCAAGAGAGCCACAGAGGTATACTGCTCCTCCATCCGGACCAGCAAAGTGCCGCAGTATGCCCACATGCCAAGGCCCAGAGACAGGGCCACGGTAAGTACCAGGATCAACAGAGCGAAGAGCGCGGTACGCCCCCTGGCCCGCAAAGTAGACAAAAGACCGTTTCGTATCGGCATTCTCATCACCTCCCTACACCACCGCACCGTCACGCAGCTCCATCAAGGCATCCGCACGCACGCCGATGGCAGGATCATGGGTAACCACTACCACGCAGTAGTCTTCCTCATGAGCCAGCCCCTCCAGAATGGCCAGAACATTTTCACCGTTGGCAACGTCCAGATTGCCCGTGGGCTCGTCCGCCAGCAACAGCCTGGTCTCCATGCCAAGTGCCCGGGCGATGGCTACCCGCTGCTGCTCTCCGCCGGAAAGCATGGTGGGAAAACGGTTGAGGACACTGGATGGCAGGCCCGCACGCTCTACAAGAGCCGCCGCCTTCTCTTTCGCATGTTTCGGGCGCATTCCCTGCAGTTCCATGGGGTACATCACATTCTCCGCCACCGTCAACAGGGGAAAAAGACGGAAATTCTGATAAATCACCGCCGCCTTCTCCCGGCGGTATCTTTCCAGATCCATCTCAGCCGTGGACGTCCCTTCAAAAAGCACCTGCCCCGCAGTAGGCAGATCCAGCCCTGCCATCAGACTGAGCAGAGTTGTCTTACCGCTGCCCGAACGGCCCATAATGGCATGGAGCTTTCCTGTCTCAAAACTGTAACTGACCCCTTTCAGAGCTTCGACCTGCTGATATTGTGTACGATAAGTGTAACCTGTCCCGCGCAATTCCAAAATACTCATTTCCGCCTCCTCCAATCATCTCGCATTTTTGGTATAATCCCGAAAGCCTTGTCATTTTTACCTCCATGACGAAGCAGTTTTTTGCGAAGGCTGCGAGCCAAATCTCAAATTTGGCTCTGCAATCTTATTATTTCGTAAGTATAACATATAAGTTTCCTCATTTTCTCATCCTGGAAAAATCTGATCTCTACCGGGAAAAAATTAAGCTAACCTCCATCTGGATATTGCTGTCTATGCCTGCAATACCCCTGAATGCGAAACGGAAGTTTACTTCCAGACTTCACTGTCCTGCACATACAAAATAATATCCGTTCTATAGATTCCACCGCTACTGTCCATCCTCATTTCTCCATGATACCTGTTCACAATATCTTCAATATTCAGCAGCCCAATTCCATGGTTTTCCGGATTCTTTTTCGTGCTAAAAAATCTATTCCTTTTCCCGTCCATCCTATGCAATACTCCCTGGAAAGAATTGGAAACACTAAGATATAAGACTCCCTTCATGTATCGAATCTCAACACTCAAAAACTTCTCTTCCGTCTTCTGCAGAGCTTCAACAGCATTGTCAAACAGATTTCCGAGCAAAACAGTCAGATCAAAATCCGACATAAACTTTTGTTCCGGAATATCCGCTTTTATCACTGTTTTGCATCCCGCTTCTTCCGCAATATTCAGTTTATGATTCAAGATCGCATCGATCTCCACATTCCCTGTCCGTATATATTCTCCGGCAGTCTCCAGTCTGCCCTCCATCTGCTCTATGTACCTTTCCGCCTCCTCATATTTCGCATTCCGCAGATAATCACTGATCCGGTGCAGATGATTCTTCATATCGTGGCGCATGGATTGCAGGTTTCTCTGAGATTGTTTGACCATATCAAACTGCTGCCGATACATTTTAACCTGCTCTTCCATGATCGTTGCTTTTAATTTCTCCCGATAGGATTCAATGACCCTCTCATATAGAAAACATACGGTCACATCGAGCAGATATATGACAGCTGTACCCAGAATAACATACTTATTCGTAATCTCTGCACTGGAAAATATCTCTGTCAGCACGATACTTCCGGCGATGACGAATATCACATAAAAATAACTGATACCTGGCAATCGTATACTCTTATCCAAAGATACTTTATTTTCAAGCAGAAAAAGAATACTCAAAGACAGCAGAATTGCACACAGACTCCCGATCGCTCCATGATCCGCTCCTAATCCTGCAAGATCCATAACTCTCCACACAATTTCCTCGGCCGTCAATATAAGCGCTGCTGAGACTGCGACGGCCGCTGCTCTTTTTCCGGCAGTTCCTTCATAGAGAACCCATGCTGCTAACAATAAACCGCAAATCATAGACAGCGTTGTGAGATAATAATTTTGCAGGATCGCATAAGCCAGCCAGTTTACCAGCCATACGAAGAAATAAAGCGGCATGGCAATTCCCGCTCTCTCCTTCTTACGATACAGAAATAATCTCAATACCCTCATATTGACGTATACGCTCAGCACATTGAGCGACCCACTGAGCAGCAGTTCATAAAACTTTAACTCCATAACTATAACCTTCGTTTTATCATACATACTTCCAGCAGCCATTTCTGCACTTTCTTACGCATCGGCTGGCTGATTGGCAGCGCCTCCCCTGTTACCATGATGACCTCATAGGTCCGAAACTCAGAAACATAAGCAGCATTGACAATATAAGACTTGTGAATGACACAGAAAACATTCCTGTCAAGCTGTTCCTCCACTTTTTTCATAGATCCATAGAATTGCCGTCTTTGGCCATCGCATGTCACAATATGGATCTTCTTGCCCTCACACTGGAAATAAAGAATCGTACCAAAGGAAATCCTGTGCTCCGCCCTGCCGATCTGAAATTCAAAGAAATGATTCTGTCTGTCATACACACGCCTGTATTCCTGCATGACCCGGTCTACGGTATCCTGATCCACCGGCTTTAACAGGAAGTCCATCGGTCTGTTTTGGAAAAGAGACATGGCATAGCCCTGTTCCGAAGACATATATACGATCTGCGTGACCTCATTTAAAATATCCTGTCTCAGCTTCTGTCCCACCGATACGCCATCTGCCCCACCCAGCTTAATATCAAGAAAAAGAAGATCAAGCGGAGGCTCCTTTTCCATAAATTCCAGATACGCCTCTCCCGAAAGAAATATCTCTGTGACAATAACAGTTCCTGCTTTCCGCGCATAAACCGCAAGATATCCTTCCATCTGTCCACAAAAAGCCTCGTCGTCGTCACATATACCAATCCTGTACACTATACTCTCCTGTATCTTTCCTTCAAAATGATCCATCTGCCCCGGGTTGATCCTTCTCTGCGGATATACTTCTTTTGTTTTAAAGAACGGAGCGCCCGCTCTACGGATGGCTTTGAGATACCTGTTGCAGCAGCAATTTTAGAAGCTGACAGAGCAGGCATTTTGGATATAACCTGTAAGACATATATTTCATTCTGTGTAAGACTCCCATCATTACCATCATTACCATCATTATTACCATCATTACCATCATCACCATTATCACCATTATCATAAGGATCCATTTGAAGGGTAAGAACAATGCGGTCAGGATCGACTGTTTCAACGTAAGAAGGTTCCTTAAATCCATTTTCTGCCCATATATGGTATACATCACAAATCCCTGTACCGGAACGTTCGCCCACATTGATCAGTGCAAACATATTAAAAATTCTTCCATTTCGTGCATCACTGATACCACCGGCAATAGCTTCATCAATACCAATACGAAATGTGCCCGGATTTGCAATTACAATTTTACGAAATTCCTTATCGACCACAATGCCACGTCGTCCATGGAAATCAGCATGAATAAGAGCATTTGCGAGACATTCTCTAAGAGATTTATGAATGGAAGTATCATCTATACGCAATCAAAGACCCCGCTGCAAGCAACGGGGTATCAAACTTGCAGCGCTGCAGAGCAGCGGGGTATTTGACCCTCGCGGCAGTCGCCAAATGTCTGCAAGCAGCCACTTGGCTCGTTGCTCGCGGGAATAAATTAGAATCGAGCCTGAACGGTTTCTTGACATCTGCGGTCAGGCGGTCAATAACTTTGTAATAAAAATCAAATATATTGCCACTCCATGTACCATCGCCAGAATTGACACGATCAGACCAACGGCTATCATTTGTAAGATGCTCTCTGTAATCAAGAAAGTAATTTGGTAATTCATCCGTAATGGTCATAAAATCTCCAAAAAAGACCAGCCCTCCAAGTGTAGGATGGATTTTACCGTCAGTCTGGCTTTTCTTTGCCGCACCGATTTTCAAAAGGAATTCTTCATTTCCAAGTTTTGCCCATATATGATTAGGTTTCAGGTTGTTAAAAAGGATTCGGTAGCGTTGGATAGATTCCTGATTTAAATCGGTGATCAACAGATTTTCAAGTAGAAGAGCATCCTGAGATGTATCCGCTTGATCACGAAGCATAGATTTTATTTCTTCTACAGAGCAATGATAATCTCCTTCATGATTTCTGCGAAAGGTTCCTTTGAACATATCCTGTCCCACATACACTGGTTTATCCCGACGATCAGCACGTGGAACTTCAATTACAATGAAATGCATCCCTTCGTGTTCAACGCTGTAAACATGATGTTCAAGAAGAATGTTGATATTGATTTTTTGTCGGTTATTCAATGTATTCCAAATATCGGAAAGCATTTGCTGCGGATTCTGAATGCCTTTAAGAATAAATGCTTTTGTTGCCTTGTCTTCTTCTATACCAAGAATAATAGTACCACCAAATGTATTGGCAAAAGACGAATAGGTATCCCAAATACTATTCGGTATTCCTCTACCCGCTGATTTCACTTCAATATTAACATGTTCTTTTTCTTTTAATACAGACGCAATATCGATCATAATACAGACCCTCCGTTTCACTCCCAAATTTTATGACAGAAGTTTTTCACAAAAGCCTCTTCACCCTGGCCTGCTTCTGAAAGAAAGCGATTCCATAACAAAAAATCTGCGTATAGCCATAAAGTCCCTCCGCATATTTTTTACTGAGAATCTGATCGACTGCCCTGTCACAATCCTGATCCAGATCGTCTTCTTTCTTCGACCTCTTAGTTTCAATGATTATGACACGACGGTTATCATCATCCCTCAAGAATATATCCGGTCTTCCAAGTCCCTTCTCTTTATTGGATTCCACTTCGTAACCCAGTCCAACGAAAGCGCCCGCAAGGAAAGCATGATAATAATCCTCATGATAATCATTATAACTTATCGTCTTCCACAAAAGATCAGAAATTGCCTCAGAAGCTTCCCTCTCATCTCCTCTCCAGAGCGCTTCCATCATATCTTTCCGGCAATTATCGTCCATTGTATCCTGAAATAATTTCACGACCGTGTCTTTAAAAATAGACGCAATCTCTCTGTTGGGAATTTTTAGGCTTACTGTTTCTCCTTCTTCGCCGGCATCTGCCTTCGTAAGATAACCAGTCATCAAGATCACGCTCCACAAATTATCTTCTGAAGAATGCAACGTATCGTAGGTAAGTTCATCTGAGATCGTCTGCGTGATCGTTCCTCCATTCATAAGGATTTCAAATTTGCCTCTTACTTTAAAATCTGTTCTTTTGACAAACGTAAGAAGTATCCCATTGTGACTCGTGTTTTTCCAATAGTTTTTCGGTTTTGCATTTTCTCTCTTTTTCAGAGCTGACATATAGTTCATCACATCCCAGGGGCAATATAGGAAACTGTCACCGAATATGTATCCGTCGTACCATTCCTTTATCAAATCCGCCTTGTCCTGTCTGTCAGCTGCAAGCAGCATTTTCTCCACTTCTTCTTCCGAAAATCCAAAATACTCAGAAAAATCCGCATCTAAGACAGAATAGGACGCGAAGTTATTGGTACCGGTAAAGATACTCTCCTTCGCGATACGAAGACATCCTGTGATTACCGAAAACTCCAGAAATTCATTGTCCTTTAGCGCTGTTCCCATCATGCCTTTGATCACATCCAGCATAGCGGGATAGTACGCATTCTCAACCGTGTTCTTCTCGCTGGCTCTGGCAAGCGGCACATCGTATTCGTCTATCAGAAGAATCGTTTTCCTGCCGTAAACGGCGTACAGCATACGCATAATAATCTTTAATGAATTCTTGACATCATCTTCCTCTGCCGTTTTGAACATAAGATTCCTGAAAATATCCCTGTCTGCAGAATTAACTGTATCCTCTTCCAGTAAAAAATCCAATTCTTTACATACGTCTGCCAATTTTGTTTTCAGCATTTTGTAGGCACCCTCAAAAGTCTCCGCCTCAACATCTTTATAAGAAAGAAAAAGTACCGGGGATTGATTCATCCACTTTTCACAAAATTCTTTATACGCCGTAACCTTTAGTCCTTCAAAGATTTCCCTGCTATCTTTCCTGATACTAAAGAAATTGGAGAGCATGCTCATCATCAATGTCTTACCGAATCTACGCGGTCTGGTAAACAACGTGACTTTATTTTCCGTCTCTTCCACAAGCTCATACATGATAGCCGTTTTATCCACATAATATTTACCTGATCTGCGCAGTGTGGCAAAATCAGATTCTCCAACGCCGACTCGAAATATCATGTATAGACCCCTCCATTCGTGCTGCATCGTTATTTGCAAATTTGTCTCTTAATATGCTTAATTTGATATTATCATATATCATGAGCGGGAACAATTGCAAAAGTATGATAACACTCTTTTTAAGTGAAATCAATTTATCAAACCATTACGTTTACCTTACCACTTAATAAGATGACCATATCATATAAGCGTACCGCTGTGTGTCAAATTTCCAGGATGAGCAGAAATACTTCAGTAGTTCGCATGCAGGTTCGGTGACCAGGGGAGCAGGTCGTCCAGAAAACTGCGGTCAGTATCATCCAGATGTTTTAGAATTTCGGTAAGCAGGTATTCAAAATAATCATGCAGCTTCAGATTATACGATATGTAACAGATGCTCTGACAAAGGGTTCTTTCTAAACTTTGGGTGTTTTGAAAAAACAAGTACATGAAATACCTGTTTTTTTGTAATATAATATTTCTCATTTATGAGTATTTTGGATATAATGATATTATCATGAGATAAGGCGATGATCGATATGAGGTACCATGAAACCGACAGATACTCTTTTCTATTAGGAAACAACCATTATGTATATGACTACAAAGAAGATGGGGATATCCTGCACCTTTTTATAAGATCTAAACCACATAGCTGTAAATGTCCTAGCTGCGGGCAGGAAAGAGGAAAACTTCACGCAACTTATAAACGCATTTTTCTGGATACGACCATCTACGGCAAACAAACATACCTGCATGCAAATGTTTACAAGTATGAATGCGAAAACCCTTCCTGTAACTGCAAAATATTTATGGAAGCCCGATGAAATTAATTTATCAAGTTATGAGCAAAGTGATCTTCTCGGTTTTTGCCAGTGAAAATTTTGTCGATCTTGGTCTGTATCAGTTCGCATGGGAACAGTGCGATCCCTATCACTCCTCTGCCCCTGCTGCCAGAAACCATTACCTCCTTCACTACTGCCTATCCAACACCGACACACTATTAGCTGAAAAAATATTGTTTTCTTGGTAGGGGACATTCAAAAAAGAATCATATGTAAATTATTGTAAGATACCCTCATAATCCTGCAGATCATGGTAGATGCCCTCAACATAAACCCTGTATCCGTCTACAGTATATACCATCAGATACTTATGTTTCCGGAAACGGATCGTACGGTAGCCTTTGGCTCGCAATACGCTGTCATCACAAAGCTTCAGCGAACCCGCTACATGGGAAAGGCGAGCTATCGTTTCATCAAAATCATCTGCGACGCTTATTGCTGCCTGCTGATTTTGAAGCTCATAGATAAGATAATTTATAATTTCCCGAAAATGTGTCTGCGCCTGTACTGACAGAACGATATCATATTCCATACTCTTTTCTGACCTCCGCAATGAACGCCCCGGCTTCCTGATATTCGCCGTTCTGAATCTGCTGCCGGGAAACCTCCAGGTCGTTATAGATATCCTCTCTGCTTTTTAATGGGAATGGGCATCCCGCGTCACGCCGCTGGAGAAGCTTCCTGGCGAAATTCTGGATTTCTGCCAGGTCAGCCTCCGGCATGACTTTAATCATAGAAATCGTATTTTCCAACATCGTCATGGCATTACTCCTTCCTGACTGGTTATGACATCATGGTTATTTATCTTTATCTATGTCCGTATTATAGCATTTTATCTGCCGGATAGAAACTTTTTGCTCTTTGTTTAATGAACTTTTTATAACCCAATAGGCGAAAGACTTACCCGGCTTCGGCAAAAGACGGTTATTATCACAGAACCAGTCTTGATTGAACACACATAGTCCATTCTTTAAATACACGTGTCTCATACAAACAACATATCATCTATAAACAGCAAAAGCCAACAATCTAAAACCAAATGATTATTTTAAATACTTGCTTGCCGAAATCCCAAAGCATCTGGACAATACTGACCGCAGTTTTCCGAACGACCTGCTCCCCTAGTCACCGGATCTGACTGCGAACTGTCGGAATCACAGTAAAAAAATTGAGTCAGGACTACCGGCTTAGCCGGTAGCCTGCTCTGCCCCTATAAGGGGCTAT
>CAJUQJ010000044.1 GCA_910588215.1 uncultured Lachnospiraceae bacterium
AATATTTATTCAGGCAATGTTCGGTAATTTGTGCTGGGAAAGTTGAGTTATTTATGATCAAAACATTGGCGGCGCAGATAAAGGAATTTAAGAAAGCCTCCGTTCTGACGCCGGTTTTTATGATTTTGGAGGTTGTTTTTGAGATGCTTATTCCGCTCATGATGGCATCGATCATAGACGACGGCGTGGAAGCGGGAGATATGCGGCATATCTATCTTGTGGGGATCTTCATGGTCGGGGCGGCACTGTGCGGACTGTTCTGCGGTATTATGGGCGGTAAGTTCGGCGCCAGAGCTTCGACGGGGTTTGCCCGGAACTTAAGGAAGGCGATGTTTGATAATATCCAGACATTTTCCTTCTCCAATCTGGATAAATTCAGTACGGCGGGGCTAGTGACCAGGCTGACGACTGATGTGTCAAATATCCAGATGGCATACCAGATGTTATTGCGTATCTGTTTCCGTGCGCCGATCAGTATGATCTGCGCGATGTCGATGGCCTATATGATCAATGCCAGACTGGCTACAGTGTATCTGGTGGCGCTTGTCATACTGGCGGGTATCCTCTTCTTTATCATCAGAAGGGCGATGAAATATTTCCAGATGGCATTTCCGAAATATGACGAGCTGAACGCGTCCGTACAGGAGAATGTCAGCGCGATTCGTGTGGTGAAGGCATATGTCAGGGAAGATTATGAGACTTCCAAGCTGAAAAAGGCCAGTCAGGCGATTTATGATATCTTCCTGAAGGCGGAGAAGAATGTGGTGCTCAATATGCCGGTCATGCAGCTTACGGTCTATACCTGTATCCTTCTGATCAGCTGGATGGGTGCCAGAATGATCGTCCAGAGTGAACTGACCACGGGCGCACTGATGAGCTTGATGACATACTGTATGAATATTCTGATGAGTCTGATGATGGTGGCGATGATCTTCGTCATGATGAGTATGAGTATCGCCAGTGCAAGGCGTATCAGCGAGGTATTGGAGGAAAAGAGTGATCTGACCAATCCGGAAGAGCCGATCTACGATGTGCCGGACGGTGATATAGAGTTCCGTGATGTAAATTTTTCCTATTATAAGGACGGCAGTAAGGCGATACTGCACGATCTTAATATTAAGATCAGGGCAGGCGAGACGGTCGGGATCCTCGGCGGAACAGGCAGCTCGAAGACCAGCCTGGTCAATCTGATCAGCAGGCTGTATGACGTGAGTTCCGGAGCCGTTCTTGTGGGAGGCCATGACGTGCGGGAGTACGATATGGAAAGTCTGCGGAATCAGGTAGCCGTGGTGCTGCAGAAGAATGTACTTTTTTCGGGAACGATCTTAGAGAACCTGCGCTGGGGAGACGCCGACGCTACGGAGGAAGAGTGCAGGCGGGTGTGCAGGCTTGCCTGTGCGGATGAATTCGTGGAGAAGATGCCGGACGGTTATCATACATACATAGAACAAGGTGGTTCCAACGTATCCGGCGGGCAGAAGCAGCGGCTGTGTATCGCCAGGGCGCTGCTGAAGAAACCGAAGGTGTTGATCTTAGATGACAGCACCAGTGCCGTGGATACGGCTACCGATGCGAAGATTCGGAAGGCCTTCGCGGAGGAGATCCCGGAGACTACGAAACTGATCATCGCGCAGCGGGTATCCAGCGTCCAACATGCGGATCATATCATCGTTATGGAAGAGGGACGGATCGACGGCTACGGAACCCATGAAGAACTGCTCAGGGATAATGAGATCTATCGCGAAGTATATGAATCCCAGACGAGCGGCAGCGGGGACTTTGACGAAAAGAAATAGCATATGGGATCGGAACGGGGCCTGCGTAGGTGCAGCATCCGCAGGCTCTGCCAGACAGAAAAAGCTGCGCAGAAAAGAGGTAAACAATGCCGGGACCAATGAGAGGCGGAATGCCGAAAGGCAAGAAAATAGAAAATCCGGGTAAAGTCTTTAAGCGGCTGATGAAATATGTGGCGAAAAGCTATGGACCGCACCTGGTCATCGTTGCAGTGCTGATCTTTGTCAGTGTGTTGGCAAATGTACAGGGAACGATGTTTATTCAGAGTCTGATCGACGATTATATTCAACCGATGCTGACGACACAGGAGCCTGATTTCGGACCGCTTGCCGGAGCCATCATGCGGGTGGCCGGATTCTATCTGATCGGTGTGGCGGCGGCTTATATCTACAACCGCATTATGATCAATGTGACGCAGGGAGTTCTGCGGAATCTGCGGAACGATCTGTTTTCTCACATGGAGACGCTGCCCATCAAATATTTTGATACCCATTCTCATGGAGATATCATGTCGGTCTATACGAATGATACGGATACGATCAGACAGATGGTAAGCCAGAGTATGCCGCAGGTATTTAACAGCGCGATCACTATCGTCAGCGTCTTCATCAGTATGGTCATCTTAAGTGTGCCTTTGACCATCGTAACGCTTGTGATGGTGGCAGTGATGCTGGTAGTGACAGCCAAGACAGCAGGGATCAGCAGCAGGTATTTCCTGCAGCAGCAGAGGGATATCGGTAAGGTAAACGGCTTTATCGAGGAAATGATGGAAGGACAGAAGGTGGTAAAGGTCTTCTGTCATGAGGAAGAGAATATCCGTAGATTTCAGGAATTGAATGACGCCCTTTACCACAGTGCGGACAGGGCCAATTATCTGGTCAATATCGTAGGGCCGGTGAATATGCAGCTGGGCAATGTGAGTTATGTGGTCTGTGCCATTGTGGGCGGTGCATTGGCACTCTCAGGAATCTCCGGGCTGACGCTCGGTGCGCTGGCCAGCTTCCTGACTTTTAACAAGAGCTTTAACGGCCCTATCAATCAGGTCAGTCAGCAGCTCAATTCCATCGTGATGGCCATGGCAGGCGCGGAGCGTATCTTCATGATGATGGACGAAGAGCCGGAAGCGGACAACGGTTATGTGACACTTGTCAATGTGAAAGAGGACAACGGCAGGCTGGTGGAGAGCAAGGAGCGTACCGGGCGTTGGGCATGGCGGCATGAGCATCAGGCGGATCACTCCGTGGATTATGTGGAGCTGACAGGCGACGTGGTGTTTGACGGTGTTGATTTCGGCTACGACGACGAGAAGATCGTGCTGCATGACGTGAAACTTTTTGCCACGCCCGGACAGAAGATCGCTTTCGTAGGTTCTACCGGCGCGGGGAAGACCACCATCACCAATCTGATCAATCGGTTCTATGATATCCAGGATGGTAAGATTCGGTATGACGGCATCAACGTCAATAAGATCAAGAAGGCGGATCTGCGACGGTCTCTTGGAATCGTGCTGCAGGACACGCATCTTTTCACCGGAACAGTTATGGACAATATCCGTTACGGGAAGCTGGATGCCACGGACGAGGAGGTCATCGCGGCAGCGAAGCTGGCCAATGCAGACGGCTTTATCAGGCATCTGCCGGAGGGATATGATACGGTGCTGACCGGGGACGGCGCGAACCTGAGCCAGGGACAGAGGCAGCTGTTGGCTATCGCCAGAGCGGCCATTGCGGATCCGCCGGTGTTGATCTTGGATGAAGCTACAAGTTCTATCGATACGAGAACGGAGCGTATCGTGCAGGACGGTATGGATAAGTTGATGAAGGGCAGGACCACTTTCGTGATCGCTCACAGGCTTTCTACCGTCAAGAATTCCGACTGTATCATGGTGCTGGAGCAGGGCCGGATTATCGAGCGCGGTACCCATGACCAGCTGATCGAAGAACAGGGGAAATACTATCAGCTCTATACGGGCAATGCGATCGCAACGTAGCGGGGTTACGCGCTGTACCTGATCTGCCAAATTTATATAATGGTCATATAGAAAGCAACAATGCGGAAGCGTCACAGCTCCCGCATTGTTGCTTTCTATATTACTTCGGCAAAAAGATTCTTTTACAAATTTCGTCTTGTCATTTGCGCTGTAACTTTGTAAAATATGACATATCAAATTTCTTTCATTTATCCTGAAAACAAAATTGCATAGGGAAATTCAAGGAACGGAGGCAAGCATGAAAAAGGTGAAGAGCATTGTTCTTTGGATGCTGTCTGTTTTTCTGCTGCTTATGGCAGCAGTGCTTTTTACAGAGAGTATCCATGGCGGATTGTTAATGTTTGCGGCAGCGATGCTGTGCAATCCGCTTTTTCTAAAATCGGTCACGAAAGGCGGTAAAAAGATCAAACCATACTTTGTCGTTCCGGCAGTGGTCGTGCTGTTCTTTACGGCGATCCTGACTTCTCCGGTGGAAACGCCGCCGAATCAGGAGCAGACAGAAGCGGTGATGCAGACATCTAAGCAGACAGAATCCGAATCCGTACTGCTGGCGGAGCAGGAAGAGATCACGAAGGAAAGCCGGATCTCGTCAGATGAGTTCTTGGCAGAGACCGACGGACAGACTAAAGCCGGTGGAGCGGAAGAGATTAAGACCGGGGATCTCGAAGGGACAGAAGCCGATGAAACGGCAGATACGGAAATGACGGTCCACTATCTGGATGTAGGGCAGGGGGACTGTATGCTGCTTGCCTGCGACGGTGAATATATGTTGATCGATGCAGGCGACAACAGCAAAGGCACTGCGGTACAGAATTATCTTACAAAGCAGGGTGTGAAGACGCTTAAGTATGTCATCGGAACCCACCCGGATGCGGATCATGTAGGCGGACTGGATGTCATTCTCTATAAATTTGATTGTGAGACAGTAATGCTGCCGGATATATCCAAAGACACAAAGACCTACAGAGATGTTTTGGATACGATGGACCGGAAGGGATACACAAATACGCTTCCGGCGGCAGGAGAGGAGTTTATGCTTGGCAGTGCTTCCTGCATGCTCCTCGGGCCGAGAACATCCTATGAGGATGCCAATAATAATTCGGTAGTAATCCTGGTCACACACGGTACAAATAAGTTTTTGTTTATGGGAGATGCGGAAGCCGAGGCGGAAGAGGATATACTAAGAGGCGGTGCGGACGTGAAGGCGGATGTGATAAAGGTTGGACATCACGGGAGCCGCTATTCTTCTTCAGAGTCTTTCCTGCAGGCTGTCACTCCGTCCTATGCGGTGATCAGCTGTGGCGAGGATAACAAGTACGGGCATCCGCATGCAAAGACACTTAATGCTCTGCGTGCCATGGGCGTGGAAGTGTTCAGAAGTGACGAGCAGGGTACGATCGTAGCCGTTTCGGATGGCAGTAAGATCACATGGAACAGCGCGCCGTCGGATACCTGGAAGGCAGGAGAGCCGACAGGCGGTTCCGGGACGGCGGACAGCGGCCGATCGGAGAGCGGGCAGTCTGGCACAGAGAGCAAGGCTAAGCAGGACGGTGCAGGGCAAGACAATGCAGGGAAGGCCGACACCGAGACGGCAAACGCGGTTGAAAACGGTACAGATGTAAGCGCAGGGATCGACGGTGCCGAGGGCGCGGTTTCTACACAAGGCAGTGTGCAGGAACAAGACGATCAGCAGGGAGAGCCGCAGGAAGAAGATGGTGCCGTACAAGCCGTACAGCCCGTGGAAGAGGCTGTGACGGCGGGTAATTATATCGGCAATAAGAACAATGACCGCCTGCACAAAGCGACCTGCAGTTATCTGCCGGACGAAAAGAACAGGGCATACTTTAGTACGAGAGAAGAAGCGGTGGCGGCCGGTTATGATATTCCGTGTAAAAAGTGTAACCCGTAGGCTCCTACATCGATCTGCGGCAGTAAGCCCGTACGGTCAGCCAGAGAAATAGCGGAATCTCCAGCATGGGGACAATGAGCAGCAGCCAGGGCGTCCACACCGAGAGCGGACCGACTCTCAGGAATTCAAAATCGGTCAGGGCATATAGGAGGGCGTTAGAGCCGCCCAGGCCGCCTGAGGGCAGCAGGATCCGCAGATAGGAGCCTGGCGTGCCGCCGATCAGCATATAGAAAAGAGTCGGCAGGAGGGCGGCAGCGATAGTCAACCCGGTAGCGGACGTGGTATTCCTGCACGCGGCGGAAATAAAGAGTGCGAAGCAGATGCTGGCGATCAGTGTGATAAATCCGCCAAACATGATGAGGTTCTGCAGTTCTTTGACATTCAGATCCAGCAGACTGACTGCAGAGAACAGGATCTGCATGGAGGTCTGCCGGCATTCCCAGCCAAAAAGGCTGTTGGAAATGAGCTGGAAGAGGATCATGCAGGGGATAAAGACGGAGACTCCGATGCTTAAGGCAGAGAAGATCTTGACCAGTGCAAGCCTTTTTCTGCCGTGTCTGGTGCTGCGCAGGATGTCGTCGGCTCCGGTCTGGTATTCACAGCAAAAAAGAGGAGCAGTGATCATCACGCACAGGAACATGAGCAGGAAGAGATACATGCTTTCGTATTCGGCCATATTGGAGCCATAGCCCGGATAGTAGTAAAAAGGCCGTTCCACCTTATCATACATCCGTATTGCGGTCTGCTGTGCCTCCGGGTTGTCTTTCTGCTCCAGTCGCATCAAGTCGGCGATGTGGCTTTGGCAGCGGTCGTAGAAAGTCAGTGCGTTATCGGCGGAGATTTCCGTATATTCCGGCGCCAGGCCGCTGACCGGGTCGGCCATGACTTCATGCAGCTTTGTGAGCAGCGGCCGCCAGGGGTAGATTTCCTGAAGCTTGAGGTTTAAGGGAAAGTCTTCGTTATAGAAATCACCGTAGAGTTCCAGATTCTTGTGGTAGTAAGAGAGTCCTTCGGCCAGTTTCTCCGGGGTCACTTCCCCGGCTGATGGCGCTTCCATCTCCTTTATGAGGGCAAGGGCTTCCCGTCCTTCTATGGTGATCTTCTCTCCGTTTTCTTCATAAGTATACCGTTCGTAAGTGACCGGCACCCAGGCCATGAAAACCGACAGTGCCAGCGCCGCTGCCAGAAAGAGAAGGGTGCTTTTGGTCCTCAGGATGCGTTTCATTTCTTGTCTATATAATCTCCACATAATCGTTATCCTTTCCGTTTTGTCTATGAAATACCCTGCTGATCGCAGAGGGATCGCTGATCGGGCTGCTGCCAGAGTCATTTCCTGGGAAACAGTTTCAGATACAAGTCTTCCAGCCGGGGCTCCTGTAACTTTGCCCTGGGGATATCGTCCGGGCTTCCCAAATAACGAAGAGAAACACTGCCGTCGGCTTCGTTGCGCACATTGACCACTTGTACCTTCTGCTCCCAGCGGCTTACATCCTGGGGATTGATGACGGCCTCGAAGACCTTTCCCTCCATCTGGACTACCAGTTCCTGAGTCGAACCGGTCTGCAGGATAGCGCCGTTTTTCATGATGGCATTTTGGGTCGCGATGTATTCGATGTCGGACACGATATGGGTGGAGATCAGGACGATCCGGTCGTGGGCAAATTCTGACAGCAGGTTGCGGAAGCGGACGCGCTCGCCGGGATCCAGACCGCTGGTCGGTTCGTCCAGTACAAGGAATTCTGGGTCGTTCAGGAGCGCCTGCCCGATGCCGACGCGGCGCTTCATGCCGCCGGAGAGTTTGGAGATCTTCTGTTTATATACATCTTCCAGAGACAGGCGGGTTAATAACTCGTCAATCTTTTGACGGGCCACTTTGTCCGGCAGACCTTTCAGGGCAGCGATATATTCCAGATATTGCCGGACGGTGAATTCCGGATAGAAGCCGAATTCCTGGGGCAGGTACCCGATCACATCCCGGTAGGTGTCCCCCAGATCTTCAATTGACACGCCGTCATAGCGGATATGGCCCGATGTGGGCTTCATAATGCCGCAGATCATGCGCATCAGGGTAGTCTTGCCGGAACCGTTAGCGCCGAGCAAACCCCAGACACCGGGACCAAGCTGCAGATTGACATCGTTTACGGCCTTTTTGATGTTTTGTCTGTCTTTGAATTGTTTGGATACATGTTCTAATATGAGTTCCATAGGTTCCTCCTTATATGATCATATTTTCCGTGCAGCTGCCGAGCGTCAGTTTCCTGCATTCGCGGTACAGGATGACCAGGCAGAGAAAGGCGTACGGGTACCAGCACCAAAGCCTGCCGTTCAGGGAAGAATTCCTGTACCAGTCAAGAAGCTGGTTCATCAGAAGCGTAGTCGCAAGGCCAAGAAGGACGGCGCGTCGTTCAAAGCCGGATGGCGCTGTCCTGATCCACAGCATCAGGCAGGTGGCAGCGGTGGTCAGGAATGGTATCACGAGAGAAATGAATATGACTGAACCGGTCAAACCATACTGCCATACGATCACAGCCAGTACGACCAGCATGACCAGGTCCCCTATGCCAATATAAAGAAGCTGTGCCGCCAGACTTCCCACAACGGAGAAGCGGGTTGATCGTTCCAGTTCCATCATTCGGTAGTGGGAGGATCTGCGCAGGATCGGTACGGCGCTCAGCACCACGATCCCGCTGCTGTAACAGAGAAACTTCGGCAGGATGTCAGCGAACCAGTACAGGGAATTTCTTTCGTACAGGTATAGGCAGGCAGTACAGAGAGCGGCCAGTACCATGCCCTGCAGGAACCAGATCTTCCAGACGAAAAACCGGAGTTGTTTTTGGATCAGTGCCCGGAAGGAGAGAGGCGGGCAGTGCCTGGAAGCAGTGCCGGCGCACAGAGAAAGCCGGGAGAGCTCTTTTGTCCTGTCCATATGGGGTCTGTAGGGCAGGTCTTTTTCCACTGCAAAAAAGGTGTTCCATTGTTCATTGTGTTTCATCGGACCTCCATTCTGCCGCACGGGTACGGCTGGCAAGTAAGGTGACTTATTCGGTCAATAGTGATCAGGAAGAGGAAGATTCCAAGTATGCGCGCATCTTTTTCATAGCTCTGTTAAGCTTTGTCTGCACCGTACGCAAGGGCTGCGCGGTGAGAACTGCGATCTCCCGCAGGGTAAGTTCCTGTCCATAGCGCAGCAGGATCAGTTCCCGCTGTTCATCCTGCAGTATGGCGAAGGCGGCGGCAAGCAGCTGCCGGTCCTCGGCTTCCTGATAACCGGATTCCGGTCTGCAGATGACAGAGCCAAGCTCATCGGTAAAAGGTTCCGGAGAGGGAAGACGGCGTCTGATATCAGTGCAGGTGTTGGCGGCGATCCGGTAGAGAAAAGCTTTGAACTGTCCTCGGTGCTCATAGCGGCCGATAAAGCGCACCAGTTTCAGGAAAGTTTCTTGTGTCGCATCCTGAGCACTCTCTGCGTCCGGCATGTGCCACAGGCAATAACGAAGGATGGCAGGGTAATACAGTTCTATCAGTTCGTCCAGACATTCCCGTCTGCCTTTTTGAATCTGTCTGATCAGTTGTTCTTCGTGGGTCAAAGTGATATCCTGCCTTCCTGCAGCCTGTTTTGGAGCCTTTTTACATCCTTTGCTTATTATAACGTGGGGAAGAACGCATATGATTCAGAAAGATGAAAATTTCATAGTAAACTACCATCATGCTTAGCCTGCCGTCGGGCGGGCCGCATGGCCATCCATGCTGTGAAAGTCGAAGACTTTCATAGTAACCCTCATCATTCCAGCAATTTTGGCATTTGGAATTGAAATCTTTCTTAATTGATAGTAAAATAGACGAAGAGATTTTAAAGACGAAAGAGAGGATAGAGTTCAACATGAAAAAGAGTCAAAACAAATGGATTTGTGCCGCGATCCCGGCGCTCTTACTCCATTGCAGTATCGGTACGGTTTACTGCTGGTCGATCTTCAGCCAGGAGATAGCAGATTACATCGGATTCTCCAAGGGCGCGACGGAGTGGGCGTTCAGTTTCGCAATCTTCTTCCTGGGTATGTCAGCGGCATTCCTGGGCAATGTGGTGGAGAAAGACATCCACAAGTCATCCCTGATCGCTGCGATCTGTTTCGCTGCAGGTATGGCAGGTACCGGATTTTTCATTTATTACGGCGGACAGCATCAGCAGAGCCCGCTGGCGCTTATCGGTATCTACATATGTTACGGTTTTATTATGGGTATCGGTCTTGGAACCGGTTATCTGTCTCCCGTCAAGACGCTTATGCTCTGGTTTGAAGACAGGAAGGGGCTTGCGACCGGCTTGGCAGTGGCAGGATTCGGTGCGGCGAAAGCGATCGCCAGCCCGATCATGCAGGCTATGCTGGAGAACCTTGGAGACGGCGGTATCTATAAGATGTTCCTGATCCTGGCGGTGGTATACTTTGTGATGATGTTCACCGGCCATATCTTATTGAAGAAACCGGAAGGATGGCATGAGCCGCAGAAGAAGGAGAAGGGTCAGAGCATCATGGCTGTGATCAAGACCAGGCCGGTGGCCAATTATATCGGTATCTGGCTGATGTTCTATATTAATATCACTTGTGGTCTGGCATTGATCTCTCAGGAGAAGATGATCGTGAAGTGTATCGGTCTGGCCGGCGCTGTCGGTGTGATCTCTACGGTTTCGGCAGTTTTCAATGCGGGCGGCCGTCTTGGCTTCTCGGCATGGGCAGATACCATGAAGGATAGAAATACCATCTACAAGCTGATCTTCGTGCTTTCTATCATCTTTACCGCATTGGTAATGGTGACAGGCGGCATCAAGAACGGCCAGGGCAATACGCTGCTGGTAGTGCTTGTACTGGGTCTGATCTTCGTAGTCAATGCAGGTTACGGCGGCGGTTTCTCCAATGTGCCGACACTGCTCTCCGACCATTATGGTATGGGCAGCATCAGCGCACTGCATGGAATCACGCTTTCGGCGTGGGCGTTTGCAGGACTTACCGGCAACCAGGCTGCGAACCTGATCGTGAACAGCACCGGTGAATTCATGCAGGATTCCCACGGTAACAGCATCAATCCGGTGGGATATCAGAATGTACTGTATCTGACGATCGTGCTCTATATTATAGCGTTGTTGATCAGTTTATTTATGGTACGGCCGTTAAATAAGGACGAGAAGAAGAAATAAAGACGCATCAATTCTCTGATGCATCACCCCGCAGTCGATCGTTGGATTTGGCTGCGGGGTGTTTTTTCTTGACCAATCAGTCATAAAGTACTATCATAAGAAAGACTCTGTGCGGGGAAACAGGTGGAAGTCCTGTACGAGCCCGTCGCCGTGAGACACGTGAAGAATATAATATCTGCCTGACCGGAAGCCACTGACCGGGACAAGTCATTGAAGAAAGAGCGGCAGTTCTTCTTTGAGAAGGCCGGCAGCATGTTTGTGTCAAGTCGAAATATCCGGACAGAGGAAATTTCCCGTTACCATATAACATCGGTATGGCCGCGAGAGCCGGTCGAAGCGGGAAGAAACATGCCGCAAGGATCTCACAGAGGTCTTTGGGCATAATAAAAGCAAAGGAGATAAAGAACATGCAGATGAATCACAGCAGAAAAGTATCGTCATTCATCCTTTGTATGGTGCTTATGGTGGCTATGGCACTTTGTACAGTTGGTTGTAATGGCAGTAAGAACAGCGAGGCGGCATCCGGCGCAGAGGGCACCGAAACAGGTGCAAGTGCGCAGCGGGAAGGCGGTGAACTGGGAGAAGGCAGTAAGGAATTTGCCCTGACCGTGACGGATAAGGACGGCAAGGAGACGCAGTTTGAGATCCATACGGACAAAGAAAGCGTGGGAGAAGCGCTGCAGGAGCTTGGCTTGATCGATGGTGAGGAAGGGGAATACGGCCTTTTCGTCAAAACAGTGAACGGTATTACCGCTGATTATGATGCGGACGGTGTCTACTGGGCTTTTTATATCAACGGCGAGTATGCAAACTCGGGCATTGATGTTACCAAGATCACAGAGGGAGACAGCTATGCCCTCAAGGTGGAATAAGATGAGCAGCAGAAGGCTCACGACCCGTGAACTCACGGTATTCGCCATGTTGGGTGCGGTGATGTATGCTTCCAAGATGCTGATGGAGGTGCTGCCCAACGTGCACCTGCTTGGAACTTTTGTCGTGGCCTTTACTGTAGTCTACCGGAGAAAGGCGTTGTATCCGATCTATCTTTATGTGTTCTTAAACGGTATCTTCAGCGGATTTGCGACGTGGTGGCTTCCCTATCTGTATGTGTGGACAATCCTATGGGGAGCAGTCATGATCCTGCCGCAGCATTTGCCGAGGAAGCTGCAGCCGCTTGTCTATATGACGGTGTGTGCGGCCCATGGCTTTTTGTTTGGTACGTTGTATGCACCGGCGCAGGCGATTTTGTTCGGGCTGAATTTTAGGGGGATGGTCGCGTGGATCATAGCGGGACTGCCGTGGGACTTTATCCATGGGGTGAGCAATTTCTTATGCGGTATCTTGATCATGCCGGTCATATCGCTGCTGCGCTCTGCGGAAAAGAGAATGGCTTCGTAAGCGGAACTAAGCGGGCGGGGAAGAACTTCTTCCCTGTCCTTTTTTACCTTTATAGGAAATTGCGACAGTGTAAACCATTCAAGGAGAATGCGGAGCATTCTCTGAATCGTCGCTGCCGGGCGACGATTTCTTACCATATAGGAATAAGTACGTAAAACTGTTTCGGAATGGAGGAAAATATGATCACAGAAAAAAACGGTATCTTTGCATTGGAGACGGCGCATACGTCCTATCTGTTTGGTGTCACGCATACGGGACATTTGGAGCATCTGCATTATGGCAGGAAGATTCACTTCAGAGATGACGGAGCGCTGCGGGAAAAGCATAATTTTGCACCGGGCAACAGCATCTATTATGATGACGGGCATAAGAATTTCAGTTTGGAAGATGCCTGTCTGGAGATGTCCGCTTACGGAAAAGGCGATATCCGGGAGCCGTTTGTGGAGGTGGTGCACGGGGACGGAAGCTTTACCTCGGATTTTCTCTATGATTCTTTTGCCATCACGGATACAAAGCCGGCATATGCCGCGCTGCCCGGTTCTTACAGCGAGGACGGACACGTGGAGCATCTGCAGGTGGTGCTGCGGGACAAAGGATATGGGCTGGTGTTGGAACTGCATTACTACGTCTATCCGGAATGCGATGTCATAACGAGAAGCGCAAGACTTGTGAATGAGGGAGAAGGATCGGTGGTCCTGAAGCGGCTTATGAGCCTGCAGGTAGACTTTTTTACGGCGGATCATGTGTTTACGACCTTCACCGGCGGCTGGGCCAGGGAGATGAAGCGCACTGATCTGCCCGTGCGGGCCGGCAGACATGTGAACGCTTCCTATGCGGGCGTGTCGTCAAACAGGGCGAATCCCTTCGTGATGCTTTCGGGGGAGCATACCACGGAGGATGCAGGGGACTGCTACGGGTTCAATCTGATCTACAGCGGAAACCATTACGAGGCTGTGGAGGTTAACAGTTTCGGCAAGACAAGGATCGTGGCGGGGATCAATCCCAGATCTTTTTCCTGGGAACTTAAGCCGGGGGCGGCTTTCGAGGCGCCGGAGGCTGTGATGACTTTTTCTCATGAAGGCTATAACGGAATGAGCGGGCATATGCACCGGTTTGTCAGAGAGCATATCGTGCGGGGCACATGGAAAAGGAAGGAGCGGCCGGTGCTTTTAAACAGCTGGGAGGCGGCATATTTCGCGATCGATGAGCGGAAGCTGCTGCGGCTGGCGAAGGCCGGTAAGAATACGGGCATTGAGCTTTTTGTGGTGGACGACGGGTGGTTCGGGGAGCGCACCGACGACAGCCGCTCTCTGGGGGACTGGGAAGTAAACTATAAGAAGCTGCCCGGTGGTCTGAAAAGACTGTGCGATAAAGTGCAGGCGCTTGGGCTTGCCTTCGGTATCTGGGTGGAGCCGGAGATGGTGAATGTGGAGAGTTGTCTGTACCGGGCCCATCCTGAGTGGGCCATGGATATTCCGGGACAGGCCCATTCCGAGGGGCGTAACCAACGGGTCCTGGATCTGGCGAATCCGGCGGTGCAGGACTATATCATTGAAGAGATGAGCAAGGTGTTCTCTTCTGCGGATATTTCTTATGTAAAATGGGACATGAACCGTATCTTCTCGGACGTCTACTCGAAAAGTCTGGGAGCCGGCGCGCAGGGGGAGGTATGCCACCGGTATGTGTGCGGCCTGTACCGCTGTATGAAAGAACTTACGGAGCGGTTTCCGGAAATCCTGTTTGAGGGCTGCAGTTCCGGCGGCAATCGGTTCGACCTGGGCATTCTTTGCTATTTTCCGCAGATCTGGGCCAGTGACAACACGGACGCGCTGTGCCGGGCGGAGATCCAGAACGGTTACAGCTACGGCTATCCGCTGTCTACGGTGAGTGCCCATGTTTCGGCCTGTCCCAATCATCAGACGCTGCGAGGTACGCCGATGGAGACACGTTTCCAGGTGGCGGCATTCGGAATCTTCGGGTATGAATGTAATTTCTGTGATCTGAAGCGGGAGGAACTGGCGGAAGTGAAGGCGCAGATATCCCTCTATAAGCAGTGGCGGTCTCTGCTGCAGTTCGGCGATTTCTACAGAGGCCGGAGCTTTGCCGGGGAGACCGGTTCCTATCATACGGCCATCGGCATCGGCCCCTCGAATACGATGGAGTGGACCTGCGTGTCGCCTGACCGGGAAAAGGCGGTGGGGATGCTATTGCAGAAGCTGGTAGTGCCGAACGATCCTTTTGCTTATTACAGGGCGAAGGGCCTTATGGAGGAAAGCTGCTATCATTTCTATAACATGCGGATGCGATATAATTTAAAGGATTTTGGCGGGCTTGTGAACATGATCGCACCGATCCATATCAGGCAGGATTCTCTGGTGGAAGCGCTGGCGGCAAAACTCGTGAAGCTGGAAGGTGAAGAGGAGGACTGGCTTGTGTATGGAGATGAATTGATGTATCATGGTGTTAAGTTGAAGCAGGCATTCGGATCGGTGGGGCTGAACGGAGAGACCAGGGTGTATCAGGACTTCGGGTCACGGATGTACTTTATGGAGAAGGTGTAGGGGCGTTATGGAGAACAGGAAGAGAACAAAGAAGAATCTTTTGTATTTCCCGCTGGGGACGGTGGGCAGGGATATGGTGTACAGCCTGATCAACAGCTATCTGCTGACTTTTGTGTTGTTCACGCATACCCTGGACGGTGTGCAGGTGGCGACTGTCACGGGGATCATGATCGCTGCCCGGGTGTTTGATGCGTTGAATGATCCGGTGATGGGGAATATCATCGAGCGGACACGGTCGAAATACGGGAAATTTAAACCCTGGCTGTTGGCCGGGGGCGTATCCACCTCGGTGGTGATCAGTCTGTTGTTTAATGTACAGCTGCAGGGATGGGCCTTTGTGTGGTTCTTTGCAGTGATGTATTTTGCATTTAGTATTACGTATACGATGAGCGATATTTCCTATTGGGGAATGATTCCGGCGCTTGGGTCGGACGCCGATGCCAGGAACCAGTTTACGTCCAGAGCCACGCTTTTTGCGGGGATCGGCGGGGTACTGGCTTCTATTCTGATCCCTATGTTCAGCACGGGCTCATCGGCACTTGGCGGCAGTACGGCGGTGGCTTACGGGCGGATCGCTCTGGCGATCGCCGTAGTGTCCCCGCTTTTTATCCTGTTCACGTTGTTCGGGGTGCGGGAGAACCGGGAGGAGATTACGGCAAAGAAGCGGAAAGAACGGTTTTCGCTAAGGCAGGTCTTTCGGACCATCACCCGGAATGACCAGTTGGTGTGGATCGCGGTCATTTTCCTGATTCAACAGGTGGGAAACGGCCTGGTGGGCGGTGGGATCGGCTCCACCTATATTTACTTCACGTTTGGTTATGACGGCGGGTTGTATTCCCTGTTCACGATGGTGGGAATGTCGGCCACCGCATTCCTGATGATCTTCTATCCGGCCATTTCCAGACGGCTTCATCGGAAGAAACTGATGGGAATCATGGCGGTGCTTTCGGTGCTGGGGTATGGGCTGATGCTCGCCTGCCTGCTGATCCCGGGGAAAGGTATGGGGAAATTTGGACTCCTTACGGTGGGCTTTATGCTGTCGAATTTCGGACAGTACTGTTTCTATCTGATCATGATGATCTCCATTATGAATACGGTGGAGTACAATGAATATAAGTTCGGCACGAGGGATGAGGGCATTATCACGTCGCTGCGGCCTTTTATCACCAAAATGAGTTCGGCGCTGATCGTGGCGCTCACTTCCGCTTCCTATCTGCTCTTTGGCGTGACAGGCTATACCAATCAGATCTCCGACTTAGAACAGCAGTGTGCCCAGGGACTAATCACGGAGGAGCAGAAGCTGGCGGAGATATCGGATGTTATATTCGGAACGACAGGCGGTGGGCACAGCGGTGTCCTGGCCGGGCAGAGCATGGGACTTCTGATCACGATGACGGTGGTACCTTGTGCGCTGATGCTGCTTTCCTACTTTTTATACAAGAAGAAGTACAAACTGGACGAAGAGGAGTATGACCGGCTCTGCAGGAAGCTTGGGCGGGAATAGGGAAAGATAGCCAAGTAGGAACGGATAGTAGAAATGGGGAGGTTATTATGGGGAAAAGAACAAGCGAGCACTGGCTGACTTATGACAGTACGATCGGAGAACTGTACCGCAATCCGGTGGGACATGACGCCCTGGCCAGGGTATTGTTGCAGCTGGGGCTGCCGGAACGGGTCATCACGAATCCGGCGACGGCAAGTCTGAAACTGCGTACGCTGGCAAAGCTGCTGGACAGTAAAGCGGTGGGAGGGAAGCTGCTCGGGGGAAAGTTCGGGCTGGATTTCTTTGATACGCTGTTAGAGCTGGTGAGCAGCGAGAGGGACGAAACGACGGCTTCTACGGGGAAGATCACACCGAAGTGGTGGAAAGAAGCGGTGTTTTATCAGATCTACCCGCGCAGTTTCTGTGACAGCAACGGGGACGGGATCGGCGATCTGCAAGGGATCATCAGTAAGCTGGATTATCTGCAAGCGCTTGGGGTAGATGCGTTGTGGCTTTCGCCCATCTACGATTCGCCTAATGACGATAACGGGTATGATATCCGGGATTATGATAAGATCATGGAAGAGTTTGGTACCATGGAGGACTTTGAACAGCTGCTTGTGGAGGTACACCGGCGGGGGATGCGGCTGATCATGGATCTGGTGGTGAACCATACTTCCGATGAGCATAGATGGTACAGGGAGGCGTTAAAGCCGGGGTCGCCCTACCGGGACTATTATTTCTTCCGGGAAGATGACGGAAGTCGCACGCCGCCCAACAACTGGACATCCTTTTTCTCGGGACCGGCGTGGAAGTATGAGGAGTCGTGCGGCAGCTGGGCGCTGCATCTTTTTTCCGGGAAGCAGATGGATTTGAACTGGGATGAACCGCGGGTGCGGGAGGAAGTGACCAATATGGTCAACCGATGGCTGGACCGGGGTGTGGACGGATTCCGCATGGATGTGATCAATTATATCTCGAAAAAGGAAGGGCTGCCCGAGGGCAACGAAACCATCGGCAGTCTGATGGGTTATACCGGGATCGAGCACTATTATTACGGGCCGAAACTGCACCAATATCTGCGGGAACTGCGGGAGAAGGCTTTCGAGCCTCACGGTGCGTTTTCCGTAGGGGAGACACCGGGGCTGGGCATGAAGATGTGTCAGCTGGTGACGGGAGAGGAGCGCAGAGAACTGGATATGGTGTTCTCCTTCGACCATCTGGAGACACCGGGACATGTACGGATGGAAGAGTACGCCTACGATCTGAATTATTTCAGAGACTATATGATCGATTGGATGGAACATTATGGCAGCAACTGCTGGATGTCCCTTTTCTATAACAATCATGACAATCCGCGGATGATCAGCAAGATCACGCAGGATACTGCCAGACACACGGCGCTTTCCAAGCTGCTGGCGGTGATGCAGCTGACGCTTAGGGGCACGCCGTTTCTCTTCCAGGGGGATGAGATGGGGCTTGCCAATTATGACTTTACATCCATGGAGCAGATCACGGACGTGGAGGCGAAAGGATATTACGCCGAGCATGTCCGGAGTGAGCCGGCGGATCGGGTGTTTGCCAGGATCCTGGCGGGGACCAGGGAACATGCCAGAGTGATGCTTCCCTGGAACGAGAAGCTGCCGCCCGAACATGAGGGAATGCGGCAGGAGCCGAAGGAAGAGGTGTTTACGGCTTACAGGCGGCTATTACGTATGCGGCATAAAGAGAAGGCGTTCGTCTATGGGACATTCCGTGTTCTGAACAGGAAGAAAGACCGGTTCGTGTATGCCAGAAAACTGGGGGAACGGGCTTATGTGGTGGACTGCAATCTGGGCGAGGGATCTTGCCGGGCATTCCTGTCGAAGGGGCAGTGGAAGCTGGTGTACGATACGGTGGCGCCTGGCCTGAGAACGGCAGAGACACTGCAGGGATATGAGGCGAGGATTTGGCGGCGCCTTTGACATTGGCAGAAGCATAGGGTTTGTTCTTGACTCCGCGCCCAAGAAGTAAAACGCTTCGGAATGGAGAAAATACGAAAGAAGGATCGGTATGTCGATTGATTATAAGAACAAAGGACTTATCTTGTTGAAAAAGGGCCAAAGCGGGATCATTCACGCTGTTTTCAGCCGTTTCGGATTGATCTTGCTGATGCTGGCTGTGCAGGTGATGATCCTGTTCAGTATATTTCAATGGTTTTATGAAGTGATACCGCATATTTTCGGCGGTACGGTGATACTGACCTTCGTGATCGTGGTCTATCTGCTGAACAGTCGGATCAATCCGACAGCCAAGATCACCTGGCTGATCATCTTATTGATCCTGCCGGTGTTCGGCGTGCTGCTGTTCGTGTATACCCAGAGCGACCTGGGGCACCGGGTCTTAAAGGAATGGGCGAATAAGATAATCTCGGATACGAAATCGTGTATACGGCAGGACGAGGAAGTGGCAAAGCATCTGGCCGAGGAGAATGGCGGAGTGGCGGCTCTTGCCCGCTATATGGGACGGAGCGGCTGTCATCCGGTGTATGATAAGACAGCGGTCACTTATTTCCCGCTGGGCGAGGATAAGTTTGAAGAGATGCTAGAGCAGCTGGAAGCGGCAGAGCATTTTATCTTCATGGAATACTTTATCGTGAGCGAAGGAATCATGTGGGGAAGAGTGTTGGAGATCCTGGCCAGGAAGGCTGCGGCAGGGGTGGACGTCCGCGTCATGTATGACGGGACCTGCGAGTTTGCGCTTCTGCCACATGATTATCCGAAGCGCCTGCGCAGACTTGGGATCAAGTGTAAGATTTTCGCGCCGGCATCGCCTTTTGTCTCCACCCACTATAATTACCGGGATCACCGGAAGATTCTGGTGATTGACGGACATACCGCATTTAACGGCGGAGTTAATCTGTCAGACGAATATATCAATCAGAAAAAGAAGTTCGGTCATTGGAAGGATACCGCAGTCATGGTAAAGGGAGAGGCGGTGAAGAGCTTTACCCTGATGTTCCTGCAGATGTGGGGGATGGACGGCGGGAAGGCTGAGTTTGATACGTTCCTGGCTTATCCGGCGCTGCCGGTGCAGGAGGCCAAGGGGTATGTGATCCCTTACGGCGACCGCCCGTTGGACGAGGACCAGCTGGGAGAGCGGGTATATATGGATATCCTGAATCGGGCGCTTAAGTATGTACATATCATGACGCCGTATCTGATCCTGGACGGAGAGATGGAGACGGCGCTCAAATTTGCGGCGGAGAGAGGCGTGGAGGTAGTGGTGCTCCTGCCGGGGATCCCGGACAAACGGATTCCTTATGCGCTGGCCAAGACCCACTATGCGTCTTTGCTGGAGTCGGGAGTGAAGATCTTCGAGTATACGCCGGGATTTGTTCATGCGAAGGTGTTCGTCAGCGACGACCAGGAGGCGGTGGTGGGCACCATCAACCTGGATTATCGGAGTCTGTATCATCATTTTGAATGTGCTACTTATATGTATGGGACAGATTGTGTTCCAGAGATCGAGAAGGATTTTCAGGATACACTCTTAAAGTGCAGGCAGGTGACGAAGGAGATGTTGCGGCATGAAAAGTGGACGATGAGACTGCTTGGAAGTCTGATGAAGGTGGCAGCGCCGCTGCTATGACGGCCGGGACGGCGAATGCCGGCATTGATTGGGTCTGGCTGAGAACATGATTGACAACGATAAAGATTCCTCGTAGGATTTAAGGTATAGAGTTACCGGTGCGGGGAAAGCCTGCACCGTATCAATTGGAGGATGACAGGTTATGTACAGTCCGGATAAGGCGAATAAGAAACCTCTGGGGGCAAGGATCGAGGATGAACTGATGAAATATATTCTGCAGGAGCCGGTGGAGCCGGGGCAGAAGATACCCAATGAATTCGAGCTGGCTGAGCGGTTTAGTGTGGGGCGCAGTACGATCAGAGAGGCGGTGAAGGGGCTGGTATCCCGCGGCATCCTGGAGGTTCGCAGAGGATCCGGCACTTATGTGATCAACACCAATTCCATAGAGGTGGATCCGTTGGGGTTTGGCAGGATCGAGGATAAGTATAAACTGGCGCTGGATCTGTTCGAGGTGCGGCTGATGATCGAGCCGGAGATCGCGGCTTTGGCTTGCAGGAATGCGTCTGCGGAGGAGATCAGGCTTTTGAAACGGCTGTGCGACGAGACGGAGCAGCTGTATCGGAGCAGCCGCAATCACATCAGCAAAGATATTGAATTCCATACCTGCATTGCCCGCTGCAGTAAGAACCAGGTAGTGGAGACGCTGATCCCGGTGATCAATACGGCGGTCTATACCTTTGCCAATCTGACCCATCACATGTTGATGGAAGAGACCATCAAGACCCACCGGGCAGTCACGGACGCCATACTGAAGCGGGATTCGGTAGGCGCCAGATGTGCCATGATGATGCACCTGACCTATAACCGCCAGGCGATCATGAAGATCCTGGAGGAGCGGGAGAAGATGTAAGGAGCGGACAGGAATACATCAGATGACTTCGGGCGCCCGACATACGACTTGAAAAATACAATAGCAATATTATACAAAAGATAATGGGGATTCCTGGGGACTGCCCATTATTTTTTGTGCAAAAGATAGAAGTGAAAATAAATACATCAGATGTATTGAACAAAAATGGCGACAATTATATAATTTAAGCACAATAACATAAGACGTCAGATGTTAAGAGACAGTAAACCCTTATCATACATCACAACAAAATTACGATTAAAAAATAATAGGAGGTTCTAAATCATGGCTGGTGAAATGGCATTAAATCCGACCAGATTGGTAATAGCGGCAATTCTGGGACTTGCGGTATTACTTTTGTTGATCATTAAATTCAAAGTACAGGCGATGGTTTCTATACTGGTGGGAGCGATCGTGATCGGACTAGGGGCAGGAATGCCTTTTGAGAATATTGTGACGGCGGTAAATGACGGTATCGGCAATACATTGAAGGGTATTGCATTGTTGGTGGGTCTCGGCTCCATGTTCGGAGCGATCTTAGAGGCTTCAGGCGGCGCGCAGACGCTGGCGGTAAGCATGGTACGGTGGTTCGGCGATAAGAAAGCGGCCTGGGCGCTTGGTATTACGGGTCTGGTCATCGCGATGCCGGTGTTCTTCGATGCGGGCCTGATCATCCTGATTCCGCTGGCGTTCTCTCTGGCGAAAAGAACGAACCGTTCTTCCCTGTTCTATGCGATCCCGCTCCTGGCAGGACTGGCAGTTGGGCATGCATTCATTCCGCCCACGCCGGGACCGGTGCTGGTGGCGACCATGCTGAATGTAGAATTGGGCTGGGTCATCATGGTAGGTGTTCTGTGCGGTATCGTGGCGATGGTGGTCGCCGGGCCTGTATGGGGTTCTATCTGCGGCAACAAATATATGGTTCCGGTGCCGGAACATGTGGCTAACCAGGCGGATTTCGATGAATCGAAGCTGCCGAAGTTCTGGACGATCGTGGGCATTATCCTGATTCCGCTTGTACTGATCATTCTGGATTCCGTAGCCGGAGTCGTACCGGCACTTAGTGGTCTGGCACCGATCTTCGGATTCCTGGGAGAGCCTTTTGTGGCACTGCTGATCGCGACGATCGCAGCGATGCTGATCCTTGGATTAAAACACGGATATAAGATGGAAGAATTGGAAAAAATCATGACAAAGTCTCTGGAGCCTACAGGACTGATCTTGTTAGTAACGGCTTGCGGCGGTGTGCTGCGGTATATGCTGCAGTATTCGGGTCTGGGCGACCTGATCGGCAATGCGGTGTCTTCGGCGAATCTGCCGATCGTAGTGGTGGCATTTATTGTGGCGGCGTTAGTCAGAATCTGCGTTGGTTCCGCAACGGTGGCTATGACGATGGCGGCCGGGATCATCGCGGCGATGCCGGGGATCGCAGATCTGTCTCCCCTGTATCTGGCCTGCACAACGGCTGCAGTGGCTGGTGGTGCGACTGTATGTTCTCACTTCAACGATTCCGGATTCTGGCTGGTGAAGTCGCTGGTCGGTATGGATGAAAAGACGACACTGAAGACATGGACGATCATGGAGACGCTGGTGGGCGGAAGCGGATTTGTGGTGGCGCTTGTTATTTCGTTCTTCGCATAGTGCGAGAAGAACTTCTAATCACTCGCAGCAAAGGCTGCTTCGCGAAGAAGTTCTAGATTTGCTCCGCAAATCATTCTCGCACCAGAGAATGCCTGAAATACGGCATTCTCCGCATGGCTATCCGGGTTTGTGTGAAGGCATTCCCGGTCTTGTGTGAAAAATCAAATATAGGTAAAAGCTGATAGAGGAATGGGAAAGGAGAAGAAGGGTATGGAATTAAAGAGTCAGGAAATGCGTAAGCTGGCGCCGGAACTGGATCCGCTGCGGATCGGAACGGGATGGAAGCCGGAAGACCTTTCTAAGGTACAGGTGATGATCGAGAGCACTTACGGTGACAGTCATCCGGGAAGCGGACACTTGAATCTTCTGGTAGAAGAAGTGTGGAAGGGTGTCGAGGAGGCCGGCGGTTATGGAGCACGTTACTATTGTACCGATATCTGCGATGGGGAGAGCCAGGGGACGGACGGTATCAATTACAGTCTGGCGAGCCGGGAGATGATCGCCAATATGATCGAGATCCATGCAGGCGCCACGCCTTTTGACGCGGCAGTCTATCTGGCAAGCTGTGACAAGGGGATGCCAGGTAATCTGATGGGTCTGGCGAGAGCGGATGTGCCCAGTGTGGTAGTGCCGGGCGGCACCATGAATGCGGGCCCGGAGATGCTCACCCTGGAACAGCTTGGCATGTACAGTGCCAAATACCAGCGCGGTGAGATAGATGAAGAGAAGCTGAACTGGGCGAAATGCAATGCTTGTCCCAGCTGTGGGGCTTGTTCTTTCATCGGAACGGCTTCCACGATGCAGATCATGGCGGAGGCGCTGGGACTTGCGCTGCCGGGCAGTGCGCTGATGCCGGCCACAAGTCCTGACCTGTTGACTTTTGCCAGAGAGGCGGGGGCGCAGGCAGTGAAGCTGGCGACCATGCCAGGGATGCGGCCCAGCGAGATGATCACCATGGACAGCTTCGAGAACGCGATCCTGGTGCACGCGGCTGTCTCCGGCAGTACCAACTGTCTGTTGCATATTCCGGCGATCGCCCATGAATTTGGGTTGGAGGTTACGGGGGATACGTTTGACAGGCTGCACAGGAATGCCAGGTATCTGTTGGATGTGCGTCCGGCGGGGCGCTGGCCGGCAGAGTGTTTCTACTATGCGGGCGGCGTACCGGCAATCATGGAAGAGATCAGGGAACATCTGCATCTGGATGTGATGACCGTAACAGGTAAGACACTGGGAGAAAATCTCGATGAATTGAAGCGCAACGGGTTCTATGACAGATGTGAGAAGTGGCTGCAGGAATTCAACGAGCGGTATCATGTTTCCCTGACCAGAGAAGACATCATCCGTCCTTATGATAAGGCACTGGGAACGGACGGCAGCATTGCCATTCTGCGGGGGAATCTGGCGCCTGAAGGGGCAGTGATCAAGCATACTGCCTGTCCGAAAGAGATGTTTAAGGCCGTTCTGCGGGCCAGACCTTTTGACAGTGAGGAGGAATGCCTGGATGCTGTCCTGAATCATAAGGTGGAAAAGGGCGACGCCGTGTTTATCCGCTATGAGGGACCGAAGGGCAGCGGTATGCCGGAAATGTTCTATACCTCGGAGGCGATCAGCAGCGACAAGGAGCTTGGTAAGAGCATTGCGTTGATCACGGATGGCCGTTTCTCCGGGGCGTCTACAGGGCCGGTGATCGGGCACTGCAGCCCGGAGGCGGTAGACTGCGGACCGATCGCGTTGGTGGAAGAAGGCGATCTGATCGAGATCGACGTGGAAGAGCGGAAGCTGAATATCATCGGGATCGCGGGAGAACGTAAGACTATGGAAGAAGTGGCGGCGGTGCTGGAAGAGAGAAAGAAGAGCTGGGAGCCCAGAGAACCCAAATATAAGAAAGGGGTTCTGCGGCTGTTCAGCGAGCATGCGGCCAGTCCGATGAAAGGGGCGTATCTCGAGTATTAAGGAGAGGGAATACGCCGGCTGTGGCTGTCTTTGCAGGCACTCACAGACAGTCAGCAGCCATAGAGGAAGGGAAAAGGATCAAAAGCAGGAAGAAAGGAAAAGGATATGAAAACAATTGCGGAGCAGTTTTATGAACATGGTGTCGTGCCGGTAGTAGTGTTGGAGGAAGTGAAGGATGCGCTGCCGCTGGCGGCGGCGCTGGTGGAGGGCGGTCTGCCCTGTGCTGAGGTGACTTTTCGCACGGAGGCGGCGGAAGAATCTATCCGCCTGATGAGCGAGAAGTATCCGGAGATGTTAGTGGGAGCCGGCACGGTGCTGACGATAGAACAGGTGGATCGGGCTGTGACGGCGGGAGCGAAATTTATCGTCAGTCCCGGTTTTGACCCGGAGATCGTGGACTATTGTCTGGAGAAAAAGATTCCGGTGTTCCCGGGATGCATCACCCCTTCCGAGGTGGCGCAGGCAGTGAAAAGAGGCTTGCAGGTGGTGAAATTCTTCCCGGCGGAGCAGGCCGGCGGCGTGGCGATGATCAAGGCGATGGCAGCGCCCTACACGATGGTGAAATTCATGCCAACAGGCGGTATCAGCGCGAAGAATCTGGCCGACTATCTGAGTTTCGGTAAGATCTTGTGCTGTGGCGGAAGCTGGATGGTGAAGGGCAATCTGATAAAGAACGGGGAATTCGATAAGATACGGGAACTGACAAAGGAAGCCGTGGAACTGGCAGCGAAGATCCGTGGATAAAGCCGGGTAAGAAATGGAAGGCGTAGGGCATAGGAGAGAAAGGCCGGAACCAGATGAGCGACGGTTTGAACGAAGGGGAAAGCATAGCAGTCAGACAGAGAACGACAGCCAGTCCGGACAGGAAGGCTCGAATAGAGGGCCTGGGCGAGAACGAGAAACGGGCAGGAAAAGAGAAGAAAGGGAGAATATTATGGAACTGAATTTAAGACCAGAACAGGAATGCAGATATGATGCGGTATCGTTGGGTGAGGTAATGCTGCGTCTGGATCCGGGTGAGGGAAGAATCCGGACGGCCAGGAGTTTCCGGGCCTGGGAGGGCGGCGGAGAGTACAATGTTGTCAGGGGTCTTAGGAGATGCTTCGGATTGAAGACAGGTGTGATCACGGCATTTGCGGATAATGAAGTCGGTATGCTGATGGAAGATTTCATTCTGCAGGGCGGTGTGGATACTTCTCTGATCAAGTGGATGAAGACCGACGGGATCGGCAGGACCTGCAGAAACGGGCTGAACTTTACGGAGCGCGGCTTCGGTATCCGCGGTGCAGTGGGATGTTCCGATCGTGCAAATACGGCGATCTCCAAGGCAACACCGGAGGATTTCAATTTTGAGCATATCTTCGGGGAGCTGGGCGTGCGCTGGCTGCATACAGGCGGCATCTATGCGGCATTGTCCGAGCAGTCCTGTGAGACGGTGCTTTCGGCGATCAAGACGGCTAAGAAATACGGGACGGTCATCTCTTATGACTTGAACTACCGACCGTCCATGTGGAGTGCGATCGGTGGCCTTGCTAAGGCGCAGGAAGTCAATAAAGAGATTGCGAAGTATGTAGATGTTATGATAGGCAACGAAGAAGATTTCACCGCTTGCCTCGGCTTCGAGATCGAAGGCAATGATGCGAATCTGAAAGAGTTGAATCTGGATGGTTACAAGAAGATGATCAATCATGCGGCGCAGGTTTATCCGAATTTCAAGGTGGTTGCCACCACATTGCGTGAGGTGAAGACGGCGACTGTGAACGATTGGAGCGCCATCTGCTGGGCGGATGGCGAGATCTACAAAGCCAAAGACTATAAGGGACTGGAGATTATGGACCGTGTGGGCGGCGGCGATTCCTTTGCATCAGGATTGATCTATGGACTGATGACAACAGGGGATGCAGAACTGGCAGTCAATTATGGTGCGGCGCACGGTGCGTTGGCGATGACCACGCCGGGTGATACGACCATGGCTAGCAGGAAGGAAGTAGAGGCGATCATGGGCGGCGCAGGAGCGCGGGTACTAAGATAGCAGGCGTCCTTGCACTCAGATTCTATTGATTGCAGAGCAGAATCAGAAATTCTGCTCGCAGACTTCGCAATATACGACGGGCACTGTCTTGGAAGGTAACGGGACAGTGCCTGTTGTTATTCCCTCATTTTTTTGTAAGGATTGTAATTAAATTCCCTCATTTTTATGCAAAATATATGATAAAATTCGCTCATATTTCTGTAAATCATATGATATAATTCCCTCATTTTTTTGTAATAAAGTTGTATTTTCCTGAAAAACAGCATATACTATAGGCAGATCGGTGATTGCAGGGAAGTGGGGTTGTTATGATTTATCTGAAGAGAAAAATAGATGACTATTTGACAGAGTGGAAAGGCGATCCGGAGCGGAAGCCGCTTGTAGTCAAGGGACCGCGGCAGATCGGGAAGACGGAGTCCATCAGAAGATTTGGCGAACAGAATTATGAGTGCATGGTGGAGATCAACTTTGTGGAAGAACCGAAGTACAAGAAGATCACGGCTGACGGCTACAAGACGGCGGATCTGATCCGGAATATTACACGTATGGATCCGACCAAGAAATTCGTCGAAGGAAAAACGCTGCTCTTTTTTGATGAACTGCAGGAGTTTCCGGAGATTGCCACAGCGCTCAAATTTTTTGCACAGGACGGAAGATTTGATGTCATATGCAGCGGTTCCATGTTGGGTATCCATTATGGAAGGATAGAGAGCAACAGTGTGGGGTATAAGACGGATTATACCATGTATTCTCTTGATTTTGAGGAATTTCTGTGGGCGAAAGGCTATGAGGAGAGCATTGCAGACGAACTTCTGAGCCATATGCGGGAGGAAAAGCCGTTTAACGAGGCGCAGATGTCCGTCTATAGCGGTCTGTTTCTGGATTATTGTATTCTAGGCGGGATGCCTGCGGTGGTCAGAGAGTATATCATAAAGGACAGCTTTGAAGGGTCGCTGGCGATCCAGAGGCAGCTTCTGGCGGATTATGAGGAGGATGTCCGTAAGTATGCGGAAGGGATGGATCAGACGAGAATTCTCAATGTGTTCCGGCAGATTCCGGTGCAGCTTTCCAAGGCTAATAAGAAGTTTCAGATTTCCAAGGTGGCGTCCGGAGCCAGGTTCAAGGATTACCGGGGCTGTATCGAGTGGCTGGCGGATGCAGGAATCGTCAATGTCTGTTACTGTATGCATTTTCCGGAGCTTCCACTGAAGGGAAATTTTGACGAGACGAAGTACAAGATCTATTTTGCGGACAGCGGATTGCTCGTGGCCATGCTGGATGAGGAGGCTCAGGAGGATCTGCGGGCGAACCGGAATCTGGGCGTCTACAAAGGAGCGTTGTATGAGAATGTAGTGGGTGAGGCGCTGGTAAAAAGCGGATACGGGCTTTACTATTATAAACGAGAGGATTCTACGTTGGAGGAGGACTTCTTCGTCCGGACGGCAAAAGAACTGATCCCCGTGGAGGTGAAGGCGACGAACGGCCGGGCGAAATCGCTTCGGACGCTGATCAGAGGGGAGAAGTATGAGGACATACGCTACGGGATAAAGTTTACGGGTGGAAATGTTGGGTGTGATGATCGGATTTATATCTTTCCGTATTTTTGTGCGTTTCTGTTGAAGCGGTATCTGAAAGGCAGGTAATGCCACAAAAAATATCCGTTTGTAACCGGATTGTAATATCTGCTGTCTATGATGAAGATAAGCAAATTGAAGACAAGGAGAAGCAGACAGCATGGATATTTTAAAGGCGGTACATCTTAAGAAGTATTACGGAAGCGGAGAGAATCTGGTAAAGGCGGTGGACGATGTCAGTTTCGGCATAGAGAAGGGCAGCTTCACGGCGATCGTGGGGACATCGGGCAGCGGCAAGACGACGCTTTTAAATCTGATCGGGGGACTGGACTTTGCGGATGCGGGGGAGGTCATCATAGACGGACACTCGATCATGGAGATGTCGAAGGAGGAGCTGACGGTGTTTCGGCGTCGGAATATCGGTTTTGTCTTCCAGAATTATAATCTGATCTCTGTACAGAATGTGTATAAGAATATCGTGCTTCCCATCCGATTGGACGGCAGGAAACCAGATCGGGATTATATTGCGCAGATCTGCGGACAGCTGGGGATCGAAGGGAAAATGGACCGGTATCCCAATCAACTTTCCGGCGGACAGCAGCAGAGGGTGTCCATCGCAAGGGCCATTGCGGCCAAGCCGGCAGTGCTGCTGGCGGATGAACCGACCGGCAACCTGGATACCAGAACGAGCACGGAGGTGATGGGATTGTTGAAGATGACTTCCAGGGAATTTAACCAGACGATCATTATGATCACACATGATGATGCCATCGCGCAGCTGGCGGACCGGGTGATCCATATCGAGGATGGTAAGCTGGTGAGAGAGCAGGAGGTGCAGGCATGAGCATGATGTTCAGGAATTCCGACCAGAAACTGGAAAAAGAACTGGCTGCCGACGATTACAGGGCGCATCCGGTGCGTAACCGGCTGGCGGTGCTGGCGGTGGCGCTGACGGCGCTGCTCATTGTTGTTATCTTTACGGTGGGGATCGGTTATATGACGGCCATGACACGTTATATGGGGGCATCTCCGGGACCGGGTACGGACAGCGCCATGATCTATGGTGACGAGGAGATTCTGGAGCGGGCAAAAGGGCTGCCGCAGGTGGACTGGGCTGCTTACGCCAAGCGGTGCAGCGCAAGCTATCTGCATAATCAGGAATTTTCCGGTGTGGATGTGCGGCTGTTTGCAGCGGATGAAGTGCATTATGAGAAAAATATGGTGGATCTGATCACAGGCAGATATCCGGAGAACGGGGATGAGATTCTGCTGTCCGATACCATGTCGGAGCGTCTGGGGCTGGCGAAACAGTTAGACGTCACTTATGGCCTCGTAGTGCTGGTGGACGGAGAAGCCGAAGGGCAGCAGACGGAAAAAGTGATTCCCATGACGGTGTGCGGTTATTATAAGAATCCGCTGCGCGGCGTCGCGGATATCTATGAGGAGATCTACACGGGAGAAGCTTTTATCGAGAAGCATAATCCGGGACTGATCAAGGGGTACGACCAGATCTATGTGAAGCTGAACAATTTGAATCCCTTGAAGCTGGGGACGGATAAGCATGAGAAGCTGACAGAGGTGAATGAGCAGGCAGAAGGCAACGGCATTCAGTACAAGGCCAGTGATCTGTCCTATGCGGCCCTGGCCCCGATCATACTGCTTCTGTTGTGCGTGATGTTCTGCGGGTACTTTTTCATCTATAATATATTTGACATCTCGATCGAGAATGATATACGGTTCTATGGGGAATTAAAGACCATCGGCATGACAAGGCAGCAGCTTAAGCGGATGCTGTTGTGGCAGATGAACAGGATCTCCCTGATCGGCATTGTGCTGGGAGGCATGATCGGATATGGTATCGGACGGATGGCGGCGGGCGCGGTTATGGACGCTTTTGCGGAAGGTATTTCCTCTTTCTATAAGCCGGCTGGGTTCGTACAGGTGTTTGCGCTGGGAGCGGTGTTTTCCTGGATTACGGTGCTTGTCAGTACTATGAAGCCTTTTCGGATCGCCAGCACGATCTCCCCTGTGGAGGCGGCCAGATACCGCGGCAGGAAGAAAAAGGGCGTCTTCTCGGTTATCTCTTTTGCCTTAAGCGGGATTCTGTTTCTGGTTGTATATACAATCTCCATGGGATATTCGGTGGAGGTGCATACGGCGGAGCACAATGGCACGGATTTCCGGATAGTACAGAAAACGGTCAAATTCGGGTCGGAGGAGCCTTACCAGCCCATCAGTGATGAGCTGGTGCAAAAGATCAGGGAGCAGGAGTTTGTGGAAGATTTTCGGGTTTACTATGCGGCCAGGACGCAGCCGGACTGGTTGATTTCCGGGGGCGGTTATTGGTATGATGTGTCTCGGGGAGAGATTGCGGGAGAAGGGGAGCTGGCCCGGGACAGACAGGCTTATGTGGACAGCATGGAGCAGAAGTGGGGCGTGGATCCCTGGCATAGTCTTCCCGGAAGGAACGAGAGAGACAATTATCCGGTCAGCGCAGCGGGTATGGATGCGGCGTATCTTGACCATGAAAATCAATATTTTACCGTGCTGGAAGGGGAGTTTGACGCCGAACGGTTTGCACAGGGCGGTTATCTGATCTACAACCGTTCCCTCTATCTCAATGATATGGAGCAGAGCGAGGGCATGGCGTATCAGGTACATGCAGGCGACCGGGTGTCAGTCACGTTCTTTGACAGTGCGGCAGATCGTTACGTGGAGCGGGAATTTACGGTGATGGCCTTGGTGACATGCCATAATATCTATGGCACGGATAATATGGGAGAAGCCAATATCTGGCTGACGGATGAGGCATTTCAGGAGATTTATTCAAATTACGGGGAGCTGATCGGGAGTATCTGCTTTAATGCATCCGGTAAAAGGCAGGACGGGACGGCGCTTTCCGACAAGGAACAGTATGAGATTATTGCCGGGCTTGTGGAGGAAGACGGGAATCTGCAGCTTTCGCTTGATTCCGCTTATATGACCCGGGTGCAGAATACGGAAACGAAGCGGAGCATGACGGCTTTCGGTATTTTGCTGGCGGTGATCGTGGGATTGATCGGTGTAGCCAATATGGTGAATACGGTGACTACGGATGTGATGGCCAGGAAGGTGGAGTATGCGGCCATGCAGTCCATCGGGATGACGGGGCGGCAGATGAAGAGGGATATTTTCGAGAAGTACGCCGTGCTTGTCGCAATAGCGCTGGGACTGGCGACCGTGGCGGGAGCGGCGCTGGCCTATAAGGTCGGGGCGCAGCCGGGATTTAATTTTTCGGCAGGGGCGTTTGTGCAGGCGCTTATGATCTTTGTGGGGATCTCAGCCGGGCTGTGCGTGGTGATGGCGCAGGTGTTGACCTGGGGGATGAACAGGAGGTCGATCGTGGAGAGGCTGCGGGAAGTGGTGTAGAGAGTTGTCTGTGCACTAAAGCCGGAAAATTCAGGTGAATGACTTAGGATAGCTGTGAAATTAAGAGTGTTATGCCGGGGAGATTTGTGAAATTGAAAGTGTTATGCCAGGGGAAGGTATGAGAGAATTGCGATAAGGCTGTAATTTGAGAAGGGGAAGGCAGATGAGTGGGGATGGAGAAACGGATTTTGGTTATTGAGGATGATCGGGCGTTGAATGAGGGGATTGTGTTTGCACTGCGGCGGGAGGGATATCTGACGAGGAGCGCCTATAGCCTGCGGGAAGCGCGGGGGAAGCTGGAGGAACAGATGAACCTGATCCTGTTGGATATCAATCTGCCGGATGGGGACGGCAGAGAGTTCCTGGGAAGTGTGCTGGCCGGGCAGCCGGCGCCGGTGCTTCTACTGACGGCCAGAGACACGGAGGAAGATATGCTGCAGGGGTTCCGGGCAGGGTGCGATGATTATATCACGAAGCCTTTTTCCATGCCGGTGCTGCTTATGAAGATTGCGGCAGTCTTAAAGCGCAGTGAGGGCGTGTCGCGGCAGATCTATACGAACGGTGACCTGTTGTATGATTTCGAGAACAAGACATTGATCAGGCGGGGGGAACCGGTAGAACTTACGGCGTTGGAGCGCAGGCTGATGGAGCTTTTTCTCCATAACAGGGGTATCGTGCTGAAAAGAGAACGGATTCTGGAACGGATCTGGGATGTGGATGAGCGGTTTGTGGAGAGCAGGACGCTCAATGTGACGATCCGCAGGCTGCGTATGAAGGTGGAGGAGAATCCGGAGGAGCCGATTTATATCAAAACAGTGTTTGGTTTGGGGTATAAGTGGGAGGATGGACAGAAATGAACAGGCGGTATAAGAGTAACGATACAGACGGTATATGGATAGGCGGTATGGGTGTAATGCTCATACTGCTTTTGTTGTTCAGTGAGCTTTCCTGTAGACGGCCGGCTTACGGTACATGGCTGATCATCCTGTATGGGGCGGTGAATCTGGCGGTGTTCGCAGGGGTATATCTGGTGATCGCGAGGCGGATGGAAGGGAAGCTTTATGCGTTCAGTGAAATGATGGAGGAGTTGATCGATGGCAGAGTTACGATCGCTTTTCCGGTGACGGAGGATACGATTCTGTCCAGAATGCAGGGGCAGTTATTGCGGCTCTATGACATTCTGTGCTCTTATGAGGAGCGGGAGCGGCAGTTTCGCAGGCAGCTTAATGAGAATATCGGGGATCTGGTTCATCAATTAAATACGCCGATCACGAATATCTTGATGTATGTGGAATTTCTGGGACGGGATGATTTGACGGTGGATGAGAAGGGAAGATTTCTTGCCTGTCTGGAGGAGCAGGCGAAGAAGCTTACCTGGCTGGGAGAGAGCTTTTCTAAGGTGTCGAGACTGGAGACGGGGATCATTCGTCTGAAACAGGAATGGCAGAGTCTGGAAACGATTCTTCTGCAGGCGGTTGGGCAGGTGATGGAGAAGGCGAAGAACCGGGGGATGGAGATTGATTTGCTTGGTCAGATGCAGAGTATGGTGTTGGTGGATGCGAAGTGGACGGTGGAGGCTGTCTTTAATGTGCTGGACAATGCAGTGAAATACGGGGATGCGGGCAGCAAGATCGAGATGGAAGCGACGAAGCTGACGAACCACGTGGGCGTAGCAGTGAGAAACAGTGGAATCCGGATTGCACCGGAAGAATATCACAAGTTATTTAAACGGTTTTACAGAGGCAGGGAGGTTGGAGAAAGAGAAGGTGTCGGACTGGGATTGTATATTACGAGGAAGATTGTAGAGGAAGAAGGAGGTTACATCAAGGTGGGCAGGACGGCGGATGAGAGAACGGAATTTATGCTGTTGTTTCCGGCTGGGGAATAGGCGCGGTGGGGAAGGAATAATTTGCAGGGGAATTTCGGCTGTGCTACAATTAACTTACTGTAGAAGTAACTTGTCAATCAGGAGTACGCATTACACTGCGGACTCCGTGAACGTGCCAAAATCTCCGATTTTGTGTGCATAATTTACTAAACACCCACTTCTATTCATG
>CAJUQJ010000045.1 GCA_910588215.1 uncultured Lachnospiraceae bacterium
AGCATCTGCCTTACAAGCAGAGGGTCATAGGTTCGAGCCCTATAGGTCCCACGAAGCTGGTATGGCGGAATAGGCAGACGCAACAGACTTAAAATCTGTCGAACAATAGTTCGTGCCGGTTCAAGTCCGGCTACCAGCAGTGTATATTAAGGAATCCACGATTTTAGCCAAGTGCTGAGGTGGATTCTTTTTTTTACCTGCCTGTAAAGAGATATCGCGGTTTATGGACTGTAAGCAGGAATGTGATATACGGGCGTTACAGTTTGCGGCCGGTTAGGCCGTGAACTGTAACCACGGGTGACAGATGTCTGGCGGTAGTAATGTTTGTGCTTGCCGATACATTTGTAGAGGTATATAATAGTAACGAAACAGAGTGCCAGGGTATTATAGAAATGGAGTAAAGTATGGACAATAAAATGCAGAAAAAAGATTTTTCGAGTCTGGGATTCAGAATGTTGATCGGGGCGGTGTTGATCACGGCAATCCAGTTGCTTAGCCAGAATGTGGTCTTTGGGATAAGACCGGAATGGCTGGATAATATGAACATTGTGATGGCGGTGACCATGATACCACTTTATGTGGTTGGCTATCCGATCGCCTTCCGGCTCATGAGGAAGAAGGATGCGAGGACGATCGAGAAACACGAGATGAGGCCAGGGCAGTTTATATTGGCTTTTATGATGGCTTACGGACTGATGATCATGGGAAATATCATCGGCCTGGCATTGACGACAGTGATCGGCTTGATCAAGGGAGAGCCGGTCAACAATGCGTTGTTGTCGGTCATTTCAGATGGCAACATCTGGATCTCTGCGATCTATACGGTGATCTTAGCGCCGGTGTTTGAGGAGATTCTTTTTCGGAAGTTGATCTGTGACAGGGTGGTACAGTATGGGCAGCGTACGGCGATACTTATTTCGGGATTGTTATTTGGTCTGTTCCACATGAATTTTAACCAGTTTTTCTATGCGGCTTTTCTGGGCGGGTTCTTTGCCTTTATCTATATCAGGACCGGCAATCTGAAATACACGATCGCGTTACATATGATCGTGAATTTCTTAGGCAGCGTTGTGGGTGGGCTGCTTCTTCAGAATGTGGATATGATGAGCCTGCCAGGGATGATGATCTATGCGGCCTATTCGATGTGCGTATATGCCATTGGCATTACGGGAGTGGTCTTTTTCTTTATCAACCGGTCGAAAATGAAAGCGCCGGAAGGGGATGATATGGTCGGGAAGGGAAACTGGTTCAGGACTGCAGTTCTCAATCCTGGTATGGCGCTGTACTGTATAGCGATGCTTGTTGTGATGATCGTGCAGGCCGTTGTGATATGAATCTATAGGTGGCTGGCTGAATTGTCATTGTTTACGGTGGCTTGCATGTCGCTGCAGGGCAGCCGGCTGATAAAGCTTTCAGGCAGCATCCAGTCTCTTGCCAAAGGAAATCTGGAATGGGATGGATGTGTTATTGTAAAGGGTGGGTTACTATTCAAGGGGCAGGAATGCGCCAAACTGCGCATTCCGTGAGAACATGATTCAGGGTGGTAAAGAGTTTCAGGAAAATTGTGAGAAGCTATTGACATTTGCCCAAGAATTTATTACAATAATTACTGTTGTATGGATGTGCGCTTAGCTCAGCTGGATAGAGCGTTTGGCTACGGACCAAAAGGTCGGGGGTTCGAATCCTCTAGCGCACGGTTTCTTGTGTGGTTGCACACTTTAGTTTTCGAGAGGCGGAAATGCTGATAAACAAGCATTTCCGCCATTTTCTTTCTAAACACCCATATCCTACATTATGATACCACCATGAATAGAAGTGGGTGTTTAGTAAAATATGCACACAAAATCGGAGATTTTGGCGCGTTCACGGAGTCCGCAGTGTAATGCGTACTCCTGATTGACAGGTTACTTCTACAGTAAAAGTATCGAAGTGAGATTTTATCTGTAAAAATGAGTTGACAAACAGCACATACTGTATATAATGATTTATATACAGTATATACTACATAGACATCGCGGCAGATTGTGACGACAGGATGCCGTGAGGAGGTTAACCGATGAAGATTATCATATCAAACCAGTCGGAGCTGCCGATCTACGCTCAGATCAAGGAGCAATTGAAGGAGCAGATCCTTAACGGGCAGATTCCGGAGGGAAGTACGCTGCCGTCCATCAGGCAGCTGGCGAAGGAAGTGGGAGTCAGTGTGATCACGACCACCAGGGCTTACAGTGACTTGGAGGCGGAAGGATTTATTGCCACCATGCAGGGCCGGGGCAGTGTGGTCTTGTCCAAGGACAATAATTTGTTAAAGGAGCAGTATCTTCTGCGGATAGAAGAAGGGTTGACGACAGCAATAGAGACAGCGCGTGTGATGGGACTGCCGGATCAGGAGCTTACGGAGATCTTTCACAATCTGCTTAAGACGATGGAGCAGAAGCTCTCTCAAGGAACCTTGTAAGGCATGGCGCCAGCGTGCACCTTGGTGCCTATACTGACCGTAAGAAGGACAGGTGTACAGAAAAGAGGAATAGTATGGAATTACTGGAAGTACGTAATCTTTCAAAATATTATAAAACGTTTCGCCTCGAGAATATCAGTTTCACGCTTCCTAAAGGCTATATCATGGGCTATGTGGGGCAGAACGGTGCAGGGAAGAGCACGACGCTGAATCTGATCACGAATATCTGCAAGAGCAGCGGCGGGGAGATCTATGTGGATGGCAGATCCTGCAATGGCGATGAGAGTAGTTATAAGGAGACCATCGGGTATATAGGGGATGAATTTTATTTTCCGGATAATTTTAAGATCAGACATATCCGCAGCGTCTTGAATAACTTTTATAAGAACTTTTCCACGGAAAAATTTGATGAGCTGGTGACACGGTGGAAGTTAGACAGAAAGCTGGAGGTAAAGGACTTTTCCCAGGGCATGAAGGTGAAGCTGATGTTCGCTTCCGTGCTTGCAAGAGACACAAAGCTGCTGGTGCTGGATGAAGCGACCAATGGGCTGGATCCGGTGATACGGGCAGAGGTTTTGAAGATCTTGCAGGATTATATCGCGGATGGAGAGCGCAGCGTGATCTTTTCGACTCATATCCTGAGTGATCTGGAGCAGATCGCGGATTACATCTTCTTTATTCACGAGGGAAAGATGGTGCTCTACGATGCGAAGGATGAACTGCTGGAGAACCATCTGCTGGTGAAGGGGGAGCGGCGGGCTGTCTTTCCTGAACTGCAGAAGGCGTTGATCGGAATCATGGATAATGCTTACGGCTTCGAGGCTATCCTGCCCAGTGACAGGGCCGATCTTCTGACCAATGATTTCCATTTTGAGAAACCGACTATCGATCAGATCGTAATCCATTATATCAAAGCAAGAGAAGCGTAAAGCGCTTCGGAATGGAGGAAGAAAGATGAAGGCTTTATATTTTGCAAAGATAGATTATATCAAGACGAGGACACAGCTTAGAGTGCTTCTGGTTATAACGGCTGTGGTGATGGTGATCATGCGGATGAGTAACGATATGACCGGACAGGCAGGTTTTATGTATGGGGTATTTCTGGCGATCGTGTTCTCCACCACACCGTTTGGGAACTGTACCAGAAAGGATGCAGGTTTTCAACAGCTGCTGCCGGCAACGACACTGCAGAGAGTGATGGGCAGATTTGCCTATGGCCTTTCTATGCTGTTTATCGGAATCGGGATCGGGCTGGTCGCTGCAGCAAGCTATAGTATGCTGACCGGACAGAGAGAGATGATACCGTTGTCTTTATGCCTGATCATTTTTGCGGTCGGATTGATTCTCATAACGGTGCAGTATATTTTCTTTTATCTGGTCGGTGAGAGCAAAGGGGCGCAGTTTTTAAGTCTGGTCAGGATGGTTCCGGGCATGTGCTTTTTCTTTGTATCCATGAAGTTGATGGGTGAGATTCAGAAAGATCCGTCCGGGGCAGTAAAGATCATTGAAATGATCGGAGGTAATCTTGACAGCATTGGATGGGGCAGCGCAGTTCTGGCAGTGTTGGTGATGGCGGGAGGTATCCTGGTGTGCACCAGAGCAACGATGAAGAAGGACTATTAGGGCCAGTGGTGGAATCGGGCTGGCGGGCGGCAAGGATACATGTATGATACCGTAACAGATGTGCGTCGGCTCCGGGTCAGAAGAGACAGGAAAGTTTTCTGGAAGTGAAACTTTTCCTGTCTCTTATTCGTATTGTAAATAGAGCGGTTACTTTATAATAGACGAAGTGCGGGGATGAGCCGGCACTATGAGATGAGACTGCGATGATAATGCGGCAGATTTTTGGTGTATAATAGAATAGGTCACAGACTATAGAACACAAGGGATTATGACAAAATGGAGCAGGAGTTTGCGAGAGAACAGAGGTGGAATAATCTGGCAGCGGAATATCAGGCGATGTTGTACCGGGTTGCTTTCGCCAATATGCATAACCGGGCGGATGCCGAGGATGTGGTGCAGGAGGCTTTTCTGCGTTACATGAAGGACGAAAAGCCGATCGTGAGCAGGGAGCACGAGAAAGCATGGCTGATCCGGACAACGATCCACATCTGTATGGACATACTGAAGAGCAGCTGGCATCGCAGGACGGTACCGCTTACGGATTCATTGGCGCAGTCTAAGGAGGTCTATCTGCCGTATCAGCTTAAGGATGATAAGGCACTGGAGGCGGTGCTTAAGCTTCCTGTGCATTACCGGAATCCGCTCTATCTATTCTATTATGAAGATTACTCCATACAGGAGATTGCAGGAGTCTTGAATGAAAAGGAAGGAACCATTAAGACAAGACTGAGACGAGGCAGAGAAGAAGTCAGGAAAATTCTTACGGAAAGGAGTCTGGGGGATTTATGAGTATTCAGGAGATCGGGAGAAGCGGTAAGAGCGGCAAGGAGCAGATCCATGAGTATCCGGGGAGGAAAAGGAAGGCGCACTCGGAGCAGTTTCGGGAGAGCCTGATGCAGAATCTGAAATACAAGGGGCAGCCGCAGGAACGGGACGGCGGAGAGAAAGCCGGCAAGGAGACGCAGGCTATTGGGATTGACGGCCGGGATAAGAATGGGACCGAAGCGCTCAGGGCCGGACAGGACTGCGTGGAGATGACAGGGGCGTATAAGATTGAGGACACGGCCAGAGCCGGCCGGCTGAGTGCACCTGGCATACGGGTCAATACCGCGGCACGGCGGGAAGCGGTACGGGCTGCGGAGGTGAGACATATGAGCTATGAGGAGAGCGATAATATCGAGATTGCCGTGACGGAGGGCTATACGCTGAAGGGAAAGCTGGAAGGCAGTCATGTTTACGTGGAAGCGAAATATGATGACGGCAGGATGGAGGCTTATCAGGTGGAGACCGGGTGGGTTCCGGCAAAGACACAGCAAAGGATCGAGCAGTTTGCGGTAGAGACGGCCAAGCAGATCATGAAGCCTTTGAGTGACAAAGGCGCATGTTCCCCTGGCGATTGAAGGTAATGCAGGATATGAATATTTGAAAATAAAAGAAGGAAAGGAGGGAGTAACTATTAGGCCAAGGATTTTTCAATCGCTATAAAGTCCGTGAGAAAGGGCAGGAACCGCGAAGCCAAAGGCTGAATAGTTACAGGAAAAAGAGATGATAGGATACAGTAGATACGGAGGATTTCAACCGATCAACAGAAGCATGGACTATGCGGCGCAGGAACTTAAGAAGTATAGTGAGACCGCAGCCAGACGCAGTAAGATGGGATTGGAAGGAGACGGGGCACCTCCGGAATCCTTTGCAGCACTGCTTAAGAGGGCAGATGAGTTCAGGGCTTCCGGAGAGTCCTGTGGAGCGACGGATTCGATAGGAATCATATTACGGCAGATGGACGAACCGCAGGCAGGTGAAAAGGTGACTAAGACTGTTTTTCACAATGGTGTCTGTGTGGTGGTGGAGAAAGACTATCTGCGGGGAAACAGCATTACGGTGGGCGGCAGCTCGAATCCCAACTGGATTCATGTCAACACTTCGGTGGGAACGGTGCATATTGACCTGAATGATATTGACAGTCTGATGAAATGTCTGGATATGTTCTCGCCTGAGGACCTCAATCTGATCCTGCGCAAGATCACTGAAGTAAGGCAGTGTAAGGATGCGATACAGGAGATCGATCAGCTGCGAAATACACCGATCAGGAGTGCGGAGGATAAGGAGGAGCAGGAGAAAGAATAGTAGTTGTTGGCCGGGAGCGTTTGTGATAAACTGTGATATAAATTTATAAGTAAAGGAAACGACCGGCCATGCAGAAGAAAATAGCAGTGATCAATGATATATCAGGATTCGGAAGATGTTCCGTCACAGTGACGCTTCCGATTCTTTCTTATCTGGGAGTGCAGTGCTGCCCGGTGCCGACGGCGATCCTGTCCAATCATATGGGTTTTCCGAACTATTATATCGATGATTATACGGATCGGATGAGGGTTTATATCGAGAACTGGGGGAAGCTGGGGCTGCGTTTTGAGGGGATCATGACGGGGTTTTTGGGATCGGCAGAGCAGATCGACATCGTGAAGGGATTTATCCGTGATTTTTCCAAGGAGGATACTCTGGTGATCGTGGATCCGGTGATGGGGGATCACGGGAAGATCTATGCCACCTACACGGAAGAGATGTGTACGCAGATGAAGAAGCTTGTGGCGCTTTCCGACATCACGACACCGAATCTGACGGAGGCCTGTAAATTATCAGATATTCCGTATAAGGCGATGGGGTGGCGGAAGCGGGAACTGTATGCGATGGCAGAGAAGATCTCTTCGTTTGGTCCGTCGAAGGTGGTCATCACCGGCATTTTGCAGGGCGGTTTTATTGCCAATTATATCTATGAACAGGGATCTGAGCCGCGGATCATCCGCACTCATAAGGTGGATGCGGAGCGTTCCTGCACCGGGGATGTGTTCACTTCTATCATTGCTGCGGACGGTGTGAACGGCGTGCCTTTTGACCGTTCTGTGCGCAAGGCCTCCGCTTTCGTGAAAAAGTGTATCTTAAAATCGGTAGAGATGGGGATTCCGAAGACGGACGGCGTGTGTTTTGAGGAAGTGTTGTATCAGTTAAAACGGGATTAAGAAAGCAGGCAGGTATGTCTCAATGACGGCATACCTGCCTGCTTAATTGCTCAAAAGGTTTCAAAGATTGAAGTTCCGGTTTCCAGTGTATTGGCGATTCGCTGATTCTCTTTCATCTGACTGCTGATGGTCTCCATATCACGGACCAGTACCTGCGTGCTCTCGGCAGCGCCGTTTACGCCCTTTGCGCCCTCATCGATAGCCTGTGTGATGGAATTGATGGAGGAGGCGATCTCGTCCATGGTCAGTTTCAATCGGTCTGTCTTATCTGTAAATTCGTTCATGACATTTTCTATGTAAGAAGCATTTTCCCGATACTGGACGCCGCTTTGTACGAAGTTGTTAAGTTCCGGAAGAATGGACTCGCTTAAGTATGTAACGAGACTATTGGCATGCTTTGCCAGATTGTGTACCGCGTCGGTGACTACCTGGTTGATATCCTGGATGCGGTTGGCGGCGGCTTTGCTGTCCTCTGACAGCAGGCGGATCTCCTCGGCCACTACCATGAACCCGCGTCCGGCGGCGCCTGCCCTGGCAGCTTCGATGGACGCATTTAAAGCCAGCAGGTCGGTCTGTCCGGAGATACTTAAGATATCGTTGGTCAGGCTGTTTACATTATCTACGCGTTTGCTGTCCTCGATGGCGCTGCGCAGGACGTTTAGGATCTGAGCAACTCGGCTGCCGGCTTCTTCCATATAGGTTCTGGCCCTGGATTCCATCTGGTCAGCGTTGGATTTCATCTGTTTCGTATAGTCATTGATGCTGGTGGATTTCAGAGCGATCTCTTCCACATCAGTGCGGATAGCGGCGGCGTTCTGGTTGATGATGCCTGCCGAGACACCCACTTCGGACATGGTGGTGGCCAGCTGTTCGGTAACGGCGGACAGGTCGGAGGCACTGTCATTGGAATTCTGCACACTCTGCTGTACGCCGGTGACAACGTTTTCCATATCGTGTGTGTTGTCGATGATCATCTTCAGGATTTCCTGCAGTTTGTCAATGAAGGTATTGATGCCGCGGCTTAAGTCCGCGATCTCGTCGCTGGAGCGGATGGTGATCCGCTTAGTCAGATCGCCGTGTCCGCGATCAAGTCCGGCAATGATGTCGTTGATCTCATTCTTGGCCAGGGCGATCGGTCTGACAACGCGTCGCAGTACAACGGTCAGCGCGATGATCAGGGCCAGGATGCTGATGATCATGATCGTGCCGTTGATCAGCACTGCACTGTAATAAACCTGGGAAAGCTCTTCTCGGGCCCGTTCGGAATCAGTCTGAGCACTGTTGTTGAGTACGGAGATGGCATCCTGGATACTGTCCGAGTACTGCGCGAGTTCGCCGTTGGCCAGTTCAAAAGCGGCCTGGTTCCTGCCTGCGGCGCTGTATCCGAAAAGCGTTGTGATCGTATACTTCAGCTTCTCATAGTCATCCAGCAGTTTCTCATAATTTGAAACATTCGTGGCGGAAACGGAAGTGCCGTATTCTGACAGCATGTCGTCGAGCAGGGCTTCCTCTGTGAGGATACTGTCAACCAGTTCTACCATGGTATCCAGGTCTGTGGCGATGATATGAGACAGAGCCATGGAATGCAGTCTCTGGGTTTCCCGCTGAATGTTGCTCAGCTGGAAGATATCGGTCATATATTCGTCTGCGATGGTGCTGGCAGTCCGATTTACATTCTGTATATTATGTACGGCTACGATATTCGACAAGATACAGACAAAGCTCAGTACGAAGATGGGTATCAGGGTCAAGAGCTTAATGCTGAGCCGTGGTCCGTTCTGTTTGGTCATGTTCTGTTTTACTGCGGTCATGTCATCCTCCTGATTCAAACGGGATTTGTCCGTTTCTATTCTGCTATGGAAGCGGTAATGCCTTCCGTCAGAGTGTCCATCAATTGCTGCAGGCTGATGTTGTTTGGATTACCTTCGATCATAATGTTGGCGAAATCAGTGCAGGCATCCCAGTATTTGACACCGACGCGCTGCAGATTACCATATTGTGACTGCTCCAGTATAGCCTGCACGGCAGGAATCTGAGCGGCAGCATCTGAGGCGGCGGCGTTGCTGTTGGAGGGCACCTGATTCTTTTCCACGAAGCGCAGGTATTGGTTCTCTTCGTTAGTCAGCCAATCGGCCAGCTTCATGGCCCATTCTTTATGGGGAGAGTAGGCGTTTACGCCCATCATCTTATAGCCGGTGAAGGAAGACATCTGGATCTGTCTGCCTGCGCAGGTGAAAGTAGGCAGCTTGACGGCGCCGTAATCTTTCCCCCAGGCATTCTTGATCTTGGTGGCATTCCAAGTGCCGCTGATGCCGGCGATCACGCTTCCATCCTGTACTTTGGCTATAAAGTCGCCGTCCGTATTGGAGGAAAAGGCAGGATTGGTAGTGAGATTTAGAATGGACTGGGCGATGTCGGTGCCTTTGACGGGTCCCTCCGTCGTATTCCAGTTGCAGTAGTTGGTGACATTGTCGCTGTTGATGCCCAGTTCCAGTCCGGTCTGACCGAAGAAGGCATACAGATACCAACCGGAGTTCAGCTCCATGGAGATCTGTTTCTCGGCGGCGGCAGCTGCGGCCAGCAGTCCGTCCAGAGTCTGAACATCCTGTTCGGAGAAATAGGTCTTATCGTAATATAAGAAGTAACCGTTGTCTGCTGTATAGGGAAAAGCATAGAGTGTATCGTGCCAGGATGCGGCAGCCACGGCTTCCGGTACATTGGCGGCTGAAACAGCGTCTGCATTGTCCACCGGTTCTAATATGCCTGCCGCCATCAACCTTGTAAACTGGTCGTCCGGGAAGGAGAAAATGTCCCCGGCGCTGTGGATGTCGTCCAGGATCATATTACAAGTACCAGAGTCGGCCTGAGGTACCAGCGTGATCTCAAAGGATGCCTGGCCGGCATAATAGTCCTTAAAGGAAGCGAGCATCCCGCCTAACATCTCGAAATCGGCTTCTTCCGCCCATACGGTCAGCGGGATCGTGCCGGATGCAGGCGGCATGGCAGTTTCGGATGTGCCGGCGGCTTCCTGTCCCTGTGCAGCAGATACATCTGCGTCTTCTGATGCCTTGGCGATTCCTGCTTCCAGGGAATCTATATTTTGAATGGTTTCTGTGTTTTGGGCAGCTTCTGTGGCGGAGCAGCCGGTTAAGATCGCCGTGATCGTGAGGGCACATGCTCCTCGTTTCCATGACATGTTCATCACCCTTTTGCCTCCTGTTTGATGCCCCGTCAGCTTGCTGAGGGGTATTTGATCATAATAGAATGTGCCGATGCGGCAGACTGCAATTAGTATATCATATTCTGATAAAATATTCCAGTTCAAAAGCATATCCGTCCTTCTTATTCTGTTCGGACAGAGTGTCGGTCTCGATGATACAGAAGTCCTGCTCCTTCAGTACTTCTTTCATCTCTTCCCGGACGGAAGAAAAGTCTGCCATGTGAGTAGAGATTCTGCGGCAGGCATAATTGCCCTCCGGGAGAAGACGGAAGGTATTGCCGGCTGCGTCTAAGATGGTCTCCGAGACAGAGTCTGCCGGTTCTGCGGCAATGTGATCCGGGACAGTCGTTTCGGTCAAGGCGTCAGATACGGATCCCTGCGCATGTGAGGATGGTCTTTGAAGCAGAGGCTTACCGGAAGCAGATGTGCCGAAGGGTATACTTTGCAGCAGCGTCTGTGCAGATTCCGTGTTGACTGTAAGGAACATATGGCGGAGATAGATGCCGTCTCTGTATTCGTGCAGGATACCGGAAGGGTAAGTGGCCGTGATGCCGGCCTGCTGAGCGGTGACGAACAGCTTCAGGATATGCTGTCCGTAATATTTCGGGGTATCCATTTCTTCCAGCGGTACGGTGAGCAGACAGCGCTGCGCAACGGTACTCTGATAGAAGCCGTCGGGCAGGAGAATACCGCTTCTGCTTGCGGGGATCTTGGCCATACCAGTCACTGAACTGCCCATTTTCTGTAAGGTTTCCTGCAGGGCTCCAAGACAGCTGTGGATCTCCAGGATCTTCTGCTCTGCCAGGATCTTGCCGTCGTAGAGCAGCTTCTGTAAGTTGATGGAATCTTTATTGACGTAGTTATTTAAGTCTTTCAGCGGAATCCCCAGCTTAATGCAGACAGTGATCGCGTCTAACAGATAGAGCTGGCCTTCCGTATAATATCTGTAGTTCGTCTCCGTGTTGACGAAGGCCGGCTTCAGGATACCGATCTGGTCATAGTAGCGCAATGATTTGATGCTCACATTCTTTAGTTTTGATACTTTGCCGATGGACATATACTGACTCATGCCTGAAAACTCCCTCAAATATTTACGAATATCCGTTTTCTCGGTAAACCTGTCTGTCTAAAACTATAACCCAGGGTTAGAGTTCGACAAATCATATTTTGTCATAACTGTCAGGTAAAAACAACCCTTTTGCGGAAACTAGTGCCTGCAAAAATTTCAGCCACATGATGTTGTATAGGAGCAGCTTACTGGCATGGATTTCCAGGAAAAGAACGTGGACAAAGTATCTGGGCGTAGAGGACATGTACGCAGTGGTAAATCACGCAGCCGGAGGATGACCCGGTGGCAGCGGATCGGGACGGACAGCGACCAGGCAAAGAAATTCTATGATGCCTTGTGTCCCTATTGGCAGAATGATAAAATAGAGATATTTGGAGGAATGGTTCTTTGCTGCTTACCGGGGCAGCGCCGGCAATGCCGTCTACCAGGCCAGCCGGCGCTTTTGCGGATAATAGTGGGTTTCCTGGATATGGGAACAGGGTGAGTGTGCCGCATAAGCCATAATGATCCGGTACGCTATTTGGAAGACAGGCGCTATAATGATAGGATATGGATGTTTAGAAAGAGCGGGACAGGAGAATGAATGAGGAATCCGTGTTGGAATTAGTCTACAGATTGAGCCGGCTGCCGGTGCGCGTGTATACGGAAGGCTGGGAACTGCGAAGCAGCTTTGGGACAGGGAAACATACCGAGACGGCGTATGACGGGCAGATGTTTCAGGAGGTACACAAGAGTCTTGGGGAACAAGAAACTGACCGGATATTCGTCCCCTATCATGAGCAGGTGCCGATCGGGCTTTACGGTTGCAGAACAGGCGGCAGAATCTATATTCTGGGGCCTTTTTGTTATGGACCGTTACATACTATGGAAGCGGTGCGGTTTCTTCGGAAGAACAAACTGGGAGAATATCCCGAATGCCGCATGGAGGATGCGCGTAATGTGATCGGGTTTCTTATCCGTAATAAGACCGGGCCGGTGGCGTCTAAGGGCAGGGAGCAGGACGATGTCGGGGAGTGTGCCGGAGACGGCAAGAAGGATAGTGGTGCAGAAGGGAATGGGAGCGATGGCAGGGAAGCGGTATTTGCATATGGGGTGACAGATCAGGAGTCCGTGTCGGAGGAAGTTTGGCAGATGGAGGTGTTTCAGCGTAACCACACCTATCAGGAGGAGGAGAAGCTGTATGACCACATCCGGGAGGGCAATGTGGCGTACCTGGAGCAGCATATCGACGATATCGAACTGCCCCATCCGATCCTTTTGGATGATGTGAAGAAGAATGAGGAATATATGGCGGTGACGGGCATTTCTCTGGCAGCCCGGGCAGCGGTGGAAGGCGGGATCAGCTCCAAGGAGGCCTTTTTGTATAATGATCTATTCCTGAAAAAGATCGCTGCCTGCAGGGATATTCAGGATATTCATAAAGTGCAGGGTGAGGGTTATCTACAGTTTGCGCGTCTGGTCGGCAACAGGAGGAAGAAGGAGACTGCGCTGAACCGCCATGTGGAGGAGTGCAAAAAGGCTGTCATCGCCAGGCGGTTTGAGCAGATCTCCATCGATGAACTGGCGGAGTCGGTGGGGATTTCCAAGGAGTATCTGCAGAAGCTGTTTAAACAATATGAGGGGATTCCTATCACTGAATATATCATCGACAAGAAGCTGGAGGCTGCCCTCAATATGCTTGTGTTTTCAGACCGGAAGATCAGTGAGATAGCTGATCATCTTCATTTTGGCAGCGTGGCTCATTTCAGCCTTGTCTTTAAGCGGAAAATGGGGCAGTCGCCGAAAGAATACAGGAGTGAGCATCGGCGGACGGTTTACTGATACGGGTACGGTCAGGATTGCAGAATTTGATTTTATATCCGATTCTGTTAAAATATCACCGTTTTTGTTAAAAATGAAACGTCACAATCCGATACACTGATTTCATATAGCGAGGCAGCCTGCGCTTAGATTGGTGCAGACGGTGTACTTGTCCAAGGAGACCGTATGAATGGCTGCCAAAACGGCATAATGTAGGAAACAGGAGGAACTATCTATGAAGTATTATGTATCAGCTGCTGTGGAGAGGACCGGCGACGGCACGAAGCAAAGTCCTTTTAAGACGATTCAGGAGGCTGCCAAGATCGCCAAACCCGGCGATGAGGTCATCGTGGCACCGGGTATCTACAGAGAGGCCGTCGATCCTAAGAATGCGGGCACGCAGGACGCAAGGATCGTATATCGGTCGGAGGAAAAAGGCGCGGCACAGATCACTGGTGCAGAGCCTGTAACGGCGTGGGAGCAGGTGGAAGGCAGCGTGTGGAAATGTGCTGTGCCCAACAGCCTGTTCGGGGCGTATAATCCTTTTACAACACTGGTAAGCGGTGACTGGTTCATCGCATCATTTATAGCCCATACCGGTGAAGTGTATCTGAATGACAAGGCCATGTATGAGGTGACTTCCCTGGAGCAAGTGAAGCAGCCTGTCCGGGCTATGACGTCCTGGGATCCTGATTTCACGATCTACACCTGGTTTGCGGAGCAGGACAAGCAGCAGGATGCTACCGTGCTCTATGCCAACTTCCATGAATTCGATCCGCGCAGGGAGAACGTGGAGATCAATGTACGACGTAACTGCTTCTATCCGGAGCAGGAGGGCATCGACTATATCACTCTGTCAGGATTTACGGTGACCAAAGCCGCCACCCAGTGGGCGCCGCCTACTGCGTATCAGGAAGGCATGATCGGGCCTCACTGGTCCAAGGGCTGGATCATTGAGGACTGTGAGGTTTCCCATTCCAAGTGCAGCGGTATATCTCTGGGCAAATACCTGCAGCCGGAGAATGATAATAAATGGTTGAAATGGAAGTTCAAGGACGGCACCCAGACGGAGCGCGACTGTATCTGCCAGGCTCAGCGGGAAGGCTGGACAAAGGAGAGGATCGGTTCCCATATCGTGCGCAGATGTGATATTCATGATTGCGGACAGACCGGTATCGTGGGCCATCTGGGCGGTGTGTTCTCCGTGATCGAGGATAACCATATCCATCATATCAACAACCGCCAGAATCTGGCTGGTGCGGAGATCGGCGGTATCAAGATGCACGCTGCCATCGACGTGACCATCAGACGGAATCATTTCCATCACTGCACACGCGGTCTGTGGCTTGACTGGCAGGCACAGGGAACCCGTGTGACGCGCAACCTGTTCCATGACAATACACTGCCGTTCGAGCATCTTCTATCGAAGGAAGCCAAGGCAGCGGAAGCCATCGGAGAGGATATCTTTATCGAAGTTTCCCACGGGCCTACGCTGGTGGATCATAATCTGCTGCTTTCCAGAAGATCCTTCAAGATGCCCACTCAGGGCGTGGCAGTGGTACATAATCTGATCGCAGGCTCCATCACGGCCGTGGGAACGGGTGTGAACAACGGTGCGAAGACGCTGCTGTCTCCCCGCTACACCCCTTATCATGTGCCGCATCGCACGGAGGTGGCAGGCTTTATGACGATCCTGCACGGCGATATGCGTTTCTATAATAATGTGTTTGTGCAGCAGGAAGTGCCTGCATTCTTAAAGAGTGTGGAGGAGGCGGCTGCCGCGGCTCCGCAGATGTGGGATGATTTCAACACCACGGCAGGCACGAAGCCTTATGACGGCTATCAGACTTACGAGGAGTGGGAGAAAGAATTCGACGGCTACTGCGGTATGGGTTCTGCGCCCAGTGACCGGTATTACATTCCTTTGCCGGTATGGACGGGTGGCAACCGCTACTATAACGGTGCGAAGCCCTGCGACAAGGAGCAGGATTTCGCAGTGGATGCCGAGCATACCGTAAGGCTGGAACTGAAGGAAGAGGCAGACGGTTTCAAGCTCTACACCAATCTGGGAGAGTTCCTGCCGGAAGGGGAAGAGAAGCTGATCACCACAAAGACGCTGGGTATGGCTTTCGAGCCGGAACAGTATTATGAGAATCCGGATGGGACGCCGATCGTTTTCGATGAGGATTATTTCGGAGAGAAGAGAGCGCATGTGACGGCTGGACCTTTTGCGAAGGTGACAGACGGCATGTTAGTATAGCGTATAGAGGAGATAGAGTTTTCCGGGAATTCAAAGGAATACCCTGTTGCATTCAACGTTGCCAAGTGGTAACGTTGTCTGTAGCGGGGTGTTTGTCATTTCTATGGAAAGACCTTGCTGCATTTATGGTGGTATGGTGATACGGGATATGGATGTTCAGGGAAATGTCAGTGGAAGGAAGGAATGGCAGATGTCACTTCAATTTTATTTCGGGGCCTCCGGCTCCGGCAAGAGCAAAAAACTTCATGAAGAAATAATACAGGCATCACGGGAACATCCGAAGACAGATTATCTGCTTATCGTGCCGGATCAGTTCACCATGCAGACGCAGATGGATTTGGTGGTGGAACATCCACGGCATATCATCATGAATATCGACGTGTTGAGTTTCGGCCGTCTGACCCACCGGATCCTGGAAGAGGTGGGGGATGAGGGAGTACCGGTCCTGGATGACACAGGGAAGAGTCTGGTGCTGCGCAAGGTGGCGCAGCAGTGTCAGGGGCAGCTTCAGGTGATGGGGTCACATCTGCATAAGATCGGGTATATCCATGAAGTGAAGTCGGCGATCTCTGAATTCATGCAGTATGGCATCGGCATGCAGGAGATGGAGGAATTGACGGAGTATGCCAGGTCCCGCGGTGCGTTGTACTATAAACTGCAGGATCTTGGGGTGCTGTATCAATCCTTTCTAAAGTATATCCATGAGAAGTTTATCACCACGGAGGAGACGTTGGACCGGCTGCGTGAGGCACTGCCGAAATCGGAACTCATCAGAAACAGCGTGGTCGCCTTCGACGGTTTCACCGGTTTTACGCCCATTCAGAACCGTGTGATCCAGGAGCTGATCCGTCTGGCCAAGAAGGTGATCGTGACGGTCACGATCGATGACCGGGAAAATCCTTATCAGATGGACGGGGAGCATAAGCTTTTTCACCTGAGTAAAAAGACGGTAGCCGACCTGTGCAGGTTGTCCGGTCAGGTAGATATACCGGAGGATAAGCCGGTCTGGTGCGGTACAGGGACGGAAGGCGGGCTGCCGCGTTTCGGACAGAATGGAGAGCTGGCTCATTTGGAGCATAATCTGTTCCGTTACCCGAGCCAGGTATATGAAGGGGAGGCGCACAGTCTGCAACTGTATGAGGCGTCTACACCGAAGGAGGAGATCAGGCAGACATGCATCGCAATCCGGAAGCTGACTTCCGGTGGGAAGACAGCGGAAGAGGAAGGTGTCAGGGAGCGGAAGGAGGCCGGTGCGGCGAACTTAGCTGGTCTGCATTATCGGGACATCGCCGTAGTCACCGGCGATATGGAAGTTTACGGCAGCCTGGCGGAGGAAGAATTTGCGAAGTTCGGGATTCCGATCTATCTGGATCACACCCGGGGAATTTTGCGGAATCCATTTGCGGAATATATCAGGAGCGCCCTGCAGGTTGTGCTGCGGGACTTCAGCTGTGAGGCGGTGTTTCATTTTCTGCGGACGGGGCTGACCGGCTTTGAGACGGCGGAAGTGGACAGGCTGGAGAATTATGTCCGTCGGTTCGGGATCCGCGGGCAGAAAAGGTGGCAGGAGATCTTCATCTATCGTGAGGACAGTAAGGAGGGCGAGGAGGAGGCGCTTATAGGGCTTAAGCGGTACAATGCCATGCGGGAACAGCTTCTCTGGCAGCTGGAACCTTTGCTTACGCCGATGAACACTGCAGGGGAGATGGTGCGGGCGCTCTATGAGTTCCTGGTACGGAACGAACTGCAGCAGAAGCTGGCAGGCTATGAGCGGCAGTTTAAAGAGCAGGGCGATCCGGCGCGGGAGAAGGAATACGGACAGATTTATGCGCTGGTGATCGACCTGCTGGATCAAATTTATGCATTATTGGCGGAAGAGACGATGGAACGCAGGGAGTTTGCGGATATTTTGGATGCGGGACTGACGGAGATCAGTGTGGGCACGATCCCGCAGAACGTGGACAGGGTACTGGTGGGAGATATCGAGCGGACCCGTTTAAAACAGGTGCGGGTGCTTTTCTTTCTGGGTGTGAATGACGGCAACATTCCGAAAGGAGCCGGGAACGGCGGTATCATTTCCGACATTGACAGGGAATTCCTACGGGAATCGGATCTGGAGCTTGCACCCTCGCCCAGACAGCAGATGTATATCCAGCGGCTGTACCTGTACTTGAATATGACCAAGCCATCTGAGAAGCTGTATTTGTCTTATGCCAAAGTGGGCAATGACGGAAGGAGCCTGCGGCCGGCCTATCTGATCGACCTGGTGCGGAAATTGTATCCGGGGCTGTCGGTGGAGACGCCTGAGAATTACCCGATGGAAGAGCAGATCGTGTGTGGTACGGACGGTGTGGGCCTTATGGCGGACCTGCTGCGGGAATATGCCTTCGGCAGGATAACGGAGACCTCCAGACGGCAGGCCTTTACCTTCTATCACAGCTATCATAACAGACCACAGTATCAGGACATGGCAGACCGCTTGATCGAGACGGCATTCTACCGTTACAGCGATACGCCATTGTCCAAGCTGGTAACGCGTATGCTTTACGGTACGCTGCTGAAGAACAGCGTGAGCCGTTTAGAACGCTATGCGTCATGTGCCTATGGGCATTTCCTGCAGTACGGGCTGGCGTTGCGGGAGCGGGAAGGATACAGTTTTGAAGATGTGGATATGGGCAATGTTTTTCACGGAGTTTTGGAGTTGTTTGCGCAGAAATTGGAGGAACATGGCTATACATGGTTTGATTTCCCGGAGGAAGCGGCCCAGAAGCTGGTGACAGAGGCACTTGAGGCGTATGCGGCAGTATACGGGGAGACGATTCTGTACAGCAGTGCCCGCAACCGGCATCTGATCCGGCGTATGGGCAGAATCCTGCTTAGGACGGTCCTCACCCTGCAGGCGCAGCTTAAGAAGGGGGCTTTCGTGCCGGAGAAGTTCGAGATGGCATTCTCGATGATCGAGGATCTGGATTCGCTGAACATTGCGCTGAATGAGCAGGACAAGATGCGGATTCGTGGGCGGATCGACAGGGTGGACACCTGTGAGGCGTCAGATACGGTCTACGTGAAGGTCATAGATTATAAGTCCGGCAGCCGTAAATTCGATCTGGCTGCGCTCTATTACGGGCTGCAGCTGCAGTTGGTGGTCTATATGAATGCGGCAGTGGAGATCGAGCAGCGCAGGCATCCGGACAAGCGGATCGTGCCTGCGGCGATGCTGTACTATCATATTGATGACCCCATGATAGAAGACGGAGAGGCTATGACGCCTGAGCAGATCAATGCAAAGTTATTGCAGGAATTGAAGATGACCGGAATAGTTAATGAAAATGACGAGGCTGTCAGATTATTGGACCGGGAATTTACCGATAAGTCCGAGATCCTGCCTTTGGAGCGGAAAAAGGATGGATCCTTCTCCTCTGCTTCGAGTGTCATAAAAGAAGAAGATATGCGGGTTGTTTCGAGTTATGTTAACCGAAAGATCAGAGAACTGGGAAGCGGAATCCTGGAGGGAACGATAACGGTCAATCCCTATGAGCAGAACGGGAATCAGGCATGCACGTACTGCGCCTATAAGAGTGTGTGTGGATTCGACGGTCGGATCGAAGGCTATAAGATGCGGAAGCTGCCGAAGATGAGCAGAGAGGACGCACTTACCCGTATGCGATGTGAAGTGGAAGAAGAATTCAACAAAGCGTCAGAAAGCCAGGGCTGAAAGCAGCGTTTGGAGAAAGGCATGGATACAGATGGGAATTTCATTTACTGAGAAACAGCAGCAGGTGATCGACGCGCGGGACTGCAATCTGCTCGTCTCGGCGGCGGCGGGATCGGGAAAGACGGCGGTGCTGGTGGAACGTATCGTGGGAATGGTGAGTGACAGGGCAAAGCCTGTGGACATCGATAGGCTGCTGGTGGTGACGTTTACCAATGCGGCGGCGGCGGAGATGCGGGAGCGGATCAGCCGGGCGCTGAATGACAGACTTGCGGCGGAGCCGGAGAACGAGCATCTGCAGAAGCAGGTGACGCTGCTGCATAATGCCAAGATCACGACGATCGACAGTTTCTGCCTTTTCGTGCTGCGCAACCAATTCCATACCATCGGCCTGGATCCGGGGTTTCGGATCGCGGAGGAAGGGGAAGGCAAGCTGCTTAGGCAGGAAACGCTGGAAGAAGTGCTGGAGGCCGGCTATGCTGCGGAGGAAGACGGTTTTCTGCGATGCATGGAGTATTTCAGTTCCGGCAGCAGGGATACGGCGGTGGAGGAGATCGTACTAAAGCTCTATGATTTTGCCATGAGCACGCCGTTCCCGGAACAGTGGCTTGCGGAACGGAAGCAGGATTACCGTGTGCCGGAGGGGGTCGTTTCGGAGGCAGACGGACAGGCGAAAGATAATGGGACGGCGATCTGCTTTGAGCGGATTTCTTGGGTGCGGGAACTGCTGCGGCAGACAAGACTCGTGCTGGCCGGCAGTGTGGAGAAGCTTACGGAGGCAATCCATATGTGTGAGGAGCCGGACGGACCGTATATGTATGGGGAAATGCTGGAGCAGGAGCGGGAGATGGCAGACAGACTCCTGCAGAAGTGCGGCGGAGATGTAAAGGAGGAAGCCGGCGAAGCAGCAAGCGGCGTTTACAATACTCTCTATACAGCGTTCGAGACGGTCAGATTCGGCAGACTTTCGTCGAAGAAGGATGAAATGGTCTCCCAGGTCAAGCGGGAGGCAGTGAAAGGAATCCGGTCGGCAGTGAAGGAGCAGCTTCTGGATCTGCAGCAAAGGTATTTCTGCAAGAGTAAGGAGCAGGTCCTTGCACAGATGGAGGTCTGCCGGCGGGCAGTGAGTGCGCTGGTGGATCTGACGCTTGCCTTTAAGGAGGCTTTTGACCTGAAGAAGCGGGATAAGAACCTTCTGGATTTCGATGATATCGAACATTTTGCGCTGTCGATCCTGGTGCGGCAGGATGAAAAGGGGGCATGTATGCCCACTGAGACAGCATTGGAATACCGCAGTTATTTTCATGAGATACTGATCGATGAGTACCAGGACAGCAATCTTGTGCAGGAATATATCCTGTCCTGTATTTCGGGGGAGGAAGAAGGCAGATACAACCGGTTTATGGTGGGGGATGTGAAGCAGAGCATCTATAAATTCCGTCTGGCGAGGCCGGAACTTTTTCTGGAGAAGTATACGGCCTACGGGCAGCAGGAGATAGCGGAAGACAGACCGACAGCGCGGAAGATAGATCTGCATCAGAATTTCCGGAGCCGCCGGGAAGTGCTGAATACGGTCAATACGGTTTTTGAGCAGATCATGGGGGAGGACGTGGGCGGAATCGTGTATGACGATCTGGCGGCGCTGCATCCGGGAGCAGATTATCCGGTACAGGGTGAGATTTCACCTGATGGGGGAGAAGGCACCCCAAATGCGACAGAGCTTTTGCTGATCGCGGAGTCGACGCAGGCGGACAATCTGCAGGGCGCCGGTGTGGCCTGGACTGAACGGCCGGGCAGCGACGACGGGGAACGGCTGACGGCCAAGGAGCAGGAGGCATACGGCGTGGCGACGAGGATTCGGGAGCTGATGCGGGAATTTCAGGTGACTGACAAAGAAAGCGGTGCGCTGCGCAGCCTGTCTTACAGGGATATCGTGATTCTGCTGCGCACTACGTCGGGATGGGACGAAGTCTTCAAACGGGTCCTGGAAACGGAGGGCATTCCGGTGCATATGACTTCACGGACAGGGTATTTTGCGGCCAGTGAGGTGCAGGAGCTGCTGCATTTTCTGCAGATCTTGGATAATCCATTGCAGGATATTCCGCTTTACGGGGTGCTGCACTCATATCTGGGTGATTTTACGGAAGAAGAGATCGCAATGATCCGGGCATTTTATCCGAAGAAGAAGTATCTGTTTGACGCACTGCAGGCATGCGCGGACAGGGAACAGGATGCAGGAGAGGCGGCTGACGGTATGGACAGCAGAATAGCAGATAAGATACGGTCTTTTCTGGCATCTGTGCACCGTTACCGTGAGCTTGCAGTCTGTCTTTCCGTGCAGGAGCTTTTACAGACGATCCTGCGGGAGACGGCGTATCTGCACTATGTGGCGGTCAAACCGGAAGGAAACAAGCGGCGGGCCAATGTGGAGATGTTGTTGGTCAAGGCGGCGGATTATGAGAAGACCAGTTATTTCGGATTGTATCATTTCCTACGTTATATGGAGCAGCTGGAGAAATATGAGGTGGACTACGGGGAGGCTGGATTACAGGACGAGAATGCGGATGTGGTAAGGATCATGAGCATTCATAAGAGCAAGGGCCTGGAATTTCCGGTATGCTTTGTGTCCGGACTTGCAAAGAAATTCCAGACCAGGGATCTGAGCGCCCGTCTGGTGCTGGATCTCGATGCGGGAATCGGTGTGGACTATGTGGATCCGGATCGTCGAGTGAGGAGCAGAGACCTGCGTCGTAATGTCATTGCGGAGAAGATGCGGGCAGATAATCTGGCCGAGGAGATGCGGATCTTGTATGTGGCGATGACCCGGGCAAAGGAGAAGCTGATTCTCACGGGCACGGTAAGATCGCCGGAGAAGATGGCGGTATCCCTGATTCCGCTTATGCATCTGGAGAGGACGCTTCTTCCCTATGATGTACTGACCGGACAGGGAAGTTTCCTGCATCTATTGCTGGCAGCGCTTGCGCGGAACAGATGTCTGGATGTCTTCTATCAGGAATATGGTCTGGAACCGGCGCGGAAGGCGCCCTTCTACGCAAAGGATATGAGTATACAGGTGAAGTTATACGACTGGGAAGAGATCGTGGAGGGGAAACTGGAAGAGACGGTGCGCATGGAAGAGAGAAAACGCGGACTTCTCTTGTCAGACCCAGTTAAAGATGTGGATGCCCTGCTTGTGACGCGATTGTCGGACAGTTTTGTACTGCATTATCCGTATGATGATCTGCGCAGGCTCTATACAAAGACGACAGTTTCAGAATTAAAGATGGCGGGAATGCGGGAAGAGGCGGATTTCTCTTTTGATCTGTATGAGGAAGAGACTGTGATCCCTTATCTGCCCGGTTTTCTGGAAAAAGATGAGACTGTCAGTGGCTCCATGCGGGGAAGTGCGTTCCATAAAGTCATGGAATTGTTTGATTTCACAAGACTGACAGATGTGGTCATAAATGACCAAAAGGCAGTGAGATCTCTGTTACAGGAGCAGATCAGCGAGATGCGGCTAAGCGGCAGACTGTCGGAGGAGTACTACGATGTGTTGTCTTTGCCGAAGATCACGGCGTTTCTTCGGAGCGATGCGGCCAGGCGGATGGGAGAGGCGGCCCGCACAGGAAGACTCTATAAGGAGCAGCCCTTTGTTCTGGGACTGCCGGCTGAGCGGCTGGGTAGTGAGTTCCCGCAGGAAGAGACTGTACTCATCCAGGGAATCATTGATGTCTTCTTCGAGGAGGGCGGCAAGTATGTCCTGCTGGATTATAAGACGGATGCGGTGGATACGGCGGAGGAACTGATCAGGCGTTACCGTGTGCAGCTGGATTATTATGCGGAGGCGTTGGAGCAGCATGCAAACTATCACGACACGGAGAAGATTCTGTATTCTTTTAAGCTGGGTGAGGAGATTCATCTGTGACGTTTCGGCATGGAGGAAGATGCAATGGTAAGTCCATACAATATTTTTGCTGGAAAGACAGGCAGATACATCATTTTATATAATGTGTAATTGGTTAAAAGGGATTATACTATAACATAAGGAAAACGGTAAGAGGGGCTTAAAAGACTATGAAAAATAAATGGAAGAGAAGAAGGCTGTCCTCGTCCCAGATCATCATGCTGGGATTTATGGGGGTGATCGCCCTGGGAACAATGCTGCTCATGCTGCCGTTTGCAAGGGCAGGAGCAGGCAGGGCGCCTTTTCTGGATGCATTGTTTACGGCAACTTCTGCAACTTGTGTGACAGGCCTGATCACGCAGGATACGGCGACTTATTGGTCGGTGTTCGGGCAGACAGTGATCTTAGGACTGATTCAGATCGGTGGCCTGGGAGTGGTCACGGTAGCAGTCTTCATTACCAGACTTTCAGGGCGCAAGATAGGACTGATGCAGAGAAGCACCATGCAGGAGGCGATCGCAGCACCTCAGATGGGCGGTATCATAAGAATGACAGGATTTATCCTGAAAATGGTGGTCGTGATAGAAGGGATCGGCGCTTTGGCGCTGCTGCCTGTTATGGTCACGGAATTTGGCATCGGCAGGGGCATTTGGTACGCGGTGTTCCATTCGATCTCTTCTTTCTGTAATGCAGGGTTTGATCTGATGGGGATCAAAGAACCCTACTCGTCTCTGACATCTTATACGGGCAGCGCCGCCGTCAACGTAATCGTGATGCTGCTCATCGTGGTGGGCGGTATCGGGTTTTTGACATGGGACGACGTGAAGCGTAATCGGCTGCACCTGCGCCGGTATCGTATGCAGAGTAAAGTAGTGCTGGCCGTAACATGCTTGCTGATCGTGCTGCCGGCAGTCTACTTCTATTTTCAGGAGTTTGCTATGCCCGGATGGGCGGATATGACAACGGGAGAGAAGATCTTCGCCTCTTTTTTTCAGTCGATCACGACCCGTACGGCAGGCTATAATACGGTGGATCTGACCAAACTGACACAGTCCGGGCAGATGATCATGGTCCTGCTGATGCTGATCGGTGGCTCACCCGGCTCTACGGCGGGCGGCATGAAGGTCACTACCTTCGCGGTGCTTTTTGCGACAGCCATTGCGGTATTCCGCCGCAGACCCAACGCCCATATTTTTGGCCGGAGGATCCCAAACGATACGGCCCATTATGCCGCGACGGTGCTGATCCTGTATCTGAGCCTGTTTTTGGCGGGTGGTATTTTTATCGGGTGTGCGGAGAATATGCCCATCATGCCGGCACTGTTTGAGGCGGCGTCCGCCATTGCGACAGTGGGGGTCACACTGGGGATCACGCCGGATCTGTGTGTGGCATCTAAGACTGTCCTGATCATCTTGATGTTTCTAGGGCGCGTGGGCGGGATGACCATTGTGTATGCGGCGCTGTCTGCGAAGCATCCGTACGTATCGGAATTCCCGCAGGAAAAGATCATGGTGGGATAGAAAAGGGGGAAATTTGTATGAAATCAATCTTATTAGTAGGCCTGGGGCGTTTCGGCAGGCATATTGCGGAGAAACTGAACGCGCTTAACCATCAGGTGATGGCTGTAGACAGGAGAGAGGGACGGGTGGACGCGATTCTGCCGTTTGTCACGAATGCTCAGATCGGAGACAGTACCAATCCGGATTTTCTGACGTCTTTGGGAATTCGGAATTTTGACTTCTGTATTGTGGCGATCGGGGACGACTTTCAGAGTTCCCTGGAGACGACGTCTCTGCTCAAGGAGTTAGGTGCGAAGCTGGTGGTGTCCAGAGCCGCCAGTGACGTACATGCGAAGTTCCTGCTGCGGAATGGAGCGGATGAGATCATCTATCCGGAGAAGCAGCTGGCCAACTGGGTGGCGATCCGTTACAGTGCGGATCATATCTTCGATTATATAGAACTGGATGACGATCATGCGATATTTGAAGTACAGGTTCCTAAGGACTGGATCGGGAAGACGATCGGTGAGCTGGATGTCCGCAAGAAGTACGGCATCAATATCATGGGAATCAAAGAGAACGGTAAGATGAATCTGACGGTCACGCCGAATATGGGGATAACAAACAGTCAGACATTATTAGTACTGGGGACGATGAAGCAGATTCAGAGAGTGTTTCATCTCTGATGGGTACAAGAATCCGGCCGATAACTTTACGGTTTCAGGCATCCAGCCTCTCGCCGAAGGCGACTTGGAATGGGTTGGATGCGTTACAGTTTGCGGCCGGTTAGGCCGTGAACTGTAACATTTTCTCAGAACTTACACAGTGATGGACCGCTCAGGGATTGTACAAAATGTACAGGTCATGTATAATGGGGGAAGGTATGACTTTGACAGGAAACAGAAGAATTTGTGCCGAAACGTCACAAATTCTGTTGATCGCGGAGCAAAATCGGAGTATTCCTTCGGAAAACTCCTAAATTCTGTTCGCGTCCTCAGCGCAAAACGCTTCGGCATGGAGTTAAAAATGAGAAAAACAGGAAAAAGGATTGCGGTTATCGCACTGATATTGATTCTGATACTTGTCGTCTATGTGATCTATGTGTTTGCCGTTTATGACAGGCTGCCGGACAAGCTGGCCCTGGAAGTTTACAGAGTGGAGACGGGAACCGATGACGGGAACGGGATGGATGACGCGATGACGATAGAGGACTCGACGTCCTGGGATGAGGGGATTTATTCTGCCGGGCAGAACTATAGTATCCTGACTTACAATATCGGGTTTGGTGCCTATCTTCCCGAATACAGCTTTTTCATGGATGGGGGTAAGTCTTCCTGGGGAAAAGATGAGGACAGCGTGGCAGCGGCCGTGTGCGGGGCAGGAACGCTGATGCGTGATACGGATGCTGATTTCATGCTTATACAGGAGGTGGACAGGGACGGTACCCGTTCTTATCATATTGATGAGCTGGAATTGCTGAATCAGTTTACGGAAGGCTATTACTATACTTATGCACAGAATTATGACTCTCCGTTCCTCTTTTTCCCGCCATGGGAACCGCATGGGGCGAATAAGGCGGGAGTGGTGACGTATTCCAGAGGAGCGATCACGGAGGCCATGCGCAGGAGCCTGCCGATATCGGAGTCTCTTTCCAAATTTGTCGATCTTGACCGGTGCTATTCGATCTCGCGGATTCCGCTGGGAGAATTAGGTTCAGGGACACAGCCGGAATCTGCAGCAGCATCGGCCGAAGATGGCAGGATGCTGTGCCTGTATAATATGCATATGTCTGCTTACGGCAGCAGTGATGAGATCCGTGCCGGACAGCTGGCGATGCTTTATGAGGATATGATGGCGGATCGTCAGAAAGGAAATTATGTAATCTGCGGCGGAGATTTTAATCATGATCTGAAGACGGAAAATTCACGGAACGCACCGGAGTGGGCGTATCCTTTTCCGAGGGAAAGCCTGCCCGAGGGATTTCGGATGGCGATAGATGACAGTGCGGCGGCAGAGGCGGATATCGAGCACAATACCTGCAGAAGTGCCGAAGAACCTTATCAGGAAGAGACGACTTATACGGTGACGCTGGATGGGTTCATTGTCTCGGATAATGTTGAGGTGAGATCCTACAGACATGTTGATACCGGCTATCTGTATTCGGATCATGACCCGGTGCTCATGGAGTTTGTACTGAAATAGAGCACGAAAAGGTGCTGTCGAATAGATAGCCGTACACAGTGACAGGTGTGATTCATACAGACCACACCTGTCCTTTGCTTCTCTTTTATCATCTGGCGCCTTTATCGTAAATCTCACCGAGCGCTTTCGGTGCGTGATTCTTTTTGCTGAAGAAGATCAACATCAGCAGTGTGAGTACGTAGGGCAGTACCATCACCAGATCCTGATAGCTGCTGGGCATTTCCAGAAATTTCACCAGTTCGTAACCGCCGGAGCGGGCGAAGCCAAACAGCAGGCAGGCGCCCAGAGTGGGCATGATCTTCCAATTGCCGAAGATCAAGGCGGCGATGGCCAGATAGCCGTAACCGGAATAGATATTGGATGAGAAGTTGGCGGAAATCGAGTAGGCAAAGCAGATACCGCCCAATCCGGAAAGTGCGCCGGAGGCCATCACTGCTATGAGACGGACTCTGCTCACTTCGATTCCTGCGGCATCCACTGCATGCGGATTGTCACCGCAGGCACGCAGATGCAGGCCGAAGCGGGTCTGATACAGGATATACCAGGCGATCAGTGCGATCAGTGTGATCACGATCTCAAAGGGATAGAGATTTGTGAATACGGCACCCAGCACAGGAATCTTCGACAGCACCGGCACGGTGATGCGGGCGGATACGCCCAGCACAAACTTATTGGAAGCAGCCCCGAAGATGCTGGCATTGATCTGCTTAGTCAAAAATTCTGTCAGAGCCATAGCCAGAATATTGATCACGACACCGCTGATTACCTGATTGGCTTTGAATTTAATGCAGAGCATAGCGTGCAGCAACGAGAAAAGCATACCGCCCAGGAAGGCAAACAGCATAGCCAGATAGAAGGGGATCGGGGAATTGCCGGCAAAATACTGTGCGATACAGACTGCGAACAGTGCACCGCAGAAAGCGCCAAATCCCTGCAGGCCTTCGATAGCCAGATTGGTGATGCCGCTGCGCTCACAGTAGATTCCGCCGATCGCCATGATAAAGAGCGGTAGTGCGAAAGATAAGCCGTCTATGATAATCGTATTCATTGAGATTCCTCCATTTTCAAGTTTCTTTCATCCTTCCAACGGTTGACTTTATATTGTACATAAGCGCCGCAGGCAGAAAACAGAAGGATGATACCGGTGATAGCGGAAGCGATCTCTGCCTGGACACCTGAGGTAGAGCTCATATAGGTACTTCCCTTCGAGATCACTGTGATCAGGAACGAAGAGAAAATGATACCGATGGGAGAACTGTTGCCAAGCAGTGCAACGGCGATGGCATCGTATCCGGTGCTGACCAATACCTTGGGCTGTATGGAAGCGAAATAACCAAGATAGTAAGTGACGCCGGCCAGTCCTGCGAAGCCGCCGGAAAGCATCATGGCCAGAACTCTCGTGCGCCCTACGCGGATGCCGGCATATTCTGCAGCACGTATGCTGTTGCCGACAGCCTTGATCTCGAAGCCAAGGGTGGTTCTGTGCAGGATGAAAGCCGTAACGGCAATGCCCACTACGGCCACCAGAATGCCCAGCGGGATATCCATCTTATAATCCCCAACGACCACGTCTACCAGTGTCAGTCTTCCTGCCTGTTTGACATTGGCGGACTGTCTGGAAACAGGATCCACATAGAAGGTGTTGATCAGAAAACTGATGACGTATTGGAAGATATAGTTGAACATGATCGTGGATACCACTTCGTTGATATTAAAGCGATGCTTCAGAAAACCGACGAGACCGCCTGCCAATGCTCCAATGAGAAAGCCGATCAACACGACCAACGGTTTGGCGATCACTGCCGGAAGATCGGAATAGCCGATCAAAACAGTGGCTGTAAAGCCGGCGGCCAGCATCTGACCTGACACACCGATGTTGAACAGGCCGGCCTTCAGGGCGATCAGGACAGCAAGCGCCGCGAAAAGCATCGGAGTCAGGGCATTTAAGAAGCTGGTAAAATCCGTGATCATACCTTTGTGTCCGGCGTAAGAAGCTTTCGGCGCAAGTCCGGAGCCCTGCAGCAGGTTGTAATAGGCCTGTAAGGGGTTCTTCCCCAGCAGGGCAATCACCAGGATGCCGAAGATCAGGCTGAGCAGGATCGTGAAGACCGGGATCATATAGTGCTGTCTTTTCTCATGCCCGATGGTCTGTAAGATGACTCTATGTAGGAAGTTATTCTTATTTTTCATCGTTCTGTTATACCTTTCGTCCACTTTGTAGAATTTTGAGAGATGCCGCTGTAAACGGTGTGAGCAGTACACCGGTGTCTGCGGGAAGGTTCCCTTAGGTGTGCTTTGCGCCAACACCCATCATAAATTCACCTACCTCGGAGGGGGTCAGTGTCCTTGCGTCGGCAATCTTCTGGATCGCGCCGTTGTAGATGACGCCGATGGTATCTGCCAGATTCATGACTTCATCCAGTTCGAGGGAGATCAATAGGATGGCTTTGCCTTTGTTGCGCTCCTCTACGATCTGTTTGTGGATATTCTCAATGGCGCCGATATCCAGGCCTCGCGTGGGCTGTACGAAGATCGTGAGCGGAGAGTCCTGCTCGATCTCTCTGGCAATGATAGCCTTCTGCTGATTGCCTCCGCTCATGGAACGGACAATGGTGTCGTTCCCTTGGCTGCTGCGGATATCGTATTTCCTGATCAGGGTGTCGCCGTATTTGGTGAATTCTTCCGGGCGGACCACACCTTTATGGGAAAAAGGCTCTTCAAAGTAGCTCTTCAATGCCAGATTGTCGGATAAGGTAAAGTCCATCACCAATCCTACGTTGTGGCGGTCTTCCGGGATATAGGAGATACCGGACAGATTCCGTCTGCGAATAGAATAGGAGGTAATATCCGCACCGTTTAACGTGATCGTGCCATGTGACGGCTTCATCAGACCGGCAATAGCATCAGCCAGCTCGATCTGGCCGTTACCGGATACACCGGCAACCACGAAGATCTCCCCTTCCCGCACGGAGAAAGTAACGTCTTTGACAACTTCGTATTTGTCTTCATTCTTGACGGTCAGATGTTCTACATGCAGCACTTCCCGGCCAAATTTGGGTTCCGGCTTGTCCACCGTAAAGCTGACCTCCCGGCCCACCATCAGATTGGCCATAGTCTTCGTATCTGTCTCGGACACGTTCAACACATCGATCAGCTTGCCGCGGCAAAGGATGGCGCAGCGGTCTGCGATCTTCTTGATCTCTTCCAACTTATGCGTGATCAGGATGATGGTCTTGCCGTCATCCCGCAGGCTGCGGATGATCTCCAGGAGGAATTCGATCTCCTGGGGCGTCAGTACGGCAGTGGGCTCGTCGAAGATCAAGATCTCCGCCTCCCGGTACAACATCTTAAGGATCTCGACGCGCTGTTGCATGGAGACGTTGATCTGTTCGATCACCTTGGTGGGTTCTACTTCCAGGCCGAATTTACGGGAGAGTTCCAGAATATCCTGGTTGGCCTTCTTCAGATCCACGGAGGGGAAAAGACCGAGAGTTTTCTTCATCGGTTCCATTCCCATAATGATATTCTCGGCGATCGTATAGTTACTTACCAGCTTAAAATGCTGGTGTACCATACCGATATTCAGTTTGGTCGCGTGATTGGGTGACTGGATCTTAACCTTGTCACCGCGGATGATGATCTCGCCCTCGTCCGGTTCATACATACCGAAGAGCATGCTCATCAGAGTAGACTTACCGGCTCCGTTTTCCCCGAGAAGTGCGTAGATCTCGCCCTTCTTGATCTGGATCGAAACGTCATCGTTCGCCACGATACCGGGGAAACGCTTTGTGATATGATTCATCTCGATAATGTAATCTGACATGCGCTTACCTCGCTTTTCCTTCGTCATAAAATCTTCTCCGGCGATCTTGCCGTATTCCCGGAGAACCCTAGTACTCATCCATCATGCACAGCCTGTCATCTGGCGGGCCGCATGACCATCCATGCTATGAAAGGCGGATTTGATTTGTCTTTTACAATTTTTACTATAATAATAGAATACGGCAAAATAAAAGAGGCCGCAAGAGAAAAATCCCTTGCAGCCTCTTTTATTTTGGTATTCTTACCAGGCAAAATCTTCAGGTGTTACGCCGTTGAAGTTAGCAGCCGGAACGATCGTGCCGCCTTTTACCTGCTCGTAAGCAGCGTCGATCTTGGAGATCGTCTCAGCGGATAACTGACATCTGCCGTCTTCCTTCACGTAACCGGTGGAATCGGTGTCAGCCTGCAGTACTACGTTCGCGCCCTTGAAGGTGCCGTCCACGATGGAGTTTAAGGAACGTTCTACGTTCAGGTGCATTACTTTCAGTGCGGAAGTCAATACCACGTTGGCATCTCCGTTCGCACCGTCATCATACTGGTCTACGTCACAGCCGATGAAGGAAACGCCTTCAGCTTCTTTGACTGCGGTCAGAACACCGTTGCCGGAAGCGCCTGCTGCTACGAAGACGATGTCTACGCCCTCAGCGATCAGAGCATTGCCGACTACCTTACCGGTTGCCTCATCAGCGAAGGAACCGATATAGTTACCGCCCACGTCAGCGCCTGTAACGTCTGTACCTGCATAGGAAGCAAGTTCTACGATCTCTACGCTTGTGCCTTCTGTCTCATTGACATATTTCACGCCGCATTCAAAACCGTACTGGTAGTTTACGTTGGAAGGATAAGCGATTCCGTTGACAACGGCTACCTTGTTCGTTGTAGTCTCAAGAGCGGCTGCCATACCTGCGAAGAAACCTGACTCCTGCTCTGCGAACTGCATAGCATAGATATTATCTACGGTCACTTCGTTGCCTTCCGCATCGGTGGGAAAAGAATCCACAAGGATGAAGTCAACATCCGGATTCTCCTGTGCGATGGTAGCGATACCTGCAAACTGGAAACCGCAGCATACGATCGCATCATAATCGGCTACGATGTCGGCAACTGCCTGTACGGCTGCCGTAACATCACCTGTCGGCTCCTGGACAGGAGTAACGGTGCAGTCAGGGTGGCTTTCGATAAATGTCAGGATACCGTTGTAATTGTCCTCATTAAAGGAACCGTCGTCTACACCGGAAGGACTGCTGACAATAGCGATCTTTAACGCTGCGTCGCCGGTAGCTTCCGCTGCTTCTGCGGACTCATCGGTGCTTTCGGCATCCGTCTCTGTTTCAGGAGCTTCTTCTTCTGCTTCTGCCTCCGGTGTATCTGTGCTCTCTGTTGTATCTTCTGCCGGTGCCTCATTCGTAGAAGACTGGGCGTCACTATTGCCGCAGCCAAATAAAGAAAGAGCCATAACAGAAGAAAGGATCAGTGCTAAAACTTTCTTTTTCATGAATAATTCTCCTCTCTGTTGTTGGTGGCATGTCCCGTTTCTCATGACGAGCAATTGATGATTGCTGCATAAAGAAATGAAACATATCGTTAACATTTTCTAATATTAGCACTGACCGGAAAGAATTGCAATTCCCATTTTAACAAAAGAATATTGAAAATCTAAAATTCCTGTAAAGGACTGTGAAAATTTTGTGAAGCCTTTGACAATATTTTTTATTTGATGAATAATAGTGTGAGAAGAACATTGAGAATACCGGGATACAGGGTATTCTCCGCATAAATCTGAGATTTTGCAAAGCAGAAGCAATGGAATCTTATCTTAATAGAAGGGAGCAGGGAATTATTTACTCAACTTTCCCACCTGCATAGTTGGCGTAAATGCTTGATTTTTCA
>CAJUQJ010000046.1 GCA_910588215.1 uncultured Lachnospiraceae bacterium
TAAAGATCTGCCCTCCCCCTGCATAGCAGGGGGTTTATTTTTGTCTGTGACACAATTTAACGAAAGCCAGGGACACTGTTCCCTGGTTTTCGTTTTTTCCTATTAATGCCCTAAATACTGTATCCCTAATTAAATCTGGTTTTTTTCATAAATACAGGTTATACTATACTTAGAAACTGTTAAGAATTATTTTTGCATATGACGCAGGATAAATCTTTAACAGTTCCTTACTAAGAATCATGAAGAGAAAGAAGGTATTTACTTATGCAGGGAAGAATACACTCCTTAGAGAGTTTCGGAACCGTAGACGGACCAGGCGTCAGATTCGTCGTATTTGTGCAGGGCTGTCCCATGCGCTGCGCTTACTGCCACAATCCCGATACCTGGGAAATGAACGGCGGCACACTGATGGAACCCTCATACATCATTGAACAATATGAACGCAATATCAGCTTCTATAAAGGCGGCGGCATCACTGTGACAGGTGGGGAACCTCTGATGCAGGTGGATTTCCTGCTGGATCTGTTCCGTCTGGCAAAGAAGAAGAATATCCATACCTGTATCGATTCCTCCGGTATTGCTTATAAGAAGACTGCCAATCCCGAATGGCTTGCCAAGTTGGATGAGCTGATGACGATGACCGACCTGGTAATGTTGGATATCAAACATATCGATCCAGAGAAACATAAAGAACTGACTTCACAGCCTAATGACGGTATTCTTGCTTTCGCAGAATATCTGAACGAGAAACATGTGGATATGTGGATCCGTCACGTTATCGTTCCCGGCATCACGGACGATGATAAGTACCTGTACCAGTTGGGCTATTTTATCGGTGCATTTACCAATCTCAAAGCCCTGGACGCCCTTCCCTATCATACCATGGGCAAGCCCAAATACGAGAAGCTGGGCATGGCCTATAAACTGGATGGCGTGGAGCCCATGGACAAGAGCAAGCTGATCGAGAAGAAGCAGGTGATACTGGACGGTATCCGTAAACGTCGCGAGGAGCTTAACATCCAGCATTCCTGACAGGATAAGCTTACTGATCGGAAAGAGCAATTGTTTGAAACCGTAAAGGTATTGGTCGGATGCCCTGCTGCGAGATGCAGGGCACCATGAATGGTAACAATTGTTTTTCAATAATTGCCACTTGTATATTGTGTCCTTTTATATTAAAATAGAAGTTGATAAATTTATATCAATCTCACATAGTTTTATAACATAAGGAGGATATCAATATGGCATTCGTAATTAATGACGGTTGTGTATCTTGTGGCGCTTGTGAAGCACAGTGCCCGGTAGGCGCGATCAGCATGGGTGATGGCAAGTTCGAAATCGACCCTGCTAAATGCATTGACTGCGGTTCCTGCGCAGGCGCTTGCCCTACAGGTTCTATCGAACAGGGTTAATTCAAACAGGAGTCCGGTGTGACTTGGGTCCCTCACCGCGGACGACACGATCAGGGTTTGGTCGTGTCTTCCGTGATGAGGGATTTCTTTTTCCCTCTGCCAAGTCTTTCTTTCGGCCGGTGGCGCTCCCTGATCATTTCATCTATTCTGCGGTAATGCTCTTCTTCCTTCTTCCAACGCTCCTCATCCCGCTCTTCCTGCATCCGGAACTGATAGTCAAGCTCCTTCAATATACTCTCCTTGACATCCGTACACAACTCTCTATTGGCCGATCTGACCGCCTCCGTGATCATGTGCTGCAACAGATACTGCAGTCTTGCAGCTTTTTTGCTCTTATCTGCATCTACGTACTCTGCCTCCGTATCTGCGGGTGCTTCCTTCTCCTTAGACAGAGCCACTACGAATCGCTGCGGATGCGTGATATCCATTTCCGTCTCCCGCCCCTCCGGTTTCCTCTCTGTTCCGCCTTCCACATTCTTCTCCGGCGCATTCTTATCCTCCGTTTGCTTTTCCTGTTCTGTCATATTTTCCATGATGTTTTCTGTCATATCCTGATTCCTCGCCGCTTCTTCTTTCCTTTCTGTTACTGTTTCCGGTCGCACCGTCTCCGTCTTCGTTTCCGTTTCCATTTGCCGGCTTACCTGCCGCATCAGAATATCCTCTGTCTTGCTGCCCGTCTGCCCCGGCAGTCGAAAGAGAATCGTTCTGATCGCCTTCAGCTGCAATCCCTGTTCTTTCAGCTGTTTGATCTCCTTTAGCTGTCTGATATCCTGCTCCGTATAGCAGCGATGTCCCATTTCATTGCGCTTGATAGGCAGCTCCAACTCCTCCTCCCAATAACGCAGCACATGGCTTTCCACCTGCACCTTCTTAGCAGCTTCCGATATGTAGTAGATCGTTTTCTGTTCCATACTGATACTCCTTCCCTCTTATGCCTTTTCCTTATATACCAATCGTATATTCTGAATCAAGATGTCAAAAAAAGAGACTCCCCCTAAGGTTTGTCTCTTTCGTATCTTTCCCGCATGCGGTTGCTGTATCACAAATTCCGCATGTACTGTCTCCTCTATCTCTGCAGATTCGCAAATTTGGTAAAATCCGGCAGCCATACCAGTTCTACCGTACCAATCGGACCGTTTCTCTGTTTCGCAATGATGATCTCCGCGATTCCCTTTTTCTCTGTGTCTTTATTGTAGTAGTCATCCCTGTAGATAAACATGACCACGTCGGCATCCTGCTCGATCGCTCCCGATTCACGCAGATCTGAGAGCATCGGCCTGTGGTCCGGCCGCTGTTCCACAGCACGGCTCAGCTGCGAAAGGGCTATCACCGGAACATGCAGCTCCCTGGCCAGCGCCTTGAGGGAACGAGAAATATCCGATATTTCCTGCTGTCTGGAATCCGTGGACCGACCGCTGCCCGACATCAACTGCAAGTAATCGATGATGATCATCTCCAGGTTATGTTCCAGCTTGTATTTCCGGCACTTGGAACGCAGTTCCGAAATACTGATACCCGGTGTATCATCGATGATCAGATTGGACTTCCCGATCACCCCCGCACTCTCGATCAGCTTCTCCCACTCTACATCCGACAGATTCCCTGTACGCAGATGTTGAGAATCTACTTTCGACTCCATGGAAAATAAGCGATTCACCAACTGTTCCTTGGACATCTCCAGACTGAAGATCGCCACTGTCTTTGCCTGCTTAAAAGCCACATATTGGGCTATATTCAGCACGAAGGCAGTCTTCCCCATGGAAGGTCTTGCCGCTACCAGAATGAGGTCTGAGGGCTGCATACCGGCCGTTCTGTAGTCCAGATCCAGAAAGCCTGTTGCAACACCCGTCACATTCCCCTTATTATGGGATGCCTTCTCGATATTGTCCATAGCGTTCATAACGATCTGTCTGATCGACACAAACTCCCCTGTATTTCTCCGCTGCACGAGATCAAAAACCCGCTTCTCCGTATCGGCCAGAATATCTTCCAGGCTGTCCTTGCCCACATAACAGGTATTGGCAATATCTTCATTGATTCTGATCAGTCTCCGCAGTGTAGACTTCTCCGCCACGATATTGGCATAGTGTTTAATATTGGCCGATGTAGGCACTGCCGTGATCAGATCCCGGATGAATTCCAGACTGCTCACCTCCGGCGGCACATCTTTCTCTTTCAATCTGTCCTGCAGTGTGACCAGGTCTACCGGTCTACCTTCATCATTTAACTCCACCATAGTGTCAAAGAGTACACCATATTGTTTATTATAAAAATCTTCTCCCAGAACAATCTCTGAAGCAACGATAATAGCTTCTCTGTCCATGATCATAGAACCGATGACAGACTGCTCTGCTTCCATACTGTGCGGTAATATTCTCTTCAGTAATGCTTCTTCCAACGTCTGTCACCTGCCGTTTTGTAATCTATGCCGCTGCGCCGGACGTACCCACGCTATCATACTCTGTCCGCCCCTGCATGCAGCATGCGCTGCTAGCACTGCAGAATACGAGTTACTATTCACGGATTAGGAATGTGCTGAATTGCGCATTCCGTGATAACATGATTCAGGAGTGAGGGGCGATTTTTGCGAAACTATGAGCGGTCCCTGGGCCGTGAATAGTAACGCATACGGACCTAAACGTTTAATTCTCCTCCACTACCTTGACCTTAAGCTTCCCGGTCACTTTCATGTGCAGCTTGACATTCACCTCATAGACACCCAGTGCCTTGATCGCATCCGGAAGCTGGATCTTCTTCTTATCCAGCTCTAAACCGCATTGCGTCTTCGCCGCCGCTGCGATCTCCTTGGAAGAGACGGAACCAAAAACTTTGCCGCCCTCCCCCGCTTTCATTGTCAGTACGACTTCTTTGGTCTCCATAAGAGCCGCAAGTTCTTTCGCCGCTGCAAGCTGCTCCTGTGCAACCTTATCGGCGTTAGCCTTCTGCAACTTCAGATCATTCATATTTGACGAATTGGCTTCCACACCCAATTTCTTAGGCAAAACAAAGTTTCTGGCATAACCGTCACTCACATTTACGATCTCACCCTTTTTGCCGAGTGATTTTACATCCTGTAATAAAATAACTTTCATATCTTTATCCTCACTTATCCGTCTAATTCGCCTTCCGCGATCATCGCATCAAGCGTTCTTTTGATCGAAGCAATTCCTTCCTCAACCGTACCGTTCTCCATCTGGGCTCCGGCAATATTCAAATGTCCGCCGCCGCCCATCCTCTCCATGATCACCTGCACGTTCACCTCATCTATGGAGCGTGCGCTGATATAGATCATTCCGTTATATGGGGTCAATATAAAGCTTGCTTTGATCCCCTTCACATTCAACAGTTCATTGGCTGCCTGCGCCCCGATCACCGTAGGGCTTGCCAGATTGTCGCCATGGAATATTGAAATGGCATAGCAGTTTCTGTAGATCTCCGCATGGCTGACAGCATACGCTTTCGCCTTATACTCTGCGGCATCATCTCGAAACAGCTTCCTGACACGAGTCACATCCGCACCGTTTCTCCGAAGGAAAGCCGCCGCCTCAAAGGTTCTGACCCCTGTCTTCGTCATAAAATTATTGGTATCTATCATAATGCCGGAGTACATACAATCCGCCTCCTCCGGCCGCAGACGCAATGTATCGCTTGTATACTGCAGAATCTCCGATACCATCTCGCACGCCGATGACGCATACGATTCAATATAGGACAGCGTTGCATTCTCGATGATCTCCGCCCCCTGTCTGTGATGATCCAGTACCACCACCGACTTACACCTTTTCAGCAGTTCAGGACATTCTGTGATGCTGGGCTTACTCACATCTACCACTACCAGTACTGCGTTGTTCCCCACCATCTCCAATGCCTGTGCATTGTTCACGATCATATCCTCTTCATAGCCGTCACTGTTTCTAAACATATCGATCATCGGCTGCATGGATGCCCCGATATCATTCAGGACAATATGCGCCGGCTTATCCAATGTCCGGGCAATCCTGTAGATGCCCACGGAGGCGCCAAAGCTATCGGCATCTCCCATTCGGTGTCCCATAACATACACTTCATCCTTGACCGACACGATCTCCTTAAATGCGTGCGCCTTAACTCTGGCCTTAACACGCGTGCTCTTCTCCATCTGCTGGCTCTTGCCGCCATAATAGGTGACGTTCTCCGGTATCTTCACCACCGCCTGGTCGCCGCCGCGTCCCAGCGCAATATCGATCGCATTACGGGCAAACTCATAATTCTGCGAATAGCTGAGCCCGTTAAGTCCCATACCGATACTGATCGTGACAGCCATCTCATTGCCGATATTGACCGTCTTGACATCTTCCAGCAGATCAAACCGACTCTCCTGCAGATGCATGGCTGCCTCCTTGCGCATGATCACAAAGTATTTGTCCTTCTCCAGCTTCCTGCAGATACCGTCAAGTGCTGCAATATATTTGTTAACCTTACGATCGATCAGCGCGATCAGCAGAGAGCGCCTGACTTCTTCCACACTCTCCAGCGCCTCGTCATAATTGTCAAGATAGATCAGACCCACGGCCAGAGACTGGTTGTCCACTTCGCGGAGTGCAATCTTCAGTGCCGTCTCATCGAACATGTATAGGGCGATCAGATAGCCATCATACCCCTGTGCTTCTATGATGTCACTATTCTCCGCCATCTCATGCAGTGAGATCTTCTTCAACTTGGCGATATAGTTCCCCGTCTCATATTCCACGTCAAATTCCACTTCGTCTTCCTCGTTCTCACCCGGAAGCTTGTCCTTAGTAATAGACGGAAACAGGGACGTGATCGATTTGCGGTATCCCTTATCCTGATGAACCATTCTCTCGAATGCAATATTTGTCCATATGACTTTGCCCGCTTCATCCAACAAAGCATGCGGCAGTTCCAGATCCCGCAGAAGCCGTTTCTGTATCTGCCCGTACTGCGTAGCAAAGCTTACCAGTTCATTCATGATCACCGGTTTATTATACAGCATCATATATAGAATGATGGCAATATAAAATACAATAAAACCACTGAGCACTATACCTGCCCGGTAATCAATAAAGTAGATCAGAACATCCACTGCGATCAACAAAAATCCCAGATATAAAGAAGACTGCAGGTAGTTCTTCATTCTTCCCTTTAATTTAATGCTGTTCTTCATCCATTTTCATCCATTCCGAAAAATATGCCACCTGTGCGGTTGCAATCCAATGACCAGTCTGCCTGCCATTCATGGCAATGCAGGCAAGGCATTGGATTAGCAACCCACTTCCAAATGAGCAAAATGCGGATGCGCAAGCAGACGCAAAAGCGCGTAAGCGCAGGTTTTGTGAATGCGGAAGTCGGGTTGGATGCTCTTTGGAGCGTCCAACCGCACAGGTGGAAAATATGTATCCATTTACACACCAATATAAGTATAGCATTTTTTGAAGATTCCCGCTACTCCAAATATATAGACTTTTTTCCCTATAAACCGACGTGTCCGAAACCGTAAAAATCTCGCAATTTCCCATAAAGTAAAAAAAGAGGCTTCGCACCGATTCCATGCGAAAACCTCTTCTTAATCATTAATCCTGAACGTAAGGCATAAGCGCTACGTGTCTTGCACGCTTGATCGCTACTGTCAATGCACGCTGATGCTTAGCGCAGTTGCCAGTGATCCTTCTGGGAAGAATCTTACCTCTCTCGGATACATATCTTCTCAGCTTATTCGTATCCTTGTAATCAATTACATTATCTTTACCGCAAAATACGCATACTTTCTTTCTTCTACGCATTCCACCCTTTTTCTTTGCAGGATAATCCGGCCTGTCTGTTTTATTAAATGCCATGGTTTTGCCTCCTTCTAAATCAGTAACAGAAAAGCCCCCTTCTCCGTCACTAAAATCAAATGATCAGTTGAACGGCAGTTCCTCGTCGATTCCGTCGGGAATATTCATGAAACCATCGCCGGCCGCTGCCGGTGCGGGTCTTCCTGCAGGAGCAAATCCACTGTCGCCACTTCCGGCGCTGTTCTTACTCTCAGCAAATTCCTGATCCTCTACTACAACATCTGTCGTATACACTTTAACGCCATCCTTATTGGTATAGCTGCCAGTCTGGATACGTCCCGTGATCGCAATCTTCGTTCCTTTGTGGAGATACTTCTCGGCAAACTCACCTGACCTGCCAAAAGCAACACAGCTGATAAAATCTGCAGTCTGATCGTCGTTATTACGATTGAATCTGCGATCCACGGCCAATGTATATCTCGCAACTGCCATAGCGTTATCCCCCTGGGAATATCTCACCTCAGGATCTCTTGTCAAACGCCCCATTAGTATTACTTTGTTCATAAAGTCCTCTTTCTATTTCTCGTCCTGTCTTACGCACAGATATCTGATGACGTTATCCATGATACGGATACGGCTCTCGATCTCGGCCGGAACATTGCTTTCAGCATCAAACTGGATGAAATAGTAATAAGCCTCTTTCATTTTCTGTACTTCATAGGCTAATCTCTTCTTACCCCAGTCGTCAACATTGGTGATCTGGCCGCCGAATCTTTCTACCAGAGCCTTCGCTTTCTCTAAAGTAGCGGCTCTCTCTTCGTCTTCGATCTTCGCACTGACAACAACGGCTAATTCGTATTTGTTCATGCTTCGTTTCCTCCTTTTGGTCTCTGGCCCCTTCCATCGGAAAGGAGCAAGGATGATTGACTTAAAGTCAAGTTAGTATATCACGAGTATTAATAATATCACAAGAGGGAAGTTTGTGCAAGCAGATTTTACAGAATCTCTGTAACAGTTCAGCCATGAAATACTCTGCAGACTATGTGTGGGTGCTTGCACACAAAACATGGGCTGCAAAATATTTCATGGGCAGAGCGCCCTCTGATGAAATAAAAGATAAGCCGCAAGGCGGCGCCGGCTGCGCAGCAGACGCTTTTATGAATGCAGAGGGCTGAACTGTTACCAACAGTTCAATCCTCTGCATTCTTGCTGCGGATTTCTTTCACATTCTTCTCCGCCTGTCTGCGTGCGATCATGATCTGATGCCCGCAGCCCATACATTTTAAGCGGAAATCCGCACCGATCCGCAGTACCTCCCATTCCCTGGAACCACAGGGATGTTGTTTCTTTAATTTCAGGATGTCTCCTACCTGGATGTCCATTAAATACTACACCTCCCCATATCCGATCATCATCCGGAACAGAATGCACAGATCTCCCTGTCGCAGCCAAACTGTCTGCATTCCTGCAGGAAGCTTTACGTCTCAATCAAGCTGCGAAAAAATCTCCCCGATGCTTCCCTGTACGATCAGATCCGCAGCAGAATCCCGCGGTGTAGGTGTCTTATTAACCAGCACAAGTTTATTCCCTCTGTAATAATCCAGAAGCCCGGCTGCCGGATAGACCGCCAGGGACGTACCGCCTACGATCAGGACATCTGCCTCGCTGATATAGCGCACGGCATCCGTGAGAGTCTTCTGATCCAGGCCTTCCTCATATAACACCACATCCGGCTTGACGCTTCCGCCACATTCACATGTCGGCACACCTTCCGAATTGACAATATGCTCAACACCGTAGAATTTACCGCAGCGCTCACAGTAATTGCGCAGCACCGATCCGTGCAGCTCCAATACCACCTTGCTGCCCGCCGCCTGATGCAATCCGTCAATGTTCTGCGTCACGACCGCTTTCAGCTTACCCTCCTGCTCCCACTGCGCCAGTTTCCTGTGTACCGCATTCGGTCCGGCATCCAGGCACAACATCTTGGCCCGGTAGAACCGGTAGAACTCATCCGGTTTCTTTCTGTAAAAAGTATGGCTCAAGATCGTCTCCGGCGGATAATCATAGTGCTGATTGTACAGTCCGTCGACGCTCCTGAAATCCGGAATGCCGCTCTCTGTGGATACCCCCGCTCCGCCGAAGAAGACAATATTGTCGCTTTCCCGTACCCATTCCCTCAATTGTTCTATCTGCGTCATACACCTTCTCCTCTCCAGAAGTTACCGTTCACCCAGTCCAAGCCTGTTGATCGCAGAAAAGATGGCTCTGACCGACGCTCTTGTAATATTCGAGCTTACACCCACGCCGTACGTAACACGCCCGCTATCCACGTCAAGCAAATGAATATACGCCGCTGCCTGTGAATTGGAACCGCTCTGCAGCGCATGTTCCTCGTAATCCAGAATCTTAATATCAAGCTCCAGTTCTTCCTGAAGACCGCGCTTCACTGCGTCGATCGGTCCGTTACCCACTGCCTCAAACCGCTTCTCCACACCGGCATCCGTGTAGAGTACCGTCACCTTTGTATCAAATTCTGACGTTGTCTCCTCGCTTAAGTCATCCACACGCAGTCTGCGGAAATGAATCGGTTCCTTCTGGTCAAGATACTGCTTTCGGAAATTATCCATGATCTGATCAGGCGACACCTCGCCCTGCTTCTCGGATATCTTCTGGATCACCCCGGCAAATTCCTTATGCATACCCTTAGGCAGCTTGAAGCCAAAATACGTATCCATGATAAAGGCCACACCGCCCTTTCCGGACTGTGAATTGATCCGCACTATCGGCTCGTATTCTCTGCCGATATCCGAAGGATCAATGGGAAGATAAGGCACCTGCCAGATCTCATTCCCACGCTCTTTCATGGCCTGTACGCCCTTATTGATCGCATCCTGATGGGAGCCCGAGAAGGCTGTAAATACCAGCTTGCCCGCGTAGGGATGCCTTGGATGTATCTGCATCTTGCAGCATCTCTCGTAGATCTCTATGCTCTCATTCACATGTTCTATGGCAAGCTTGGGATCGATTCCCTGTGAAAACATATTATAAGCAATATTCATGATATCCACATTGCCGGTCCGCTCACCGTTGCCGAACAGTGTGCCCTCTACGCGCTCAGCTCCCGCTAACAACGCCAGTTCCGCACTGGCCACACCCGTTCCCCTGTCATTATGCGGATGCACACTCAGAATGATGCTCTCTCTGTTCTTGAAATGCGTATTCATCCACTCAATCTGATCCGCATACACATTGGGGGTGTTCGTCTCCACCGTAGACGGCAGGTTGATGATCATCGGGTTCTCCTTCGTAGGTCCCCACTCTTCCTGCACCGCCGTACAAATCTCCAAAGCATACTCCAGTTCTGTTCCGGTGAAGCTCTCCGGAGAGTATTCCAGTATGATCTTGCCCTGGAAATCTGCGGCATACCGCTTCACCATCCTCGTGCCTTCCACCGCGATTCTGGTGATTTCTTCCTTCTCCATATGGAAGACTACATCCCGCTGCAAAGTGGATGTCGAATTATAGATATGAACGATCGCCTGCCTACATCCCTCGATAGCCTCGAATGTCCGCGCCACAAGTTCTTCTCTGCACTGCGTCAATACCTGTACGACTACATCATCCGGAATCAGCTTACGATCGATCAGCTGGCGCAGGAAATCGAACTCTATCTGGCTGGCAGCCGGAAATCCGACCTCGATCTCCTTAAATCCCAGCTTGATCAGATAGTTAAAGAACTCTATCTTCTCTGATACCACCATAGGATCGATCAGCGCCTGATTGCCGTCCCGCAAGTCCACACTGCACCAGATCGGCGCTTTCTCGATCTCTCTCCCAGGCCATTTCCTTTCCGGATAGTTTACTACCGGATTCTTACGATAATGTTTGTAGTTTAACACTTTGTCTCCTCCAATTCCGCGAAAGAAAAGCCCGTTGTACACAACGGGCTAAACAGACAATATTATTCACCGAGTCCACTTTCAATCGCATTGATCAATGTCTTCAACGCTTCTTCTTCGTCTTCACCATCACAAACAAACTCGACCTCATCACCACATTTGACGCATGCACCCAGCACACTCAATACACTTTTGGCATTCGCTGTATTGTCCCGAAATGTAAAAGTTATCAAAGATTTAAATTGCATCGCTTCCTTACATAGGATGCCTGCCGGTCTTAGATGCAGCCCTGTCGGGTTTTTGATGACTACCTTTTGGCTTACCATACCCTTATCCTCCAATTTAGTTCCAGTTGAAGTTTCCCCCTCTGTACCGCATTGTATCAATCCCCTTCATAAATCAATACAATACATCACTAACCGCAACTTACTTTTTATTATAACATTTTTACCAGAAATAACAAGTGTTACAGCATAATATTCTGTATAAGTTCAGCCAGTTTCTTAGCTTCCACATCGATCATCTTCTGATCCTTGCCCTCGATCATAACTCTTACAAGCGGTTCCGTTCCGGAAGGCCTGATCAATACTCTTCCTTCACCTGCAAATTTCCTGTCAAGTTCGGCGATTGCTTCCGCGATCTCGGAATAATCCATATACTTTTCTTTCTTATGGTTAGGTACCTTTGCATTGACCAATGCCTGCGGCATTACTTCCATGACCTGCTTCAACTCCGACAGCGGTTTCCCCGTCTCCACGATCACCTGCAGCAGATGAAGCGCACTCAGAAGGCCGTCACCGGTCGTATTCTCATCTAAGAAAATGATATGACCGGATTGTTCTCCACCAAGACTCGCTCCTATCTCCTTCATTCTCTCCAGAACGTATCTGTCTCCCACTTTCGTCTGCTCTATCTGAATGTCATTCCTCTCCCCCATCAGGAAGAAGCCCAGATTACTCATCACCGTGGCAACGATCGTATTCTTATTCAGCTGACCGCCCTGCTTCATATGCAGGCCCACCATAGCCATGATCTGGTCACCGTCAACGATATTGCCGAGTTCGTCTACCGCCAGGAGTCTGTCCGCATCCCCGTCAAAAGCCAGGCCTAGATTCGCCTTCTCATATACTACTCTCGCCTGTAACTCCTCCATATGCGTAGATCCACAGTTAGCATTGATATTAGTGCCGTCCGGGTTGTTATGGATCGCGACTACCTCCGCTCCCAGTTCCTTCATCGTCTCCACGGAAGTATAGAAAGCGGCTCCTTCCGCACAATCCAGTACGATTTTCATGCCGTGCAGATCGACATTGACGGCTTTCATCGCATGGTTAATATATTCCTCTCTGGCATCCGTACGGTACTTGATCTTACCGACTCCTGCCCCGATCGGGAACTTGACTCCCTGCATACCGTTTCTGATCAGTTCTTCTATCTCATCCTCTAAAGCATCCGGCAGCTTATAGCCGTTGCCGTCGAAAAACTTAATTCCGTTAAACTCAACCGAATTGTGCGATGCCGAGATCACTACTCCCGCGTCAACCTTGTATTTCCTTGTAAGATAAGCTACCGCCGGCGTAGGCAGCACACCCACATACACAGCATTCGCACCGACAGAACATGCACCTGCCATAAGTGCATTTGCCAGCATATCACCGGAAATCCTCGTATCACATCCTACCATGATCGTCGGTTTATGCGCATTCTCCTTCGATAGAACGAAAGCTCCCGCCTGTCCAAGCTGCATCGCCAGCTGCGGCGTTAATTCCTCATTCGCAATACCTCTTACACCATCTGTACCAAATAATCTGCTCATTATTATAGCTGCTTCCTTTCCTGCTTCTTTATTCCGGTTCCGTAATGTGTACGTTTATCCAGTTTTCTTCCAGCACGACCGTCGAATCCTCCGGCAGTCCTACCGCTAGCGGCATTCTGTAATAACCGCTCTCCAATTCGGTAAGTTCCTCAGCCGTCATCCACGCGGCTACATCCACATAGGCTTCCAGCGCAGCCAGATCGATCTGTTCCAACTCGGAGTTCAACCCGATCAGCACGATGCCATAGTTCTCTTCCGGTTCCGTTATCGTTGCATGAAACCCTGCCGGCACTCCCATAATATTGATGCGTTCCACGGGCACGGACAGATTCCGTCTCTGTACCTGCTCTATCTGCACTGCTATCCTGATCTGTCCGTCAAAGTCTTCCTCCGCCAGGATCGCGCCCTTCGGCAGATAGTCATTAAGATCTATGGTCGTCTGCACTGTTTCCCGTTGACCGGTCACATCCAGAACCCCTTCCGGGATCTCGATAGAAGCCGTCTCCCGCATAAGCTCGGACTTTCCTGCGATCATGACTGCATTCCTGCTGCTTGTTATCTCTCCGGTAGTCTTATAACCGTCTGCCGGCACACCACTGACTGTATATGTGATAGGCACTGTTTTCTTTTCGAGTATCTCGACATTGACGCGCACTTTTGTAATGTTCTTCTCAATACTCTGGGATCTGATCTCCACACCTGCTTCATTGTACAGCCGTATATCGGAATCCGTTCCGATATTACTCGTAAATCCGGAGACATCTACCTCGGCCTGTGCTCTTGCAATCTGAGACACCACGGACTTCGGCCCGGAAACTCTGATCAGATTCTGCTCCGTACTCACATTGCCGACCATATACCCTTCCTCGATCTCCCCCGTCACATTCGGACGGATCGGAAGAGATTTGGCCTGTTTGTCTTCGATATTTAATTTGACACTTTCTATATTACCCTTGATGCTCTCCACTTTATCATTGTATTTGTTGGTATACAACTTGATGCTGATGGTATTCAGACTTGTCAGGTCATTCATATCCGCCTCAGCAATGACGTTAGAGGCACTCAGTGTATCGATGATAGATCTGGGAGCTCGTATTATGACCGAGTCTATCATATTGGTACCGTCCAGCACTTCAAAGATCTGTCCTTTGTCCGTGATCAGATTCTCATTCTTGATGGTTACCGGTATGTTATTCACCTCCAAAGGAGAGATCGGATCGTTGATATTCGTTACAATGATCCAAAGCATGACTGCAAACAGAAAAGATACCAGTTTCAGTCCCCAGTTCTTGGTGATCCTATGCTTCATTCCTGGTCCTTCCTTTCCACAGCTTCCGCTTCTTCTCTTCCACCGGTTTATCCTGGATCTCTGCCAATCTGCTCTTCAGTCTATCCGCATCCAGCGCTCGTTCCAGTCTTCCGTTATAAGCAACACTGATCTTACCGGTCTCTTCAGACACGATCACCGTCATGGAATCAGTAACCTCGGAGATACCCACGCCGGCGCGATGCCTCGTCCCCAGCTCCTTACTGAGCGCCATATTATCGGACAGCGGCAGATAGCAGGTCGCAGAAATAACACGATTCCCTCGCACGATCACCGCCCCGTCATGTAAGGGTGTGTTGTGTTCGAAAATATTGATCAACAGTTGACTGGACACGATTCCGTCCACATCGATTCCTGTCCTCTCATACTCCTTCAACGACTGGTGCTGCTCGATCACGATCAAGGCCCCGGTCTTCACCTTCCCCATCTCAACACACGCCTTCGTGATCTCATTGATCGTCCGGTCAGAAAAAAGCCCACCCTCGGCTTTACCGGAATCAAACGATACAATGGATGAGAAAATATTCTTCTGCCCTAATTCCTCCAATGCCTTGCGCAGCTCCGGCTGTAATACAACCACGATCGCTATCGCCGCAATACTGAATACATTCGTCACGATCCACAAGATCGTATTCATGTTAAAAAATGCCGCTACCAATATGAAGATTGCGATCATGATGACACCCTTGAGCAACGACCATGCCTTGGTGTTCTTGATCCATGCCAGGATATAATAAAAAATAAAAGATAAGATGATGATCTCAACGATATCAGTCTTATGAATAGTGGGCATATGCAGTTTCGTCAAGTAGGTATCAATCAGCGTATTCAGTTGTTGCATATTCTTACACCACCTTTACATGCTTAACAGCGCGACGATCTGACGACGGACCATTCACCTTTCGTCAATGAGTGCTCCTTGATCTGGATGCAGTCTTTGCCTTCTGGCTGTTGATCTGCTTTACCTTCTTCTCGGGCTTAGATACTACGATCTTCGGAACGGCCTTGACGTAATAATAATATTCATCGTCTTCAAACTGTACCTTCTCCGTTCTGCTGTAATCCACATTGAATACAAAAAACTGTAGTATCACCGCCAAAAGCAGCGACAGGGCATTACCCAGAACTACCTCAAGAAGCGCTACATGCGTATCAAACATCAGGTCACCGACCAGCAGCACCGTGATATTCACCACTGCTCCTGCCACCATAGCTATCGTCCATGCATAATCTATGCTCAGTCTCCTGATAAAATACACAAGAATCACTGTGACCGCAAACGCCGCCATCGTAATGACCATATCACGGTTGTGCAGGAGACCGTCCACAACAAATTTAAATCTTGCAGTCCTCTCTTCATCTGCCATCGCCAGTATCACGGATACGTTCTGCGTCACAAAATGCAGCATATAATATACAATAACGCCACATGCAATGGATATCGCCGATACCGGCGTTCCGATCAACCCCATAGCCAGCGGTATCACATACGGTATTCTGAGTAGAAAACAGATCGGCATCAGCAGGACCACGAGCGTATCCTTTGGTGAAAACCGCAGATATACCAAAAACATGAGCAGGAATCCCGCGCCCAGCACAATGGTACATTCCAGATTAAATGCATACAGGTGCAGCATAATAAAGATCGCCGCCATGAGCAAGATAAAATTCATGGGCATGAAAGAGCACATTAAGGCCACGATCAAGACCACTGTCATCTTATCAATGCTATCCATGTATCCTATTCTGGAATTGATGAGGAGTAACGATATCAACGCCAACAAAAATTTCAGCAGCGGCGTGATATACACTTCATATCTACTATACAGAGTCATTAAGATCTGCTTTGCAACAAGTAAGCCGGTCATCTTTTATCCTTACCTTTTCACACATCTTACAGAACATGCCTGCAGGATGCTTTGATTTATGCCTGGCGGTTTATTCCGCAGGCCCTCAACTTTCGTATACTTATATTACTGTTTATACATACCTGACAGTTTGCGCAGGTTCATATAATACAGCTTGAGGCTCTTCATCGCTCTCATATACCGTATCATATAGACTGCGTAAGCGATCACGGCATATATGCCTACCGTCCATAGATACATGGACAGGATGTGCCTTGCGAATTCTATCAGATCCATCTTATAGATGTCTGTCATAAATGTCTCAAAATCATAATAAATGTACACACCAAAGACCACTACAAATGCAATTGTTGCACTTATAATGGACTTCAACACCTGCCATCCTATATAATCACCGCGAAAATAGCTTCCGATGGCAACATTCTTCTTGCCTTCATTTGCCTCGTAGGAAGCCATTTTCGTCATTAGGATTATTCTCTCTTCATTTAACATACCTGTCTCCTAACCCAGGAAACGCATTTTCGGGTTGTCTTTCGGATCCTTCTTCTTAGACTGAGGCTTCGGAGCTTCCGGTTTATGGATGCTGCTACTTAATCTGTCCGCCATGCTGTTCTTGCATTTCTCACAGAAACGTCCTGTCATGATGGCCGCACCGCAATTCTCACAAAACAGTGTGATCCCCGAACCTTCCCCGAGCTGCAGGCGCTCCTCTCGAAGCCACTGTTGAATCTGATTCGTAGTTACCTCACATGCCTCTGACACCTGAGGAATTGTCGCATTTCTATTGTCCTGGATATATTTCTTTACTTCCTGGAACTTTTCCTCCAGCGCCTCTCTGCATGCCATACAGATTGGCGGTCCCGATACATAATTAAAAAGTCTCCCGCATTTTCTGCAGTTTCTCGCATTCATGGTATCATCCTCCTGTAATCATTGATGTAAATATGTAGCAGTTCATCTGCATCTGCCGACTCTATATACCGTTCCCGATCGCAAGTGTTACAAAATAAATATGCTTCACACCTGCCCTGCGCAGCTCATAACTCATCGCATCGATGGTACTGCCCGTCGTATAGATATCGTCGATAATGATAACCGTATCTAATTTTACATCATTCCGGCAGATTTTGAAAGCCCTTTTCAAATTATTTTGTCTCTCTGCCAATGGTAAATCTTTCATGGGCGCAGTCCTGCGGACTCTTTTGACCAGATCGGCCTTCACCGGAATGCCTGTGCACCTGCCAAGCTCTCTCGCCAGCACATACGCCTGGTTGTATCCTCTCACCCGTCTCTTCGCCGCATGGATCGGCACAGGAATGAGAGCATCCGGCCTGCGCTGCACGATCCACGTGCCCAGCCGTTTTGCCATACAGCTGGCATAGTACATCCCGTATTCCTGCCTGCCTTTGTACTTAAAACGGTAAATGGAATCCGCCACACTTTTATAGACGAAAAGCGCACGGCCGCTGTCAAACAGATGCCTGCGATGCAGGCAGTCTCCGCAGTATTCTTCCGTTTCCCGGGTAAGTTCTTTTCCGCATTTCAAACAGTAAGGCTGCTTTACATATATAAACTTTGACTTACAGGTCTCACAGATAAGACCACCGAAGGGCCTGACTGCCCTGTCACAGACGGGACACCTGCGCGGATAGAAAATATCCGTCAGTATCTCCGGAAATGTTCTTTTCATGTTCCCCTCCATTCCGCAGCGTCACAAATTCTTGATCGCACCCCGATATCTTTCCGCACACAGGTAACTATGATTTCCGTCTGTTCGCAGTAACGGCACTCTCATTGTTACATCATCAGTTCCCGGATGCGTTCCGCAAGGCCGGTATAACGTCTGTTCTGATGGTCGTTATCGATCATTTCCTGTATGGTGCGCCGGCTGCCAAGGATCGTAACGCAGTTCTTGGCCCGGGTCACCCCCGTATAGAGCAGATTCCTGTTAAACAGCATCCTCGGTCCCGACAGAATCGGCATGATCACCGCCGGGTATTCGCTGCCCTGAGACTTATGGATCGTCACCGCATAAGCCAGTTCTATCTCATCCAGCTGCGCATAGGGATAAGTCACTCTTCTATGCTCATCATACTCCACCACGATCTCGTGCGCATACTCATTGATCTGCTGTATGATTCCGATATCGCCGTTAAAAATACCGGTCCCTTTGTCAATCGGTATCCCGTACTTGCTGACAACCTCCCATTCCAGCTGATAATTGTTCTTGATCTGCATGACCTTATCATGCTCTCTGTAAACGGTTTCTCCCGCTGTGCATTCCTTCTTGTCTGCCGACGCAGGGTTTAAATACCGCTGCAGAATGCCGTTAAGCGTCTCCACCCCGAGTTGTCCCTTTCGCATCGGTGTCAGCACCTGTATATCATAAGGCTGCGCGCCCACATAGGTCGGAAGTTTTTCCGTGATCAACTGTATCATATGCTTATAAATAACATTGGTGTCACTTCTTTCCAGAAAAAAGAAATCCCGGCTTTTATTATCCAGGGACAGCTTCTCCCCCGCATGGATGCGGTGCGCATTCAAGACGATATCACTCTCCCCCGCCTGCCGGAATATTTTCTCCAGCACCACCATTGGGAACTTCTCACTGTTCATGATATCCTGCAATACCTGTCCCGGTCCTACCGAAGGGAGCTGATTGACGTCTCCCACCAGGATCAGCCTGGTTCCCACCATCACCGCCTTTAAAAGTGCCTGAAAAAGGAAGATATCCACCATCGACATCTCATCGACGATGATCACATCCGCTTCCAGTGGATTGCTCTCGTTCCGCTCAAATTTGGCTGCCCGTGTCTCGCCGGAGGCTTCTCCGTTCAATTCCAGCATCCTGTGGATCGTTCTCGACTCATATCCGGTCGCTTCCGTCATGCGCTTCGCCGCCCTTCCCGTCGGGGCCGCCAGGAAAATATCCATTCCTTCGGACAGAAAATACCGTATGATCACGTTGATAGTCGTCGTTTTGCCTGTCCCCGGTCCGCCCGACAGAACGAAGATACCGTTCCTCACACTTTCCAGCACCGATCTTCTCTGCAGCTCATCCAGTTCCAGATTCAATTCCCCGGCTAACCGATCGATCTTCACCGTCAGACTTTCTTCCTCTGCAGGCAGAAGCTGCTCCTCCGTCGCCGATATATTCAGGTCATGCAGCATCCTGGCACAATTAAGCTCCGCATAGTAGTAGGAGGATGCATAGACCTTACATTCCGCTTCGTTTTCCCCCGGAGCCGACATTTTCATGACCAGCTTCTTATCCATAGTCAGATTAGCCAGATGCGGTTCCATCACACCAGGCTCCAGTCCCAACAACTCGCCCGTCTTCCGCAGAAGAATACTTTTCGGCAAAAAGCAGTGCCCCTCCGCACCCGCCAACATCAAAGTATAGAGGATCCCGCTCCTGATCCGATAATCCGAATCCGTATGGATCCCGATCCTGGCAGCGATCTCATCTGCGATCTTGAATCCTACCCCCTGGATATCCTCTGCAAGCTGATATGGATTTTCCTTAAGAATCCCATAAAGTCTCGTACCATAGGTCTCATAAATACGAAAAGCAAGTGTATTGGATATGCCATACTTCTGCAGGTAGGACATGGCTTCTCTGGCATCCCGCTTCTCATATACCATGGTCGCGATCTCTCTTGCCTTGCGCTCACTGATCCCTTTGATCTCCGCCAGCCGCTCCGGTTCTTCCTCAATGATCCTGTAAGTATCTGTCCCGAACCGTTTCACGATCCTGGCTGCCAGCGCCTCTCCCACACCCTTGATGGCCCCAGATCCCAGATACCGCTCTATGCTGACCACATCATCCGGCGGTACGATCTTGTACTGTTCTATTTTGAACTGTTCACCGTATACAGGATGGGTCGTAAAATTGCCCTGTGCCTCTATAGTCTCCCCCTGATCCATCGACCCGAAAAAGCCGACACAAGTGGTCTCATCTTCTCCTACCAGCAAGTTCAAGACTGTATAACCGTTTGCCGCATTGCGGTATATAATATGTTCCACAAATCCCTTGATGACATCCATCTGCTCTAAATATCCCTTAAACAAACGGGCTGCCTTATCGGCAGCCCGTCAAACTTCAAATCTCAATTCAGATCCTATTACAAATTATAATTGCGTTTCGCCTGTTCATATAACATATGTGCCAGAGAATTGGACTGCTCCGCTGCAGTCTGAGAAGAAATCTGCTGAATGACCGTATCGCTGAAATAATCCACCATATTAGATGCATAGCCCTCTTCGTCTTCCTCGTCGCTGAAGACTTTCGTAGACTTCTCCATCTCTTTATAGATCTGCTCCCAGAGATACGCTTCAAACTGTTTGCAGGCATCCAGAAGCGCTTCATTCTCCGCCTCTTCCGTCTTTGCAGCATTCTCCAGCTTCTTCTGCAGGTTCTCTGTATTCACTCTGTTGGCATCGGTCATATAGTCCGTGTACGTTCCAAGTCCAGTTAAATCCATCGCCATATCCGTTTCCTTCTCCCTAGCTGCATCCCTTACTGCCGGATGCGTAAACCATTCTACTCTTGAGTCATATTCTCAGAATGTACCATCGATGAGCATTCCTGCTGCATAACTAACGTTTCAGATTATTCGCCACTTCCATCATGGAATCAGACGTCGTGATCGCCTTGGAATTCATCTCATAAGCGCGCTGCGCTACGATCAGATTTACCATCTCATTGGCTACCTGTACGTTAGATCCTTCCAGATATCCCTGTACGATCCTACTCTTATTCACATCCGGATTCGTGTCTTCATTGATCGCACGCCCGCTGGCATCCGTCGCTGCAAACAAGGTACTTCCCACTCTGTTCAATCCGCCCGGATTACTGAACTGGAACGTTCCTATCTGTACGCCGATCGGCTGCGGATTATTTCTGTCATCAGGATAGCAGATCTGCCCATCCTCTGTGATACTCAGTTTATTCGCTATATAAGTACGCGGCAAGGAGATCGCACGTCCTCTGGAATCCATGACCGGAAGTCCATCTGCATTCGTCAGCATCATACCGCCATTAGTCCCCAATGCCCATGTAAAATCACCATTTCTTGTATAATAGGTCTCACCGTCTTCTCCGCGGACTCCAAAGAAGCCGTCGCCGTCTATCGCAAATGCCGTATTACTCTGCGCATCCAATAAACTCCCCTGCGTAAAAATGGAATTGAGGGAAGCAACCCGCACACCAAGGCCAACCTGGGAACTGGTAGGCTTAGGATCTCCATTTGCCGTTGTTGTGACTGAACGCAGATTCTGATACAAAAGTGACTTAAACTGCGCCACCTGCGCTCTGTATCCTGCTGAATTGACGTTCGCCAGATTGTTGGCAATCGTATCTACATTCGTCTGCTGTGCATTCATACCGGTCGCCGCCGACCACAAACTCCTAACCATACTATAACGCCTCCTATAATCTACCTAATTGGTTCACTGCTATATCAAGAGATTCATCATATGTCGTTATGACCTTCTGATTACTCTCATACTGTCTCTGAATTGCGATCATATTCACCATCTCGGTCACGATCGACATATTGGACAATTCAAGAACACCGTTTCTCACCGTCGCGGTCGATTCCTGTTCCAGTCTTCTCGCTGCCGTCGTTTCGCCCTCGCGAGCCGCTTCCAACTCCTGCTGTGCCGCTTCTTCCCGCTGCTGTGCCGCACGTACCGCAGCCTCCAACTCCTCAAGGTCCTCCACCCCACCGGCTCTGGCAGCATTCAACGCCCGCTCCGCCAATGCCGTGTTAGTCCTGGCTCTGTTGTAGGCAGCCTCGGCGCTCTTCATCTCGCTGCTGGGTGCGATCTGATACAGATTCTCCCCAAAGTGCTGCAGCCTGTCATAGTCCTCGAAATCTACCACGCCGATCGTGGCCATCAGATTACCGTCCTGGTAGATATCACCGTTCGTGTTGGTTCCGATCTGACTGTCGTTAGGGTCGAGTCTGATCCGACGCCGATTCTCATCCAGAACATAATCCCCATCCTGCGTCACGAGATACCCCTGGCCATTCATGGTAAAATTACCGTCCCTCGTATATTTCACTGAGGTCACATCCGCCTTATTCGTATACTCTATCAGGAAAAATCCCGGGCCTGCCAACGCAAAATCAAACTTATTGTCAGTTACCTTCATCGGCCCTTCGGAGTAATCCGTATAGTCTTCTCCAACCTTTACACCCATGCTCATCCCGGTTCCGGACATCCACTTATCCGGATTATCCACCAGCCCTTCATCGTATCCCTTCCTGGTGGAGAGGTTTCTCGGCATGTTCCCCGGCTCCGACATATCCTTGATCTTGTAGGCTAACACCGTATCAAAAGCCTGGCTGGTAGATCCTTCCTTCTTATATGCATTTGTATTGGCATTCGCCAGGTTATTGGTCATAACATCCATTCTGTGCTGTTCATTGATCATTCCTGTGTATGCCGTGTAGAGCCCTTTAAGCATAGATAGTCTGCCTCTCTTTCATTCTCTGTTTAAATTTAACACCCTGTATCCTAATGCACCTATGCGAAAGAGGATGCAGGGACCGCTGCCTCAATCCTCGCGATACCCTGCAAGGAACTCCACATACTTGCCGGTACCGACAGCAACTGCCGTCATCGGATCCTCTGCCGTCATCGTATTAATGCCGGTGTGGGATGCGATCAAATCCTCCAATCCGCGCAGCAGACTTCCACCTCCCGTGAGCACGATCCCTCTGTCTGCAATGTCTGCTGCCAGCTCGGGCGGCGTCTTCTCTAAAACGCTGTGGATCGTCTCCACGATCTGTACGGTCGTCTCGTGTAAAGCTTCCTCCGTCTCTTCCGAAGACACCTTCACGGTACGGGGCAATCCAGTCACGAGATTTCGTCCTCTGACATCCATATAGTCTACTTCCGGCCGCTTGAAAGCGGAACCGATCTTTATCTTCAAATCCTCTGCTGTCCGTTCACCGATCAGCAGGTTATGCTTCTTACGCATATAACGCACGATAGCTTCGTCGAAATCGTCTCCGGCGATCTTGATAGAAGCACTGACCACCGTACCGCCCAGCGAGATCACCGCAATATCGGAAGTTCCGCCGCCGATATCCACGATCATATTACCGCAGGGTTTGGAAATATCAATGCCCGCTCCGATCGCTGCCGCGATAGGCTCTTCAATGATGGAAACTTCTCTGGCGCCCGCCTGATAAGTAGCGTCCTCAACTGCCTTCTTCTCCACTTCCGTAACACCACTTGGCACACACACGGCAATGCGCGGCTTGCGAAACGTCTTCTTGCCCAGAGCCTTCTGGATAAAATACTTCATCATCTTCTCTGTCACCTGATAGTCCGAAATAACACCCTGCCGCAGCGGCCTTACCGCCACAATATTGCCCGGTGTCCTTCCCAACATCAGTCTCGCGTCCTCACCGATGGCCTTGATCTTATTCGTATCTCTATCAAAAGCTACAACAGAGGGCTCTTTCAATACAACGCCTTTGCCCCTGATGTAGACCAGTATGCTGGCTGTTCCCAAATCAATTCCAATGTCTGTATACTGCATTCCCTTTGATCCCCTTTCTCGTGATCTCTCTATAATAATTTCCAATTGCTGTCAAAATAAACCATGATTCAGGCCTCCTGCCGTTCGGTCAGCCATGTGTTTTCATGAAAAAGCGCAATATGCTGGATATATTATAACCTAAAGAAATGGTTTTTCAAAGGCTTTTATAGATTTTTTAAAAAATTTTAAAAATTAAAAGAACACCGAAAACAGAACGGTTCCCTCCGTCCTGTTCTCAGCATCCATGCTCCATAGTATTTGTATCGGAATATTATCTGAATTCCTTAACCACCGGCATGTAAAAAACATTCCCAAAATCATCCAGATCATATCTCGAAGACGCCGGGAAGAAGACCGATCAGATCCTGGCATCAAACGGACGATACAACGCCGCGGCTCTCTGCAATTCCTCTGTCGTCATTTCCTCTGTCGGCTTCTGCATCCCGTCTGTCACTAATTCTTCCTCTACCTGTCGGATATCCTGTGGTTTGATCGCATCCTGCACCTGTAAAGCTTCCTGTCCATCAGCTGCCTCCGGCAGATTCTCCGACAGATTCTGCAATTCTTCGGGCGTCATCTCCTGTTGAACGTCCTGCAGTTCCTCCTGCAGCTCCAGAGCCTCTTCCATCACTTCGTCCAGTTCTTCCAGAATGCCGCCGCCACTCTCCGTGCCGGTCGCCTCTTCCACAAGATCTTCCATTCTCTCTTCCGGTGTCTTGGGCTTACTCTTCTCCACCGCCTCAGCGATTTTCTCTCCGATCTCCCGAGACTCATCCATCATATGCCACATCTGCTCGTTGTTGTAGGCCATCTTCGCCGCCGCAATCTGATCCTCATAAGAGTGAAACAATTCCAGCTTTCTGGCAATCTCCTCCACCGTCTCGCATTTTATATTCTTAAGGTTCTCCTTCTGATTCTCGAAGAAGGCAACCTGCCTGTCACGCTCTTCCTGCCGTTCCATCTTCTGCTGCGTACTCTTGAGGACATTGCCTCTGTTCAGAAAACCGCCACCAAAAACAGAACTGCCAAATCCATGCATGCCAATATTCATAGCTATCCCTCCCGTCACATTATAAAAAGCACCTTTTAACACTCTAATCCTATATTTATTATATCGTCAGTCCAAGTGCCGCCGTGAAGGCGGACAAACGATGATTCATGTCAGATTTTGCCCGTTTCGCGGCATTAACGTCAGGAACCCATACTCTTTGCCTTTTCCAACATCTTTTTGATATAGATGCCGGTGTAGGATACCGGATTCTCCGCCACCTTCTCGGGTGTACCCTCAGCGATCACGGTGCCGCCGCCCTCGCCGCCCTCCGGCCCCATATCGATAATGTGATCCGCAGTCTTGATCACATCCAGATTGTGCTCGATGACCACCACCGTATTACCGCCTTCCGCCAGCTTGTGCAGAATATCCACCAGCTTATGCACATCCGCGAAATGCAGGCCCGTAGTCGGTTCGTCCAATATATAGATGGTCTTGCCTGTACTGCGCTTGCTCAGCTCTGTGGCCAGCTTGATCCGCTGTGCCTCACCACCGGACAGTGTCGTAGAAGGCTGTCCGAGCTTCACATAAGACAATCCCACATCATAAAGCGTCTCTATCTTCCTGCGGATCGACGGAAGATTCTCGAAGAAAGGCATAGCTTCCTCCACCGTCATATCCAGCACGTCATAGATATTCTTACCTTTATATTTTACCTCCAGCGTCTCACGGTTGTAGCGCTTACCGCCGCAGACTTCACATGGTACATACACATCCGGCAGGAAATGCATCTCGATCTTGATGATGCCGTCGCCACCGCAGGCCTCGCATCTGCCGCCCTTCACATTGAAGCTGAACCTTCCCTTACTATAGCCTCTGGCCTTGGCGTCCTGAGTGGAGGCGAACAGATCTCTGATCTGATCGAACACCCCTGTGTAGGTAGCCGGATTCGACCGGGGCGTCCTGCCGATGGGCGACTGGTCAATGTCAATCACCTTATCCAGCTGGTCTATCCCCTCAATTCCCGTATGCCTGCCAGGAATACACCGTGCCCTGTTCAAATCCCGCGCCAGGTGCTTATAAAGGATCTCATTGACCAGCGAACTCTTCCCGGATCCTGAGACTCCCGTCACGCAGGTCATGATTCCCAGCGGGATCTTTACGTCTACTTTCTTCAGATTATTCTCCTGAGCGCCTTTGACCTTCAAATAGCCGGTAGGCTTCCTTCTCTTCTCTGGTACGGGTATCCGTAGTTTGCCGCTCAGGTACTGTCCCGTGATGGACTCTTCCACCTGCATGATCTCCTCCGCCGTACCCTGCGCAACCACCTCGCCGCCATGGGATCCTGCCCCCGGCCCGATATCCACAATATGGTCCGCAGCAAACATAGTGTCCTCGTCATGTTCGACCACCAGCAGTGTATTGCCCATGTCCTTCAGGTTCTTAAGGGCAGCGATCAGCTTGTCATTGTCTCGCTGGTGCAGGCCGATACTGGGCTCATCCAGAATATAGCACACTCCTACCAGCCCCGAACCGATCTGGGTCGCCAGACGGATCCGCTGTGCCTCGCCACCGGAAAGCGATCCGGTAGCCCTGGATAAGGACAGATAGTCCAGACCGACCTCCATCAGGAAACCGACCCTGGCGCGGATTTCTTTCAGGATTCTCCTGCCGATCAGCTGTTGCTGCGGTGTCAGTTCCATATCCCCGATAAAGGAATGCAGCTTCGTGATAGACATGGATGTGATCTCATAGATATTCTTATCACACACGGTCACTGCCAGAGATTCTTTCTTCAGGCGCATACCGCCGCATTCCTTACAGGGCGTAATACGCATGAATGATTCATATTCCTGTTTGATCATATCCGAACCTGTTTCCCGGTATTTCCGATCCATATTCCTGACCAGACCCTCGAAAGCCACCGGATAGACGCCCTTACCCCGCTGCCCTTCATAATAAACGTCAACCTTCTTGCCATTCGTGCCGTAACAGATCGCGTCCTGCGCCTCCTGCGGCAGTTCCTCAAAAGGCGTATCCATACTGAACTTATACTCCTTAGCCAATGCCTGCAGGAGTGCGTTGGTAAAACTGCCCTTGTCCTTGCTGGACTGCCATCCCATCACGGCAATGGCGCCCTCATTCAGACTGAGGCTTCTGTCCGGTATCATCAATTCAAGATCAAATTCCATCTTATATCCCAAGCCGAAGCAGTCCGGGCAGGCGCCAAAGGGATTGTTGAAGGAAAAGCTTCTCGGCTCAATCTCGCTGATGCTGATCCCGCAATCCGGACAGGCAAAACTCTGGCTGAAGTTGATCGGCTCTCCGTCTATCACATCCAATACCATCTGCCCTTCCGCCAGCGCAAATACATTCTCAATGGAATCAGTCAGACGCCTCTCGATACCTTCCTTGACTACAAGACGGTCCACAACGATCTCTATAGTATGCTTGATGTTCTTCTCCAGTTTGATCTCTTCCGACAATTCATACAAATTCCCGTCAACACGCACGCGCACGTAACCGCTCTTCTTGGCCCGTTCAAAGACCTTGGCGTGTTCGCCCTTCCTTCCCCGCACCACCGGCGCCAGAAGCTGTATCCTTGTTCCCTGCTCAAGCGCAAGGATCTGATCCACGATCTGGTCTACAGTCTGCCGTCTGATCTCCCGGCCGCACTTCGGGCAATGGGGAATACCAATCCTGGCATACAACAATCTGAAATAATCGTAGATCTCCGTCACCGTTCCCACCGTGGAACGAGGATTCCTGTTGGTAGATTTCTGATCGATGGAGATCGCCGGAGACAGCCCCTCGATCCGCTCCACATTCGGCTTCTCCATCTGTCCCAGGAACTGTCTCGCATAAGAGGACAAGGACTCCATATATCTCCTCTGCCCCTCCGCATAAATGGTATCAAAAGCAAGCGAAGACTTCCCGGAACCGGACAGCCCCGTGAGCACCACAAACTCGTTACGGGGAATATCCACATCCAACGCTTTCAGATTATGTTCATTTGCACCCCGGATCTTGATATATTCACGGGGACGCATCTTTACTGTGTCTGCCATAGTTTCCTCCATTTGTTACTGTCTGTTACTGTTTGTTACCATCTGTTTCTGTCTCAGTGTGTATTCCTTTTCAGATCTATTATTTATAAACATCTATTATTATATAAATTTGCAGGATCCGGTGTCAGCTACACTGCTACTCCTTATCAAAATCCCGCAGCTTCCCCTTCAATTCCACCATCCTGTCACGCAGTTCTGCCGCCGCCTCGAAATTCAGATCCGCCGCCGCCTTCTTCATCTGCTTCTCCACATCCTTGATCAGTTTCTCCAGTTCCTGTCTGCTCATGGATTCCGGATCCTTCTCAAATCTCCGTTCTTCCTTGGCGATCGTCCTGGAAATGCTGATCAGATCTCGCACCGCCTTCTTGATCGTCTGCGGCGTAATGCCGTGCTCCTTATTATAGCGCTGCTGGATCTCTCGCCTGCGGTTTGTCTCCATGATAGCCGCACGCATGGAATCCGTCATATTATCGGCATACATTATAACGTGTCCTTCCGAGTTACGCGCCGCACGGCCGATTGTCTGGATCAGGGACGTCTCAGAACGCAGAAATCCCTCTTTATCCGCATCCAGAATCGCCACCAGCGAAATTTCCGGAATATCCAATCCTTCGCGAAGCAGATTGATACCTACCAGCACATCGAAGACGTCCAGACGCATGTCCCGGATGATCTCCGCCCGCTCCAGCGTATCGATATCAGAGTGCAAATACTTCACACGGATTCCGACTTCACTCATATAGGTTGTCAGGTCTTCCGCCATGCGCTTGGTCAGCGTCGTCACCAGGATCTTGTGATGATTTGCCACTTCCTTATTGACCTCCGAGATCAGGTCATCGATCTGTCCCTCCACCGGACGCACGTCCACCTCCGGATCCAACAATCCGGTAGGACGGATGATCTGCTCCGTGCGGAACAATTCGTGAGATGCCTCATACTCCGACGGTGTCGCCGATACAAACAGCATCTGATCAATATGCTGTTCAAATTCTCCGAAATTCAACGGCCTGTTGTCCAGTGCCGAGGGCAGTCGGAATCCATAGTCCACCAGTGTATTCTTCCGCGATCTGTCTCCCGCATACATTCCCCGGATCTGTGGGATCGTCATATGGGACTCGTCTATTATAATAAGGAAGTCATCCTTAAAATAATCCATCAAAGTAAAAGGCGGCTCTCCTTCCGCCATACCGTTCAGATGGCGGGAATAGTTCTCAATACCGGAACAGAACCCGGTCTCCCGCAGCATCTCGATGTCGAAGTTTGTCCGTTCCGACACGCGTTGCGCCTCCAGCAGCTTGTCCTCACCCTTGAAGTATTTCACCCGTTCCGCCAGCTCTTTCTCAATCTCTACGCAGGCGATATTGATCTTCTCCTGCGGCACTACATAATGAGAAGCCGGATAGATCATCACATGTTCCAGCGTCGCATGGACTTGTCCCGTCAGCGGATCTGTCTGCGCGATTCGGTCGATCTCATCCCCAAAAAACTCGATGCGGATCAGATGATCGCCGCCCTGTGCCGGATAAACCTCCACCACATCACCGCGCACCCGGAAACAGCACCTGTCCAGATCCATATCATTGCGGTCGTATTGCATCTCGATCAAGCCCCGAATCACCTCATCCCGGTCCCGTTGCATACCCGGGCGCAAGGACATACTCATACCCGCATATTCTTCCGGGCTGCCCAAGCCGTAGATACAGGACACGCTGGCCACAACCACAACATCCCGCCGCTCCGTCAAAGATGCCGTAGCTGACAGACGCAGCTTGTCGATCTCATCATTGATGGAAGAGTCCTTCGCAATATAGGTATCGGTGGACGGAACGTAAGCCTCTGGCTGGTAATAATCGTAGTAGGACACAAAATATTCCACTGCGTTTTCCGGGAAAAATTCTTTAAACTCGCCGTACAGCTGTCCGGCCAATGTCTTATTGTGGGCTATTACCAATGTGGGCTTCTGCAGCTGTTGGATGATATTGGCCATGGTAAAGGTCTTGCCGGAGCCCGTAACACCCAGTAAAGTCTGGAATTGATTGCCTTCCCGGAACCCTTTGACCAGGGCTTCTATGGCCTGCGGCTGGTCGCCGGTTGGTTGGTATTCACTGTGGAGTTTGAACGTTTTTTGTTCAGTTTGCACAAAGGTTACCTCCAAAATTCATAGTAAAAAAGTTCACCTATTGGTACGAAATTCGTGTAAGCACATCTTTCGTCTGACGGAAAATGGCTTTTACACGAATTCTGTTCACCAAATTAAATTTTAATATTAAATGAGTGTAATAAAACCCATGTAGACACAATAACACTATAAGAGCAATCATATACTTAATTCATGCTTTTGGAATCATGTAAAAGCAGATTTGATTATATCATACTGAATCAGATTTGTACAGCAGTTTTCAGAACGTTTGTTCTGATTCCTTGAATTTTTTGTGAATGAACTTTTTATCTCCCTTCAGGAGGCATCACATCTTTCATGTACGCCAGTAATTCCGGAATCTCCTCAGGAATGATATAAGAATTGTCACCATAAATATCCACTGTGACTAATTCCTTGGCATGTCCCATCAGCTTTGCAACTTCTCCGATATGGCAGCAACCTTTTTGAAAGTTACTTTTTACTGCAATAGCCATTGAAAGTATACATGATGTGTTATCTGTATGCTTCAGTGCAAAACATAAATGATTCCCCCTATCTTCCACATAGGACAGATTGATATTGTTAGCTGCAACGGTTAATATTAATCAAATTCCCCGCTTCGTTCGTCCATTTTTTCAAAACTTACAGAATCTTCACGAATTATAATTGTTATTTTATCGTTACTGTATTCTGCTGCAATTTCTTTCAGCTTACTTACAATATCATCTTTTGTCATACTTAACATTTCTTCAATATCTGTTCTGTTCCAAAAATCCTGCTGGCCAATATCAATATTGATCCGTTCCATTCTTTCATAACTTTCATTTGCCCATTCCAGTAAATCCATATTAATTTTCATAACCGCTGTGATCCTTTCTTCAATAGCATTTTTACTAAAGTTGTTACAAAATGGCAATAAACCACTTTTTGTTGCTTCCATGTTGATAAGCATTAGCGAATAGGCAGATTTTGATTTTTCTCCAAATTGCCGTATAACGCTTTCATCACAAGCCAGTTCTATATCACGGTTAAAAAGAATATACATCACCCACACAAAAGGGTTGAACCAATGAATACAAAGGGCAAGTGTCACAATCAATTTTGTTACAGTATCATAGCGATAGATATGCACATACTCATGCGAGAGGACATATTGCAGTTGTTTCTCATTTTTCCAGTCCATTTTTTTCGGCATTAAAATAACAGGACGGAAAATGCCATAAGTTAATGG
>CAJUQJ010000047.1 GCA_910588215.1 uncultured Lachnospiraceae bacterium
TAAAGTATTGATTTTTCAAGGAGAAAATCCCATTTTTAATGTGGGAAGTTTGAGTATATTTATTATTTCCCATAATTCTTTCTGCAAATTGATTTAAATAATCCGCAGTTGCAGTATCGCTTTCATTAAAAACAAATCCATATTTCTTATCATCCAGCTTTGTTCTTAATCTGGTAATCAAATTAGTTAACTTATCATAATACTGACCTCTTTTTGTTTTTGCCTGCCCCTTATTATCCCCGGTTTTGTATATTTCTCCTGTTTCAACTTCCAAAATATTTTGTTTTTCTAAATACTCCATTAATCCACTTGCTGAAAATGGGACTGGAGTATCTGCTGTTACAATTTCTTCCGATACGTTGTCCATATTTTTCTTAATATACTCTTTTTTTTGATGCAAAATATAATTTATGACTGCCGCTCTTTGATTAGTTGAAGTTCCCTCTGATGATTCTACAAACAATGAATGTATTTCTTCATAATTAAAAAACCATAATGGAATATGCAAACCCGTATCTTCATCACAGATTTTTATCTGATCAGCATAAGACAATTCATTATATTCTCCATGTAAATCAAATACAATCATATTTGCATGAGGAAGCTGATTCGCCTTTTCCAAAATTCCTGCCACTGTATAAGATTTACCACTACCGGTACTCCCTACAATACAAGCATGCCTTTGAAAGAAACGGTTCCCGTCTAATATGGCTGGTACGTCACGGTTACTTGCAAAATGGCCAATTTCTAAATCTTCTCCTTCAACAGTTTTATTACTTACAGCGCTCATAATCATACGCATTGCCGACTCATTTGCCTGATATACTACACTATTAATTTCTGGGTATGTATTAATTGCACGCTTAAATTTATTTTCTTTTCCAGCTCCGTATTTATTATAAAAACTACCAACCAAATTAATTACACAACAATTGTTTGAATAGAAAACCTCTTCATTTTCTTCCATATCGTCGGAAAATTCTATCCTTTTTTTCATTACCTTTGTCAAAATGCCAATTAATTTTTCATCAGAATTGCTACCAGCCAGAATTACAATATCATTTATCTTCAATGTGTTAAGAATTGATTCTTGCTCTACGTTGACTACTACTTTTCTTGTATCCACATTTTCTACAATACCAATACAATCTACATCTGATAAACATTCATTAATATTATTTGTCTGCATCGAAATCTCCTACCCTATAAATATATCTGCAAATTGATTAATGTCCCATAAAGGTATATCCACAACATACTTTTTAGACTTATATATCATGTAATCATTACTACCATCATGATAAAACACAATAATATTTTTTCTCTCTAATGCCTTATTAAGAATTTCTAATTTCACGTCTCTTGATAATATAAGCACATTCTTTTGAAAACTATCAAACAACGCTGTATCAAAATGGTCATCATTAAACCCATATCCATAAAACAATAGTGAATAATTATGCTCTAGACTTAATAATTCATTAAACTCCTCCCGCATACATCTAAATGTATTATTGATTAATCCTTCTCTATACTTTGAACTTCCTGGCGTAACTATTTCAATATAATCTAGTTTTTGATGAAGAACCTCATAATTATTCGTCAAATATTCATTTCCATTTTCATTAATCCAGTTTATCGATCCATGCGGTTTAAATAGACGAATCCATGTTGATTTTTTACAATTATACAATTCCATTGGTTGCCTCAACAAATTTCTGTTAAATCTACAATATAAGCCTCCTTGAAATCCAGTAATAACTCCTATCCCAAGCTTATCGCATACAATCTCAATAACACGGTCATAATTTGGAGTCATGACATCAATTACTCTATTGTTGACACTAGCCGTGTTACTTAAATATGCCAGTAATCTGCTAAAACCGGTGTTCTTTTCTAAAATAGTCCCATGAATTTTTTCTTCACTGCTTAAAATATATTTTGTAGTTAAAAGTTTAATCTGATCAACCAAAATACTTTCTGCCTGAGTAAGATTAGCAAGTCCTATCTCTAATCCCTTGCTTTTTATAACATCTTGACGATTCTCCCACATTGCTTTTAAATCTGTATCTTTGGATTTCTTAATTTCTTTTCCTAAATACTCCGCTAATGCTTTCATACCAGGAACCCCATATATCAACGACAGACCGGTTCCTACAATAAGCTTTGGCATAATATTTCTCGAAAGATTGTTCTTTTTTATATCTTCAACAATCTCGTCGAAAATATCTGAATGTATATCTATATATTCAATATCCATATGTTCCACCTATATATTAATAATATAACATATAACCTTGGTATTTTTCTGAATATGCTCCTCTTTATCATTTGTCCAAAGATATAATAAACTGCTACTGTAGGATTATAACATATATATTTCATAAAATCAGTACTTTTTACATTTTTTTACAAGAATCGTTTTATTGTGACAATAACAAAAACATCTTAACTAAACTCCCATGTCTCGCACACTTGACACCACCATAAATGAAACCTTTTGAGCAAGTCAGAGTTTGCAATTGTTATTTTTAGCCGTATACTATAGGCAACGGCAAAGATCGATGTTATTTTGGGCCTGTAGCCCGTTAACTAAACTGATTTTGGACCTCCTCATTTGCACCACCATCTGTCCAGCTGTTTGTGCAGCAAAAGGACGTACAGTAAAATGATAAGAGACAGGAGGCCCTGCCGTAAATTCTTCCAGGAGGTGTTACTATGGAAAAAGTTTACGACAAATGTTGTGGTATTGATGTTCACCAAAAACTCATCGTGGCCTGCTTCAAATGCGGCAAAAAGCAGGAAGTACGGGAGTTTGGCGCGACAACCAGGGAGCTTCTTAAGCTTGCTGACTGGCTGAGCAGCGACGGCTGTGAAATGGTCGCCATGGAAAGCACAGCTTCTTATTGGAAGCCCTTGTATAACATCCTTGAATCGTCCGGGCTGAATGCCATGGTTGTAAATGCACATCACATGAAGGCAGTACCAGGACGCAAAACAGATGTCAAGGATGCAGAGTGGATTGCGGATCTGCTCCAGCACGGCCTGCTCCAGGCCAGCTACATCCCGGATAAGGATCAGAGGGAACTCAGGGAACTTGTCCGTTACCGCAAAAGTCTGGTAGGTGAGCGCACCAGGGAACTGAACCGTCTCCAGAAAATGCTGGAGGGTGCCAACATCAAGCTTTCAGGCACAGTATCAGACATTAATGGAAAAAGTGCCAGAAATATCCTGGAGTACATCCTTACCGGAGAGTCCTTCGATGATGCCAAGTACGATGAGATGTACGACAAAAAAGTAATCGCCCATAATCTCAAAGCGACAAAGGAGCAGATCATCGATGATCTGAATGGTGTCATGTCCCCGCTACAGCGGAAAATGATGCGGACACTGCTGAAACATCTCGATGAGCTTAATATCCATATCAAAGAACTGGATGATGACATTGACAGTTTCATGAAGCCGGAAGAAAAGCAGGCTTCCGCAGCAATCCAGGAGGTCACCGGCATAGGCAGCACCAGTGCACAAGCGGTCATCTCTGTCATAGGGACAGACATGGGGCGTTTTCCGGATGATGCCCACATTGCTTCCTGGGCAGGTCTGTGTCCCGGTGACAATGAAAGTGCAAAGAAACGGAAATCCGGGAAAACCCGTAAGGGAAATGCCCTTCTGCGGGAGACGCTGGTCAACTGTGCACATGCAGCAGTGAAAAACAAGAAATCCTATTTCTATGCACAGTTTATGAGAATCAGTGCACACCGTGGAAAAAAGCGGGCATATGTGGCCGTTGCTCATTCCATGCTGATTGCCATATACCATATCCTGAAGGATGGCGTCGTTTTCAAAGATCTTGGTGCTGATTATTATAACCAGTTCAACAAAGAACGCAAGATTAAAGCGTACCTGAAAAAGCTAAAAGCGTTAGGCTGGGGAGATTCTGCCGCAGGACAACCTGCTTAATCATACCTGAAAGTCAAAAGGCTCAAAAATATACTATAGGGGTAGTCTGCGCTTTTTTAGCTAAGATAAAGGTTGGGTTTCACAGTAAATATTAGTTCTTCCAAATCAATATTTTTATTCCAGTTACAATTGCCGAAACTCTTATTTCATCTCTTCATCACTAATACTTTCGAAATATACTATCTTCCTTAACTACAGATTCTATACCCAGAAAAGTAAATACATTTTACAGTTTTAATACTCAAAACCTCTTACTAAAAACCAATAACTAATCATAAATCCATTATCCTACATACCAACCCTTTGCCGCAATTCCTTCAATATCCTATCCCTGTGCTTCCCTATTGTTTTCCGGCTACATCCAAAAATATTCGCCGCTTCCTTTACAGTAATCTCTTCAAAATATAAAAGCTGTACCAGCTGCGCATCACGCTTTTTCAAGCTTTTAATGGCATTCCCCAGCTTTTCCCGGCATTCATTCCATAAAACCGCTTCCTGTGTCACATCTACAGTGTAAATGAATTGTTCAGGAAAATATCCTTTTTCATGCAGTCCTTCAATACTGCACAACCCATATTTCCGGTCACGCTCCTTCTGGTACCGCTCTCTCCTCTCTGACCGGTACCATTCCAGATAGATTTCCCTGTTTACTTCCACCAGCGTACCATCACCCATTCGGATCACATATTTCTCCCGTTCCTTTGGTTGCTTCCCCCTCATACAGTCGCCACCGCCTTTTCTGCTTGATCTCCGGATGGATATTTCTTCCGCAGTCTCCGGGCTGCCTGCAAAAGTATGGCAGATACCGCCGGGCTGCTGATCCCAAGCTCCCCCGCTGCTTCCTTCCTGCTCTTCTGCTGGAAAAAACAAAGGCTGACTGCCGCCCTCTGCCGTTCTGTCAGGCAGCGCAGTATTTCTTTCATGTTCTCCCTGTGTACAAGACATTCCAGCGGATTTCTTCCGGCATTGCCAATGGCTTCCCATTCCTCCGATACGGCACTGTAGGAAACCGTCCTTTCCTGCTCCTTTGCCCTCTGGTTGCGGTCCAGTCTGTCCTCTCCTTCAAGCACAAGTCGGACATACCACGGTTCTTTCTCAAAAAAATGTTCCGGAAGATAACTGCTTACGCCGTTTGACACATACAGATATGCTCCGCATGTATGGATCGGAAATACGGTGGAATGTCCGCTGGCATGATACAATGCATACCCGTTCTGATAGGCTGTGATCCATGCGTCATTCTTAAGGTGTTTTTCTGCCACCGTCTTTCCTGTTTCCCTCAGATTCCTTGCAGTCGGCATTTTTATCCCGTGTTTTGTGGTTTCAGTAATCTCTTTCAGTTCTTGCAGTGTCAGCATACAGACCGCCTTTCTGTCCAGAGCATGTTTATCTGCTCCCAGACACGGGCTGCCCGGCATTGTCTCTACTGCATGAACTGCTCTCTATCGCAAGACAGGCAGTAAAAAACAGCTCCCGGCTCACCCGTTTTTTTTTGACGGAGCCGGAAACTTTTCTTTACTGCCTGTCTCATGTCCTATGGGTACATTTTATCGGAATGTCCGGCTGCTTTCCTCACCAGACAGGTAGAAATTGTTCTATTTTCCCACCATATCCGTAGAACTTCTTTCATCTGCCCTTCCGTAAACCTTCCACCAGCACATCAACCATCCTCAATACGATTTCCTGTTCCGCTGACTTTAAATGGCTGATACAGTGGATCATATCCTGGTACTGCTTTTTCCCCACTTCCGGGACAATGCCAAGCAAGTCATTGGCGTCTGCATTCATTGCCTGTGCCAGTTTTATAAAAGTCTCTATGCCCATGGACATCTGCCCTCCCTCGATCCGGCTTACCGTATTGGCGCTGATCCCCGCTTTCTCTGCAAGCGCTTCCTGTGACAGGCACAGTTTTATCCTCTGGCTCCGTATGCGTTCCCCCAGCAGGAGAAGCTCCTGTGACACTGCACGCCTGCCCACCACGGTATCCCCCTTTCCTGAAAATGAGCATCAAAAAACAACCAAATCCTATATCCGGCTGCTTTCATGGTTTAGCCACACTATACGGCAAACGTTACCCGGTCCCATACAGGTCATGGTTTACCTCTGCCCGGTAATAATTGTCTATGGTCAATGGGGCATTATAGAGCGATGTCAGCAGATACGACCTGATATTCCCCACTTTGCCGGTATTCCCTCGCAGACAGCCCAACACATAAGCCATGTGTGGGTATTCCAGCTTTAAGAACCGTTCACGCACCATCACTGCCGGCCTCTCCACTCCCGCTATACGCAAAGACGCATGATCCGGCATCACCATCACATCCACCATAAGTTCCACCAGCTCGTCCAGTTCCTCCCTACGGCAGTCTCTGTCACTCATGAAACACTCATACGAAATATTTTCCCGTATGAGGTTCCGGTAACTGTTCATCTGTTCTATCACATCAGATGGATAAGGATTGATAGGATCATTTTCACTAAAATAAGTTTTATTTAACTCAGTTTTATTAGATTGTGATTTTGGAAATTCTTGAGTTGTGGTTTTCATCATTCCTGAATTGTGATTTTCACCATTCTGGAATTGTGATCCTGAACATTCTTGAATTATGGTTTTCACAACTCCTGAATTGTGATTTTCACTATTCTGGAATTGTGATTCTGAAAATCCCTGTTTGTCAGTTTCTTCAATTCCTAAATTGTCACTTCCAGGCTCCCTGTTTACCTCTCTTCCCTTTCTGTCTTCATCATCAGCCCTTCCTCTCGGCAGGCAGGGTTCCTCATTCACCGTCATAAAATTCTTCACATAGATCACGTTGGGCTTTCCCAGCCCTAAACGCTTTTTCTCAATCAGCCCGATCCCTTTATCTGCGTCCAGTTCCTTCACCAGCTTTACCGCCTTCTGTGTCCCGCAGTCCATCATCTCCACAATCTCTTCCACCGTAAAAACTATGTATACCCTGTCCTCTTCATCAAACCACCTGTTTTTGATACTTAATCCCATACGGTCCAGCATCAGCCCATATAAGACTTTCGCCTCACAGGAAAGCCCACGGAAACATTCCGCTGTGAACAACATCTTAGGGATTCGGTAAAAGCTGTACTGTTCCGCTTCCATTCCATGGAAATAATCAAACTGGATTCCCTGCATCATTTCTTCCCCCGTTCCTGTTATTTTTCCTTTATCCAGCACAAAAGCAGAGACACCAAGGGTTCTTCTCTGCTTTTGTATGGATCAATATTTTATTTTCCCTGCCAGAATATGATAGACTCTCCAACGCTATCCTTCCTGCCGGTTCCCCTGCTCAAAACTCCATCTCTTTAATAATTCATAGATGACTTCCTCCATCTGCTCCGCTGAATAATCCGCAGGGAAATACTCATTCAGCTTCTTTCTTTGCAGTTTGACTGCCTGTACCACTGGTTTTTCATCGGAAAGAACGATCTCTATCCCGTTTCCGTCAAGCTTCCCCTCTCTGCTCAATTCCTTCAGCTTCTTAGCCTGTGCAAGGCTGGGGAATACACACAGCCGCACTATCGTCTGGTAAAGCTGTTCCTGCTCTTCCGTTTCCAGATAGGATAATTCTATCCCGGCATTAAACGGAATCCTCTTTTCATCAACATAATCAAGCAGGGGCTTTATGAGAAAAGTCAGACGGATGAACCGCTGTATCTGCCTGCCGCTTTCCCCGCTTTTCTCCCCAATCTCATCCGCCGCTTCCAACTTCCCGACAACTTGTCGGGAAGTTAAGTCTGTCCTCTGCCCCTGCTTCCTTACCGCCTCCAGCTTCATCTTATAGGCAAAAGCCTTTTCACTGAACAGAAGCTCTTCCCTCTGTATGTTGGAGTCCACCATCGTTATTGTGGCTTCCTCGTCCGAAAGGTCACGGATAAAGCAGGGAACCGTCCCAAGTCCAAGCAGTTCACAGGCACGTTTCCGCCTGTGTCCCGCTATAATCTCATACCCCTCTTCCTTCCCCGGCCTGACGATCAGAGGGCAGATAATGCCATGCTCCCTGATGCTCTCCACGGTCTCCTGCATCTTTTCATCGTCCAGCACCTTAAAGGGATGGTCGTTAAAAGAATATAATTTTCCTATATCCACTTCTTCTACTTTTTCCGCCGAATTGTCACTATCCTGCTCCAAACCGAACAGCATGTTTACATCCGGCATTTTAATATTGGAAGCGCTGCTTTTCCTGCCTGCCATGCATAAGCACCTCCTCCGTCAGAATCCCATATGCCTCGGCTGCTTTTCCCTTCGGGTCATGTACGAAGATGCTCTTCCCTTTCGCACTTGCCTCTGCTACCCTTACCGACAAAGGGATATAATTCTCAAATACCGGTATGATCTGTCCATAATTCTCACGCACCAGTTCCATAATGTCCTTTGCATAATTTGTCCTGACATCCACCATGGTCAGCAGGATTCCCTCAAAATCCAGTGCCGGGTTGATCCGCTTCTTTATCCTCATAATGGTTGTGATAAGCTGCTCCAGCCCTTTTAAAGATAAGTATTGTGCCTGCAGAGGTATGAGTACCGTATCGGCGGCGGCAAGGGCATTGATCGTCAACATACCCAGCGAAGGCGTACAGTCTATGATAATATAGTCATAATACGGTGCCACCGTCTCTATGTACTCTTTCAGCATATATTCCCTGCTCATGGCACTGATCAGCGATACCTCAACCGCCGCAAGGTCAATGTTTGCCGGAAGGAACTGCACCCCTTCCTCATGGGTAAGGATACCGAAACCAGCTTCCACTTCCTGTCCTTCCATAACAGAGGCTACAACTGCAGCAAGCGTTTTTTCCAGCTTGTCCGGCTCCCTGATTCCCATGCTTGCGGTGAGACTGCCCTGTGCATCGTCGTCAATCAGCAGGACCTTTTTGCCTGCTCTCGCAAGCCCGATCCCTAAATTTACCGTAGTCGTGGTCTTTGACACCCCGCCTTTCTGGTTTGCCATGGCGACCACCTTACATTTTCTTCCTGTATTCTCCATATATTCCACTCTCCTTCGCTTCTATTTTCTATCTCACGCGGACATTCAGACCTTCCATAGAGATATCATCATATCCAACAAGGTAATAGTCTTCCCCGTCATGCTCTACCTTCGTCTGTATCCAACAGGGAACTTCATGTAAATCGTCCTGCAATAAAACTTCAATCAGGCTCCCGCTGCGGTAGCAGTATCCCTTTTCCGTCCTGTATTCCCCACTTTCATCCTTGTGTAAAGTGCCGGTCTCCAAAACCGGACGTAAAAGATACTCAATGCTTCCGGCAATATCTGCCAGTTTCCTCATAATTGCCTTCAGTTCCTTTAGCTGGAAGAGCTGGTCACTATCCTTTTTGTCAACATGCAGCCCTCTGAGGTCTGCATGTTCATCATAAGTAGAACATTTTAACATATCATCAATCTGTTCCTTCATCCCTGCCACACTTGCCAATACCATATTTAAAACCATGACGCCCTCCTTACTGGTGCTTCATAATAACAAGATTCTGCCACCATGGCTGCTTCCTCATCCGCACCATGTCCGTCTTCATATTTCTCTATAATAAGCCTGTTGCCATCCTGTGTGACAGTCACTTTGTCACCTATGAAATATCCCAACGATCTCAACCATTTCCCCTGTATAATGATCTGTGGATAATGCGTATAATTTTTCCCGCTCCCACTGTAAATTTTTAATTTTCTTTCCTTCATATAAAATTTCCTCCTGTGCGTGATGTTTGTATGGCTTCACATTCCAAATGCTGATAAATCTACCGGAAAGCAGTATTCCGGATAGCGTACCTTAATTGCCTCCAAAAAATATACTGCATACTCACAGCAGAACAGATCCTCCACTGTGTACCGCTGGCATTCCCTTACTTTCTCTTCCCCTTCAAGGTTGTATGCGCTGGGTGTACCGTTGCAGAAAAGGTTGAACGCCATCCTGACTATCCTTGCACTGCCGCTGGTGATCCAGCCTTCCCCAAGGCATTCTGTCTTTACGGAATCCCTACCAAAATCGTAAATTTTCTCCACATTCTGTCTGGTATCGCAACTGATCCCAAGACAGTAAATCAATGCTTTATGGTATACGTCCTGGCGTTTACACCTCTGTAAGCAGTTCATATAAAATTCCTCATGCTCCTTGTTTTTAAATGTAACCGTATATCTTCTGTTTGAATTCATTGCTGAATGTACTGACATAGCATATCCTCCTCTTACTAAACGCCGACACGCTTCGCGCATCGTTATTAGATACAAAAAGGGACTAAGTCAGCTAACAATTAACAAACTTAGTCCCAAATATAATTTCTTCTTTATAAAAAACACTTCCGGGCAAAACGCTCTCCTGCACCTCCTTAAAACGTACTTGTCCCATACCTGACAGCCTTGTGGTAATTTAGTGTCAAGTCATCAAATTTGCAGTTACAAGACTAAAAACAGGCCTGTCCCAATCCTTTTTTGCTGCTTCCGCAGCGAAAAAATATTTGGACTAAATCAGCGGAACACCTTGATTTTACTGGCTCCCTGCTAACTTAGCACTATAATATCATAATCCCCCACCCTCGCATTCGGATACTCCGTCTCACCTCGGATCGGTTTAGCCCCTCTCCGTAAATAAGCCTTTACTTTCTCCCCGTACAGATACGGATCATTTCCCATAACGATTCCCCATTGCATAAGAAGCGCCGCCGCTCCGGTCACAAAAGGTGTTGCAAAAGAAGTCCCCGTAACTGGCGTATAGCCCCCGTTTCTGTCAGGCGCGATCACATTCACACCCGGTGCGACCATATCCGGCTTCACGAAGGAATCCGAGGTACGGCTGTTGACCTGCTCCTGATACAGATAACCTCTCCCGGAAAAATCCGCATACGCTTCATATACCGGATCATAAGCGCCTACCGTGATGACCTTTGAAGCAGTGGAGGGAATAGTCAGCGTTACATCCGGCGTAGTCCTGACAAAGCGCGTATTCTCACTCCTCGCCGTACCGGATGGAAGATAGAAGGTATAATTTCCCGTGATCGTTTCCACCGGCCGCAGCAGAAAAGTCCATACTCCGCTGTCCAGATATCTACTGCCTGCTACCGGCAACAGATCAAAATAGATCTCCTGGCTTGTCAGATAGGGAGCCGGTTCTCCGTTATACAGGAGGATCTGCGTATTATTCAGCCGGTAGTTTTGCTGACCCGGCCGGTCAGTATCTACAGTCAGGGACTGCCCTGCAGGCGACACCAACGTCACTACATAACGATCCGTATATTCCTTCCACAACTGAATATTCAGCCCTGTTTCATAGGTTCCGATCGTCAGTTCCACGCGTGTACTATCTGCTATGACATTACTGTCACTTTGTAATCTATTCCTATTATGTCCCGTAACGATCACACTGCCGCCTACATGCCCGCCTGATGCCCCTTCATTTCCGCTTCCCACACAGATCACGCTGCGTCCAATCTCCGATACATTGTCCAGAAAGCGCTCTAGCAGTGATGTGCCGTTATGTGCCCCGTACGTATTGCCGAAGCTTAAGTTGATGGCTACAGGCATTTTGAGTGCGATCGCCTTATTAACCGTATAAGTCAATGCACGCATCAGTTCTGTCGTTCTTGGAAAAGAATCTGCCCGTGGCGTTCCCAGCCGCACGATCAACAGGTCACTCTCCCGGGCCATACCGGCATAAGCTATCCCACCCTGCCCTCCATTTCCCGCCGCAATACCCGCCACCGCCGTCCCATGTCCCGTTGTGTCGATGCTGGGGACTATCTGCTCCGCCTGCAGCCTGCTTCCCGTTGCCAATGCGGCATTGATCTGTTCCCTGTCATATTCCGCACCGGTCACCTGATCCAACAGATACAGGATCCTGGTAGTCCCGTCTGTATTTCGGAAATCCTGATTCCAATAGCTGATCCCGGAATCGATCACTGCCACCAAAACTCCCTTGCCGCTCAACTCATTAAAGATCTGGCTGCCCGGCGCATAGCAGGCCGCCGTATTACCCGCCAGTTCCGAGAAAAAGAGCCTTTTGGGTTTCTCAATATATTCAATCTCCTCCACTGTCACCAACGCATCTATCATCGACTCCGGTACCGTCAAAATGGCATATCCGGCAATCAATTCTTCCACCTTTATCACATTTGACTGAGGCAGTAAATTTAAAACGGACAATCCCTGCCGCAGATCACCGTGATACTTGACGATCAATTCCCAGGTACTGTCCTCCTTATCATATCCTACATTTAATTCCATAGACCTATCCCGCTGTGCCATCGGCGTATCCAACGCCAGATTCAATAAATTCTCCAACTTTTGGGAATCCATATTCTCCTCCATGCCGAACCATCCCAAACTCTAACTGAACTTGTTCAGTTTGTTGAACTAAATTGCTCATCAGAGAATTTATTCAACCTTTACCCCTTACCCATTTCCGTGTTGATCATGTGAACTTCTCGCAGGGTGATGGTGATCGGCTATCCTATTTGTCGTTTATGATAAGTATATGCAATTCTCCAGAAATATCCTTGATAATGAAAGAGAATATACAGATACGTTCCGGAGAAGAGTCCGCCTATCGCTGTTCAGCACCTCATCGTGATACCGATGTTGTCAATACGGAAACCATTTTGAAAAGGTGTAAAAGCACAAACAGCCCACAGAGCAAAATACTCTGCGGGCTTGTCATTATCCCATTATTTTTCAGGTTCGTAATGTAGAAACTTTTACTTGTCTTCTTTTCAATTCCCGCATTGTAAAAGCAGGCGCCAAAAATTCATATGGCATAAGTGATATCGTATTTGCGATCACCACTCCTATCCAGCTTCCTGTAAGCTGCACCAGGCAATAAGATAACGGAATAAAGACAAATGCGGCAAATGTCATCCATATCATTTGTACTTTAAAGTAAGACAGCCCGTTTCCTACTGCGGTATTGACACTGTGTAAGACCATCATGGCATTTGAAACGGAAAAAACTACTGCATAACCAATATGTACTTCTACGGCTCCCGGGCCGATCCACACATCAATGATCCAAGGTAAGAACGGAATGATGCACAACTCCAATAAAATGCACATAAACGATGCGGCTAAAAAAATTTCATATACTTTTCTTATCCATACAAACTTTTTTTGCGCCTGTGCCTTCGTGACCGCAGACCAGATCGGCGTTAATGACAGTGACACGACCATCCCGGCCGTCTTAAATATTTTATTATATATCTGGTATTCAACAACATGATCCGGCCCTGTCATCCGGGTTATGATAAGTTCATTGGCTGAAGATATCACCATAAATACCTCCTGAAGCCATAACAGGGAAATCCCGATGCTGAAAATATCCTTTATACATTCTTTTGCAAAAAAACGAAACGATGGAAAGTTGCCTTTCAGGAAATACTTGAATACAAACCAGGAACAGATCAAATACGGTATATTTATCGCACAAACATTTACGACAGACATTGCCTTCAGATTAAAGTGCACTGTCCGGGATGGCATGACACACAATGCGATCAAAATAATAATATTAGGAATTAATGTTAAGAAGTTGACAATCGCAGAATACTGCATTGCATACAAAATCGATGTAACTATCTTCAAAATCATATTAATGATCACACCTATAAAGACCAGGCTTACACATTCTGTCAAAAACCCGTTGGATATAACCGTATCTTCCACATTAAATATACTGTTCCAATTTAATCTGGTTATTATCACTTCTCCAATGAGCAATACGATTCCTGCCGTACAAAGCATCAAAACATAAGTTGTTGAAATCAGTTTCCTGATCTGGTTTATATCCCTTTTCTCAAATGCATCCGGAAGCCTGTTCCGCAGCCCATGCCCCAGACCCAGATCAAATAAAGTTACCCAGCTTAAAACCGAGAGTATCGTGTACCATAGTCCCAAAGTTGCTTTATCATGTAAGAAGCGGATATACAAGGGAAGTAAGATAAAGGATACAACAAGAGAAGCCCCCTTTACACCGAAGGCTCCTAACATGTTTTTAATAACCGGCATATTATTGACCAAGATATTATTGATTTTCTTTAACATAGATACCTCTGTCATTCACACTCAAAGCCCGCGTCAATCGCCAAATGTCTGCAAGCAGCCACTTGACTCGCTGCTCGCGGGAATAACAAACTGTTGTAACGTCTGTGCTCTTTCGATCGGATCTCACTTTTGAAATAAGTACGTTTGATAAGGCATTATCCCGCCATAATTACTTAAAACACGATACGAAAAATAGAAAAAAGCCATGCCATATACAATAAACCTGTATATTTTTCTGTATCTGTTGAAGAACATTGTCACTATAGGAACAAACAGGATAATGAATATCTGCAAATATAGGTTTTCTCTTACAATAAATATTTCTATTGAGAAGAAAGTACCCAGCAGAATTTCTCCCCATATCAATATGCATCCCTTGAGCAGCAGCTGTTCCATATCTTTATCCAAACAGTATTTTTTCTGAATCCATATCGCATATAAAAAGGTTAGTATATAGATGATCTGCATTACGACATTTCTGCCGGACGCTTTAAATGCCCCCAATATATAAGTTGAATATCCTGACAATGTGCTTGCAAAAAGATCAAATAAGACATTCACTGATAACAAAATGATCACGGATGCGCTGATGGCATAAAATACGCGTTTCCTGGTCCAGTTGAGAGCTAAGACCAGCAATATCGCCACACCGATCACCGCAGAAATATGAATCGAAACTGCAAAGCCCATTAACAGAAAACTGAAAATTCTCTTCTTCTTAATAAACAGCGCCGCAGAAAGGAACAGCAGACATAATGCCATATTTTGCCGCGTAATATTCATTGCCTGTAGCGCAAAGATAAGATAATACAAAATAACAGACTGCGTTTCATCAACCTCAAAAAGACCGATCGCAATCCATGTAACAGCCACCACAAGATACCCGCTCACCAGCATATAGAAATTTGGGTCATTGCCAAATAATAAAGAAACTCCTTTAAAAAAAACTGCCCATCCGGGAAATTTGACATAAATTCTTATCAGAGTTGAAAGATCACCTTTATATTCAATCAGCATCCTGTAAACATTATAATACTGATAAGTATCGGTACCTGTATTACAGGAACGAAATGCAATGATTCCTCCGATATGTATCGCAGTAAGTATCAGGTATTTTTTCCGCTTTATCTTGAAATACTTAAATAGCCATGAATACACGATCAGAACAAGCAAATTAACGAAGTAAAACATTTTATCTTTTCCTGCCTCATCTTTATCCGGATTTTGATTTGTATTTCATAATCTTTTTTTCTCTATCCCGAACGTTCCACAGTGTTGTTGGTCCCGGCATTATTTTCTTGACAAATTGCTTCAGATATCCTAAGACAACCGATTTCTTTTTCCACTGTAACTGATACCGGCTTCTCAACATGTTATCTTCCCTGTTCCGAAGCGCAACCAGATCATTTGAGATCCCTCTCCTGCTTCTGTCAGAAACAATACTATTAACCGCTGTAAAGACCATTCCACTTCTTTTTAATCTCAGCATTTGCTCGTAATCTGCTTTGATCTTGTAATGAACGTCAAAAGGGAATTTCAACATCAATTCTTTCCTTACAAACAAAGATTGATGACATAGCGACATTCCCTCATCCAAAAAGCAGTCGCTATGATTTACAATATACCCTCTTCTGTCTGAGATCCGTATAAGCGTGTGACCATATAGCACATCGGATCCCTTCCTGTCTTTGTCTTCAAACAGATCGGCCAGGACCGTATCATTATAAAATAAGTCGCCCGCATTCATAAAAATGATCCAGTCGCCTTCGCATCTTTTAACCGCAATGTTCATCGCGTCATATATGCCATTATCTTTTGCGGAAAGGTGTTTCAACGCAATTCCTTTCCTATAAAAAAGAGCCTTGTATTTCTCTACGATTTCATTTGTCTTATCTGTAGAGCCTCCATCCTTGATGACATATTCGATCCTTTCATACTTCTGTTTTAATATCGACCGAATCGTATCTTCTATTTCTGATTCCGCGTTGAAGCAAACAGTTACTACCGAAATTTTATCATTCATCTTTGTAGGATGTTTTAAGATCAAAACACCGTATCTCCTCCTGATATAAAAACATGTTATTCTATTGTTCTCTGTCTCACTGCTTCCGTCATGCATAAAAAAAGTCTGAATATGCTTTGTCCGCATAAACTGACCGCCGCCGAAACTCTTTCTCTTTTTGCAGCCTGTCTGTCAAACATAACCGTCTTTCTATACTGTTTTATATTGCGCCAGATCATGTCTCGCTCTTCACGTTCTTTCCAGGGTATCGTCTTATATATAAGACGCATAGAGTTCATGCACCGGCTGATCCATGCCTTTTCCATATATATATTACTTTTGATCAGACTATCTTTCATCACTTCCATGGCTGTAAGACCCGTTAATTTTTTTCTCCAGTTTCCATAATGTGTGATGCTTTCCTTATGTATCCTGTATCCATACAGTTCAGTTTCTATAAAGGGAATCGTCCCTTCGTATAATATCAATATTTCCAATAACATCACGACATCTTCACATATATACAGGTCTTCCATAAAGCGTAACTGGGCAAACGTCTCTCTTCTATAAGCGGCGCGGGTGACCGATAGCGGTATTTTATGGTACAGCAGGTTTTCAATTGACTGCAGCGGTGTATATTCTTTTACCCGAATATCCTCTATATTGGTCAGTTGGATTCTGTCTCTGAATTTCTTTGACGAAAAACAGACTAAATCTTTTCCATCATCCATGCATCTCACAATATGCTCAAGGAATGTAGGGAAAATAACATCATCGCTGTCCAGGAATATGAGTATTTTACCCTGTGCAACATCCAGCCCATAATTTCTCGCCGCCGACGCCCCTTTATTCGCCTGATGATACGCCGCAAATCTTTTATCCAGTTTAAGAAACCTGCCGTATATCTCCCTGCTGTTATCCGTAGAACCGTCGTCGATCAGAATCACTTCATAATCTGACCAGGACTGCGCCAACACGCTGTTCAGGCATTGTTCTAAATGCTTTTCGGAATTATATATCGGTACAATGATTGAAACAAATGCTTTCATGCTATTAAATTTTCCGTTTCTGCTTAACGCACATTAAATTCTTTATTCTTCGCACAGTCCGATATACGCCCAGCATATATAAAAACCTTCTTCCTGCTCTTTTCAATTGTACCTTTATATCGTTTGGATAGTATTTTCTCCATAGCGCCTCTGTCGACAATATCCCATAATCATAGAAGAACTTTTTTCTTTTTTCTTCGTCCAGCAAAAAATCCTGGTGTAATGCTTCCGAGTTCTCACTGATCAGTCTTTCGACCGGAACCTCTTTTAATGAGAGTAAACCTCTTTTTCCAAGCTCCTCTATCAGTTTTTCTCCTTTCGCAGTGTGCGTCAGCACTTTATTAACACCTGTATCGTCGTCCATCTTCTTGTCATACAGATTGGCGTTAAAGCAATCCCAAAGGGTAATATCACTTTTTCTATACCGCTGCCTGTACCTACAGTGATAACATGTCATTCTATTATGATCATCTTCAAAAAAGGCTCTGAGCAGTGGGTCCGATTCCGTGCCGCTTGCATATATGCACTCGTTCCCGCTATACATTGTCAATGCAGTGTACTTATATCCCCAGCGCTTTTCACGAAAAAATATGTTTGTTATTGGAGATGTTACAGACTGCCTCTGAAATTCCAAATATTTCCGAAAGAGCCCCGGAGATAAGACGCCTCTGCATACGACGTCTACCGTGATCAAATTATCATATGGTCTTTCTAAGAAAGAATGCAGCCCTTCAATCTGGCAAGGTGTTCCCGAAAAAAGGACATACTTTTTCTGCTCCAAAAATCTTTTCGCATCTATGTATGTTTTCCCAATATCACTTTGGACGTATTTACTTCCTTTGAATTTTATACAATCCTCCCTGCTATCGGCGAACCCATGTACGATTCTGAGTGAATCGTCAATCGCTGCTCCAAATACAATGCCGTCGTGCCAAATACACCAGTCTGCAAGCGCTCCAAACACGCCGCCGGATGTACTGAAGATTCTCATATCATGATCTGTATTCTGGGCAATGTATCCTTTTTGCTCACAAAAATATTCTTTCTCATCTTTACGAAGAGACGGGCAGTACTTTCTACACAGACCGCAGTGTGTGCACTGTCTCTGATCGATTCGGGGAAATGCAAATCCTTCTTCATCTTCGTCGATGTATATTGCTCCATATGGACAGACATTGTAGCATGCCATACATCCGTAACACTTATTTTTCTCTATTACATACAAGTTGTCCGTCCTGTCCATATTTCCCTCCATGCCGAAGCAGTTTTTTGCGGAGGCTGTGAGCCAAATTTCAAATTTGGCTCTGCAATTTCGAGTTTGTGACTCCGGCACAAATTCGCAGTTGAAAAATCAGCACATCAGTGTGATTTTTCAACCTTTCATTCGCTCCCCAGCACCTTCTTTAAAAAGAGCCATGATTCTTTTTGCAGATCTTTTATTCTTTCATTAACATCTGCATGATCGATATCTTTATGCAGGCAGTCTTCTACTCTGCTCTCTCGATTTAATAGTCTTCCTTCTATTTTTAATTTTAGCAATATTGTATACAGCCTTGAGTTCGTGGAAATTGTCCTTGTATCATCGAAGCGCCTGAAGCACCATACATTCTTATTTTCTATCAATGAGAACAGCATGCAATGGTAAGAATCCGTAAATATTGAGTCAGCATTTCTGATCAGATTAAAAAAACCGGCCGGAGATTCATCTATCAGAACTTTATCAAAGAAACTTTCATCGTAAGAAATGTGCTCATCCAAATGTATCAATGCCACTGTTTCCATATTGCATCTGTCCGCATACTGCTTTATCCATTCTCTCTGCCATTTGTTATTGCCGATCAGATACACAAAAATATAGTCCCGCCCGGCGCTTTCTTCATCTGACAGACATTTTTCCCACTCGTCCCTGTCGAGCATGAGCACCGGATCCGCTACAACAGGGCAATCGATACCGGCTGTCTTTTTTACTATTTTCCTTCCACTCTCCTCACGCACAGAAACATGATCGATACTGCGCAGCATCTTTCTGTACTGATCTGTATATTTTTCGGGAATATATTCTATTCCAAAACTTGGAGCGTATGCAATTTTGGTAATCCGCTCATTTTGCACAAAATTTAACGTGTATATATCCGTGACAACACTGGAGGGAAGCCATACCTGATCGCTCCCTAATAGTACTGCTTCGTATTGCTCCGATAATACGGAAGCCTCACTAAATGTTGATACTTCATCCGATACACTGCACATTGTCTGAATAAAATCATCAAATTTCTTTCTTCTGTTCCCAATCAGCGCACCGTATGCCGGATTTAGTTTCTCATATACTTTACTCCGATACATTTTCCCTTTACTTTGTATCAAAAATAAGAAATCTCCGCCAAATACATAAAATTTAATTTTCTTTATCCTGATCTCTTTCCATAATCCGTTTAAATTAAGTAAGACAGGATTTACTCCTGCTTTTTTCAGCATTTCCAATGTGGCAAACGCCTGCAGGACAGAGCCATAATTTAGTGTTTTATAGCCGACGTAAACCAATACGTTTTTCAACCTTTACCTCATTTCTACGCTGTTTTACTGTACAGATCTCATTTATCTATTCATTTTAATCATATATTTTAACGGTTTCACATACGCATGCATGATCCCCGTTACATGTAGCCTTAATCCGGAAGGAAGACACATAACCAATTTTCTTACAATCCTCTTTTTAAGATTTCTATTATCTTTTCTTAACGGCTGTCCCTTCCATGGCGTTTTATCTTTAAACTCATGCCATCTTTCCGCAAATGGATGCCTGCATCCTTCCACCCATGGCCTTACATCCAGGTAAGTAGATGTAAAGTGAACAATTCTCGCATCGCCTAGTGCATCCTGTCTTTCCTTTTCCGTATAATTGATATAAGATTTTCTATATGTGGTCAGTTCTTTAGCCGTAAAATAAAATGATAAAGATGTAAGATTATATTTGGGAGATAATCTCACCATTTCTTTACCCAAAATCCCATTCAAAACAGACTCGTCAGCATACTCAAGTCTTCCCCTGACGCACTTTATAAACTCCTTTGCCTGTTCATCCCTATTTTCCAAGCGCCATCGGTCAACATCGATCAGAAACATTCCCGCATTAAAATAATTATCGTCTTTAGATAACCCGATCGCTTTCTTATGCAGATCACCCATTGCTTCACATACGCCCGCACCAATCCTTCCCTGTAGATCCATCTCCCATAAATCCCCTAGGGAACCCACGACTAACGTATCGCAGTCAATATAAAGCAATCGATGCACAGATTCATAACACTTTAGGACTTCACCCAGGAAAATTCTTGAAAAAACATTTTCAATCCACCAATGCATTTCAACGTGACCGCCCAGTAAATCTGCCATATCGGGTTTAGGGATAAAAAAAATATTCCTGTGAAACAATTCTGCAATTTCCTGAAGTTTCTTTAAATTATCACTTTCAATATCCTCGGTGACCAGAAAAATATTGATCTCATCAACGTCCAAGTTATTATCCAACAATGAATAAACAGACACACCGGCTATCATCGCATAGCTGTCATTGCATAAATACATTACATTCATCTTCTGTCATTTCCGCGCTCTTTACCTCGCAAATCTATGTAGCTTTCCACTTCGTGTCAAACAGTGTCCAGGCACAGATTCAATCCGCCTTGCATCATCAGTACGCACCGTACTTTAAGTCCGTCAATATGCCCCGTCTCCACTCAAAACCGCCGGAATCGTCTTCACGATCATTTTGATATCTGTCCACAGGCTCATATCCTCTATGTAATCCAGATCAAGCTCCACCCATTCTTCCCACGTCACGTCCGCCCTGCCGCCGATCTGCCAATAACACGTAAGTCCCGGCTGCACTACAAGCCGCTGTCGCTCATACTGGCTGCACTCTTCCATCTGGAATGTCAGGATCGGTCTCGGTCCTACAATACTCATATCACCCTTGATAATATTGATCAGCTGCGGCAGTTCATCGATAGAAAACCGCCTGATCCATTTTCCGGTCCTGGTGATCCTTGGATCGTTTTTAATCTTAAATGCATGACCTGTCTGCTCGTTATCTTTCATCATTTCCTTTAACTTCCCGTCTGCATTCACATACATGCTGCGGAATTTATACATATAAAAGGGCTTCCGGTCCTTTCCCGCCCGTTGCTGCACAAAAAATACCGGCCCGCGGTCCTCACATTTGATCGCCGCAGCTGTCACGAGAAACACCGGCAGAAGAAGAATCAATGCTGCTGCCGACAGCGCTACGTCCATCACTCTCTTGACCGACAGATAAATCCTGCTCTTTTTATGGTATATTTCATACATATTTAACCTGTCGGGGTCATTCGTCCCGATCCGCCCGGATATCGTCCCTTCGGTCGCGCCTGTCATTATGCTCTCCCGCATTCCACTTATCCTCTCAGCAAATCTGTCAAACGCACCGCCGCTCCATGCGGCAGTACGCCAGACTCCACACTCGTATAGAAACCGTTTATATTCCCGGTCTCAATCTTTGCATTACTTATTCGGTACTTCAATAAATGCAAGCGTTCCCAGAGCCGTCATATCCACTACTACATGATCGTCTCTGATCTCGGCCACTTCAAGCTCCAGAAGCTGTCCGTTAATGATCTGGAAAACTTTAATGTTCTGTCCGTCTGTGACACCTTTCACGTAGAAATTCACCCTTGCGGTCCGAAATCCCTGTACGGATGCCTTGACCTGTACAACATTCAATATTTTACCTCCCAGAGCTGCTGCAAACGTCTTTGCGGCACGAACGTCTGCCAGCGTTGGTTTTAACACCGAAAACACCTGGTTGCTCGGCGCGCCGTTGATGATGACATGACCGCCCTGTCCCACCGGCAAAACATTCTCAAGTCCCGGAACCTCTGTGACCGCATTGTTCATATACTCTCCGACAGTCTTACCCTCCGCTGCTGCCGCCGCCGTCACCGCTGCAGGTACAGAAGGTGCTTCGACCGCCGAACTCGGCGCTGGCGGATTCGGCTGGCCGACATTTCCGGCCACCGTTGATGCATCCGGACTGTTTGCCGCCATAACAGGCATGGCAGACAACATGGTTCCTGCCAGGACAAACGCTAGTAATCTTTTCATTGAAAACCCTCCTTTCGTTCTTATAAGTGTGGCTTATATTTATAGTAAACAACATAACAAATTTCTGCTTACCGTTCCTGCCAAAACCATATACGAGAACTTTTGCAGGACCGAAAACGAAATTTTTAATGTCGTTAACTATACGTTAATAACGCAAATACCTTCCACCTGTGCGGTTGCAATCCAATGACCAGTCTGCATGCCATTTATGGCAATGCAGGCAAGGCATTGGATTAGCAACCCACTTCCAAATGAGCAAAATGCGGATGCGCAAGCAGACGCAAAAGCGCGTAAGCGCGGGTTTTGTGAATGTGGAAGTCGGGTTGGATGCTCCTTGGAGCGTCCAACCGCACAGGTGGAATAATTTCTTGATCCGGAATTGCTATTCCGCAACGACTCTGCTGACCGTCCCGGCCGCATCTTCTACCAATACTGCAGTCACTACAAACTGACGCTCTGCATTCTCTTCTTTCCTGGCGGTGAGTGTGATGATATAATTATATCCGCTAACGTTCTCCCAGCCCTCCCGCACATTCTTCTCTCTGTCCTTGTTTCCATACAGATCGCTCAAAAACTGTCGGCATCCGGACAGATAAGTAAAGTCATACGTACGGATCAGGCTTGTATTCTCTCTTTCGTAAGCGGCGAAAATCTCATACGTCAAAACATTACCGTCCAGATACAGATAGACATACTCATGCTCCTCAAAAAACTCCGGATCGGCAAAGCTGTACAGATCGGCAAATGGACCTTCTTTCGCTTTCCCATGCAGAACGGTATTAAAGTCGCACATATTCGTCAGATTAGCGAGTTCTATGTAGACAGCACCTGTATCGTCTTCTTCCTTATTGGCATTATGGCTTTCATAAAAGACATCCGACTGTTCACTCTGCAGGACAGGGCAGTCTATGGCCGTATCCGGAATATGGATCCATGCAAAGATATCGGGATTGATCTCTCTCAACGCGACAAAGTCTATCGATGCATCCTCCGCGCTTTCACCCGCAAACCCTTTCGTCCGCCGCGGTTCGGAACCGTCGTCTGTACGTCCCGCAGCCTCTGCATTCTCTTCCTGCGCCTTTGTCCCATATTTTTTCGCATACACAATGATGCTCACACAGACTATACCAAGAACAAACAGTGCGATCACCGCCGTCCCTGCCTTTTTCCTCGCATTTCGCATATTCCACCTCAACCGGCCACAGATTCCAACTCCACTTTTTCATAAAATATATCCAGGATCATTTCATACAGAGCATTTTCGTCCGGATAGAATTCTTCAAATTCTTCTCCCATAACGGTTTCCCCTTTCAATGTATAGAAATTACCTTCCTTAAATCTGTACTTCGGCAGAACAGATGCCAGATAAGTCATTTCATGCAGGGAAATATCCGTGACCATCTGTGGTGATATGGTCTGATACAGATTCAAGGCTACGGAAATATCTCTGCTGACTTCCTCCCGCGCCTTATTGATCAAATTTGTCACATATTGCCGCTGCCTTTCCAGTCTCATGTCCGCCGATCCAAAAACATCCGTATCTCTGTATTTCACATACCAAAAGGCGTTTTCACCGTTTAAATGCACCTTGCTGTCTTTCACGAGACTCTCATCGACTTTAGTCAGATCCTCCAATACCGTCACATCTATACCGCCCACCGTATCATTGATCATAGGAATGGCGCTCATATTAACAGCGGCATATCCATGTATGGGAAGATTGTAAAACAACTTCTCCACCGCTTTCTTCTGATATTCACAGCTCTTCTTCATTCCGTCTCCAAAACCGTGCTGCACCGCGATCTGCGCCTTCGTCGTAGTGATATATGTTCCCTCACCGTTATAGATGTCAATATCCGCCATCGTATTGCGATTGATCCCTATGATCTTAATACTGCTGTCTTTCGGATTCATGACTGCCAGAAAAAGAGCATCCGCCTGCCCGCCCTCCGTTTCTTCCGCCGCCGCTGCCGCGTCACTGTCCTTATCAATACCCATTATGAGAAACGTAAGAATATCCCGATTATATTGATAGATCGTATCCTGGTATTTCACCCATCCGTCCTGCCATCTGACTTCTTCCTCCTTCATCAGTTCAGCAGTTCCTATCGCAGTCTGCAATTTGGGCTGTGTGTCGTTTGATGCGCTCAGCAGGCCTCTCTTGCCCATAGCCTTAACCGCTTCGAATCCGCCCAGAAGCACTGCGCAGATGATCTGGAGAATGACAATTGCCACCAGAATACTTTTGACGGACTTTTTGGCTGCCGCCTTTACCTTCTGCTTTCTTATCTCTCTTCGCTCTTTCTTTTCTTTTTCCCTTTTCTCTCTTGCTTCCCGCTTCTGCGTCTCATAGAGTTCTTTCTGCAGCCTTTTCAGCTGCTGCTCTTCCTTCTCCTGCTTTTCTATGGCTTCGGCATCCGCCCCATACTCGCCGTAATATTTACCATAGTATTTACCGTAATATTTACTGTAATATTTACCGTAATATCCTTTACTGTTCATATCGACCTTGTTCAGGACGACTCCTAAAATACGACTCCCTGTCTTGTCCAGCTGGTCTTTCACCTTCTGAACAAAGCGGTAACTTACTGTATTATTCTCTACCACCAGTACGGCGCCATCGCAATTTTTGGCCACTACCGCAGCATCTATAACGCTTCCAAGCGGCGGTGTGTCAATAATAATATAAGCAAATGTTTTCTTCATGGTATCCAGCATCTCGGTAAATTTTCTGCTTCCGAGAAGTTCGCTTGGGTTCGGCGGCACCGGACCCGAAAAAAGCACATGAAGTTTTGTAACATCCGTTTCACAGACCGCATCCATATATTGATTCTTCCCGGTCAGACAATGACTCAGGCCAAATTTCACCTCGCCTGTCTTATAACGTCCGATCAATACCGATTTACGCATATCCGCATCGATCAGCAGCGTCATATTACCGGCTTCTGCAAATGACTTCGCCAGTTCCATGGCCACGCTGGATTTCCCCTCATGTGCCATGCAGCTGGTGATCGCGATCACTTTGATATCGTCACCGCAGAACTCTATATTACTGCGCAGCGTCTTAAAGGCTTCCTTTATATAAAAGCCATTCTTCCTTTGAAAGTACAGCTTTACCTCCTGCATCGTTACTTCCTCTTACTCTTTCTCTTTTTTGCAGTCTCATCTTCCGAAATGGCTGGTATCATCGCAAGCGTGCTGAGTCCCAGATATCTTTCCACATCTTCCGAAGATTTGATTGTATCATTCAGCAGAAAAAGGATCATAATGACTGCACCGGCAAGAAGCGCTCCTGCCACGCCGCCGATCACTGACCATTTCACGACACTGGGACCCGATTTCTCCAACGGTATATTGGCTGTCTCGACCACATTGACCGCTTCGATATCCATTACGTTCTGAATATGTTCTCCTGCCACCTCCCTGATACAGTTTGCTATATTTCTGGCCATCTCCGGATCCGTATGCTCTACTGTGATCGATACAATACGGGTATCCATCGGCGTATTCACCGATACCGTGCGCATCAGGTCTTCATATTCTATATCACCCAGAGAAAGCTGCTCGATCACCTTCTCCAGAACGTACCTGCTGTTGATCAGCTCTGCATAGTCTTTCGTCAACTGCGTTCCCATCTGAACATCTGTATAAGTAACTGAAGAATCATCTGTTTTGTTTAAGATATAGATCTTGGTAGTCGATTCAAAAACCGGCGCCAGGACATACGCACTGATCACAAAGCAGATGACCGCTGCTACGAAGCCGGCGCTCAATACGATCCAAAACCGGCCGAGCAGTATATGAATCAACACCAGCATATCAAATTCAATTTCATTAGTATTTTCTCTGTGGTTTTCCATTCTGTTCTTCTTCCTGTCCTGTCAATACAAAGCGATTTCTTTATTCCGGATCACATACAACGGATTGTCGCAGAACAATTCCCTGCAGTAATCCTCCCCATATTTCTTTCTGACATGATCCGCACAGTCTGAAAGGCAGGGAAGTCTTTTCTTCATGTCATGTGCATCTGTCGCAACAAAATGAACCTGCCGCTGCTTTAAGAGTTTCCCGACAGACCGTTTGATCCCAACGCCGGATTTACCTATGATACTGCCGGCATTTACCTGAATATAACATCCCATCTCGATCAGATCGTCTATTCCGCACTTTCTGGCACAGACATTCCGGTATCGTTCCGCATGAGCCAGGATCGGATGATAGCCACCCATCAGAAACGTATAGATTCCGTTACGGAGATACTCATAATCCGCCAGAGGATCAAACTCTACAAGTATATATCTGGAGCCGGCCATAGTTTTGGCCATATCCTTTCTCATCTCCTCCACGATCCCGTTACGGTAATACAGTTCACTCCCAATATGCAATTCTATACTGACAGCTTCTTCTGCCAACATCTCCCGCAGCCGATCTACTCTGGATACCACTTTCGGATATGACACATGACGGCGATCCGGTTTATTATGCGGTGTACAGATAATGGCGGATATCCCATCCCCTGCCGCATATCTGAGCATCTGCATGCTCATTTCATAACTGTCCGGTCCGTCATCCACTCCGGGTAAAATATGAGAATGAATGTCAATTAAATTTTTCATTTGTCACCGTAAACTATGTTGAAAAGTAAGTTAAAATCAGCATTTCACTAAATATAAACTAACATTATATTTCATTATAATAGATTAAATCTTTCAAGTCAATTAAAAAGCCATTTTTAATTTAGCATCCAAGGCATGCACGTAATGTACAATCTATTACATAAAACGCTTCGGGACTGTGAAATATAGAGGGTGAAAGATAATTCTTGCTATGCGAAGATTAATTTTAGACAGTTCCTTAAGACTATGGAAAGGCATGGGTATAATTGATGTATGAGGATTTTCTCTCCGACAGATTGGCTGAATTAAGAATGCAAAGAGGTATTTCAGCACGCGATATGTCTTTGACATTAGGACAGGCAAACAATTATATCAATACAATCGAAAACAAGAAATCCCTGCCCTCCATGCAGTCATTTTTCTATATTTGTGAGTTTTTCGGCATAACGCCACAAGAATTTTTCGACACGGGAAACTCCAATCCCAAACTGTTAAAAGAATTTATCCAGGAAGCGAAAAAACTAGACAATGAATCCTTCTCTCATCTTCTGGGCATTATGAAAGCTCTGAACAAAAGCAAGTAGTACGCGGAGCCTGTCGTGTCGCCTCTCAGCCTTTCGTTTTTGATACCGCATAGTCCTGTAATGCCAGCATTTGATGGAATTCCTCTTCCCCACGGAACTCCAAATAGACCTTATTATCCTCGAATACCTCGATCCGGTTGATAAGGCACAGAAGTGTCTTTCCGATCATCTCTTCCTGCTTCTGCAGGGCCTTTTCTCGTCTCCTCATGCTTTTCTTCATAAATGGCACGGAAGTGTCTATGATCCTCCTCCGGGATCAGGCCTGTCTATAAAAATCCGGAAAAGAGATGAGCGCAGATTCCGCCACCCCTGAATACCTTTTATAATAGAATCACAAATTTTTTATACAAACGAGGAGGCCGCTATGGATAACTTACAGAAATATGTAGAAAACTATTTGGAATACTGCCAAGTACAAAAAAGACTGGATGAAAAAACACTACGGGCATATCGAACAGACTTAACCCAGTTCTGCGAATATACCCCACGCAACGATGTTTTAGAGATCACGCCGGAAATATTGGAAAATTTTCTCGGAAACCTTCATCAAAAATATGAACCCAAAACAGCGAAAAGGAAAATTGCATCATTGAAAGCCCTCTTCCGCTACTTTGAATATAAGAACCTGATCATGCAAAATCCTTTTACCAAGCTGCAGATAAAATTCCGCGAACCTGTCCTCTTACCAAAAACCATCCCTCTTTATACTGTTGAAACATTTCTATCTACTATATATCAGCAAGCGTCAAACGCCAAAACAGATTATCAACAAAGAAATGCTCTAAGAGATGCCGCAGTAATAGAATTACTATTCGCCACTGGAGTGCGGATTTCAGAACTCTGTTCTTTAAGTACAGATGATGTAAATCTTTTTGACAGGACCATATTGATCTATGGAAAAGGCTCTAAAGAAAGGAAGATACAGATTGGAAATGATGATGTCATCAATATCCTGAAAAAGTATAAAAGTGATTTTAATAACGAGATACAAAACTGTGGCTATTTCTTTGCAAATCAAAAAGGAAGGAAAATATCAGAACAATCTGTCCGCAGAATGATAAATAAGTACACTTCTCTTGCTGCCATAAATCTACATATCACCCCGCATATGTTCAGGCATACTTTCGCTACAAGTCTTTTAGAAGCAGATGTTGATATCCGGTATATTCAGCAAATGCTTGGACATAGTTCGATCACTGTTACGGAAATATATACCCATGTTGCCATGTCTAAGCAGAGAGATATCCTTACTACGAAACACCCCAGGAAAAATTTTCAGATATAGAAACGTGCGCCGCAAGGTGTACTGTGATAAACCCAGTCTAAAAAGTACTTTTAGGCTGGGTTTATCATTGTTTATCTGACTGATAATTGTTTATTATCGGTCAGAAGTTAGATGGGTAATTAAAAGTTATCCAT
>CAJUQJ010000048.1 GCA_910588215.1 uncultured Lachnospiraceae bacterium
ACCATTTCAGACAGTTCGCTATTAACTTAATGACATTGCACCGTGAATAGTAACACAACATTTAACCTCAATAGTGAATTATTCACTCTTTACCCCAGAGCACCTTTCCGCCGTCAAATAACAGGATGATAGCCAGGATAACGATCGGAACTATGATCACATTCTGCAGCACATTGGTGAATACTTCCGTGCCGTTCAAACCGCCACTAAGAAGTGCTGTCATATTGTTCTTAAAGGAGAAGAACAACGACACCAGCGTAGCTGCAGACATAAAGATGATCGGGATATGTAACATCTTATTGTTTTTATTATGCTTTTTCAAGTAAGTACCGACTGCCAGGAAAGCGGGTACTGCTACAAGCTGGTTGCAGGCGCCAAATAACGGCCATACTTTAGCGTATCCTGCCAGACAGAGCGCGAAACCACAGACTGCTGTGACGATCGTCGCTACGTACATATTGTCAAGCTTCATTTTCTTCCCGGCGGCTGTTCCGGCAAAAAGTTCCTGGAACATAAAACGCCCCAGTCTTGTTCCGGTATCCAATGAAGTAAGGCAGAAACAGGATACTGCCAGGGAGATAATGGTATAGGTTGCAGATACTGCAGCATCCGGCAGACCGACGACTGCAAAGAAACCGGAAATAGCCTCTGCAAATACAACTGTCGGTGATGCAAATCCCGCCGCTGCAAACTGGCCGTCTGTAGTCAGAGTTGCTACTGCGATCAGGGAGATCACTGCCAGCACACACTCGATCAGCATGGAGCCGTATCCCACCATCAGCGCATCCTTCTCATTATCCAGCTGTTTGGAGGTGGTTCCGGAACCGATCAGTGAATGGAATCCGGATATGGCACCACAAGCAATGGTGATGAAAAGGGTCGGGAACAGATAGCTGCTACCCACATGAAAGCCGATAAAGGCCGGAATCTTCACTGTCGGATGTGCTGCAAAAATACCGATGACTGCAGCAATCATCATAAAATAAAGCAAAAACGAACTTAAATAGTCTCTGGGCTGCAATAAGATCCATACCGGTGTCACGGAAGCAATCATGATATAAACGAATACGAATGCCAGCCAGAAGTTCTTGGAAAGCACGATCGGGAAAGCGAGACCGATCGCTACACAGGCAGCCAACAAGATCACGCCGATAACGGAAGCAACTACCATCGGAGCATTCTTTCTGTATACGAAAAAGCCGAAGGCGATCGCCAGCGGAATAAACAATAAAGAAGCTGTCGCCACGGAACCGTTGGCATCACTTCCCGTGAAGGAATTTGCCACAATATCAGCAAATGCCGCAATGACCAATAACAGTACAAGCCATGCGAATACGGTGAAGAGCACTCTGCTCTTACGACCGATATTTTCCTCGATCACTTCGCCGAGAGATTTGCCCTCGTGACGGATCGATACGAAGATGGAACCGAAGTCCTGCACGGCACCGAAGAAGATACCGCCAATCACAATCCAAAGAAAACAAGGCAGCCATCCAAAGAATGCCGCCTGAATCGGACCGTTGATAGGACCGGCACCGGCGATGGATGAGAAATGATGTCCCATCAGGACAGGAGTCTTGGCAGGACAATAATCGACACCGTCTTCCAATTCATGGGCAGGTGTTTTACGTTTGGGGTCGATTCCCCATGCTTTGGCCAGGTATCTGCCGTATGTAAGATATGCTACAACGAAGATTACGATAGCCAGTAAGATTAATACTACTGAGTTCACACTAAATTCCCTCCTATTTGTATAGATTTTCAGTATCGACAGAAATCTTACATCCATGCATTCGGAAGATCATTGTCGATACTCTTATATGAAATAGATTTCTCTATTCTATAAGCTATTTAAAATTGTCTTGATACAGCTTAGCTGTCTTACGCCCTACATAATTGGTATAGACCCTCTCGTCTTCCATCGTGGCACATACAATATGGCCCTGGGAGAATCCTCTCGTATTAAAGCGATACCCTTTCTCGAACCGAAAACTCCTGACAGCTTTCTGCATCTGCTTTGAAAGCGGCCGCTCAGCGATCAGGCTGATAGTCAGGTAGCTATACATATGCCCTTGCGCAGGAAGTGCTTCCCCTTTGCAGACCAGAACCGGCTCCATATAGTCCTTTATAAGTGCATATGCCTCAGCGATCAATGCCTGGTCGACCTCTCCTGTTCTCATAAACAGCACATGCTCGTAACTGTCGGCCGACCACATATTGGCCTCTCTGACCAGTATATATTTTTCCATGTGGGAAAAAAAGTACCCATACGCAGGGTACTCTTTTCCATGAATCACATATGGCTGATAGATGTCAAATGTACCTGAGTATTTCTGTAACAGTCGATCCAAATAATCAGCGGTCTCCATGACAATACCCCTTTTATTGCAGTGAACAAGTCATTCAGCGATCCGACTTGTTCAAATGATTTCTAAATTACATTTATTTACTTTATCACATTAATGTGAAAGAATCAATATTTTTATCGAAAAAAGGCAACTAATTGTATAACTATTCAATGTTTATGCACTCTCTGTCAACACATTTCATATCAAAAACATTCAGCAATCCTTATGTGTAACGTATTCTTACGCAGGATTTCTGAATGTTCATTTCCTGAAACTTACTGTAATCTTCAATTATTCTTACAAAATATGCAACAGATGTTCAAAATATGCAGGAAGAGGTGCTGTGACTTCCACATAATGACCATCAACAGGATGCGCAAAACCAATCGTCATAGCATGCAGAGTCTGCCCCTCCAGATGAAAAGCTTCCTTCCGGTGACAATAAACGGTGTCTCCCAACAGCGGATGTCCGATGGAACTCATATGTACCCTGATCTGGTGAGTACGGCCAGTCTCCAAACGACATTCAATATAAGTATATTCTTGAAAACGTTGCAGAACAGTGTAATGTGTCACCGCAGGTTTGCCGTTTTGTTCATTGACTGCCATACGCTTACGTTCTTTCGGATCACGGCCAATGGGTGCATCAATCACACCGGTATCCTGCCCGATGACGCCGTGTACGATAGCCCGGTACCTGCGCGTGATCGTATGCTCCTTCAGCTGGGCGGCAATCAGCCGGTGGGCGTGGTCATTCTTGCAGACGATCAGGGAACCTGTCGTATCCTGATCGATCCGGTGCACGATACCAGGGCGCATCACGCCGTTGATACCGGAAAGACAGCCGCGGCAGTGATACAGCACCGCATTGACTAGCGTACCGCTGTAATGACCGGGGGCCGGATGGACTACCATCCCCTTAGGCTTATTGACCACAAGCACCTCTTCATCCTCATAAAGAATAGTCAGCGGAATGTCCTCTGCCTCTATGGAGGGTTCCACGGCCTCCGGGATGGAAAACAGGATCTCATCGTCTACCTTCAGACGGTAACTTGCCTTCTGGGGCTTTTGGTTGACTAACACATGATTCTCTTTGATACATTTCTGGATATAGGAGCGGGATAAGTCCGGCAGTGCATTGCTGACCCACTTGTCAAGCCGCTCATCATCATCATCCAATCCGATCTGATATAAAAATTGCTCCATAAAATTCTTCCAATATCTTCCGCAATCTACGTTCTCTTGCACCCTCTTCTTTGGCTTATGCTACATTACAGTGACAACTGCATTAGTCTATTTCAGTTCACGATACTTCTTCTGCTTAAAGCTGATAAAACTAAGATCACTTTCCTTATAGTAAAATAAAAGCAAGATTACCAATGCCACTGTGGAGAGCGACACGTAGATGTCAGCCACGTTGAAGATGGGGAAGTTGATCAATACAAAATAGATGAAGTCCACCACATAGTCCAACCGCATCCGGTCGATCATGTTGCCGATCGCGCCGGCAGCGATCATGCTTAAAAGCGCATGCAGAACTTTATATTTCTTATCATCAGGCATTTTATACAGAACATATCCTATTACCCCCAGAATTACGAAGGCCACAAAGACAAAAAAGGCTTTTTGATTTTGCAGCATGCCAAAAGCAGCGCCTTTATTCTCGAGATAATTCAATTCCAGAACCCCATTGATGATATTAAATGCCGGTTTATCTTTTAAATGAACTACGGCAAGGTTTTTAGTATACTGGTCGAACAGGACCAGTACGATGATTCCTATCATGTCCAGTGACAGACATATTTTCTTTCTAAGACTCATTCTTTCGCATCCTCATCACTAAAATAGATTTCTCTGACCGCATTTAGAATATCTTCCTCTGTCACGGTTCTGTCGATAACGGCTTTGCCGACTTTCTTGAGCAGGACAAATTTAATCTGGCCTGACTCCATCTTCTTGTCGGACCTGGTCAGTTTAACAATTTCATCAGGATCGATGGAATCAATGCTGATCGGCAGGTTGAAGGGCACAAACATATCCCGCACTTCATAGTATTCCTCCATGGATAGCCAGTTATGCTTCCAGGAGATATATGCGGCAGCCACCATGCCAAGCGCGATACATTCTCCGTGCAGCATCTCAAAATGCATGGCTTTCTCAATTGCATGGCCGATCGTATGACCGAAATTGAGAAGTGCGCGGTCTCCTTGTTCCTTAGGATCCTTCTCTACTACAAGCTTCTTAACAGTGCAGCTTCGCATGATCATCTCTTCCAGGATCGTGTCTTCACGGCCATGTATCTCATACATATTCTCCAAAAGCCATTCATAGAAATTAGCGTCCTTTATCAGCCCGTGCTTCATCACCTCTGCAAAACCAGCATAGAACTGTCTGTCATCCAACTCTTTCAGGACTGAAGCGTTCATATAGACCAATTTAGGCATATAAAACGCACCGACCATATTCTTATAGCCGTCAAAATCCACGCCTGTTTTGCCGCCGATGCTGCTGTCTGACTGTGCGATCAAAGTAGTGGGGATCTGTACGAAATCAATTCCTCTAAGATAGGTTGCCGCCGTATAGCCTGTAAGATCGCCGACAACACCGCCGCCCAATGCGATCAACAAGTCCTTGCGATCAAACGCTTCTTCAATCAGCACTTTGTAGATCTGCTTTACCGTATCTAATGTTTTGCTGGCTTCTCCGGCCGGAAAAGAATGCAGAATCAGTTTTTGACAATGCCCATCCAGAAGGCGGCATACCATGTCACCGAACAGCTTCTCCGTACAGGAATCAGCAATGATCGCTACTCTTCTGTTTGCAATGTTAAGCGACTGCAGCTCATCTGGTAACAAGTCAAAACTATTCGTAAAAACAATATCATAACAGGGTTTCTTATCATAGTTGATCGTCATCCGATTTGCCATTTTTCATTTCCTTTCTATAAAAAACAACTTCCTGACTATATGCCAGGAAGTCTCTTCATTCTATGTATCTTAGATTCCATTGTTGATCGGCACATCAAACGAGCCGGACAGGATTTCCTGGAAATCACCGGAAATATCGACACTGGCCGGTGTAATAATGAAAATGTAATGTGAAATTTTCTGTAGATTACCGGATATTGCAAAACAGGACCCGGATGTAAAATCAATGATCCTCTGGGCAATATCCACATCCAGCCCTTCCAGATTAAGTACGACAGTCCTGTTGGCTAAAAGCGTCTCTGTAATTTCCCGGGCATCCTCCACCGTAGTAGGTTTAATGACACATACTTCCATGCCGGTCCCTAACATTTTCTTCGTCGGTCGCATAGGTGTTACTTTCGGCGAAGGTTTTCTGACAATCCTATCTTCGTCCGCATTACTGTCATCTCTCACTGGCGCCGGTTTCTTGACCGGTTCCGGCTCATCATCGTAGTAATCATCATAGTATTCATCTTCTTCGTCATTCAATTTCATGGCATTCAAAAACTTATCCATTACACTCATAATAAAAAACCTCCGTTGCTTCGATTCCCTTCATGTCCATAACTTCTGTATAGTATAGATAAGACATGTTGATACACAGTCTTTTTCTCGATTTGCTGGTTTTTGTAGAAAACATTCTTCTACGCGGTAGTACAGATTACTTTACTGCTGCGTGTATTCTATCTCCGAAAATACCGGTTCCGATTCTTATGTATGTTGCACCTTCGGTGATCGCGGTCTCATAATCCCCGGTCATACCCATAGAAAGCTCCTTCATACAAACATTATCAATGTTTTTATGAATTATGTCAACAGCTATTTGCCGCAACATGGTAAAATACAGTCTATTCTCTTCCGGATTCTCAACATAAGGAGCTATTGTCATAAGCCCTTTGACTGTAATATTAGGTAATTTGGCAATTTCTTCCACCAGGGAAACCGCTTCCTTAGCAGTCGTTCCAAATTTGCTGGTTTCCTCAGCGACGTTGATCTCGATCAAAATAGATACTGTCACGTTCTTTTTGGCGGCTTCTTTACTAATCTCTTCTGCAAGCCGCAGAGAATCTACACTATGGATCAGATAAACCTTATCTACTATATATTTGACTTTATTGCGCTGGAGGTGACCGATCATATGCCAGCGGATATCTTTCGGCATTTTATCGTATTTATCTACTAATTCCTGTACTTTATTCTCTCCAAAGTCCCGGCAGCCGCAGTCATATGCCTGCTGCAGCATTTCGATCGGCTTGGTCTTGCTGACAGCGATCAATTTAACGTCTTCTCGCTTACGGCAGCTTAAGTTACAGGTTGACTGGATCTTTTCTTCTATTGCAATGATATTCTCCCGGATCATGACAGTACTCCTATTCGTAGATGAAATCATTATCGTTTACCAATGTTGCATCCAATACAATATGATCGTAGACATTCAGGCCATATGCCGTGTTGGACTTCACGATCGAATACTCTTCATTTTGGTATAGAATACTGACTTGTTTAAAGTCGGCATAGCCTTTGTTGATATTATATACACCGATCAGAGATCCTGTCTTACTGACTGCGTGTTTCTCTGTCGATTCCGGTTTGATGATATAGCTGCCGGCATGCAATACACTGTCGTCCAGATAGTACTCTGTCTCTGTCTCATCATAGATCGTAGTGGGTACAAATTCCGTAGAAGCATTACCCTCCTCATCATAGACTTCGAGAAGTACACCACTGTTACCGCTATTGCCGCCTTTGGTTACGAATTCCTTAGGGACAATGAAGAACTCTTTCTCAACGATCGCAGAATTCGGAATTTTAAGCCCCTTCTCGTCTTCCAACAGAAGTTCTATGTCAATAAAACGGTCGGTACAGAAGGTGACCATGGAATTTGTAAAGGAAAGTTCTACAAAGGTATCTCCTGCTTCATTTTGAAAGGATTCTACCTTTCCCCAGGAAGTATATTGATTTTTTAGGAATTTGACTTCTATGTACTCTTCTTCGACCAGCTGTTCTGCCAATGCTTCATCCTCGACCAGAATGACGATTGACCAGTCTTCATCAGTAGAAAGCTTGTATGCCGGGTCGCCGTTCGCAAGTAGTTCATTGTTTACAAGATGCTTCTTCTCATACTCTTTCTGATCGAAGTGCTCGGCCGTCATATCTTCTAATTTAAGATTTTCATAGCCGTCAACAGAATAAGTGACAATGCCGCTTTTGGCCGCATAACAATAATTGACCAGCGCAGTGCCGGAGGTACCATTTAATGAATTGACATTTTCGAGAATATTATAATTGGCAAGCTTCAGTACAGTGCCTTCCACACTGTATTTAAAATTATAGACGTCCGTAAACTGTTTCCGGTCAAAACGGCTTGTAAAGGCCGTGATCTCTGATTTCAACTCCGAAAGGTCACTGTCCGACAGAGAATTCTCACCGCTCTCATTGGTATTGATATAATCAGAGAGACGTCCGGTCTCATCGATGGTATAGACCAGATTCCCGACCGCGACACGCTCTCCCTCTCGCGTAAAATAATTCACATAACCGGCATTGGTACATGGTATGATCTCTTCTCTGCGCAGTGCGATCCCTTTATATATACTGTTAGAAGTCAGAGATCCCTCCTGCACGTTGTATCCGACAATGTGGTCTGTACGCAGATAAGTGATCACTAAGATAACAATATAGATAAACATAGCAGCGAAAATAAGCATGCCGATATTCAAGTTTAAAGGACGTCTGTATTTAGTTACCTTATTTCTGTTATCAGCCAAATAAGAATCTCCTTACTATAAAGGTATCTCTGTATATACCCATGTACATATGAAAAACCTCGGAGTATCCGAGGTTTTATGGAATTTCACAACTATCTGCTATGTATGGGATTACAGTGAAACGATAACGCTGGGTCTTAAGTTATCCGGCAGTTCACTTTCATCAACGGAAATACTCAATACAAAATCAACATGGAACTTCGTGCTGATCGTCTCCAACTTACTGATGGTAGTGCTTACATCTCCATCCTTCAGGCAGGCAATCTGTAAAAAACTGTCAAGATACATATACTGCAGGTCATGATCCTGTGAAATAATACCACAAATAAAACCAATGAATTCATCACTGTTTGATACCAGATAATCAGGTACATCGATCAAACGAATCTTGTTGTTCAACTCAAACATATGCTTTCTGCTTTTGTCCAGATAAACAACATTTCCTTCTACATCTTTTATTTCTGAATTTACTTTATCCAATAAGTGTTTGGTCTTTCCTTTTCCTTTTTTTCCCACAATCAACTGAATCATGATGAATCCCTCCTAAAGTAAAATATTGGTATAATCATGTCTGTAAAACATGAAGTGCAAGTATGATATTACTTCATCTAAACATATTATAAGTGAAAAGAAACAAAAAAACAACTAAAAATATTATTTGATGATGCCAAGCAGATCGGTCATATCCGTATACAACTGATCCCCGGAGGAATCTTTCATAATGACGGATATATAGGGCGTTCCGTCGCTGCTTTTGGCTAACAGGATAAGACAGCTTCCGGCGGCAGTCGTAGTTCCGGTCTTACCGCCTATGACTGTGACATTGGCGGGCATCTCCCAGGTACCTCGTAAGTACCTGTTGGAATTCTTGATGTCCAAAGCTTTCTCATTACCGTTCCTGTCATGATAGGAACTGGTATAGGTTGCCATCTGAATGATCTGATTAAACAGTTCATACTGTAGCGCTTCCTGGAAGATCAAATACAGATCATAGGCAGTCATATAGTGACCTTCTTCCGTCAAGCCGTTAGGATTGGTGAAATTGCAGTTTGTAGCACCTATACTGGCTGCCTCCTCATTCATTTTAGCCACAAACGCGTCTACGGAGCCTGATACACCCTCCGCGATCATGATAGCCACATCATTGGCCGACTGCAGTAACAATACATGTAAAGCCTGCTCCATTGTCATCTGATCACCCGGGTTTATTCCGCAGAGCGTAGCGCCCGGTTCAGTGATCTTGACATTCTCGGAAGCTGTCAGCATCTGATCGGGTGAACCGTATTTGATGGCTACAAGAGCCGTCATGATCTTAGTCAGACTGGCAGGATTAAGCTGTTCGTTCGCATTCTTAGCGTAGATCGTCTCTAAACTTTTCGTGTTAAATAACGCTGCAGCGCCGGCCTCCGGAAGCGATACGCCCGAGGCAGAGACATCGCTTTCACCGACGACACACAGGTCTGCTGCAAAAGGCGTCAGTATCTCCTGGGATGACGATGTCCCTGTTAGCTGATAGCTGCTGACGTCAGTATTCATTTTGTATGCCATATCATAGGAGGTATCGCCACAGCCTGTGATCAGTATAGCTGACATGACAGCCGCTGCGAATAGCCTGACTTTTATTCCGGGCCTCATAGTACGACCGCAGGTCTTTGATTTCTTATTTGTACATTTCACGCCACTCTAAGTCTCCTCTTTCGAGCGATTTGATCATCAATTCCGCAGAGGCCAGATTTGTTGCCAGCGGAATATTATGCTTATCACATAGCACAACCACATTATTGACATCTGGCTCATGTGATTTCGGATAGAGCGGATCCCGCAGAAAGATCACAAGGTCGATCTGATTGTGCTCAATCTGTGCGCCGATCTGCTGTGCGCCGCCCAGATGTCCGGCAAGATACTTGTGAATAGACAGATTCGTTACCTCCTCGATCAGTCGTCCAGTCGTTCCGGTCGCATACAGGTCATTTTTGCTTAAAATCCCCCGATAAGCGATGCAGAAGTTCTGCATCAGTTTTTTCTTTGCATCGTGCGCAATTAACGCAATGTTCATAATAACACCCTCTTTACTTATATCATTTTTTGCATTGTAATCGTACATTCAGTACGAACCCCACTCCAATATACAGGCTGACCAGAGAAGTTAATCCATAACTCACAAAAGGCAGTGGAATTCCTGTATTCGGAATCACTCCGGTAGCTACTGAAATATTGATGATTCCTTGAAAACCGACCAATGCCGCTACCCCTGCAGCAATGATCGTTCCGGCAAGATCTTTTGCCCTCCTAGCTACCATAATACATTCAAATGAGATTAAAATCAATAACACAATTACAGTACAGCCACCTACAAATCCAAATTCTTCCCCAATGACTGCGTAAATAAAGTCTGTTTCAGGCTCAGAGATAAAGTTTCCGTTTTTGACAGAACTGATCTCATTTGTTTTATATCCTTTACCATACAACATACCAGAACCGATTGCAATAATAGAATTGGTCTGTTGGTAAGCAGTTGTCTTGGCATACTCTTCCGGATAGATCCAAGCCAGGATACGCTGCTGTTGAAAATCGTTAATGATCTGCTGGTCAGGCTGTAAAACAAGCATCAGCAGGATCACGAAAGCCGGCACTGCCACTGCGATCGCACCTATGACATATTTCCAGCTGATACCACCGATCAGCAGGATCACGCAGAATAACAGGCCGACCATAATGCTGGTTGACATGTCCGGCTGCATGTAGATCAGGATGATCGGCGGCATAAAAAGCAATACACACGTGCCGATCATCTTGATGGAGTGCATTTCGTCTTTATGCTTCAAGATAAATTGTGCAAAGAACAATAGTAACATGATCTTGGCAGTTTCTGATGGCTGAAACTGGATTCCCATGATAACGACCCATCTTTTGGCACCATTGACTTCCACGCCGATCAATTTGACCAGCGCCAGAAGTGCTATATTCAAAAGATAGATCAACCAGTATAGCTTAAGGAGTACCGAATAGTCGAACAGGGAGATGACAAGCATCAGAAAAAGTCCCAATACAAATCCGGCGATCTGTTTTGTCTGCAGAGATTCCGTAGCAGCACTTCCGATCGCAAAGATACCGATCACGGTAAGCGCCGAGACTAAAAGAACCAGTTTAAAATCAAAATCCCTGATATGATATTGTCGCAGCATATACCAGTCATCTCCTTTCTTTATGGTTTTCCGTCAGCCAGCCGCCTTTTACTCATTCTTAAGATCCAGGATCGGTATATTCGCATACAGCGTCGGGTATTTAAGACCGCGGCCTTTGTTTCCGGTCTTTGTGATCTGTATCTCCATACTCTTCGTGTCGATCTTCATATATTTGGAGATCACCTGAGCGATGTCATTCTTGATCATTTCCATCATCTCAGGAGAACAATTGACCCGGTCGGATATCAACAGGATCTTCAATCTGTCTTTGGCAATTTCTCTGGAACTTTTCCGTTTTAGAATGTTTTTAAACAACATAATCCCCCCTAACCCTTATGAAAGATACCTGATACTCTGGCCCAGAATGAAACCCCCTTTTCCAGATCGAGAAAGGGTACTTCTCTTCCGAGAATCCTGTAACAGATATTCTGATAGGCTTTGCCCGCCAGTGTATTACTGCCGACCAGAGGTTCCCCTTGATTGGTAGCTATCACAACATTCTCATCGTCGGGAACCATACCTAACAGAGGCAGGGATAGAATCTCCACTACGTCCTCGGAAGACATCATGTCTCCCCTCTTGATCATATCGTAGCGGATCCGGTTAATGATCAAATCTATCTTATGTATCTCGTTGGCCTCCAGAAGGCCGATAATACGATCCGCATCCCTGATGGCGGATACTTCCGGGGTGGTAATGACAAGCGCTCTGTCTGCGCCTGCTATGGCATTCTGAAATCCCTGTTCGATGCCTGCCGGGCAGTCCAGGATGATATAATCAAACTGATCTTTCAGATGGCTCACCATCCGGACCATCTGCGCCGGATTGACTGCACTCTTATCTCTGGTCTGTGCGGATGGTAGCAGAAATAAAGTAGGATATCTTTTGTCCCGGATGATTGCCTGCTTAATACGGCAGTTTCCTTCTACCACATCTACCAGATTATATACGATCCGGTTTTCCAATCCCATTACGACATCCAGATTACGCAGACCGATATCGGTATCGATCAGGATCACTTTCTTACCCATAGCTGCGAGACCTGTACCAACGTTTGCGGAAGTAGTGGTCTTGCCTACTCCGCCTTTCCCTGATGTGACGACAATTACTTCACTCATATCTTTCTGCTGACCTCCTAATATGATGTATTATCGTCCCCTAAACAAGAGCAAGCCAAATGCCTTGCTCTGCAAGAATTTGCTGACACTGTATTCTTGCATCTACCACAATTCATTATACGTTTACAATATCTACACGGGCAGATTGTTCAGTAATTCTTTGGTGATCGGCTCCATTAGCACTCTTCCGTCTTCTACATAAGCAATCTTGGGCTGAACCTTAGGTCTGATCGACCATTTGCTCTGCTTCTCTGATGTTTTATATTTGAAATCACCGATTTTTAATTTCTCCGGTGACATTTCAAGCGCTACGACAAAGTGACCTTCTTCTCCGCAGCCTCCGGCATAGGCTTGTCCATAGAGGCCTCCCAGTATAACGATATCTTTATTGGATACAACACAGGCACCAGGATAAACATCGCCCAAAACAATGACGCTGTTTTCTGTTTCCAGAGTCTGTCCATCTTTCAACGTACCTTTATAAAACTGTCCTGCATTTTCCATAGCCTGCTGGTGCAGGGATAATTTCTGCAGTGCTTTGATATAATTCTTGTTGGTCTCCTCATTTTTACCGATGATACAGACAATATTCAGTGACGAGTTGGCTGAAATCGTATTGACGATCTGCCGCTCCTCAAAATCGGATAATTCCCGTCCCTCAAAGGAAAGTACCATACTTGCATCCTTAAAGAAATGCGCAGACTCCTTAAACTTAAAGGCAACCTCCTGAATAAGCTGTGAAAATGGCATTTCGTCATCAAGCCAGATAGAAATACCATTTGGAAAGCTTTTGATAATAACCGGATTTTTCATCGAATTCTCCTCCCTGCATCCATGATCCGCTGTCTTAATCCTCATTGACCACACCGCCTACCAAATTACCGGCAGATCCTGTAATGATTTCGTCTTCCTCTTTCAATCCATAGTAATATGCGTAAACATCCTTCGCGATCTGGGCACTGTAACTTGAAGTGTAACCGTTGGCTACACGGACGGTCACGGATATTTCCGGATCTTCATAGGGCGCATAACTGATAAAAAGTGCATGATTCGGGCGGCTTCTATCCTCTTGGGCTGTACCGGTCTTACCGGCTACATTGACATCAAGATCCGCATAGTAACTCTTGGCCTCCACTACCCTGCGCATACCGGTATGAATGGCATCCCAGTACGCCTGATCCATATCAATATGACTGCGTACCTGAGCCTCGTGCTCACGGACAAGCCCCGTGTTCTGGTTTTCTATTTTATCTATCAATGTTAAATTATAACATGTTCCGCTATTGGCGACAGTTGTAACATATCGCGCGAGGCCGGCAGTAGTATAGTTATTCGTACCATGTCCGATGGCGGAACGAACAGCATCCTTATTGGATATCTCCGGCGTATACTCCTCAATCTCCACTCCGGAAGGTTCTGACAGTCCGAACAGATCGGCCGCTTTGGCCAGCTTATTGAGAGCGACATCATTGTTGTACGTATCCCCTACGATTCCAAGCCGATAGCCGACTTCATAGAAAAAACCGTTGCAGGAATGCTGAATGCCACCTGTCACATTCAACGAACCATGTCCGGAAAGCCGCCAACATCTCGGCGGCGGAGATATCTTCTCGAAAATACCTGTGCAGGAGATCGTGTCTGTTAAAGAGATCACGCCTTCCGTCAGTCCGGCTGTTGCAGCTACGATCTTGAAAGTTGATCCCGGTGCTGTTCTCTGCTGTGTTGCATAGTTGATGAGCGGAGAAGACAGATCATCCTGTAAAGATGCGAAATATGCCGCATCTACACCATTGGCCATCTTATTGTTGTCGTAACTGGGGTAAGATACCAGAGCCAGTACCTTTCCGGTATTGACATCGGTGACAACGATGGAGCCTGAATGGGGATCAAGGGCCAGCTGTGCGGGCGTAATGTCCAGATTTTCGATACGGTTTCGCATAAAAACATACGCCGTCTCTGAACCCGCTTCAAACTGCCGTAATTCATCGTCAGGGATTTCTACCAGATTCTGCTCTAACAGAAGCTGACAGATCTGTCTGCCGGTCAGTTCGTCGTTGTTGATCATATAACGGTATATTCTCTTATCAAATTTAAGATCCGCATCGAGCCTGGTGAAAATATAGTCGATCAATTTCTGATAGATCTCGACAGAATCGGAATAGCGGGAATCGATGTCTAATTTGGGCACATTGACCCAGTTCTGAGCAATTGCGTAATTCAGATATTCATTCAAGCTGATGACTTCGTCAGTAGTCCATGCGATATATGTCTCGTCCTCTTTGTTGACTGCCGATCGCATGACAATGTCATCATCATAAAGCATTGAGGCAATATAACTCTCGTAATTCTGGTATTCTTTATCCAGCATATTGTATGGCGTACATGTCTCAGCAAGCTCATCTCGGAGTGTTGCATGGACCAGGGACTTTTTGTCTGTAAATGCCTGATGGACAAGCCGCTCCGTCTCTTTTGCGTCATCTTCCACAAAATGAGAGGTATCGATTATATTATTATTGATGCATGCAAAGTAAACATCATAGATCGGAAGTATGATGTTCCCACCGCTGCCGCCTTCCGGCACATGATACTCCTTAATGTTTTCCAGACTCTTAAGTAATATACTTGCCAACTTTGATTCCAATATATGATAACAGGCTTTCTGCAGGTCGGTATCCATGGTCAGCCAGACATCATTTCCGGCAGACGGCTCTATGAAGTCGCTTGTCTCGATCACCTTCCCCAGATTGTCAACAAAGACTGTTTCGGAACCCTTATTCCCCTGCAGTTCCATCTCCATGGATGCTTCTATACCGGATTTTCCTACCGTATCGTTCAGATCGTACGAATCATCCTGTTCCTGCAGCAACTGCAGTTCTTCCGGATTGATCTTGCCCGTATACCCGATGATCTGTGCAAAATAGACACTGTCATTATATTTGCGGACGGTACCCTCAGCGATGGAAACACCATCCAGGACATCCGCATTCTCCATCACCACAGCCACTGTCTCTTCGGACACATTGTTGGCCACCGTGGTGGCGATATACCGCTGGTAGCTGTTGGCGCTCATGGCAAAACGGATGGTGATGATCTTAAGGATTTCTTCCTTCGTATAGCCAAGCCCTGCTTCAAAAGTAGAAGAATCATCCGGGTCGGTGTAATTACCGATCCCGTACCTGGTGCTGCTGCACAGATATGCTATCACTTCATCGGGTGTGGCTGTCTTCTCTTTTTCTTTAAAGTCATCATCGTCGATCGTGGCATGCCCGTAAACATCTGCCAGAAAACGCAGAAGCTGTGTTCCTTCCACACTATATTGATAGTTGCCGTTGCTGTCCAGCACGATATGAAAATCATTGATGATCTTATCGCCGCAGCGTTCGATCAGGGTGATAAGATGATGGATCGTATCATTTAACCGGGCATTTTTCTTCCGACCTGACTCGTATACATCCTCGATCGTGACCGAATAAGCCAGCTCATTGTAGGCCAGCAAATTCCCGTTGCAGTCCAGAATATTGCCTCTGGTGGCCGGAATCGTGCGTTCCCTTGTGATCCTCAATTGAAAATTATTGAAATACTCCTCGCCCTTGACGATCTGCAGCTGAAAGATCGTATAGATCAGGTAGCCGCCCATACCGAATAAAACAAACACGAGTATGAGCAGTCTGGAAGTGACCATATTCAAAAAATTCTCTTTAAAACGTTCTAGTATATGATCAAACAAACTTCTTTCCACTCCTTAGTTCACTGCGCTCTAAACTGGTATTGATCCAGAGAATGAGCGGATATAGAAAAATGGTAACTACGATCGTATAAACGGTCTCCGGTAATATGATATTCATGAAATAGTATCCGATATCAAATCGGGTCCGCAATAAAAACATGATCACGTAACAGGTAAATCCATAGAAAAGATCGCTCCCGAGAATAAGAACGATTGGAAGTTTGATATCCTGTGGATAAAAAATAGTACAGAATTTACCGTTCATGTAACCGATATACATATATAACAGTGCATAGAATCCGATCGTATTTCCAAAGAAAATATCTACCAAAAGACCGCAGAAAAAACCGATCAAAAGTCCGGTCTTCTCTCCACACATGAATCCGAAGGAAGCGGTAAGTACGATCAGAAGATTAGGAACGATCCCGCCAAAAGAAAGACTTCGGAAAACGGTGCACTGTAACAAGAAACATATGAAGATTAAAAAGGCCGTGATCAATCCACGTTTCAGTTTCAACTTAATATTCATGTCCCACCTGCAACAATGTTGTTATTCTTCGATCGTCTGCTTTAGCTGCTTGATGATGAGCACTTCTTCTAAATGCTCAAAGTCCACCGCCGGCGTTATGTTGCCGGATTTGGTCAGATTATTGGAATCCTGGTCGATCTTGCTGATATAGCCGATCAAAATACCGGGCAGATACTTGTCGCTGATATTGGAAGTGACGATCTTATCTCCTTCCACCACTGCATTGGCGCTGTCGATCAACTGTTCAAATTCTATCACGCCTGTAGCGTAAAGCTTCAGATTGCCGGATACGATCATGTTATCGGAACTGGATAAGACCATAGCACTGACATTGGAATCGTCCGCGATGATCGTCTTCACTTTCGCCCAATTCGGGCCGACATCCACTATGCGGCCAACCAAACCGCTGCCGGCCATCACATTCATATCTACGGCGATACCGTCCTGCTCCCCTTTATTGATCACGAAAGAATAGAACCAGTTCCCGGAATCTCTGGCAATAATACGCGCTCCTGTCTTCTCATATTCGTCATACTGGGCATCCAGACTATATAATTCTCGCAGATTTGTCAGTTCGTATCTATCCTGCTGTAGTCTTGTATTCTCGATGGTCAGTTCATCAACCTGCTGTTTCAGATTCTCATTCTCCGCGATCAGATCCCTGATCTGTGCCAGCTCCTCGGAACGATTGGCAAGCCAGCTCCCTACGGCGCTGATCCCTTCTGCAAAGGGGACGATCGTATAACCGGCGGCCGAACTTAACGGACCGCTGAATACAGTTGTGTTAAAAGTAAGAAGCACCAAACCGGTGCAAAGGATTGTTAAAATAAAAAGGAGATATTTACTTGGCAAAGTAAATTTTTCTCCTTTTCTTCTTACGATCGGACTCATTTACTCATTCCTTCTATTGCATATGCTACCGTTTTATAATTATCTTCATTGATAATCTTGGCCAGTCCAAGCGCAACACTGGTCACGGGATTGTCTGTGACATTAACCTTCAGTCCGGTACCTTTACTCATAAGCTGCGCCAGTTTGCTCACCTGGGAAGCACCGCCTGTCAGGTAAATCCCATGCCGATAGATGTCTGCTGCAAGTTCCGGAGGGGTACGCTCCAGGATCACTTTCACATTGTCTATGATCGTATTAAAATGCTCGATGAGACATTCATCGACTAATTGGGTCGGTATCTCGCGCTCCACCGGCAGGCCCGTAACGATATCCCGTCCGTAGACCACGGCGCCTGTCTGGGATTCTTCCAGTTCAAGAAGTGAGATTTTCACCACTTCCGCCGTCTTGCCGCCGATGATAAGACTATACTCTCTGCGTACGGCTGCTTTAATGGCATCGTCGAATTTGCGGCCGCCCACCTTGATCAGTTTACTTAATACGATACCGCCGAGTGACAGGATCGAGATCTCTGTCGTGTCAAATCCTACATTGACGACCAGAACACCCTGAGAATTCTTGACATCGATACCAAGCCCCAGACCGTCTGCTACGGCCTTATCTACTACCATGACCTTCCTGGCCTTGACATTGGATTCCTTGATCAGATCTTTGAAGGCACGTTTCTCTACTTCCGTCACATCCCAGGGGACCGCGATATAATAATCGGCAGGTTTGATATTGTTCTTCATCAGATCGTTCAGAAAATACTTCACCAACAGTTCCATATTCTGGATATCCGCTATGACGCCATTGCTCAATGGATAGGAAATATGGATATTGCCGGGTGCTTTCTCGTACATCTCAAAGGCAGAATCCCCGTAAGCAAAAAGGTTCTTCTTATTCTCGATGGCGATCATATTCTTCTCTACGAAAACCTCATCGTCCGCCCGATTGTATATTTTGATGTTACTGGTTCCCAGATCGATTCCAAAAGCATTGTTAGCCACTACAGCCATTCCTCTCTTTCTAGTTACTTTGTATTCCGGAATACGGCATTTCTGCCATTAATTTACTCTCTTTGAAACTAAAATATTTATGATCCCCGATAATAATATGATCCAGAAGGGGAATATCCGTCAGATTTCCGACTTTCCTGATACGCTCAGTCACTTTGAGATCATTATCGCTGGGAATCGGATTGCCGCCCGGATGATTGTGCAGCAGCATGATTCCTGCGGCTTGAACCTGTAATGCATAGATGAAAACTTCCCTGGGCGATATCAGGGAAGCATTGACCGTCCCTTTGGAAAGGATGTGTTCCTCGATCAGATGCATTCCACTGTCCACCAGAAGAAGCATGATATACTCTACATTTTCATGGCGAAACTGCTCCATGTAGTAATCGGCCACCGACCCCGGGTCTTGAAAGGAAAGCCTGTCCTTTGCCTTCGATTGTGCCATACGCGTACTCAACTCTGCTATGGTCTTAAGCTGTATCGCCTTCACTTCACCGATACCGTCGATCTGCTTCAGACAACCCAGCGGGATATGGTATAACCCGGATAATCCGTTCCCGTAATAAGCGGCCTTCGTCAGTACTTCCTCGCCGAGCATACAGGCATTCACGCCACGCGTGCCCGTTCGCAGTAGAATTGCCAAAAGCTCCGAGTCAGTCAGTGCCTTACTTCCATAGGTAAGAAATTTCTCATATGGAAGATTTTGCATTCTGTAATATTCATTGTTCTCAAACTTTCTTGATTTCATGCAGCCTCTTTCCCGACAGCTTCTCTCCTTAAAATGACGGGAAGGTCCTGTAAAGTCATAAACCTGTTCCATATGCCGTGTGCGGCACTCTTTGACACCGCGGCCTGTACAACATTGACGATTACAGGGCTATATAAAATGATAGATCATGATTGCCGCGGCAATGCCAAGTATACTTGCGATCGTGATCTTGATCGACAGACCGAAGGTGACACTCAAGATACCGAGATCCAAGATCAACGGGGAAGACAGACCGAATGATTGTCCATAATTCAGCCATGTACTTGGAAAAAGGTTCCCGATAAAGCCGCCGATGACGATCCCTGCCAGAACAAGCAGAAAACAAGCCCAATTATTCTTACGCATATGATTCAGGTTCTCCTTTCTCAACGCTCATTTTATCACAACAGTTTTTTTATGTATACAAAAATTGGTAAAAAATATATTAAAAATTAGGTTCGTCTTAGTTATTTCCATGCTCGGTTTTATGAAAATCCGTCGTCACCACCCCTTGATCTATCAAGTTCTGCAGGGTTTTCAGGATGCCAAGCTTGGCATGAGGGAAGGTCAGGCCGCCTTGGAAGTAGACTGCGTAGGGTGGCTTGATAGGACCATCTGCGCTAAGTTCTATGGAAGATCCGGATACGAATGCCCCTGCGGCCATGATCACCTTGGAATCGTAGCCGGGCATATCCCAGGGCTCTGGGGTCACGAAGCTGTCCACCGAAGCCGCTGCCTGGATTCCCTGGCAGAAGGCGATCACGCCTTCGGGGGATCCGAAGGTAACAGCCTGGATGATGTCGTGCCTACTCTCCTGTCCGTTCGGCACCACCGGGAAACCGATCCTTTCATAAATATTGGCGGCAAAAACAGCCCCTTTTAAAGCGCTTGCCGTTACAGTGGGGGCCAGGAATAAACCTTGGTAGAAGGATGACAAAGCCCCGAGGGAAGCACCCACTTCTTTACCCAGCCCCGGAGAGGTCAGCCGGTAGGCCGCGTTCTCCACACACTCCTTCCGGCCTGCGATATAGCCGCCGATTGGAGCCAGACCACCGCCAGGGTTCTTGATCAGGGAGCCCACTACCATGTCCGCCCCCACATCGGTGGGTTCGATCGTCTCCACGAATTCTCCATAACAGTTATCCACCATGCAGAGGACATCCGGGCGGATCTCTTTGATAAAACGAATCAATTCGCCAATTCTGACCACTGAGAGTGTGGGCCTTGTCTGGTAGCCCTTGGAGCGCTGGATCGTGACGAGTTTCGTCCGCTCGCAGAGGGCGGCACGGATACCCTCATAATCGAAGGAACCGTCAGGCAAAAGATCCACTTGTCTGTAAGAAATGCCATATTCTTTCAGGGAACCTTTAGAGGGGCGGATGCCGATCACTTCTTCCAGCGTATCGTAAGGTTTACCTACCGGAGAAAGCAATTCGTCGCCAGGCCGCAGATTACTCATCAGGGCCAGGGCCAGCGCATGGGTGCCGCAGGTGATCTGCGGGCGCACCAGCGCATCCTCCGTGTGGAAAAGGGATGCATATACCTGCTCCAGGGTATCCCGGCCCAGGTCATTGTAGCCGTAACCAGTAGTGCCAAGGAGACACGCCTCACTGACCCGGCACTCCTGCATGGCCAGAGTCACTTTCAATTGGTTATATTCTGCCGTCTCGTCAATTTGCCGGAAGCGCTCCTGCAGGGAAGCAAGAATCTCTTCTCCGAACCGGACTACCGGTTCCGAAATACCGAAGCGCGCGTATTGACCGGCCAGATCTGCAATATTGATGGAATTCTTATTTTTCATGAAAAAGACTGCCTTTCTCTTATTAGTGTTGAGTACATTTCGTTCTGTCAAGTGCTGTATAGTACTGCTCTTTACCGATAAGTTTATGTAGTTTACATAATATTTTTCCTTCCTAGTTCTGACATGATATGCTCCAGAATGCTGGCATCGTCATACGCATATTCCGGCTTGTTGATCCATAGCACATCCCGTTCCCGGCGAAACCAGGTGAGCTGTCTCTTAGCGAAATGCCTGGTGTCCCGTTTCAACGTATACACAGCCTCTTCCAGGGAGCACTTATTGTTGAGATAATCCAGGATCTCCTTATAGCCAAGGCCCTGCATGGATACCATGTCTCTCGTGCATCCGGCGGCAGCCAGGGCGGATACCTCATCCACAAGCCCCTCATCCAGCATCCGGTCTACACGCGCTTCGATTCTGCCGTACAGCCGGTTCCTGTCGTCGGTTAATACAAAATAGGCAAAATTGTAAGGGGAAGTGTGTTTCCGCTGCTGCTTATTGTGTTCCGAAATCTTTGTTCCGGTCTTTTCATAGAATTCGATGGCCCGGATGACACGCTTGACATTGTGGGCATGAATGATCTCACAGGATTCCGGATCGATCTGCCGAAGCTGCTCATAGAGCGCTTTGCTGCCCTGGGTGGCAGCCAGTTCTTCCAGACGGGACCGCAGCGCGGTATCTTCATCGTTCTGCGTAAAGTCGATATCGTAAAGAAGCGCCTGAATGTAGAATCCCGTACCGCCTACCACTATAGGAATATGACCACGTTCGTAGATTCCTGATATGGCTTCTTTCGCCAACTGCTGGAAAGCGACTACGTTGAATTCCTCGGTGGGATCCAGCACATCGATCAGATGATGGGGAACACCGCCCATCTGCTCTGGTCTGATCTTGGCCGAACCGATATCCATCTGACGGTAGACCTGCATGGAATCGGCGGAAATGATCTCGCCGCCAATCTGCCTGGCAAGTTCAATGGAGAGTTCTGATTTTCCGACAGCCGTCGGTCCGGTCAGGATCACGAGGCTGGGTTTTTTTGCTGATTTGATCAATGTCAACTTACTATCCTCTTGAATTTCTTTTCTAATTCATATTTGCTCATGGAGATGATGGTCGGCCTGCCGTGGGGACAGTTATAGGGATTGTCCAGTGTCAGCAGTTCGTCGATCAGCTGCTCTGCCTCCTGCCTGTTCAGCCGCATATTGCCCTTGACTGCCGCTTTACAGGCCATGGCTGCGATACGGATCCGGATACTCTCCGGTGTACCGGTCACGGCTTCCTCCGCCAGCTCGTCCAGTATTTCCAGAAAAAAGGTCTTTGCGTCGTATCCGTACAGATCCATGGGCACCCCTCGGAGGGCGTACTCGCTGCCGCCAAACTCCTCGATCGTAAATCCAAGAGCCTCAAAATCTCCGGCATGTTTAAGATAGCATTCCCGTTCTTTGCCAGTCATCGTCACCACTATAGGCGGGTTCATTGTCTGGGAGACGATCGCATGTCTCCGAAAATGTTTCAGCAACCGCTCATATTTGATCTTCTCGTGGGCGGCGTGCTGGTCGATGATCAGGAGCTTATCTTCATAAGAGATCAGCCAGTAGGTATCAAAGATCTGACCTATCAGTTCAAACCGTTGTCTGGCCGACTCAGACAATATCTTATCTGCGAACAATTCCATCTGGACAGGCTGCGATGATTGTTCTGTGCCTGTAGGCGCCGCAGGTTCCACGGAAGCTGCCTTAGACGTTGTAGCCATAGGGGCATCCTTCGCCTCTGACTGCTGTTTTACGAAAGTGTCACCAGCGTGATATCCGCCGGGCGAATGTACAGCACTCTGTGAGGACCCTTCCTGTCCTTTGAGTATATCTTCGTATGAGCCTGTGTGATCTGAATATGCGGGTGTACTCGTATTCAGATGCGTAAGGGAAGGCGATGCATTTAGGCTGTCGCCACGATTTTCCTGATAGATGCGGTTGATGGCATCGGATGTGATGTTCCGGGGCATCCCGGCGATCCGTTTCTTCTCGAAAGGCTCGGGAATGGATGGGGTCGTCAATGCTTTCGTCTGTTCCTTCTTGTCTGTCAGACTGACTTCCGGGATCATCTCCTGTCGATGGAGGGCATCATGTATAGCCTGCCTTACCGCTTCATAGAAGGTCGGCCCGTCTGCGATCCGCACTTCCATCTTCGTGGGATGTACATTGACGTCGATTCGCTTTGTATCAATCTGGAAATGCAATACGCAAAACGGGAATTTATGCTGCATCAGATATTCCCGGTAACCCTCCTCGATGGCCTTACTAATCAGAGTACTCTTGATATATCTGCCGTTGATATAGAAGAGCTCATAGCCGCGAGTGGCGCGGTTGATGACCGGCTTTCCCAGGAAGCCGCTGACCGCCAGTCCCTCCCCCTGCCAGTGAAAAGGAATCAACTCAGCCGCCATATCCTTACCATAGATACGATAGATGATCTCCCGCAGTTCGTTGTTGCCCGTAGTATAGAATTTGGTCTGACCGTTAAGAATGAATTTGAAGGAAATCTGTGGATTGGACAACGCAAGGTGTTCCATCAGATCCGTCACGTAAGCGCCTTCCGTCTGCGGCTGTTTTAAGAATTTCTTTCGGGGCGGGGTATTGAAAAAGAGATTTCGCACCAGGATCGTAGTGCCATCTGGAGCGCCGATCTCCTCCAGTGCTTTCTCCACCCCGCCTTCGATCACATAACGGATTCCTATCAGATCCGCCGGTACTTTGGTGATCAGTTCCACCATGGAAACTGCAGCGATACTGGCAAGAGCCTCGCCGCGAAAACCAAGACTGACCAGGCCGGTCAAATCATCTGCCGATGTAATCTTACTAGTGGCGTGGCGCAGGAAGGCATTTCGCACTTGAGATTTCTCGATCCCTCCGCCGTTGTCAGTAACACGGATCAGCGAGATCCCGCCCTCTTTGATCTCCACCGTAATGGCATTTGCGCCGGCATCGATGGCGTTCTCAACCAGTTCCTTCACTACGCTCGCCGGCCGTTCTACTACCTCGCCGGCCGCAATCTTGTCTATCGTCTGATGATCCAGGATATTTATCGCAGTCATATATTTCCCCGATTCTTTCATATGCAACCTTCAAAATACTTCCATCTGTTTTCTACCATCTGTTTTTCAGTTTCGTCTGCAGCCGGTGCAGCACATTCAGCGCATCGATAGGTGTCAGATTTCCGACATCGATTTCCTGCAGTTCTTTGATAATATCCTCGTCACGAACGGTATCGAAGAGTGACATCTGCTCCAGATCCACTTCGTCGTATTTTACCGGTTTGCGCTTTTCGTTCTTGATATTGATCTCAATCTTCTGTACCTTTTCCGTGATGTCGTTGTCGCTTAACTGCTGCACGATCTCCTTGGCGCGGTCGATGACCATATCGGGCACGCCTGCCAGCTTCGCCACCTGAATGCCATAACTCTTATCCGCGCCGCCATTGATGATCTTGCGCAGGAAAACAATGTCATCGCCCTTTTCCTTCACGGCAATACAGTAATTATTTACATTATCCATCTTGCCTTCCAGTTCCGTCAGTTCATGGTAATGGGTGGCAAACAGCGTCTTGGCGCCCAGGATCTTGCGGTTGCTGATATGTTCGATCACCGCCCAGGCAATGCTCAAGCCGTCGAAAGTAGAGGTGCCGCGCCCAATCTCATCCAGTACCAGCAGGCTGTTTGCGGTGGCATTGCGCAGAATATTGGCTACCTCGTTCATCTCCACCATAAAGGTGGACTGGCCGCTGGACAGATCATCGGATGCCCCCACTCTGGTAAAAATGCGGTCCACGATGCCGATATTCGCTTTTTTGGCCGGTACAAAGGAGCCGATCTGGGCCATCAACACGATCAACGCCGTCTGCCTCATATAGGTGGATTTACCGGCCATATTAGGACCGGTGATCACCGCAATGCAATGCTTCTGATTATCCAGAAAGGTATCGTTTGCGATAAACATATCGTTACCTGTCATCAGCTCCACTACCGGGTGCCTGCCGTCCTTGATATCGATGACGCCTTTTTCGTTGAGGGATGGGCGCACATATTGATTACGCTCCGCCACATAAGATAAAGCCGCCAGAACATCCAACTTGGCAATGGCCCTGGCAGTCCGCTGGATACGTTCCACCTCCGCGGCGATGGCATCTCTGATCTGGCAGAAAAGATCGTATTCAAGCGAAGACAGTTTGTCCTCTGCATTCAGGATCGTATCTTCCAGCTCCTTCAGGCGGGGCGTGGTGTAGCGCTCCGCATTGGCCAGTGTCTGTTTGCGCACATAATCTTCCGGCACCAGATCCTTGTAGGAATTGGTGACCTCGAAATAGTAGCCGAACACTTTGTTGTACTTGATACGCAGATTCTTGATCCCGGTCCGTTCTCGGTCCTCCTCTTCCAGCGCGGCAAGCCAGTTCTTGCCGTCCCGCTTGGCGTTTCTTAAGGCATCAATGCTCTCACTGAATCCTTCTTTGATCATACCGCCGTCCCGGATAGATATGGGCGGTTCCTCCAGGATCGCATCGTTGATCAAGTTGTAGATATCTTCCAGCGTATCCGTATTGTTCCGTATCTTCGCCAAAAGTCCGGTGTCCAGCTCGCTTAACAATGTTTTGATGGAAGGCAGCATGGCAAGAGAATTGCGGAAGGCGATCAGATCCCTGGGATTGGCCGTTTTGTAACTGATCTTACCCATCAGACGCTCCAGGTCGTAGATCGCATTCAAATACTCACGCAGCTCGTCCCGGTCAACACTTCGTTTACAGAGCATCTCCACCGCATCCAGACGCAGGTTCATTTGTTCTTTGACGATCAGCGGCTGTTCGATATATTTGCGCAGCAGGCGCCCGCCCATGGCAGTCTTCGTGCGGTCCAGCACACCCAGCAGAGAACCCTTCTTCTGCTTCTCGCGAAGCGTCTCCGTCAACTCCAGATTCCGCCTGGTAGCACTGTCAAGCAGCATATACTTACTGATCAGATAAGGATACAGATGGGTAAAATGCGCCAATGAAGTTTTCTGCGTCTCATACAGATAGGCAAGCAACGCCCCTGCGGCGATCATACCGGAAGGGAAATCTTCTATGCCCAGCCCGGACAGCGAATTGACTTTGAAATGCTTCATCAGGTTCTTACGGCAGCTTTCTTCGTCAAAATAGTGCGAGGCAAGCGAATAAACAGTGATTCCCAAGCGGTTTTTCAGATCTTCGATATCGTAACCACTGACCAGGAACTGTTCGTTGCAGATGATCTCCGAGGGGCTATATTTCTGAATTTCATCCTGCAATTTGCGGATATCGTCCACCTCCGTCAGATAATAATCTCCGGTCGTGACGTCCGCCATGGAAATCCCTGTCTTGCCCAGGGAATATACAATACAGAAAATATAATTATTCTTGCTCTCGTCCAGCGCCTGCAAGTTTAGATTGGTGCCTGGCGTGACGATACGGATCACTTCCCGCTTAACGATTCCTTTGGCTTGTTTCGGATCCTCCACCTGTTCGCAGATAGCTACCTTATAGCCTTTGGACACCAGTTTATTCAAATAGCTTTCCACTGCGTGATAAGGTACACCGCACATGGGTGCCCGTTCCTCCTGGCCGCAGTTCTTACCTGTCAATGTGATCTCCAACTCTTTTGATGCGGTCAGCGCATCCTCATAGAACATCTCATAGAAATCACCCAGGCGATAGAGCAGGATACAATCCTGATAATCCTTCTTAGTTTCCAGATATTGCTGCATCATTGGTGTTAGTTCTGCCATATGTTTATAACCGTCTTTCTATAAAAATAATTTGATAGCACTCAGATAATCTGTTTCCAGCAAGCAGTGATCCATACCGAAGGCATCGGGATTATTTTGTCATATAGTATATATCAGGCAGACTTGCTGTAAGTATGAGGGGACTCGTTACATAACGATATGTCCCGTATAATAGAACCCGTGGCAGTCATCCAGGGAAACCTGTACGAGTTGGCCGATCAGGCTTTCGGATGCCGGGAAATGTACAAGCATATTGTTGGACAGGCGGCCTGTCATCAGGGAGGCATCCTGTTCATTTACTTCCTCCACCAGCGCTTCCATTACCTTGCCCTGCAAAAGAGCAGCCCGCTCCTTTGCCGTATCCTGTACAACTTTGAGAAGTTTGTCAAATCCTTCACGGACCACCTCTTCCGGTACCTGGTCTTCCATGGCTGCCGCCGGGGTTCCCGTTCGCTTTGAATAGATAAAAGTAAAGGCATTGTCATACTGCACTTTACGTACTACGTCTATGGTCTCTTCCACATCTTCGATCGTCTCTCCCGGAAATCCGACAATGATATCCGTAGTTAAGGCGATATCCGGCATGGCAGCCCGAATCTTATCCACCAGAGCCAGATACTGAGCTTTCGTATAGCGTCTGTTCATGGCCTGCAAGATTCTGTCGGAACCGGCCTGTACGGGCAGATGTAGATGACGACAGATCTTCTTCGACTGCTTCATTACATCGATCAATTCGTCGGACAGATCTTTCGGGTGGGACGTCATGAAGCGAATCCGCCGCAGGCCCTCTATCTGCTCGATCTCCTGCAAAAGCTGTGCAAAGGTAATGGGATCCTCCAGATTCTTACCGTAAGAATTAACGTTCTGCCCAAGCAACATCACTTCCACTACGCCATCCGCCACCAGATGCTCAATTTCCTGTATGATTTCTTTCGGATCACGGCTCCGTTCCCGCCCCCGCACATATGGCACGATACAGTAGCTGCAGAAATTATTGCATCCGAACATAATATTGATTCCGGATTTGTAAGAATATTTGCGGTTTACTGGCAGCTCTTCCACGATCTGATCGGTCTCCTGCCAGATATCGACAATCATTTCATGATTCTCGAACATGGTCACCAGAAGCTGCGCGAACTTAAAAATATTGTGGGTACCGAAGATCAGATCCACGAAGCGGTAGCTCTTTGTGATCTTCTCGATCACCGATTGTTCCTGCATCATACAGCCGCAGAGAGCAACTTTAAGATGGGGCTTATTTCGTTTCATGCTGTTTAGAAATCCCAGTCTGCCGTAAACTCGCTGGTTGGCATTGTCACGCACCGTACAAGTATTGTAGATAACAAAGTCTGCTTCCTTTTCCTCCAGTGTCGCCGCATAACCGATACGCGTGAGAATGCCCAGCAGCTTCTCGGAATCCCTGGCATTCATCTGACAGCCGAAGGACTTCAAGTAACACGTCAGCGGGCGCCCCAATTCTTCGGACTTCT
>CAJUQJ010000049.1 GCA_910588215.1 uncultured Lachnospiraceae bacterium
TTCCAGCAGTAAGCCTTATGCTGCTGGTGCTAACTTAATGACATTGATTCACGGTCAATGTCATAAAACGTTCCGGCCAGGTCTGTACATCTGCTGTTCTGACCTGGCCGGTAAGCTTATCTCGACTCAAACTTATACCCAATCCCCCAAATGGTAGCGATCCGCCACCGCTCATGATCGTTGATTTTCTCCCGCAAGCGCTTGATATGCACATCCACGGTGCGTGTATCTCCGATATATTCATAGCCCCAAATCTGATCCAAAAGCTGTTCTCTCGTGAAAACATGATTCGGCGAAGAGGCCAGGAAATAGAGTAGTTCCAGTTCCTTTGGCGGCATCTCGATCGTCCTTCCCATATAGATCACGGAATAATTGGTCTGGTTGACGATCAGATCCGGATATTCCACACTCTTGACATCGGAAGCTTTAGGCTCTGCGGCCACCGGCTTGTAGCGGCGCAGCACCGCCTTCACCCTGGCTACCAGTTCCTTGGAGTCAAAAGGCTTCTCCATGTAATCATCAGCCCCCAGTTCCAGTCCCAGCACCTTATCAAAAACCTCACCTTTAGCCGAGAGCATGATGATCGGCAGCGTAGATTTAGAGCGCACCTCGCGGCACACCTGATAGCCGTCGATTCCCGGCAGCATCAGGTCTAACAGCATCAGGTTCGGCCCGAAGCTGTCCACCGCCGAGAGCGCCGACTCCCCGTCATTGACGATCATCGTCTCGAAACACTCCTTCGTCAGATAAAGAGCGATCAGTTCTGCAATATTATTATCATCATCTACGATCAAAATTTTCTGTCTGTTTACCATACCTTTATAACTCCTGTCGCTGTTCTTTTTGTTACTCCTTAAACTCCACGATCGTAACGCCCGCGTCGCCTTCCCCGTATTCTCCCAGACGGTAGTTCTTCACCACCCGGTTCTTGCGCAGGTAATTATGCACTGCACTACGCAGGGCACCGGTCCCCTTGCCATGTACCACACGCACGCTTGGCAGATGGGCCAGATAGGCGTCATCAAGATATTTGTCCAGTTCGGAAAGCGCCTCGTCCACTGTCCGGCCAAGCAGATTGATCTCCGTGGAAATGGAATAGGACTTGGACATCTTCAATTTGCCGGAAGAAGACCGCTGCATCTTACCGGTATTGATCGTCTCCTCCTCGATCAGTACCAAGTCATTCAGAGACACCTTGGACCGGATGATGCCGCACTGTACAAATAGGTTGCCGTTCTTATCCGGCAGAGAACTGACCGTCCCTTTCAGCCCCATGGACACCACCTTGACGCTGTCCCCGGGCTTGATCTGAGTCGGTTTCAACACTTTATGCGTAGGCATATCGTTCTTAACCTTTAATTTTTCATTTTTCTCTGTAATCTTGTCGCGCACCTTCTGACGGGACTTCTCCAGATCCTTGATGGAAATACCGGCCCCCGCCTTCTGGAAAACACGGATCGTCTCGTCCGCCAGCTCCTTGGCATTCTGCAGGATCTCGCGGGCCTCCTCATTGGCCTGCCGCAGGATCTTCTCTTTCGCCTGATCGATCTTCTCCTGTTTGGCTTCCAGCTTCTGTTTCAGCGCCTTGACCTCTTCTTTATAGCCTGCGATCTCCAACCGCTCCTTCTCAATGGTCACGCGGCTGTTCTCCAGATTCGCCAGCAGATCCTCGAAGCTTTCCTTATCCTCCGTAATATGCCGTTTCGCATCCTCAATGATGTGATCCGGCAGCCCCAGCTTGGACGAGATCGCGAAAGCGTTACTCTTCCCGGGAATCCCGATCAGCAGACGATAAGTGGGCCGCAGCGTTTCCACGCTGAACTCACAGCTGGCATTCTCCACAAAAGGCGTGGAAAGGGCATAAACCTTCAACTCGCTGTAGTGAGTGGTGGCCATCGTGCGGATGCCGCGGCCATGCAGATGATCCAGCACCGAAATCGCCAGCGCCGCACCCTCGGTGGGATCCGTGCCCGCCCCCAGTTCATCGAACAGACAGAGCGAATTACCGTCCGCCTGCTGCAGGATTGACACGATATTCGTCATATGGGAAGAAAAGGTGCTCAGACTCTGCTCAATACTCTGTTCATCCCCGATATCCGCATAAACTTCCTCAAAGATTGACAGTTCCGAACGGTCCAGCGCCGGAATATGCAGTCCCGCCTGCCCCATCAACGTCAAAAGTCCTACTGTTTTCAGGGAAACCGTCTTACCACCGGTATTGGGGCCGGTGATGACCAGTAAGTCAAAATCAATACCCAGCTGAATATCAATGGGTACCACCTTCTTCTTGTCCAGAAGGGGATGCCGCCCCTGCCGGATGCGGATCTGATGCTCCGTATTGAAAACAGGCATGGTGGCATTCTGCTCCAGCGCCAGAGCGGCCTTGGCAAAGATAAAGTCAAGAGCCGTCATGGCCTTCTGATTCCCGGTCAAAAGCTCCGTATACGCGCCCGCCTGCGCGCTCAAATCGGCCAGAATGACCGCGATCTCTTCCTGCTCTTTAATCTCCAGTTCCCGCAGCTCGTTGTTCAGATTAACGACGGCCGCCGGCTCGATAAAAAAGGTGGAACCGGTAGACGACTGGTCGTGCACCATCCCCTGCACCTGCCCCTTGTACTCGGACTTAACCGGAATACAGTAGCGGTTGTTGCGCATGGTCACCACCGCATCCTGCAGATACGTCCTGCAGGAACCGCTGATCATGGACGCCAGCTGGGAATGAATGCGGTCGTTCGCGATCGTCATGCTGCGGCGAATCTTTTTCAGGGCCGGGCTGGCATCGTCGGCGATCTCTTCCTCCGACAGAATGCATCGGCGGATCTCATTGGAGAGCGGCGTCAAAGGCTCCAGACTCTCGAAATACTCATCCAGAGAATCGGCCGGCGTATCCTCCCTCTCCTTGCGCCCGTAACTCTTGATACGGTTAACGTTCTCCAGAAAAGCCGCGATCCACAGCAGTTCCGCGATAGAAAGCGTGCTGCCGATCTCCAGCGACCGGATGCACATCCCCAGATTCTTGTTGCCCCCAAAGGACGTTGAGCCCTTGCGGAGCAGATATCCCAGCGCATCCGCCGTCTCCGTCTGCGCTTTCTTGATCGCCTCCAAGTCCGTCATCGGCTCTAAAGCCGCCGTCAGCTTCCGCCCCTGCTCCGAGGTGGCCTTGTCGGTCAGTCGCTCGATTATTTTGTTGTACTCTAAGACACGCAATACTTTACTATTCATGATACTTCTCAATCCTTATCAGGGTTAATCAAGCCCCTCAAAAATATCCTCCAGTTTCATTTTATCAAGATTCTCCATGAAGACCAGGCAAAGACTGTTCTTTAATCCCTGCTTTATGATCGTATTAATGTTATTATTGATGATCCCATGCCGGTATCCCGGCGCCGGCGACATATCATAGAGCACTCCGTCCATTTTCTCGTCTTTTCTGCGTTCAGATTCTGCCAGTCCCACCATGTCACTTCCTTTCCTGCAATAAATTGTAGCATACCATGATAAATTGCGAAAGACATATTTATCTGCCACAAAATATAAAGTCTGCCAATAAACCCTGACATTAGATGTCAAGATATGTGTGCTATCCTTTCTTTAAAACAACCAATACAACAGGCATTGGAAATACAAAACACATCAGAAAGACGGAGGTACAAACCTTATGAGCAGACCAACTTCAAAAACGGACTTAACGGCCGCGGCAGCCGAAAATTATCAGAAACTGAACACTCTCATCGCCGGATTGACAGAGAAGGAACTTGCAGTCGAATTTGATTTCTCAGCGGATGAGAAGAAGAAGGAGGCACACTGGAAGCGCGATCAGAATCTCCGGGACGTCCTGATCCATCTGTATGAGTGGCATCAGCTTCTCTTAAACTGGGTACAGGCCAACCGGAACGGAGAGGAGAAGCCTTTCCTTCCCCGGCCCTACAACTGGAAAACCTACGGTGAGATGAATGTCTTCTTCTGGAAAAAGCATCAGAATACCTCATTGGAAGAGGCAAAAGAGATGCTTGAGCAAAGCCACAGAGCAGTCATGCAGCTGGCGGAAACCTTCTCCAATGAGGAATTATTTACGAAAGGCGTCTACAAATGGGTGGGCGGAAGCACATTGGGATCCTACTTTGTCAGCATTACATCCAGCCATTATGACTGGGCCATGAAAAAGCTGAAGGCGCATATCAAAAACTGCAAGGGGTAGTATCACACTCTCATTGACCCAGCGCCGCATAAAGAATCGCGCCCTACAATCCCGAACCTGTCATATATTGTACACCTATGATTCCATCGCCTTTTCTGTCTTACATATATCAGTCTCCTGAAAATATCAAAACTCGCCAGGCCATATCAGGATTTTTCTGGTATTCTATAATGGGAGGTGAGACAATGTCAGACAGCCGTTTATTCAAAGTTTTATATTATCTTTTAGACAAGGGACACGCTACGGCTCCTGAATTAGCTGCCGAATTTGAAGTTTCCCCAAGGACCATTTATCGTGACGTGGAAGCGCTAAGCGGCGCAGGTATTCCGATCTATGCCGAAGCAGGAAGAAATGGGGGAATCTACTTATTGCAGAATTTTATTCTGGATCGGGCAATATTATCCGAACAAGAAAAGCAGGATATTCTTACAGCGATCCAAAGCATTCTGGCTACAGGCTATATGGGCGGAAAGGAGATTCTGACAAAATTATCAGCACTTTTCAACGTCAATACAGGAAACTGGCTTGAAGTAGATTTTTCTCGCTGGGGAAAATGTGCTTTTGATAACTCGAAATTTGAAAAATTAAAAACAGCAGTCATTCAGTGTAAAGAAATAAAGATCGTCTATGAAAATACGAAGAGCGAAAGAAGTACACGAATCGTCCAGCCATTAAAACTGTCTTATAAATCAAAAGAATGGTATCTGAAAGCTTTTTGCACGGAAAGGCAGGATTTCCGGATATTCAAATTAAACCGCATAGTAGAGTTGGAATTATCAGAGAATACATTTATGCCAAGACCATATCCGGAGCAAACAAATGATCTGCAAAAGATGTGCTCCCGGATCGTCCTTCTGTTTTCAAAAGAACTGGCGTATCGTGTTTATGATGAATTTGACGAAACGCAAATCGAATATCAGGAAAATGGCAATCTGATCGCCCGTGCTGAAATGCCAATTGATACATGGCTGATCGGTTATCTGCTTTCATTCGGGGCGCAGGTTGAAATCATTGAACCAACCTGCCTGAAAGCTGTTTTAGCTGCACAGGCACAGGAAATCTATAAGAAAAATATATCTTGACATAGGGTGTCAGGATATATGTGTTATACTTATAGTAATTTTGATAAGATTAAACAAGCACAGCCGGAATCCGGAGGGTGATCATGTACGAGAGAATGTTAAATAAGCAAGTTATTCCAACCGCAGAGGAATTGACCGCGTATTGTGCAGAAAATGCGGAACGTTTTTCCATGATAAATGATTGGCTGGCAACTACTTTTCACACGGAACAGAAAGTGGTTTTCCCTTATGGCAATAAATACGGCTGGGGAATAGGACATTATAAAAAGAAAAAGCTTATGTGTAATATCTTTGCGGAAGCCGGTGCATTTACCGTTATGATGAGATTATCAGATGTACAATATGGAACGGTTTATGGGGAACTGAAAAAGTACACCCAGGAACATATTGACAATAAATATCCTTGTGGCGATGGCGGCTGGATCCATTATCGGGTTATCTGCCAGGAACATTATGAAGATATTAAGAAACTGTTAGAGGTAAAATGCTTGTGACAATCAGTCCTGCCAGAATTGAAACAGGAGGAAGGCTACAATGAATATACAACATCCGCAGGAAACTATTACTAAAACATATGACTACAAGGGAATTATTGTTGAGTTGGTCGAATGGAGCGACACTGTCTGGTGCGGAAAAGTCGGCTATGCAGACAATCATACCGATGAACCGAATGTCGAAAAGATCATGGAGGATTTCATGTCTGTTTCTGCCATACCGGACAGCCGTGAAGATAATTGGGATATCTGCATGAGTCTGAATTATCTTTCAGACGAACGGCCAAGCGGTGTGATGTTTGGGTTTCTTGTTGTAGCGGATATTCAGCCTGATTCATATGATATTTACAGGATTCCTGCTGCAAATTTTTTGCGGATAAGAATGTGTGACGAAACTGCAAGAGCGCTCGGACACGAACCGTGGACAGGTGGCATTCCGCCATACCAGTGGATCGGGGAGCAGATTGCTCCTGAGTTCGGCTATACTTATGGCGATGACACACTGCCGGTCATTGAATATTATGGTTTTTTCAAACCGGACGACGGCACGCACGAGTATTGTTATTTGTATGTTCCGGTGCAGGAAGATAGTGCTGCCAAAAAATAAATTCTTGCCATCATTGAGATAGGTTCCTGGAACAAGCCATATGAGGAAAAGGACAAGTGAAAGTGATTTATTTGTATCTTTTCTATTGACACTGCCCTCTATAAGTGATATATTTATCTCGTTAACAGACAAATATATCACTATTGGAGGCATTTTTTATGAAAACGAACAAAACAAAACGCACTTTTTTCCTCGGCCTGATCTGCATCCTGCTCGTGGCGGCATCCTCCTGGTATGCAGTCACTTACAATGACTCCCGACTTGTCACGCCCACGGACCTGTCAGAATACTCTTTCCGGATGCAGGATCTGCCCATGCTCCTTTCTTCGACTCTTCTGCTCGTATATATCCTCTATCTTGTGGCGCTTGTCATACGGGCCGTCATCGCAGGCAAACGGCGGGAGGCATCCGCCCACACGACAAGACAGATCGATCCGAGATTCGGACTTCTTGGGTTTTTCGGGTTCTTCGGCTTTCTGGGATTCTGGACCTACAGCATCGACAGGACCATATTTCCCTTTGTTTTCTTTATGTTCTTTGGATTCTTCGGTTTCTTCTACGAAGCGAAGCTTTCCAACACCTTTATGGACGAACGTTACCGGGAAAACAGGATAAAAGCCCATTTCACGGCAAACAGGCTCTCCCTTGCCATTATCTTCCTCTCTACCTTATTCCTCGGTCAGGGAAGGCTGATGAGCAATCTGGAATATACGCTGATCGCCTATATCATCATTGTCTCTCTGGCACTGGCCCTGGAAATGTTCCTGGGCGAGTTTCTACTCTATCGCTATGACCATGATGAATTTTCTGACGAAAGCGAGGAATAAGACGTGTCCGACTTTGAATGCAGATTAAAGAAATTCAGACAGTTGAAAGATTTGACGCAGGAGCAACTGGCACAGCAGGTGGGCGTTCGCAGGGAGACGATCATGCGCCTGGAAAAGGCGCAGTACAACCCCTCCCTGAAACTGGCCATCGATATTTCGCGAGCCGTTGACGCGCCCATCGAAGAAATTTTTATCTTTCCATAATTGATTATGCCGCTTACTATCAGGTAAAAAGGCTGCCCACGCCTTTTTACCTCTCTACTACAGGTATCCATATCTCGTACCTGGCATTCTGCGGGTCGGGATTCAGGTATACTTCCACATCCGGCGCGTTGCCATGGGAAATGCCTCGGCACAGCTTAAGGAGGCCGCGAACGTCTTCACGGCTGATGAAATCCGCAGCTTTGTGTAACCTTATGAAAAAGTATCCACACTCTTTCGTTTATGGTATAATCTCGTAAGAAAGAAGAATGCGAGGTTCCCCATGCGAAAGACCCTATATCTCAAATTAATACTTGCCTATATCATCTTCGGCCTGTTCGGTTTCGTGGTAGTGGCTACCTTCGTGGCCAATATGACGTTGGATCATCTGAAAAAAGAGCAGTCGGAAGCCCTCTACCGCGAGGCTACCTTCATTGCCAACACCTACGCCACCGATCTGTACAAGAATGAGATCTCACTGGAAGCCGTCAAAGCACAGCTGGATGCGCTGGATGCTTACACGAATGCCATACTCTGGATCATCAACCCGTCAGGCCGTCTTGTTCTGGATTCTTCTGCTCCGCTGGATCTGGAAAACGAGATTGTCATCGAGAATTTCGATTCCACGGTCACCGCAGGCTCCAACTACGTTGTGGGAAATTTCTTCAATACATTTGAAGAAGACATGCTGAGCGTCTTCGCACCCATCACGGCCGACTATAAAGTCAAGGGCTACGTTGTGATCCACATGCCCATGAGTATCATACAGATGGAAGCCAACAGCCTGCTCACCATCTCTTACCTGATGCTGTTGATCCTGTTTTTGCTGTCCTTGATCATTCTCATCTTTTTCACAGAGATCGTCTATATCCCGCTACGCAAGATCACAGAAGCGACGGAGCAGTATGCCAGCGGCAATATGCACTATGAATTTAGCGTGGAAAGCGAAGATGAGATGGGATATCTGGCCGCCACACTGTCTTATATGGCCAGTGAGATCGCCCGCTCCGAGGACGACCAGAAGAAATTCGTGGCCAACGTATCCCACGATTTCCGCTCTCCGCTCACTTCCATCAAAGGCTATCTAGAAGCTATGATCGACGGCACGATCCCTCCGGAAATGCATGAGAAATACCTGTCCATCCTGTTAAACGAGACAGAGCGCCTGACCAAGCTGACCAACAGCCTGCTGACACTCAACAACCTGAATACCAAGGGAATCATGCTGAACAAATCCGACTTCGACATCAACAATGTGATCCGCAATGTGGCCGCCTCCTTTGAGGGCACCTGCCGCGAGCGGACCATCGCCATTGAACTGGTACTGACCGGCGATGAAATGTATGTGTTCGCCGATATAGATAAAATCCAGCAGGTTCTCTATAACCTGCTGGACAATGCGATCAAATTCAGTCACCATGATTCTATCATCAAAATGGAGACTACGGAAAGGCACAACAAAATCTTCGTCAGCGTAAAGGATTCCGGTATCGGCATCCCAAAGGACGACCTGAAGCTGATCTGGGACCGCTTCTACAAATCCGATCTGTCACGCGGTAAAGACAAGAAAGGCACCGGACTGGGTCTTTCCATCACCAAGGAGATCATCCGCTCCCACGGTGAAAATATCAACGTGATCAGCACGGAAGGTGTGGGCACGGAATTTATCTTCTCTCTGCCGAAGTCGGACGTAGAGGATGACGATTAGTCCACTGCAGCCGGTGCAGTTCCCCTTCTGTCTGCATGCCGTGAAAATGATTCTGCCGCAGCGCCTCATACAGCACGATCGCCACGGAATTCGACAGATTCAAAGACCGAATCTGATCCAGCATGGGAATACGAATACAAGTCTCCTCATTTTCAAGCAGGATCTCCTCCGGTATGCCGCCGCTCTCCTTACCAAACATGATATAATCATCCGGCGCAAAATCCACATCCGTATAGACTCTTCTGGCCTTGGTAGTAGCCATCCAGATCCTGGCCTGAGGATGCATCTGCTTGAATTCCACGTAATTCATATAGCGGGTGACATCCAAATGTTCCCAATAATCCATGCCCGAGCGTTTGATAGACTTCTCATCTAACCGAAACCCCAACGGTTCGATCAGGTGAAGGCTCGTACCTGTTGCTACACAAGTACGGCCAATATTCCCTGTATTTGCCGGAATCTCCGGCTGATGTAATATGATATGCATCATTACCCCCATACAGAAACCGCCATCGTTATTCCACATGGCGGTTCCTGCTTTAATCTCCCAATAGCTGTTCTGCAGCCTGCTCCATACTCCGGAAGTCCCACCGTCTCTGCCTTGTTAAAGATTCCGAAGGGTTGTGCCACTGCCTGTACTTTACCTCTCTGCCCGCAGCCTCTCCACAAAAGCCGCCAGCTTCCCGATCGCAACTTTCAGATTGTCCAAAGAATACGCATAGGAAATCCTCAGGTACCCTTCTCCGCAGTCGCCAAATGCCGTCCCCGGCACCACAGCCACCTTCTCTTCCGCCAGGAATCTGCCCGCAAACTCGTCACTTGTCATGCCAAACTCCTTAATGCACGGAAACACATAGAACGCTCCGAAAGGCTCAAAACATTCCAGTCCCATCTCCTGAAAAGCATTCATCAGATAGCGTCTTCTCTGGTTATAGGCCATCCGCATCTCCTTCACGTCGTCATCCCCGTTGCGCAGTGCCTCCACCGCCGCATACTGGCTCGTTGTCGGCGCGCACATGATGGCATATTGATGGATCTTCGTCATCTGCTCCACGATCTCCCGCGGCCCGCAGGCATAACCCAGTCTCCATCCGGTCATGGCAAATGCCTTGGAGAAACCGTTGATCAAGATCGTCCGCTCCTGCATACCCTCGATCTCCACGATCGAAACATGCTTCTCCTTATAGGTAAGTTCCGCATAGATCTCATCGGATATGACGAAGATATCGTGTCTGCGAATCACCTCCGCGATCGCCTCCAGATCCTTTCGCTCCATGATCGCTCCCGTAGGATTGTTCGGGAAAGGCAGGATCAGTACCTTCGTCTTGTCTGTGATGGCGTCTTCCAGCTCCTGCGCCGTCAGCCGAAATTCATTCTCCTCTTTTAACTCAATGATCACCGGCACACCGCCAGCCAGCACCGCACAGGGCTCATAGGAAACATAACTGGGCTGCGGGATCAGCACCTCTTCTCCCGGATTGATCATCGCACGCAGGCCGATATCAATCGCCTCCGAACCGCCCACCGTGACCAGCACTTCATGATTCGGGTCATATGTAACACCCTGTTTCCTCTTCGTATAATGGCAGATCTCTTCTTTCAATTCCTTCAAACCGGAGTTTGATGTATAGAAGGTACGCCCCTTTTCCAGGGAATAAATGCCCTCGTCCCGGATATGCCACGGCGTATCGAAATCCGGTTCTCCGACACCCAGGGAGATCGCATCCTTCATCTCAGTCACGATATCGAAGAATTTGCGGATCCCGGACGGTTTGATCTCTACTATCTTATCAGCTAACGGATTTCTCACGGTGTCACCTTCTCTCTCGTATCCTCATATTTTTTCGTCAGGACCGTTCCATGATCCTTATACTTTTTGAGGATGAAATGCGTCGCCGTGCTCAGCACGGATTCAAGCGTAGACAACTTATCCGATACAAAACCCGAAATCTGTTTCAGGGACTTTCCCTCCAATGTCACCAGCAGGTCATAACCGCCGGAGATCAGATACACCGAATTCACTTCCGGATATTTATAGATTCTCTCTGCGATCTTATCAAAACCCTGTCCGCGCTGGGGTGTCACACGCACCTCGATCAGCGCCGACACTTTCTCTATGGAAGTCTTCTCCCAATCGATCATCGTATGATAGCCGCAGATGATCCCCTCCGCTTCCAATGCAGCCAATTCATTCACCACATCAATCTCTTCTACACCCAGGATGACTGCCAGCTCCTTTAAGTCGATCCGGCTGTTTCTCTCCACGATCGCCAATAATTCTTCTCTCATAATCTTCTCCATTTCTGCGCTGCTCATATGCTCTCTGCCTAAACTGCGCTGATATCAACTTATATTTTTCTTCATTCCGAGACGCTTCATGCCAAGGACGCGAGCAGAATTTCATAAATTGCTCATCAAAGAATTCATTCAACCTTGACCATATACATCTGATCCATCTTCGCCCGATCCAGATACCGTTTCTCACCTTCATTATAGATCACCCGGTCCTTCCCGGCTGTCGTTCTTCCGATAACTGCCGCAGGGATGCCTTCCCGCGCCAGTACATCCACAAGCGCCTGTCCGTTATCCGTCACCATCAACAGGCACCCTCCCGACAGCAGCTCGTAAGGATTCAGTTCAAAAAATTCACAGATTTCTATCGTCTCCTGCTTTACCGGTATTTTCTTAAGGTCGATCTCCAGTCCAACGCCTGCTCTCTGTGCCAGTTCCCACAGGGCTCCGAAGATCCCCCCTCTGGAAACATCATGCATCCCGCAAACGCCGGACTTCACGGCGGTGGCGGCCTCCGGTATCACGGACAGATATCTGTCACAGGCTGCCGCCTCATCGATCATACGAACCGGATATCTGGTGCACAGCTGTTCTCTGTACTGCGACGCCAGCCGTGCCGTACCTTCCAACCCGATCCACTTGCTGGCCACGATGTCCTGTCCTGCCTTGATTCCCCGCAGGAAACCGGCCCGTGCCGCCTCCCTTTTCCCCACACCGGTCACGGTCATCACCGGCCCGGCAACAGCAGGCGTTACCTCCGTATGTCCACCCAGAATCTGTACGCCGCATGCATCGCAGGTTCTTTCAGCTTGTTCCATCATGAGCTGTAGCTCCTGCTCCTCCGTCTCCTCCGGCAGCAGAATCGCCAGCATCACACCCACCGGCTGCGCACCGGCTGCGGCCACATTGTTGAGAGCCATATGAATGGCATAGGTACTGATCTTCTCTTTCGGAGCCGTGACCGGCGAAGTAGAGAGCACGGTTTCATACTTGCCCTCCCCGTCTGTTTCGACACGGTCACCTTGTGTAAAAGGCGCTAAAATGGCGCAGTCTTCCCCTACAGCTGCGCCACTTACCACTTCGTCCCTATGTGCTTTTATATATTTTAAGACAGAACGTCTCAACACGTTCTCCGAAATCTTTCCGTGTCTCATTCTTGCACCTCATGTTATTCCGGACACAAACTTTCTTTGAAAAGTACGATGCCAGTATAAGATGCAGACAAGCTGCATGGCGTATTCTTTTCATACTTTTCTCCATTCCGATGCACAGTGTGCTGAGAACAGATCCATTGTAACTATTCAGCCTCCGGCTTCATAGTTACTGAATCCGGCCTATTCCAGATTTGCCTTCGGCAAAGAGGCCGGATTCTTCTCAACCTTTATGCGTTCTCACGGCCTTTGAAGTAAATGCAAAAACCTGCGCTGAACTGTTAAGAATCATTCCAGACTTTATGCCCTGCTCCTTACTGCGCAGGCGTCCCCTCCTGAGGCTGAGGCGGCTGCACTTCCGGTGCCGGCTGCGCTCCTGCATCTGCGGGTGGCTGTGCCTGCCCTTCTGCTGCTGCCTGCGCTGCTGCCGCTTCTGCCGCCGCTGCATCGGCTGCCGCTTTATAAGCGCCTGCCACTGCCTTCACCTGATCCACACTGTTAGTCGCCACTGCTGCCATAATGGCATTGTAGGCACCTTCATCTTCGGTAGCAATCCCTACTGTAGCACTTCTTGGAGCCTTCATATAGGAACTGCTGTTAATCTGCTCCCGGCTCACTTCCACACCGTTCTCACGCACTACCTTCCATAGCTGTGCCTTGTACCCGATGTGTGCCGATTGTACGGAACAATACCCTACCGGTCTGGATGCATCCGTGTAGATCACCTCTGTATCCGGCGGGATTCTTTCCAGAACAACACTTTCATAGGTCACTTCCCGATTGCTGTCTCTTGTCTCCACACCGTAGATCGTAAAGGTGAGCTGCTTATCCGGCGTCGTAACTCCCTCTATATAGATAGGATACTCCATATTATTTTTAAACTTAAAATCCTTACCCGAAGACTCCGCAATCGCCGCATCTGCAGAGGGATCCACGTAGGTAACGATCATCGAATGATTGTATCGCTCCGTCACCTCCAGCTCAGACAGCAAAACCGCATTATATAAGGTAGTGGATACCTGACAGATCCCACCGCCCAGACTGTCTACCACCTGACCGCTCAGGTAGGAAGCCGCCATATAATACCCGTTCGCCTCCGAAAAAGGAGCCACAGCCTCATAACACGAAAACTCTTCTCCCGGGTATAAGGTGATCCCATTGATCAGATTGCATCCATTGGCCACATTCGCACTCCTGGCTCCGCCGGATGACGAATAGCTGGTGGTAAAAGTGCCCAGCACATCTTTCACTTTCGCCAGTTCTTCCGCAGTTCCCATCGGTTCGGCCACCGTAACCGCCAGATCGATATCACAGGCTGCACCACTCCACTCATTGACCAGATACTCATAGACTTCTTCCGTGGATGCCGCCGTATCGATCACGATCCCCGGCTGTCCTTCCGTAACCTGAAAACCGGCCTCCGTCTTGACCAGGGACGCATTCACCGCCTCCTGATCATACTGTCCGGCATTCTCTTCGATCAACGTCCTGATCTTATTCTTATCAAAGTCAAAGCTGACTTCATATATTTTGTTCTGATATTCTAAATCCTTCAGTTTCTTATAACATTGCAATATGTCGCCGTCCCGGCCGAACCCGGCCGCTTCTTCCAGGATCTCCTCGTTCCCCCACTTCAACCCCAGTTCTGCTGCCGTCGTGGCGATCGTCCCCTCATCAACAGCGTGCAGTGTAATTTGCGTATTCCCATAGGACTCCACATAGGATTCTATCATCTGTCTGGCCTCTTCAACCGTCATGCCGGACAGATCCATGTCATTCGCATAAATACCTGATTCAATTTTATCTCCTTTGGCATGTACCGGCATAGCAGCAGTAAACATTACCGTCATCATCACCGTAAATGCGACAGACCACTTTTTCATATAAAACCTGCCTTTCTAGAAATGAATAGCATCCAACCAATAACTTAACAGTTTCAGGCATTCAAATCATCCTGGAGCATGAGCAGCAAACCACAAATTGCCCTGCTGTCAAATATATGTTATGATAGAAACAACTATAACGTTGCTGCAAAGAGCGGTACCACCATCGATAATACAAGAATGACTATGATTATGGAAGAAATGATCTTCTTTGTTCTTCTGTTCATGTTAAACATATGATACCTCCTTCTTCCGCCTTGTATACAAAACTCTATCCTGTATGAATCATTAAAGTGATCAAAATGAATCACACAGGCGCATACTATTATAAGTTTACTGAAAGGATATTATATATGAATTTAGTATTTTTTGCAAGTGTTGCCACACTCTCCGTCGCCATTGCCGTCAATATCCGTAAAAACAAAAAGACACAGGAAGCCATAGAACAGGATTTCTGGACAAGAGAGCGGGAAGCCAACAGCACCAGGCGCAAATCCCTGGATGATCTGGAGTATATCCACATTCCGGTAGAACAGTTTCCCATGTCGCTGTTGCCTGATGTACCCAAGGTCGAAGACTATAAGCAGATCGTTATGACATTAAAGGATCAGCCCGTCGTCAATTTTACCGGTATCAGCAACACGGAATTGAAGCTTCGCTATGGAGCACCCAATATCGATCTTCTAACACAATACGACCAGAATTATACGATCCTTGTCCGCACCCTGCAGCAATGGGCCCAGGCTCTTTACGATGCAGGCCATATTGACGAAGCTTGCCGGATGTTAGAATATGCCGTTTCCACGGGAACCGATATCAGCAGTACTTATCGTCTGTTGTGCCAGATCTATAAAGAACAGCAGACACCGGAGAAGATCGGTCATCTCTATCCGATCGCAGAAGTCCTGAATTCCGCAATGCAGAAATCTATCGTCCGTATTCTGCAAGAAGCAGATCGATCTGTCGACTAGCTTCCCCACGGGACAGCCTGTCAATATCATAGTCTATTATCAGTTTATGTCTGTCCCTCAACTTATATAACTGTTCTTTCTGGGATACCGTGATCGGCGTATCCCTTTTTACATGATAGGACAACGCCTTCGGTACAAAAAGGCTTCGCCTTCCTTCCGCCGTCTCCTTCTCATAAAATTCCTCTGCCAGTCTCTGATATAACTTTGCAGTAGCTACCGCATCCCCCAACGCCCGATGAGCGTTATGGACAATATTGTAATGACTGCAGAGACAGCCCAGACTACGGCTTTCCAGATCTGCCAAATATTTCCGCGCTATCTTCAACGTGTCAATCCCGCTTCTCTCAAAAGACAGTTTCCTGTCAACGGCCGCCTTTTTGATAAAAGAATAGTCAAACAACACCCTGTGTCCCAGCAGCACTTTATCCTCTGTTATTGCAAGCAGCCTGGGAAGTACTTCTTCTATCGCAGGCGCCTCCGACAACTGCTCGTCGCAGATTCCGGTAAGCGCAGTGATATGCTCCTCGAGTCTTCTGTTTGGATTGACAAAAGTCTCCCACTTCTCAACGATCCTGCCATCTTCTACTATCACGGCTCCGATCTCAATGATCTTATCTCTCTTAGGATTCAGGCCCGTAGTCTCCAGATCGATGCACACATATGATTCTGTCATATTTACCTCCATTCCGAAGCGACACCACATCGCCATTTCCTCTACAATATATTGTACCTTTATTCACCTTTCTACTACCATTCGTGATTTCTGTCCTTAAAATATTCTTTACATAATACCTTTATTATAAATTGGAATATTTCTTCCGGCAAATTCACCTACAATAATAGAAGGGTAAAGAGAATGAAAACACGAATCAAAAAATTACGATTAGAGAAAAAATTATCACAGCAGGCTTTGGCGAAAGATTTAAACCTGAACCAATCCACACTGAGTAAGATCGAATGTGGGATATCCACTCCGGATGCCTCCCTCGTATGCGATCTTTCACGCTTCTTTCATGTCTCTACAGACTATGTTTTGTATCTTGCCGAAGAACGTCTTAACGCAGATTTATTGCTGGCAAACGACAAGTTCCACTTGAAAAAATATCGAAACCATATGTCTATGTATCAACAGTTAAGTCCCTGGCAGCAGAGGGCATGTGACAACTTTGTGCAAAATATGCTGGGACTCGACATACAGCCCTGATTCCCGTGACCAAATTGCAAAAACTTGTTTTGTATAGAAAATGCATTTCTATCAGATTGGCAGAGCAATCCCCATAAACCAAAAGAACCACCTTCTTTTCTGCCAAGACTGATCTACGCGTCGGTATTCATACCGCGTGTCTAAAAGGCGAGATCGAAAGATCCCGCCTCATTTCTACTCTATTTTGATAAATGAACCCTAACAATTCAAAGACTCTATAAATCTGTCGAATGCCGCCTGGCCTTCCTCGTTCCTCTTATACACGCCGGAATCCTCCAGCACCTGCATAAACACATTCCCGATCTCCTTATGGATAATATCCATTACCGTATCTTTATTGATCTGTGGATATCTTGGCAGAAATTCCTCCACCCAATCGGCATGTTTCTCTAACAGTTCATCCTTCCTAAGATCTGCCCCGGAAAGGATCGCCTCCGCCAGCTTCTCCATCTCATCCTTCAATCTGGCAGGCAGTACCGCCAGACCCATCACCTCGATCAGACCGATATTCTCCTTCTTGATATGGTGCAGGTTCGCATGAGGATGATACACGCCCAGAGGATGTTCTTCTGTCGTAATGTTATTGCGCAGCACCAGATCCAGCTCGAACTTCTCGCCTCTTTTCCTGGCGATGGGTGTGATCGTATTATGAGGCTCCCCATCGGTCTCGGCAAAGATAAATGCCGCCTCATCACTGTAACCTCTCCAGGCACTTAAGATCACGTCCGCCAACGCCACCAGCCTGCCGGAATCTGCGGCTGAGATCCGGATCACGGACATGGGCCAGTTCACGATTCCGGCTTCCACATCCTCAAATCCCTTGACCTTAAAGGTTCTCTCCACCTGTGCTCTCGCCATGGCAAACTCATAATGTCCGCCCTGGAAATGGTCATGGCTTAAGATAGAACCGCCCACGATCGGCAGATCCGCATTGGAACCCACAAAATAATGCGGGAACTGCTTTACGAAATCAAACAGCTTGCAAAAGGTATCATGCTCAATCTTCATCGGGATATGCTGTGAATTGAACACTATGCAATGTTCATTGTAGTATACATAAGGAGAATACTGGAATCCCCAGCGGCTGCCATTAATCACCACCGGGATCACCCTATGGTTCTGTCTCGCCGGATGATTCACGCGCCCCGCATAGCCCTCATTCTCCATGCAGAGCAGGCACTTCGGATAGCCGCTTTGCTTCGCAGTCTTGGCCGCCGCGATGGCCTTGGGATCCTTCTCCGGTTTGGACAGATTGATGGTGATATCCAGATTGCCATACTTCGTGGCCGCGACCCACTTCTGGTCCTTCTTGATCCGGTATCTTCTGATATAATCCGTATCCTGGCTCAACTTATAGAAATAATCCGTCGCCTCCATCGGGCTTTTCTCATATCTGGTCTCGAACTCCGAGATCACCTCGCTGGGCCTGGGCACCAGCATACTCATGATCTTCGTGTCAAACAGATCCCGGTATACAATACTGTTCTCCGTCATGATGCCCTGTGCGTAAGCATAGTCCATCATCTGTGCCAGTACCTTTTCCAGTTCCTCCACGCTCATGCTCACTTCTTCGCTGCATTCTTCCAACTCATCCAGCCGGAAAAGCTCCAGAAGCCTGTTGGTCGTATAAATCTTATCCGCTTCCGTGATCAGGCCTGTCTGCAGCCCATATTGTACCAGTTGTCTAATATTTCTCTGTATCATACTTCCTCGCCTCTCCTATTCTTAAACGTGTCGTCTGCAGCCCTGTGTCCTATACGGAAGCCTCCGGATCGATCGCCTGCCGTCTATATGGCTGCCCCTGCGGATCTCGTCCATCTGCTGTTTACAGTCTGCGCGGTCCGTCTCCGATCTCCACCACATAGAAATCAGCCGTCTTGCCCACGCGTTCTATATATGCTGCGCCGACCTTGTCCTTAAAGGTATCCACCGCCTCGTCACGCACGATGCTCACGGTACAGCCGCCGAAGCCGCCGCCTGTGATGCGGGATCCGATCACACCGTCCACCTTCCATGCTTCTTCCACCAACACATCAATCTCCTCGCAGGATACCGCATAGTCGTCACGCAGCGATACATGGGAAGCATTCATCAGCTCGCCGAATAACTTTAAATCATTGTTCTTCAGCGCCTCCACCGCACGGATCGTTCTCTGGTTCTCATAAACTGCATGTTTCGCTCTCTTCACGCGCACCTCGTTCTTGATCGCACCCTTATGAGCCTCGAACTGTTCTTCGGTCAAGTCACCCAGTCCCTTGATATCCACTACCGTCTGTAATTCTTCCAATGCCTTCTCGCACTCGCTTCTTCGCTCATTGTAAGCCGAATTGACAAGCGAATGTTTCACATTGCTGTTAGTCACCACGATCTTCGCACCGTTCAGCACGAGCGGCGCATATTCATAAGACAGATCCGCCGTATCCAGGAAAATGGCGTTGTCCTTTTTCCCCATAGCGGAAGCAAACTGATCCATGATACCGCAGTTCATACCGTTAAAATTATTCTCCGAATACTGGCCAATCTTCGCCAACTCTACATTCGACACATCAAATCCATACAGATCCTTCAGCATATAACCGGTCACCACTTCTAAAGATGCGGAAGATGACAATCCGGAACCATTGGGGATATTGCCATACAGCACGATATCCAGCCCACGATCCATCTCCATGCCTCTTCCCGCAAAAGCCCACATAACTCCCTTCGGGTAATTAGTCCACTCTGCTTCCTTTGCCGGTGTCAGGTCATCCAAGCTGCCCTCGATCACGCCCAACCTGTCGAAATTCATAGAATAAAATGTTAACTTCCTGTCTGTCCTTTTCCGAGCGGCAACATAGGTACCGATCGTCAATGCGCAGGGAAAAACATGACCTCCATTATAATCTGTATGTTCCCCGATCAAATTCACACGTCCCGGCGCAAAATAAACATTAACGCCCTGTGTATCCCCATATAGTTCCCCAAACTTCTTCAATACTTCTTCCTTCATTGAAATACCCTCCTTCTCTTATTCCTGTTTTGTGACCTCTTAGCCACTGGCATTCGCGCCACGCAAAGCCGTCCATCCCGTTTCCTTGACTTCTGTAAATATGTTATGAACTTATTGCTATCATATAAAAAAGTAGCTATAACTTAAATATCTCATTGTTACACAAACCTGTCAAAATGTTACAAAGGTATCCTTTGTAAAGGTCACTTAAGACTGTTGATCTGGTTGATAAAGTCCTCCACCTCTTTCAGATATGCTTTATTGCGTCTCGTTTCCCCCTTCTGCATCTCTTTGCGGTAAGCCGTAGGAGACATCTTTTTCATCTGCCGGAAGGCTTTGGTGAACACGAGCGGATCATGATAGCCGCAGGATAAAGCAATGCTCTCGATGGGCAGTGAAGTTAACTGCAGCAGTTCCATCGCCTTAGTTATGCGGAACGCCGTCAGGAACTGTTGCGGAGACATGCCTATGGAATTCTGGAAAAGCGTATACAGATAGCTTCGATTGATACAGACATACTTCGCCACATCTGTCACCTTGATGGAATTGCAGTAATTACTCTGGATAAAAGAGACAGCTTTACGAACATAAGTGTTTGCTCTATCAGTTTCGTTCTTCTCCTCCATCTTGGTCCCTTCCGCGATGACGGATAAGAAGATACCTAACTGTCCGTTGCGGCGCAGATCGTTGGACAACCCGAAAGTGTTATGCTCCATCATATCCTTTACGATCTGATACAGCTGTTGTGAGTCCTCCGACCGAAAAACGGGCTGTCTCACAGACAGCCCGATATTCCTCACATATTCCGCCGCCTGGGTACCGCTGAAGCCTACCCATACATAAGTCCACGGATCACTTTCATCTGCCTGATAGAATGCCAGTTCATCGGGTGTGATCAAAAACCCGTATCCCGCTTCCAGCGGATACTCCTTTCCCCCGATGGAAAATCTTCCCTTCCCACTCAATATGTAATGAACCAGATAATGTGGCTTCAGTGCCGGTCCGAAACTATGCAATCCCTCCGTCCGAGAAAGCCCGCAGCAGTTCACATACAGGCTGCCCGTCCGCTCCCCGGCAAATTCCAGTTTGTAAGCTTTTTCCATAAGTTTCCCCTGTTTACAAGACTTTGCGCTATGCCAGCCTCAAAATATATATCCTTTCTGCTTTCTGCCATTTTTGTTCACTCCTTATTCTCTTGATTATATCCCAAATCTTTGAGAATGGGCTGTCAACTTTTTAATACCACATTATTCACATGCACTTATACGACCTTTACTTTATAGTCTCACGCCACCGTATCGCGATCGCCTTACAGCCTTCATAATCAAACTTGCTCAATGCCGAAACCAACTCTTCTCGGTAGGAATCAAACTCATCCGACTCATACTCCGTAATCTTTGCGACAATCTCTTCTGCGCGAACGGAATCATAGGCTTCCAGGCTGCTCACAAGCCGTATAATATGCTCTTCCACTGCTTCCCGATCAAAGGGACGCTTTTCCTTCCCCGCTTCCTGTTCCTCCTTTGCACAATACGATCTGATCACAGGATATAATTCTCGATAAGCCGTCAGCAGGCCTGGCGTCTTAATGCGGATCTGTTCCCACTCACACCTTTTCCCATACTCCTCCAGCTCTTTCGCCTGATCGGAGAGTTCCTGCGCTCCGATGGTGCGGGAGGTGCTTTTCAGTGAGTGCACTTCTATTGTAAAGGTCTCTATATCCTCCGCTGCCAGAGCCCGCTCTACTGCCTGCGCCTGTTCTTCAATGCCATCCGCATAATCCGTTAAGATCTCCCGGTACAGTTCTTCATCCTCCCCGGCATATTGCAATCCTACAGTCTCATCGATTCCCCTCATCCCAACACTTCCTCCATCTTGGCAAGCAGAGCCGCCTTCGCCACCGGCTTTACAAGATACCCTGCCGGATGCAGCGCCAGGCATTCACTGATCGTGTTCGTGTCCGTTTGCCCCGTGAGAAAAAAGACCGGGATGTTCTTCATCTCCACCCTGCTCTGCATATCCTTTAAAACAGCCGCCCCGTTATGGACAGGCATCAAATAGTCCAAAAGGATCAGGTCCGGTGTATATTTCGTCAGAAAATCTACCGCTGCCTTCCCGGAACTGACTAACGTCACCTTATACTTCTCCTGTAAATAATAGCGAAGTGTCTTAAGCGTGACCGGATCGTCATCCACGATCAGAATATGCTGTCTTCTAACTTCCATATGCCTTACACCGCCTTTCCCTGTTATGGTCATCCAAACTATCCGATTCTTGTACCCTTGTCATCCATGCAGCCTCCCGGACGGTAGGCTGTGTAAGATGGGGTTTAACTATAGATACAAGCCCTCTTATATTTATATTGTATCATTGTAATACCTGTCTTTCTATGTTTTTTTCACTTTAATCGGAAAATTTAGGTTCATTGTAAAATAAGATGCGACAAGGGAAATATACTCTAAAGCATCTTATTTTTAACAGAAAATAAGAGAGTGCTACAAGAGAATTAAAAAACTCTTGTGGGCACTCTTTTTTTATTTCACCAAAAGCAGAAAGGAGATAAAGGGGCATGAGGAAAGGAAATAGACGGCTGAACTTCACGGACCGCCAGACCATTGAGAGGATGCACGCAGCAGGGGTAAAGGTTTCTGCTATTGCGGATGAAGTGGGAGTGCATAGGGCAACTATCTACAATGAATTGAAACGTGGTGGAGAGCCTTACCGGGCAGAGGTAGCACAGAAAGCATTATAGGCCAGGCGGCAGCAGGGCAGGAAGCGAGGAACTTAACATGAAAGAATATGAAGTTGAAGTGGTAAGCAGTGAAACGCTTTATATTTTCGCTGAAAGCGAAGAGGAAGCGGAAGAAAAGGCGGCAGAAGAAACAAACTTTTCTTCCGTGGATTATTGCAAAGTAGTGGGGGAGAGGTAAAAAGGATGGATAAGGAACACAACGCAATAGAACTAATCAAGATGGCTTCCAATATGTCTATAAGGTATTATGAAAAGCCTATTGTTTGTACATATTCCGGCGGAAAGGATAGTGATGTTTTACTGGAATTGTTTTTGCGTTCTGGGGTTGAATTTGAGGTACACAATAGCCATACCACGGCGGATGCACCACAGACAGTTTATCATATTCGGGATAAATTCAGACGGTTGGAAGAAAAAGGGATTAAATGCACGATTCAACGCCCCGTGATGTCAATGTGGCAGCTTATACCGTTTGAGAAGATGCCGCCTACCAGGACGGCAAGATACTGTTGTTCCTATCTGAAAGAAACAGCTTGTGAAAACAGGATGATTTCAACGGGGGTAAGATGGGATGAAAGCAATGCACGAAAGGAACGTGGCCCCCTGGAAGTAATCGCTAGAAAAAAGAAAGATAAATTGGTTTTACAGAGAAGTGACATATATGAGGACGAACCAGAGGAAAATACACAGATATCCCTATTTGATGAAGAGCCAGGCGAGACCATGCTGATGAATGACAATACAAAAAAACGGCTGATGTTTGAAAGGTGCCAGTTAAAAGCGAAAAGCGTATGCAATCCAATCGTGGATTGGACCAATAAGGAATTATGGGACTATATAAATGCGGAGCATATAGAAACTAATCCTTTATATAGATGTGGTTTTTCGAGGGTTGGGTGTATCGGCTGCCCAATGGCGGATAAACAACGGTATTTTCAGTTTTCCCATTTTCCGAAGTATCGGCAGTTATATATAAATGCCTTTAAAAGGATGCTGATAGAGATATGGAAAACTGGAAGAAAGACAAGATGGAAAAATGAGCATGAAGTCTTTGAATGGTGGATGGAAGAAAAGAACATAGAGGGGCAAATGTCTTTAGATGATTACAATTATGAATGGTGATGCAGAAAGCGAGGAACTTAACATGGACAAGAATATGGATTGGATTTATGCCCCGGCAGTTGGGGACCCGGAAGTGGAAAAGTGCATAGAAAGGATAGAAGATGCATTGGGCTTTAAGCTGTTTACCTGGCAAAAGCATTATCTGATTTACGGGAGGTTTAGGAGATATGGACAGACAACGGCCCAGGTGTTAAGGGATTTGATTGTACCAGGGGAGCCGTTGGACTATACGAAAAGGCCGCCTTGCAATGCAGAACGCATTTACCGGGAGGAATTAAAAGAGATAAAGAAAAAACTGGATGCCGCCGGAATCACCACACGTCCCGTTTTCTTTACCAGAAATGATAAAGAGCGGTACTTAATGAAGAAAGCAAGGCAGCAGGATAAAGAAGATGTATAGCACCACCCCGGCAGCAGGACAGCCGCCGGGAGCAACTAAAACGGCCATGCTGACCATGGGCGGCGTGAGGGTCCAAAGCCCCTACAAACTGTTGATGGGTTGCACTGGTGCAAAAAGTACCTACCAGGGAAGCGTACACGCCTATTCTTCCCAGGTAGGCCGGGAACTAGAAAACCATGCCACGCCCCGGTGAAGTTATCCGGCGTTTAAAAGGTTGTACGATAACACCCGGTATATTGCAAGCTGTCATCCTATAAAGCCGTAGGGCGTGATACGGACGGATGGCCGCTTGCGGTATGCGAAAACCAGAAAGGAGCGGTAAACGTGGCGGATAAAATCAGATGTAAAGATTGTGAGTATTGCAAAGATTTTAGAAAAGTAGGCAATACAAGAGCGAGTTTTTCATGTGAACATCCAAACCAGAAATATATTTTGAATTATTTCAATGAACATAGAATACAGAAAATGCCGGGATTTCTAGGATATGGCAAACCGTATTCGAGAGAAGTTCCCATAAAAACATCCCCGGCGTGGTGCCCAAAGAAAAAGAAAGAGGGCAGGAAATAGCCGCTTACATCTATAAGCAAATAACAGAAAGCGAGGATTTAGGCATGAAAATCATGTTAAAAAGGGACACCGATTTGAAAGACCTTGAAACAAAGGTAAATGAAAACCTGGCCGCCCTGGAAGCAGACGGGGCGGAGATAATGGGAATTGAGCATGGAACGGAAACCTTGCCCGTCATCCGTGGAAAGGAGATTGCAGACCATAGGACTTCTTACACGGTGATGATTGTCTACGAACCGTCCAGGCCGGGGGCGTTGAAATGAACGCCGGGTTGACATTGGGGAGTCTTTTTGATGGGATAGCCGGGTTTCCCATGGCAGCAGGGCGGCACGGCATCAAGACTGTATGGACAAGCGAGATAGAGCCGAACTGTATAGACATAGCAGGGCGGCATTTCCCGGATGCCGTGAACCTGGGGGACATTACCGGGATAAAAGGCGGAGAAATCCCCGTGGTGGATATTATCAGTTTCGGAAGCCCTTGCCAGGATTTAAGCGTGGCCGGGAAGCAGACGGGGCTTGACGGTTCCCGTTCCGGCCTATTCATGGAAGCCGTGCGGATTATACGGGAAATGAGGGAAAAGACAGATGGAGAATATCCAAAGTATATCATATGGGAAAATGTGGCCGGGGCTTTTTCAAGCAATAAGGGAGAGGATTTCCGCCGGGTCCTGGAAGAAATCACAGAAGCCAGTATTCCAATGCCTACAAGTGGGAAATGGGCATCCGCCGGATTGGTTGGAATTGAGGGACCAGGGGGGGATTTGCGGACAGTCGCATGGCGGCAGCTTGACGCACAGTTTTGGGGAGTTCCCCAACGTAGAAAAAGAATCTACCTTGTCACAGATTTTAGAAATGGACGTGCCGGACAAATACTTTTTGAGTGCGAAAGCGTGTTGGGGTATTCTGTCACGGGCCGAGAAGAGGGAAAAGGAAGTTCCGACAATCCTAAAGATAGCCCTATTGGAGAGGATAGCGGAGGACTGGCAGAGGAACCAGGCGGACAAATGAAACTGGATTTCGGCAGGACGGCGGATAGGATTTATATAAATTCCAAGAAGAGCGCAACCCTTATGGGAACGGATGGGGGCGGCGGTGGGAGAACTGGCCTTTATCTGCTTCCAGTCTATACCATAGCTGGAAACGTCATAGGCAGGGATGAAAAGAACGGCGGAAACCAATTAGGGATAAACCAGGACGTTGCCCCGACACTCACAAGCACGGACCGGCACGCCGTAGCCTACACACAAAGCGGTTATGCAGAGTTCAAGGAGGGCGTGGGGACCATAAAAAAGAGCCGTGGGGCAGCAGGGGGAGGAAGCGAAACCCTTGCCGTGATAATTGAGCGGATTGCCGCAGCGGTAAAGTACCGGGTCCGCCGCCTTACGCCGCTTGAATGTGAACGCCTGGACGGGTTCCCGGATTACTGGACAAGGTACGGGGCATCCGGCAGGGAAATGTCAGATAATGCCCGTTACATGGCCCTGGGAAACAGTATTGCGGTTCCGTGTGCAGAGCGTGTATTTATCGGCATAATCAGAGCAGAAAGAGAGGAAAAGGAAATATGGAAAATGTAATGGTTATAGGAATGAAAACCGTGATAGTGGTTTTGGGCGCGGTTCTTTACATTGCTCTTGCCCGGACAGCAATCATATATTCATTGGGGGCAAACAAAAGCCCAAAAGGCAGCCGTATATTCTTTGGCATACTAGGCGTGGCTATGATTTATGTATTTGTCCATATGTGTATTTATTTGCATAAGTAAGGCGGCGGTTATGACAGTACGGGACTTTTTAGAAATTATACATAATTCGGACAATCTGATGATTGTACGGGATGCGGAAAGCGAAGCAGGGCAGGAAACCATATACAAAGGGTATAAGGCATTGCTGACACATGACCCCGTAGCGGATGCCGTTCTGGATGCCCAGGTGAAACGGTTTAGGGCATCCCCAGAAATCCGGCATAAGGAATGGAAAGACCGGGGACTGATGCCGCCAATGGAGCCGGAGAAAACGCCGGATTTCCGTTTTTCTGATTTGCAGATGACCCTATATTACAAAATCATCATTTAGGAGGAATGGAAGATGGCGGAAATGAAAGTAAAGGTGGAAATAACCGACTGGACGGAGTTCAAGGAAAAGATTGCCAGGATAAAAAAGGTTATGCGGCGGCGTGCCTGGATAAACGGCCAGAGGGCCGGGAAAGCGAGGAAAAGAGGATGGACAGATTAAGGGCGGCGGAAGCAAAGTATAAAAGCTATACGCCTATCAATGGCGTGGTGGAGCCGGATTTTCTGGAATATCTGAAAGAGACATTCCGAAAGTGGCAGCAGTACCACATAGAGGGTGTGGCGTTGGGCAGCCGTGAGATTGCAAAGCTGTCAAACGTGGTGGAGGGGGCAAGGATAAATTCCCGTTTTGGGTTTGAGAAGTTCGCCCACCGTTTCACGGATGAAGAGGGGGAAGAGTGGTTCTCTTTGATGATTTATAAGAACCGGGAAGAAATGGAAATTGATGCAGAACCTTTATATTGTTTTGCATCCAGGATTCACAGATAGAAAGAGAGGAAAAGGGCATGGGATTATTAGATGGATTCACAAGTGACGGAACAGTGGACATGAAGTACACGGAATTTTACAAACTTATGAGGGAAGCGGCAAAGGCGGAGTTAATGGAAAATGCGGCCAGGTGCAACGTGCCCCATGAGTACGTCCGGGAAATGCTTACCGGGAAGATGGAAGCCCCGGAGATTCTGCCGGAAGTGGAACCACACCCGGACTATGAGATTGAGAGCATGATTACATCCGCCAGGCGTTTCTTGCGTATGCTGCCAGATGAAGAGCGGTTGGAAAAGGGCGTGGAAACCTTAAAAAGTATCGTGGAACTGGCAGAACGGGAACGGCTTAATGAAATCATTCTGGACAATGCGGAAAAGTTAAAGGCCAGGGAAGCCGCCGGGGAAAAGAAAAGGACGGAAACATGGAGTTGTGAAACGTGCGAGGATGGAAGTCATTATGAAGCGATAGACGGAACCGGGCAGCAGGACCAGGACCCGGACGGGGAAAAGGAGGATGGAAGCCATGGCAATGAATGAGTTAAGGACAGAGGTTGAAGCCGCCGCCCAGGCAGAACTGAACCGGGCAAACGAAAAGTTCCCTTTATTCAATAGCCGCCATGAGGGTTACGCCGTGACCCTGGAAGAATTGGAGGAAGCAAAGGAAGCCATGGAAAACGTGGAATCTTCCCTTGCCGTGTTGTGGGATGGAGTAAGAGGGAAAAAGATAGCTTGTTTCCTGGTGGAAGATGCAAAGCCAATGGCGA
>CAJUQJ010000050.1 GCA_910588215.1 uncultured Lachnospiraceae bacterium
TACTACGTACTCAATGCCCATGCAGCAAGGTGCAGGGCACCGTGAATAGTAACTACTAATTATCCGTCTCCAGGCATTTCTGCAGCGCCAATGTCCCGGTACGGGCAACTTCCACGATACTGATAGACTGCATCATACCGATAAATAACTGGATGCGCTCCGGCACGTCACAGATTTGGATGATCATCGTCTTCTTGGACATATCCACAATCTGCGCCTTCATGATCTCGCAAGTCTCCATGATATCCCGACGGTTACCTTTGTTATATTTCACCTTCATCAACATCAATTCTCTGCTGATGCTGGCAGTCTCGTCGAAAGTCTTTACCTTGAAGACATCCAGTTTCTTGTTCAGCTGTTTCTCGATCTGCTCCAGTGTACGCTCATCGCCGCTGCTGACAATCGTCATACAGGAAGTAGTAGGATCGTCGGTCTCTCCCACCGCCAGGCTGTCAATATTAAAAGATCTTCTGGAAAAAAGCCCGGACACTTTACAGAGAACACCGGATCTGTTTTCCACCAAAACCGAATATATTTTCTTCATCGCAATCCCCCATTTTCTACTTTACAAGATCCAACGGATCGATGATGCACTCCAACAGTACAGACTCGTCCTTCGCCAAAAACTCTTCGATCGTCTCCTGCGCCCTCTCCATCGTATGCAGCCGCATGAACTTCATATCATAAGCCGAAGACAGCTTCTCCAGATCAGGACTTCCGGACAGATCCACCACCGAGTAATTGTCTTTATACGTATAGTGCTGGAATTCTCTTACCATGCCCAGGAAATTATTCTTGAGCACAATGATCTTCACCGGCACATTAAACTGCCGCATGGTAGCCAGTTCCATCATGGACATCTGGAAAGAACCGTCACCGCATACTGCTACCACCTGCCTGTCCGGCGCTGCCAATTTGGCTCCCATAGCTGCCGGAATGGAGTAGCCCATGGTACCCATTCCGCCTGTGGTCAGAAATCTTCCGTTCTTGACCACGTGATAATTACAAGACCAAATTTGATTCTGTCCCACATCCGCCACATAGACCGCATCCTCCTCCATAGCCTCCGAAAGCATCCTGATAAATTCCGCCGGATCTACATAAGCCGGATCGGGTTTTCTCACCCGCGCCATTGTGGAACGGTATGCATCCAATGTCCCGATCCACTCTTCATGCTCGCAGGTAAAGGTTTCTTTGTTAAAATCTTCAAAAATATGCCTCGCGTCGCCTACCAGAGGAATGGTCGGCCCTACATTCTTACCGATCTCTGCCGGATCCACATCAATATGTACCAGCACTTTGTTCTCCGTGATCAAGTCCGGCTGGCTCACAGCCCGGTCCGCCACTCTGGCTCCCACCATGATCAGCAGATCCGACTCATTCATAGCTCGGTTGGCGTAAGGATGCCCGTTATTCCCCACCATACCGTAATACAGCGGATGTCTGGTAGGCATGGCACTGATACCCATCATCGTGGAAACTACCGGCACGCGATATTTCTCCACGAAGGACCGGAATTCCTCCACCGCCTCGCTTAAGAGTACGCCGCCGCCCACACAGATGATCGGGCGCTTCGCCTTGGACAATTCCTTTACCACCTTCTGAATCTGTACCGCATGGCCTTTGATGGTCGGCTTATAGGTACGCAGGCTGACCGTCTCCGGATACTTAAATCTGCTGACAACAGCATTCTGGATGTCAATGGGCACGTCGATCAGCACCGGCCCCTTCCTGCCGGAGTTGGCGATATAGAATGCTTCTTTAAAGATCCGTGGTATCTCGGCGGCGTCCTTGACCAGGTAGCTGTATTTGACAAAAGACTCCACCGCACCGGTAATATCCGCTTCCTGAAACACATCGGAACCGATCAGCGCACTGTCCACCTGCCCCGTAATACACACAAGTGGTATACTGTCCGCAAATGCCGTAGCGATACCGGTGATCACATTCGTAGCCCCGGGACCGGATGTGACGGCACAGACCCCTACCTGTCCCGTTACCCGAGCAAATCCACTGGCCGCATGGGCCGCATTCTGCTCCGTACGGATCAGTATCGTCTCAACCGGAGAACTTAAGATACTGTTGTAAAAAGGACATATCGCCACCCCCGGATAACCGAATACATATTTTACACCTTCCTCTTCCAGACATTTTACGATCGCGTCTGCACCTAACATAGTCCACTCTCCCTTTTCGTTTCTATAATGGTTTCCCTATATTCTTATCATACTAACTGCCATGCCGCACCCTCACTGCGGCTCAGATCCATGCGGAAAATGCTGCTTATAAGACATTCACACGCTATTCGATCTGCAGGATCCGTTTCGTCAGCTTGACGGCATCCGCAGCGTCTTTGGAATATCCGTCTGCACCGATCTCATCTGCGTATTCCTGGGTGATCACGGCGCCGCCCACAATGATCCTGGCATCTACATTCTGCTGTCTCGCGTAATCGATCACATGCTGCATCTGCTGCATAGTGGTCGTCATCAGTGCAGACAGCGCTATAACCTGTGCGTTGTGTTCTTTTGCTGTCTCAATGATCTTCTCCTTCGGCACATCCTTGCCAAGGTCGATTACCTTAAAGCCGTAATTCCTGAGCATCAATGCGACCAGATTCTTGCCAATGTCATGAATATCCCCCTCCACCGTGGCAATCACTACAGTCGGCATCTCCTGCCCGGACCGGTCGCCCATCAGCAGCGGCTCCAAGTATTCTATGGAAGCTTTCATAGCCTCCGCACCGGCGATCAGCTGGGGCAGGAAATACTTTCCTTTATCAAAAAGTGCTCCCACTTCATTGATGGCCGGCAGCAATACGTCGTCCAGGATTGCCTTCGCCTCATATCCTTCCTGCAGCGCCTGCTTTGTGTCCTCTATGATAACGCCGCTGCTGCCTTTCAATACATCGGCATATAATTTATCCTTTATGGTGCCTCCCTGTTCCGGTGCGGCCGCCGCCTGTCGGATATGTATACCGGTATTTTGCGGCTGCGTGCCTCCCTGGGCCTCCCGTTTGGCCTTCACCGCATCCATCAGCTGGATATAGCGCAGGTCCGCCTCCTTTTTCCCAAGCAGCAGATCTGATGCGAAAGCACAGCTAACAAGCAGTTCCTGCGACGGATTGGCGATGGCCATAGTCAGCCCTGCCTGAATCGCCATCGTCAGAAACGTGGTATTGACGAAGCTGCGTTCCGGCAGGCCAAAGGAAATATTGGAAAGGCCGCAGATTGTCGCCAGGCCCCTTTCCTTGCAGTAACGGATCGTCTCCAATGTTTCCAGTGCCGCTTTCCTGTTGGTGCCCACCGTAGTCACCAGACCGTCCACTACAATATCCTCTTTGTCCATACCGAGCGCATAAGCCCGCTCCTGTATCTTCTCTATAATGTCGATCTTCTCCTGAAGGCTGTCCGGCAGTCCTGCATCCGACAAGGGCAGGAGGACGAACATGGCGCCGTATTTCTTTGCAATTGGCAATAACGTGTCTACTTTCGTCTTCTCATAGGAGATCGAATTGATCAACGCCCGGCCGGGATACCTGCGAAGCGCCGCTTCCAATACATTCACATGGCTGGAATCCAGGGAAAGGGGCAGATTCGTAATACCGCTCACTGTTTCAATGGCTTTCAGCATCATCGTTTCCTCGTCGATGCCGCCCATGCCCATATTGATATCCAGAATATCCGCGCCACAGGCTTCCTGTTCCTCTGCCAGATCGGATACCATCTCCATGGATCCGGCTCGCAGCTGCTCCTGCAGTTTCTTCTTGCCGGTAGGATTGATCCGTTCTCCGACAATAATAAAATTATCCTCCAGACCGAAAGATACCGTCTGCCGCTCACTTGTCAGAAAACGTTTCCCGGGCTTCTGCCTGGATATTACCGGCATGTCGCCTACTGCCTCCTTCAATGCCCGGATATGTGCAGGTGTGGTCCCGCAGCAGCCTCCCACGACGGAAGCACCAGCCTCCACAATCCCCTTCATACTTTCGCCGAAAGCCGCAGGTTCCATATCATAGACCGTATTCCCGTTCCGGTTCAGAGACGGAAGTCCGGCATTGGGTTTGGCAATGATCGGTACGGAAGTCACTTCAGTCATCTGACGGATGATATCCGCCATTTTATCCGGCCCCGTAGAACAGTTGGTACCCACTGCATCGGCACCCAGGCTCTCCAATACCACCGCCGCTGTCACGGCGTCGGTTCCATACAATGTCCTGCCATCCGATTCAAAAGTCATCGTAGCCATCACCGGCAACTCACAGACTTCTTTCGCTGCGATCAGAGCAGCCCTGGTTTCCTGCAGACTCATCATCGTTTCCACCACAAGAAGATCTACGCCCGCCTCCGCCAGGTAGGTGATCTGCTCCTTATAGACATCGATCAGTTCTTCCAAATCGATACTGCCAATCGGTGCAAGCTGTACTCCCGTCATGGTAATGTCCCCGGCTACCAGGGCCCTGTCGCCAACTGCCTCTCTGGACAATGCCACCAGATCCAGGTTCATCTGGCGAGTCTGCGCCTCCATCCCATACTCCGCCAGCTTTATGCGATTAGACGTAAACGTAGGCGCATAGACGATATTTGTACCTGCCGCCACAAAGTCTTGCTGCAGCTCCACCAGTGTCTTGCTGTTTTCCAGGATCCATTTCTCCGGGCATACGCCTGCAGGCATTCCCTTTTGCTGTAGGTTTGATCCCGTGGCTCCGTCCAAAAAAATGGGACTTCCTTTGAATAATGCCTGAAATTCCTGTTTCTTCATCCTCTAATGCACTCTCCTGTGTGATATCGATATTCCATGCGGTTGCCCGCATCATTGTACTATTTCTATATTGCTCTACGGCAAAATTAATACAGCCCTCATTACTCCTCCGGCGTTTCTTCATAGAAGACGGTATCATCCGTATCGAAATCATCCGCGGCATCCCCCGCACCGGCGTCCTGTTCTGTTTCTACAGGTGCCTCTTCGCCGTCTTCCTCTTCTTTATCCTTATTCAGATAGCCTCCGCCCAGGATACCGCTCTCCTCCGTGTACGTAATTCCTTCTCCCTCCGGAATCTCTCCGTGCAGAATAGAAATGATGTACTGAATGCGGATATTTGCTCGGTCGTAATATTCCCGAGCCGCCTGCGCCGTCGGCTCGTCGAAGACATCCGTCTCATAAGCGCTGTGGTACAATGCCACCGCCTGTTGCATATTCTCGTCCGCCTCATCTGCCAGACTGTCCACCGCCGAAAACGCATCCGGCACGGTAAGTTCCGCCATCCAGGTAAACTCTGCCTGCAACTGATCCAGATAAGAAAGCAGCTGGTCCTTCGCATCCGGCGCAGAGGCGTCGATCGCATTCATCCCTTCATGATAAGAAGCAATATGTTCAAAAAACGTATTCATGTCCTCCTGATATGCCGTCAATTCCTCATCCTGCCCACAGGCCGTGATCAGGATGCCGCACAATAAAACCACACATAAGATCACTATTTTATTACATCGGAAAACGTCTCGAATCTCCGAGACTCCATTTCCAGTCATCACAAACGTTTCCTCCGGTCATATATTCTGATTATACTGTGAATGCATATCTATCTTGTGCCAAAAATCCTGTCACCGGCATCCCCTAACCCCGGGCAGATATAGGCGTGTTCATTCAGGCAACGATCCAGATGTCCCACATAGATCTGAATATCCGGATGATCCTTCTTAAGCCGCTCTAATCCTTCCGGTGCAGCAATGATACACATGAATTTGATATGTCTCCCGCCGTGCTGTTTGATGAAATCCACCGCCTCGGAACCAGATCCGCCCGTAGCAAGCATCGGATCTACCACAACGATCGTCCTTAAGTCGATCGGCTCAGGCAGCTTGCAATAATATTCATGTGGTTCATGGGTCTCAGGATCTCTGTACAATCCGATATGTCCCACCTTCGCGCTTGGCACCAGAGCCAGAATGCCATTGACCATACCCAATCCGGCTCTTAAGATCGGCACAACAGCCAGTTTCTTGCCGGCCAGCATGGGCGTCATACACTTCTCGATCGGTGTCTCCACTTCCACATCTTCCAAGGGAAGGTCCCGCAGTGCCTCATATCCCATCAGCATCGCGATCTCCTCGATGCATTTCCTGAATTCGTTGGTTCCCGTGTTGATATCCCTGATATGAGAGATCTTATGCTGTATCAGCGGATGATCCATAATAAATACGTTTGCCTTCTTTTCCATCTTTCGTCCTCTTTTCTTACTTGCATCTTGGTTTCCCGACGCAAACACCCATGAAACGTGAAGCAAGTATACTCTAAGGTTACTCCTATCTATAAATAGTAATGATTTCTGACGTTTAAGTCAACAATTTTTATTTGTTTTCTAAATTGCTTGCCAAAAGGAACAGCAGTCTTTATAATCACTTTAGGCTACCTGTTAATCCAATAGATTTTACATGATGAGAAGGGAGATTTATAATGAGTAACAACTTTGAAGCCATTCGGGACGCAAGGAGCCTTGGCGTTCCCAAGATGCTGCTACTCGGTCTGCAGCATATGTTCGCAATGTTCGGTGCAACGATTCTTGTACCGATCCTAGTCAACAGCTATTTTAACGGAGAGGGTCTTTCGATTCAGGTAACATTATTCTTTGCAGGAATCGGCACCCTCTTTTTCCATGTCTGCTCAAAGCTGAAAGTACCAGCCTTTCTGGGTTCCTCTTTCGCTTTTCTGGGCGGATTTGCTACAGTGGCAAATTTAGACAGCGGCATATTTGCCGACATGACCTACGGTGAGAAATTACCCTATGCTTGCGGCGGTATCGTGGTTGCAGGCATTCTGTATCTGATCTTGGCTCTGGTGATCAAGCTGGTCGGCGTAAAGCAAGTCATGCGGTTCCTGCCCCCTGTGGTGACCGGACCGATCATCATCTGCATCGGCTTAAGTCTGGCCCCTTCTGCAGTGAACAACGCATCCTCCAACTGGTTTCTTGCGCTGATCGCGCTGGCAGTCATCGTCATCTTTAATATCTGGGGGAAAGGTATGTGGAAGATCATCCCCATTCTCCTTGGTGTTGTGATCTCCTATATAGCAGCTCTGATCATGAACGCAGTAGGCTTTACCAACGCAGACGGAAGCGCTATTCTTGATTTTTCCGGCGTTGCGGCTTCTTCTGTCGTGGGACTGCCGCCTTTCCTCCTCTGCAAATTCGATGTGACAGCGATTCTGGTCATGGCACCTATCGCGCTGGCTACCATGATGGAGCATATCGGCGATATCTCCGCCATCTCCGCAACTGTTGGTGAAAACTATCTGGAAGATCCCGGCCTGCACCGCACACTGATCGGTGACGGCCTTGCCACTTCCCTCTCTGCGTTGTTCGGCGGTCCGGCCAACACTACATACGGTGAGAATACCGGCGTGCTGGAATTGAGCGGTGTACACGATCCAAAGGTGATCCGTCTGGCGGCATTGTATGCCATCATCTTAAGCTTTATCCCGAAGATGTCGGCTATCATCGGCTCCCTGCCATCGGCCATCATCGGCGGCGTCAGTTTTATCCTCTACGGTATGATCTCCGCCATCGGTGTCAGAAATATCGTAGAAAACCAAGTGGATTTCACAAAGTCAAGAAATCTGATCATCGCTGCAGTCATCCTCGTCTGCGGCCTCGGCTTCTCCGGCGGTCTTACCTTTACCGTAGGCAGTACTTCCATCACTTTGACTTCTCTCGCGATCGCTGCATTGGCAGGAATCATCCTGAATGCTATCCTTCCGGGTAATGATTATACCTTCGGCAAGAACCCCAATGGTGATATCAACAGAGGTGTCAGCTTTAACCCGCAGAAAAAGAAATAGAACACTTACAAAGAGAAAGCAGGCGGCTTTTATCTTTAAGCAGCCGCCTGCTAAATCCTTTCAAGATTCTTCTGTATCTCAATCCCACGATATCCAAATATTATGCAGGATATCGTGGGATTATCTGACTTCTTCTAGAAAACGATCTCGCAGTCAGGCTCCACCTTCCTGCAAGCCTTCAACACCTTCTTCATTACTGTCTTCTCGTCTGCTCCTTCTGCAAACTCCACTTTCATCTTCTGCGTCATAAAGCTGACAACAGCATCCGCGACTCCCTCTGTCTTCTTAGTCGCTTCCTGCATCTTCTCCGCGCAGTTGGCACAGTCTACTTCAATCTTATACGTTTTGTTCATCTCATTTCCTCCGTTCCCCTGTCTTAATTATCCTGGATTTCCTTAAACAGCCGCATAGCCCCTTCTTCTATTCCTCCACGTGTTCCATCCCCATACTGATGATTGCCCGCACATGCTCGTCATCCAGGGAATAAAAGATAGATTTGCCCTCCCGTCTGAACTTCACTAGCTTAGATGTCTTGAGAATCCTCAACTGATGACTCACAGAAGACTGGCTCAGGTTCAACAGTCTGGCGATATCATTGACACACAGTTCATTCTCAAACATGGAATACAGAATTTTGATCCTGGTGGAATCCCCGAACACCTTAAACAGCTCTGCAAGATCGTACAGGATCTCGTCATCCGGCTGCTGGTCCTGGATACTGTTGATGATATCTTCCCGTGCTTCTGAAAATTCTTTCTCCGCAAACGACGGGCTGCTTTCTGCCTTCCTGTTGCTTTCTGCCATTGTTTACTCCATTTCCACGTTCCCCATGTCCGAGCAGTACCCCGGACTGCGCCCAAACGCTCTCTTATACAGTTCTCGTTCAGTTTGATACCCGTTGCTTGCAGCGGGTCTTTGACTATTATACATATGCTCAACTGTTCATATGTATAATAATAAATTTTATTTCTATTGTCAATCCTTATTCTGAAAATACTACAATATTGCACCGTGAATAGTATCTTACTGTTTCATTGACGCAGATACGGAATATCAGCTTCGAATCTGCCCGTCTCCACGGATCAGGTATTTATACGTCGTCAATTCCTTAAGACCCATAGGACCTCTTGCATGCAGCTTCTGTGTGCTGATCCCGATCTCCGCGCCAAAGCCAAATTCAAAGCCGTCCGTAAAGCGTGTGGATGCATTGACATACACACATGCAGAATCCACTTCCCGCAGGAACTTTTCTGCAATTTCCTTGTTCCCTGTAAGAATGGCATCGGAATGTTTGGTGTTATAGCGGTTGATATGAGATATGGCTTCCTCCACAGACGATACTGTCTTCATGGATATGATATAATCCAGATATTCCCTGCCATAGTCTTCTTCCGTTGCTGCCACTGCATCCGGAATCAGTGCACACACGCTTTCATCTCCACGCATCTCTACCTTCTTATCCCGCAACGCACATCCAAGCACAGGCAACAACTTATCTGCGACCTTCTCATGAATCAGCAGAGATTCGCAGGCATTACATACACCGATCCGTTGTGTCTTTGCGTTTATGATGATGGGCACAGCCAGTGTCAGATCCGCATCCTCATCTACATAGATATGACAGTTGCCCGTTCCCGTCTCGATCACAGGAATGGTGCTATTCTCCACCACCGCCCGGATCAGTCCCGCGCCGCCTCTGGGAATCAGCACATCCACATACTGTTTTAACTTCATAAAGGCTGTCGTAACCGCCCTGTCATTGTCTTCGATCAGCTGTACCGCATCCGCTGTGACAGCTTCTGCCACAAGCGCTTCCCGGATCACTTCCGTGATGACCGCATTCGAGTAAGCTGCGTCTTTACCACCCTTTAAGATCACGGCATTTCCTGTCTTAAAACACAGTCCAAAAGCATCTGCCGTCACGTTAGGCCGGGCTTCATAGATAATGCCGATCACCCCCATGGGCACTCTTACTTTATCAATATGCAGCCCGTTAGGCCGGTCAAAGGACTCGATGATCGTCCCCACCGGATCTGTCAGTTCCGCAATCTGTAACAATCCTTCCGCCATACTTTGAATGCGCTCCGGCGTCAACTTCAAACGATCCAGCAGCCCTGCCGTCATGCCTCCTGCCGATGCGATCTCATAGTCTTTGTCGTTTGCCATAAGGATACGGTCTGTAGCCGCTGTCAAAGCGGCTGCCGCTGTCCGCAGGGCACTGTTCCTGGCCTCTGTGGATAATCTCTGTAATTCATACTTTGCCGCAACGGCTCTTTGTCCTAAATTATCTAAATATTCCATATGCTTCCTCTCTTCTTTACACAACATTTGCTTTCCTCCATTCCGAAACTTCACGATCACTCCCGCAAAGAGATTACCACAAACTCTGCCGGCTCCTTATCTTCTATCCCTTCCTTTAGTCTATGGACAACACTGCTGTGGTACTCACCGGATTCCAGCATTGCTTTTGCAAACTCCGCACGAATACATAAGTGCTCTGAACCATAATAGGTCTGCTGCAGATCCGCGAACTCGTCTCCCGGTCTGATCGTTCCCTCCACCACATCCGGCCGATAATAGGAAGACCGGAAATCAATATCGTTGAAGATCACCACCGACTTTTCAGGGATCTCCTTATATGTCTCTTCCCACTGCGCTTCCAATGCCAGATAATAATTATCGTTCCGGTCCATTCCGCCATTGGCAAAGATAGACCATACTGCGGTCACAAGCAGCAATGTCACCATACCGGCAAAATAGCAGAATCTCCTTTTCCCCCGCAGATACGGCAACAGCAGTCCAATCAGCGCGATGCTGAGCAGGAAAGTAGCCGGCTCAAAGAAACGGAAATAGAAGCTGTCCATCGATGAAACATAACGGATACCGATAAAGACCACATCATAGACCACTGCCATTACGATCAGCACGGACTCTCTCGTAAAATGCCTGCAGTTTCTGAGGATCAGCCAACCGATCCCCGCCAGGATACCCACTACCACGAATACCTTGATCTGGTAGGGAAACCCCTCCACCAATTCCGGTATCTGCATGGAAAAGATATTGAAAAACTCGGTCAGCAGGCTTTCGATCAAATCATCCGTCAAAATCCGATAATCATCCCACCACATAGTACGACTCACACCGGACGCCATACCATTCATTAATTTGTTCATGAACAGATACGCCATGCTCAAAGCGCCTGACACAAAGGCCGTCACCGTCAGTCCCACCAGTTTGGAAAGAACCGCCCTCTCTTTCTTTTGCTGATACAAGACAAACAGTACCAGTAGATACAGCCCTGTCACGATCCACACGAAAATACCATAATATCTAGTCAAAAAACAGCATATTCCAACAATGCCAAGTGCCAGGTACCACCCCCATGCCGGCCTCTCCTCTTGCAGCACTTTGGCAAAAAGCAGGGCAAACAAAAGCATAAACAGCATAAAGGGAATCTCGCTCCACGTATAGTAACTCAGATTCAAATATCCGATGTTGGTCAGACACAGACCATAAAGCCACGCATCTTTGCCAAAGCACTTATGCAGCACAAGCAGAATCAGTCCTGCCGTCACCATGGCTACGATCTTGGATGCCAGATAGGCCTCTGCCCCGGTGACAAGCATCACCGCCGCGATCAATACAGGATACAGGATCGGCCAGTTGGCAAACCACGTATCATATCCGGCCAGACCGTCATAGGAGAATCCGTTCCCCGCTGTCAGATTCACCGCCTCACGCAGATAGCCTGCCGAGTCTGCCGAAATGTATGCACCTTTCAGATAGGCCCGGGAATAGATGCTGACGCAGATACAGCCGAACAGCAACAGAAGAAACAACTCGCTGCCATATCGTCTCACAAGCGTCTCTGCCGGACTCCTGAGCCTTAAGACCACCGACCACACTTCCCGCCAGCCAGCCCAAATGCAGAGCAGTCCGATGGCGGTAAGAAGCACAGAAACCGGCACGGAATAGTAGAAAATATCCCCATAAGTCATACGGACAGGCTCCACCCGATCGATTCCCAGAGAAATACCGCATTCCATCACTTCACCGTCTTTAAAGACCTGTTCGGTAAAAGGCAGTTGTGCACCCTCTCCCTTTGGCACCTGCATAAAGTACGGAGAGCTGCCATCCGCGAAAACAGTCAGTTTGTACGACTGTCCTGCCGTAAAAACCATATTTCCGGTAATCGTAAACCATTTCCCCGGTGTAATTGTCTCCACCGGAATCACTTGACTCACCAAAATGCTGGAAGTATCGTCGGTGACCGTAAAGCGCAGCGTCCCTCTGCTGTCTTCCGCTATATTGACCAAAAGCACCGGAAAACCGCTGACCTGAAAATCCTCTTTGGCCGTCAGCATGACATCCAGTGGTTCTCCCGCTTCGCAGGTCACATACACCGGATCCGGATTGATACCCGGCAGAATCTGGGTGGTCTGCATTCCGTTCTGCGCCGTATGTGTCAGCACCAGCATAACGGCGCCAAAGAGCAGGCAGACTATAAATGAGTAGATTATTTTGCGGATCGTGGTTCCCTTTTTCATCTTACTTATGATTCCTTTATAAATATTCTGTATTCCTGATTCCGTACCTTTATAATACCCGAAGCGCCTGATCTATGACTGCAGCAGACGCCGGGCCATCTGCATGGCAAGCTCCACCACCACATCCGAATTATAATGACAGTGTTCACCCCAGCGTCCAAGACCGTAGATCTGTCTTGCTCTACAGAAAGCAAGCAGCCTATTCATCGCCTCCGGTTTGCCGATGGTATTCAATGGATAGGCATATTCATTCAGATAATGATACCCGGCACCACCATGATCACTCCCATTAAGCAAGATGTCGTTTCTTCCCGCATTGTCCTCTGCATTACCCGGAAACTTGACCGAAATATCCTCAAGCATCTGCACCCGCTCTTTTCTCGTCTCCAGCCAATATCCTCTGCTTCCCGGACAGAAATTGTGGCGCACCAGGATCCTGTGCCAGGGAATCTGCGGATCCGGCTCATAGATCCACTGCGCTTTTGTAGAAAGGCACTTTGGCACATAACGGGTTTCTATGGCGCTGGATCTCAACTCTGCCAACAACCCTCTAATGTCCCTCGGCATGCCGGTAATCTGTGTAAAGCTATGCCACGGTACCGTAGTGATCACATGCTCCGCTTCAAACACCTCTCCGGTCTTCGTCCTGACTCTACGTTTTTCACAATCCAAAACGGCTGCCTCCATACCGTACAGTACCTGCGGCGCCAATTCTTTCGCCATGCGAATCCACACTTCTCCATATCCATATTTTTGCGGATAATAGAAATACGCATGACCCGGTTGTGTTCCATATGGTCTGTGCGTCAGACAGGACAAAAGTGTTTCTTCAAAGCTCACGTTTGGCAACTTTTCCAACCAATACGTACCTAGTTCATTCAGCTCATCCGCAAACATCTTTTGATTGTAAGGAAGCATATAGTGGTCGGCGATTCGCTGTCCCAGCTTCCACACGATCCATTCGACAAACCGTTTGGGCATAGGCCGGTCCAGGTTACAGCCGGCCTTGGCTATGGAAGTCAGATAAGCCACCTGTTCCGGCAGATCAAGCTGCCAGATATTAGCCTCCAGCGGATGACCGACCTCCGCACCGTCCACCCGGATCCGGCTGTCCCTTGTATAAAGCACCCATTCCTCCTTGGGCATAAACCGGAAAAGGAATTCATTGACATTCGGTCTTTTTACATCCAGAAAATGACCGCCGCCAATATCAAAAGGACTTCCATCCACCATCACGCTGCGGCACAGACCGCCCGCCTCTTCCTCCTTCTCCAATAGTAAGAAAGACGTTTCACCCTGCTCTTTCAGCCGATTCGCCAGTGTAAGCCCTGAAGGGCCTGCACCAAGGATCAGATACTTTATTTTTTCCATGTTTTACCGCCATTCTAAAGATGTAAACCAACTCGGTGTTCATTCTTCTTCAATTGAAACAAAAGACGCAAAGCCTCCGTTACGGAACTGCTCTTTAAGCTGGATGCTGTCCCCACATAGTGGATCGGCACCTCAACAGTCCGCAGATTCCTACAGTAAAACCGCATTTCCGTCTGATACATATGTCCCGTAGACAGAAAAGCACTAAGATCCATAGCTTCCAGGACCCTGCGCTGAAAACATTCAAATCCGCTGGTCATATCCTTAAGTTTTGTTCCCAATACCAGATTGGCCAGGATCGTGCCTCCCTGGCTTAAAATCCTTCTGTATAGAGACTGTTTGCGCATGGAGCCGCCCTCCATAAACCGAGATCCCCACACGCAGTCATACCCTTCTTCCATCTTCGCAAGAAACTGCGGTATCTCCGAGGGCAGATGGCTTCCCCCGCCATCCATCTCCAATATCCGTTGCGCCCCATCCGCAAGCGCCTGGCGAAACCCTTCCAGATAGCAGCTGATCACTCCTCTGGATTCCTTGTAAAAAATGCATTTCACTCTGCCATTCTCAGCAGCTTTCTTTCTGATGATCTCCTCCGTCCGGTCCTTGGAATAGTTGTCAATCACCGGATAAATGTATAAATTGTCATAGGGCAGCGCAAGGATTTCATCCAGGATTCTCTCCATGGTATCTTCTTCGTTGGCTACCGGCATGACGATGATCGTCTTTTTCATTATATCCCCTCATATGTAATAATCTACTGTAGAAGTAACCTATCAATCAGGAGTACGCATTACACTGCGGACTCCGTGAACGCGCCATAATCTCCGATTTTGTGTGCATAATTCTCTAAACACCCACTTCTAATCACCAACCCCCACTTCAAGTGGGGGTTTGAAAAACGCCCCCAAGGGCTCTGTTACTGCTCGCCTGAAAGGCGGGTGTCGCAAGCATATATTACTTGCTGCCGCTAAAAAGCGGCTCCTTCACTTTCTTCCTTCCGGGACTCTTCTGACTGTTCCTGGATATATTTCTTTATGGCATCCTCTGTGACATTTCCTACCGTCGCCACATAATATCCTCGCGCCCAGAATGCTTTATTCCATTTACTTTGTTGTTCCGGATGCCTGTCATATATCATTAGCGTACTTTTCCCTTTCAGGTATCCCATAAAATTTGAAATACTTATCTTCGGTGGGATACTTACGCACATATGCACATGATCGGCACACACTGCTCCTTCTATAATTTCTACACCTTTGTATTTACATAGCGTACCTAATATCTCCCGTACATCGAGCCTCAACTGTCCGAACAATTTTTTCTTTCGATATTTTGGAATAAATACAATATGATATTGGCATTTCCATCTTGTATGTGATAAACTTTTACTGTCCATTTGGACCGCCTCCTATTCTTGAGATTGGCTTGCAACACCTTTCTCATTTTAGTATAGGAGGCTTTTCTATACCATCTTTTTCGCTACAGCTTACTCTATTCTCCCCAGCATAGCTGGGGGATTAGTGTTTTCATTCATGGTGGCATCATAATGTAGGATATGGGTGTTTTGTTACCGTTCAAGGTGCAATATAAATGCTGTTGCTCATAGTATCTCTGCTTCCGTGATCACTATATCCGGTCTCACATCATGCGGCTCACAGGGCAAATCCTGTACCAGCTGGCATGTATAGGCAAGTGCTGCCGTTGTCAGAAGAACCTCTGTCTGGCCGCCGGCAATCCGTTCCTCCCTATCATACCCGTAAAACCTGCCCAGATACCGGTCATAAAATCCTTTCCCGTATCCGATCCGGTGCCGATTCCGGTCAAATGCGGCGCCCGGCATCCACATCATTGCTTTATACTGCAGCCTCCGCTGCACATCGATCGCGCGCTCAATCCAATTCGGAAAGGAAATCCGCTCATCCGGCTCCAATATCCCCTTATATCCTTCATGTAAATCCTCCAAAGACGTAACTTGCCAAAATTCCATCTCCGTACCGGCAACCTTCGGTGTAAACACATACTTTCCGTCAGCCAATGCCTGCCTGATCATCACAGCCGTGTCCACTTCGCTTCGATAACTGGCATAGGCAAGAATGACTTGCGACTCTTTATAAGCCGAATGTGCAAAGACACGGGCCCTTATCACCTCATCACACCGCGCTTTAACTTCCGGTTCCATTCGATCCCTTGCCGCCAGTATTTGTCTGCGGATTTCGCCTTTATCTATACTTTTCTTTCCACAGTTTCTATTTGCTTCCTTTTCCATGCTTCTTCCCCAGATCAGTGATGGAACCGTCCTTCTCTACAATAGAGATATTATCAAGCTGTCCCTTTAAATTTGCCCGCACATTCGCCACATACGCGCTACGAAGCTGCTTCTGTTCTTCTTTCTCTGCATCCGTCAGGCCTTCTGTCTGTGATTTGTGATACAATGCATTAATCCTGGCTGTCATCTGCTCTACATTCATGTCACTGCCCTCTTACTTAACTTTATTCTATATCCGATCATTCCCTTATTCATGCGTCATCTGCTGCACATACAACGGCAAGTCAAACCCTTCCTCCTTGTGCGCCCTGAAAAGAGTCCCTATATTCTGTCCTGCCAAAATGCGATGAATCACCTTAATATCCGCACTGTTGGCGATCACCATATCCACGCCCATATTGCCTGCGATCCTGGCTGCCTGCAGCTTCGTATTCATGCCGCCCGTACCGGAAGAACTGCCTGTAGAAGCTTTTCCCATCTCCATCAGTTCCTCTGTCAGCTCATCCACCACCTCAATATACTTCGCTTCCGGATTCTTCCGCGGATCATCCGTGTAAAGCCCGTCGATATCCGACAGCAGTATCAACATATCCGCATCGATCAGCGCCGCCACGATTGCAGATAATGTATCATTATCTCCGATACCAAGCTCATAGGTTGCTACCGTATCATTCTCGTTAACGATGGGTACCACCCCCAGCTTAAACAGTTCCGCAAAAGTATTGCGGGCATTAAAGCGATTCAGATTATCGATGATCGTATTCTTCGTCATCAGAATCTGTGCCGCCACCTGATTATATTCGGCAAAAATCTTCTGATAAGTCATCATCAGTCTCGCCTGGCCGATAGCCGCACAGGCCTGCTTCACTGCCGTCGGGTCATCCTCGTCGATCCCTTGCATCATTACCGCCTTCCTGCCCACTGCTACGGCACCGGACGTCACCAGCACTACATCCTTGCCACGATTTCTGATATCGCACAGTTCCCGCACCAGCACATCCAGTTTCGTATAATCCAGATCTCCCGTCTGTATATGCTGCAGTGACGAAGAACCGATCTTGATCACGATCCGTTTCTTATCCTTCATCATCTCTCTGATCTGCGTATAATCTGACATATTGTTCTCTCCCTGATCTCAAGTACCGTACACTGCCGTACTTTCGCAGCAATCCGGTCTTTATTCTCTCCTAAGCGTCCATCTCACGTATCATCATACGTTTGCCAGTTACTTCTATAATAAACTTACATCATGCTCAGCCTGCCGCTTGACCATCCATGCTATGAAAGTCGAAGACTTTCATAGTCAAATACCCCGCAGCAAGCTGACGGGGCATCCAACTTGCAACGCAGCAGAGCTGCGGGGTATCTGACCCTCGCGGCATTCGCCAAATACTCGTGCAAGCACGGTACTCGGCTCATTGCTCACGGGAATGAATATCCGTGTCGCTTCCTGTCAAAAAGCAGCACATAAGAATCACACTGGTTAGTATATCATAAAAAAGCAAAATACAACAGAAAAACCACCGACTATTTCATGATCGGTGGTTTTTGATGTTACAATTCATGATGTACTGCACCTTGCTGCAGATCATCCTTTGACGGCGCCCATCGCGATTCCCTGCGTAAAGTATTTCTGGAAGATGATAAACACGGTAATGATCGGTATTGCCGCCAGCGAAGCGCCCGCCATGATCAGACCGAAATCCGTAGAGTTTTCTGCCTGCAGCTTGGCGATACCAAGTGAAATGGTCAGTTTGCTCGTACTGTTCAGCATGATCAGCTGCATGAAATAATCATTCCAACTTGTGATAAAAGTGAAGATCGCCAACGCGCCGACACCCGGCTTGATCATCGGCACTACGATTTCAATGAATGTCTTCGCTTCTCCCGCACCGTCAATCCTGGCCGCTTCCAGCATTTCACCCGGAACTCCTTCCGAGAACTGCTTCATCAGGAATACACCGAAAGGCCATCCGACTGTCGGGAAGATCACTGCCCATATCGTATTATACAAGGATAGGGACGACATTTCCCGCAATAACGGAATCAGGATCACCTGCTTGGGCAGCGCCATCGCACAAACGATCAAGGTAAAAAGCATCGCCCGGCCCCGGAAGCGTTTCTTGGCAAGCGCATATCCGGCCATAGCCGATGTGATACAGGTAAGGATCATTGCCATCACAGCCATGAATACGGTGTTGACCAGCCAGCGGATCGCTGCCGGCACTACAGGACCAGCCGTAAAGATCAACGGATTCCCGTCAGCGGTGAATTTACTGCTGAAAGGAACTGCCAGTTCCCATAACGGCGCTGACTGTTTACTGAAAAGTTTCCTGAAATTATCCAGCACCCATTCCTTCGGGAACCAGTCCGGAGTCGTCGCATTGATAGAAGCATTCGTCTTAAATGCGCCTGTAATGATCCAATACAGAGGGAAAGCAAACAGAATCGCCAGAATCACTAAAACGATGATCGATACGACCGTATATAAACTTCTATGTTTTAAACCTGAATCCGAATTCATACTTTCACCTCCTACTTTTCTTTGGCCAGCTTAAACTGTACGGCAGACAAGAGTGCAATAAAGATCGCAAGCACTACGCCCATCGCATTTCCGTAACCGTAGCGGTACAGCTTAAATGCCGAATAATAGATATAGTACATGACAGTGTCTGTGCTGTGGTTCGGTCCGCCTGACGTTAAGAGCTGGATCAGGGCAAAGCACTGGAAACTGTTGATCGTGGTGATGACCAGAATATAAAGCGTTGTCGGCATGATCAGCGGCCACTTGATCTTCCAGAATTTCTGGATGTTATTCGCCCCGTCTACCTCGGAAGCCTCTACCAGCGAAGTATCCACATTTCCAAGCGCTGACACATACAATACGATCGGCTGTCCTACGGAAGTGGTGAACAGGATCAATATAATGCACCACAGCGCAAATCTTTCGTCGCCCAGCCAGTTGATATTGTTGTCGATAACTCCCATACCTTTTCCAACATAATTGAAGATACCGTAATAGTTGTTGAACATCCATTTCCATACTACGGTAACCGCCACCGAACCGGTAACGACCGGCAGATAGAAAACACAGCGGAAGGTAGAAAGAACTGCACCTTTCATCCTATAGATCAATGCCGACACCCACAAAGAAAAGATACAAACCGTGGGCACTGAAACAAGTACGATCACGAAAGTATTTTTTAAAGCCCGAAGAAAGATCGGATCCTGCCAAAGTTCCGTGTAGTTTTTCAGTCCGATAAAAACATCCTCCACATCTTTACCCATTGTGGAATCAAAAAAACTCGTATAGACGCACAGGATCATCGGGATAACGACAAATCCTACAAAAAAGATTAAATTAGGCAGAAGAAAAAGATACGCCGAACGTGTTTCTCTTCTTACCAGCGCCTTGCTTCTGCCTGTTGCAACGGATGATTTAGCCATGAACACACCCCCTCATTTACTTGTTATGAAAGTCTTCGACTTTCACAGCATGGATGGCCTTACGGCCGCCGGAACCGTCAATCTGCCAGGGCAGCAGCCGAAACCGGATATTCCGGTCTCAGCCTGCTGTCCGTGACATTCAGGATTTCCTGTCTTTTCGCAACTGCCTGTTATAAATTATTTTGCAGCAGCCGCATTTGCATTGGTCACGAAGGTTTCTACTTCTGTCGCAACATCTCCGCCTGTACCGATACGCTGCAGCATGTTCCACCACTCTGTACGTGCTTCTGCCCAGCCCGGAACTACCTGATAGTAGTCACCCATAGAAGGCATAAAGTGTGTAGAGAATGTATTCATAACGTCTGCTGTATCTGTTCCGTCATAAATGCCTGTCAGAGTAGGACGTACCGGGAAGTATGTAGAAGCCTTAACGCTCTCATTTACCTGATCGGCATCGTTACAGATAAAGTCGATAAAGGTCTTTGCCGCATCAATCTTAGCCTGGTCGCCGTTATCGAAGATACCAAAGCCCCAGATACCGCCGCAAAGTTCTGTCTTGCCATCATCGGAAGGGAACAGCATCGGGATGATCGTATCGCCGTTGTTTGTCTTGCCTGCTTCGCCGTTGTCGGTATTGGTCTGCTGTGCAGCATTCCAGCACAGGGACATTGCCAGTGTACCGTTACGGAATAATGTGATTTCCTCACCACCGTTGATGGAAGCGTCAAAGTTGATGCCAGCCTGCGCATATAATTCTTCCAGCGCCTTGATATTTTCCGGTGTGTTGGCTGTGTACTCCGTATGCTCAGCATTCGTGAATGTGCTGCTGTACAGGTTGTTGATCAGGGCTCTTGTTCCCTGGTCGCCGCCCTGTCCAGAACAATAGATCGCTGCTACGTTCTGCTGTCCGGAATCATAGACTGCCTGCACTGCCTTCATGAAGTTCTCTGTTGTCCAGGTATGTGTCTCAAGATCCAGATACTGCATAGCATCTGCAGCCTCAAACATAGTCTGGTTGATTGCCATACAATGTGCTACCATACACAGCGGATACTCATAGTAAGCACCGTCAGCCGCCTTACATGCCGACTCTACGGAATCGTAGATCTCGCCGCCTGCCTCTGTTGCAAACAGGTCAGACAGGTCTACCATCAGGCCGCGTGCGCCCCAGTTAGCTACCAGACGCTCCGGTCCTTCCATTACGATGTCAGGAGCCTGGCCGCCTTCGATGGCGGTGTTAACCTGATCGTCACCGTTGGTGTAATCAAGATACTCCACTGTCACGGTAACACCGGGATATTTCGCATTAAAACTTGCGATCAGGCTGTCAACCGTTGCAGAATCACCCCAGTTACCGATGGGATATGTCCACAGTGTGATAGATGCATTCAGATCTGCACCTGCGCCGTCCTCGGCGGGTGCTTCCGCCTCTGCACCTTCTGTTGTCTCTTCAGCAGGCGCTTCCTCCTCCGGCGTCTCTGCTGGCGTCTCTTCCGCCTCCGGCTCTGCTGCCGGCTGCTCGGATGCGCTATTACCGCATGCTGCCAATGACATCATCATGGTCAGGGAAAGACCAAGCGCTGCTAACTTTTTCATCGTCTTTTTCATACTTTTTTCTCCTTTTCTTCTCCCTTAATATTTATTTTTCCAGACGGCAGGAAAGATACCCTGTCATCTGTCAAAACCTGAATTTTATTCCGGATTCTCAACCCGGTCCTCCAACACTGCCCTCTCTTCCTGATCCAGATATCCGGAAAAGATACGTTCCAGGAACAGGGACAACAGGAGCATGGCCGCCACCGGCACGAACAGAACCGGCCACCACCACTCAATCGTAAAAATCGTCATTTCTACCAGCAGCATCACCATCACGACAGTGGATGGAAGATGCTTAAATGTCAGAATAAAGGCTGTTCTTATCAGTTCTTTCACCTGAAATGTAAATCTGCCCATCAGCGGAAACAGATAACACATGATCCCCGCCGGAATCAAGAGCAGTACGTAATAAGTCATATACATGACTGCACCGACGGAACTGCCTGTATTGCTAGCCATCACATGATAACCCCAGGCCAAAAATACAACTGCAGGTACGCAGATACAGGTGACCAGTATTCCGACTCTCAGATTATCCAGAAAAGCCCGAAGATACATGCCAAAGGCGCCGTCCTTTCTGTTCCGAAAAGTCTTCACCACAGTATAATATAATGCCGCAGTTGCCGATCCGGCCGTGACAAGTGGCATACAAAGCAGCAACCACAGAAGCGACAGACCTACCAGATCCACACCCTTTGCGATCATCCGGAAAAAGAGATTCTCCGGATCAAAAATATCCCGCCCCATCGGTATCATTCCTTTCCGTTCCCGGATCCAGACTCAAACGATATGCTTGGCCTGCCCGTTTTTGGACTCCAACGCCCGCAGCGTGTCATCATACATGTCAGCCTTTTCATAACTCTCATGACGGATATAATAGTTATACACAATATCGATCATCACAAGGATCGGAAACTGCGGCGATATCATGTTACCGTGATTCAGATGCTGTAAAGATGCCAGCAGCACTACTTCACTGCAAAAATCCGCATAGATATCCTTGTCATTGGCCGTAAAGATGACCGTTCTGGCGCCCTTCTTATGTGCTTCCTTGAGCAGATAGAGTACTCCTTGTGTCTCTCCGCTCAGCGAAAAACCGCACACCAGACTCTGTTTGTTCAAAAACACTGCCTGCATACGCATCCGGTCCGTATCCTGTAGCGAATCGATATCCACACCGATCCGCATAAACCGGTTTTCCATCTCGCTTGCCGCAAGTCCGGAACTTCCGATGCCACAAGCCACCACTCTCTCCGCCTGAAAAAGATACTGCACCACTCTTGTGATCTGCGTTTCATCCATAAGGCTGTATGTCTTACTGAGCAGATCCTGATAGGTATTCAATACCAATCTGGTACTGTCGGCTGTCGCTTCGCCTTTTCTCATGAAAGTCTTTTCATATTGATAAATAAATTCTCTGTATCCGTGAAATCCACACTTCTTCGCAAACCTTGAGAGCGATGCCTCGGATACAAATATCGTCCTCGCCACATTCTGTGCCGAAAAATCTATTTCTGTTTTGTTATTAATAAAAAAATCCGCTATATTCTTTTCAACATTCGTTAAACTATCATATCTTGCTTCTATGATCGGAACGATCGACTTAATGTAACTGTTCATCCTCTGTCACTCTTTGCTCAAATGATTGTTCTTTCATCCCACTTGATGCTATGATATAGAAAAACCCAAAGGAGGGACACTTATGATCTCTGCATCCAAAACCATCGTCTGTTACGGCGATTCCAACACCCATGGCTACAATTCAGCCAACATGGGGCGCTTTACCGAAAAAGAACGCTGGACCTGTCTTCTGGCTGATCTGCTTGGCTCGGGTTATCTGATCCGCGAAGAGGGCCTGAGCGGGCGTACCACCTCTTTCGACGATCCCCTTTTTGAAGGCTTAAACGGCTTCGCCTTACTTCATCCCTGTATGATGACCCATGAACCGCTGGACCTTCTGATCATCATGCTCGGCACCAACGATGTGAAACAGCGTTTCAGCGCTACGCCCGGCAATATCGCCAAAGGCATGGAGCGGCTCGTGACCAAAGCGCTTCATACAACGGAAGCCTGGAGAGGTCAGCCCAATATTTTGATTATCGCACCGCCGCCCATCGAGAAAGGCTATTACGAAACAAGTATCGGTCCTGAGATGGGAAAAGACTGTATGGAAAAATCCATGGCGCTCTCTCCGCTCTATCAGGACATCGCCGACAGGCTGCACTGCCATTTTCTGGATGCCGCGTCAATCCCCGGCCTCGGTATGTATCCCTATGACTATATGCATCTAAGTCTGGAAGCGCATCGGCTGCTGGCTGAAAAGCTCGCCGAGCTGATTCCGCAGATCTGTTAACAGATCGCGGATTTAGCCTCACGGATCATTCTGGCTGCCTCTTCTACGATCGGCATATCTTCATTGATCAGATCAGTCAGGGGTCTGCGCACACCGCCGATGTCCAGGCCTTCGTTGATCCGCAGGATTTCTTTGATGACCGCATACATGTTACCGTGTGCCGCACACATCTTATAGATGACTGCGTTTGCCCGATACTGTATCTCGCTGGCTTTCTTCAAGTCCCCCGCTTCCACCAGTTCGTTCATCTTCAGGAACAGTTCCGGCATAACGCCATACGTACCGCCGATACCGCCTTCCGCACCGATCACACGACCGCTGATGAACTGCTCATCCGGTCCGTTGAAGATAATGTAATCTTCTCCGCCGGCCTGTTTAAACATCTGGATATCCTGCACCGGCATGGATGAATTCTTGACGCCGATCACCTTCGGATTCTCACGCATCTTCGCAAACAAACTCTGCGTCAGAGCAACCCCTGCCAGCTGCGGGATATTGTAGATGATAAAATCGGTATCCGGTGCGGCGTCGCTGATATCGTTCCAGTATTCCGCGATCGCATATTCCGGCAGATGGAAATAAATAGGCGGGATACAGGCAATCGCATCCACCCCAAGCTTCTGCGCATGGGCAGCCAGTTCTCTGCTGTCCTTCGTGTTATTGCAGGCTACATGCGCGATCACCGTCAGTTTGCCGGCCGCCGCCTCCATCACATTTTCCAATACGACCTTACGGTCATCCACGCTCTGATAGATGCATTCTCCGGAAGAACCGTTAACATAGATGCCCTTTACACCTTTCCTGATAAAGTATTCCGTCAGCGCCCGCACTCTCTCCGGGCTGATATTGCCTTCCCCGTCATAGCAGGCATAAAATGCAGGAATGATTCCTTTATATTTATCCAGGTTTCTCATATCTGATATTTCTCCCCCTTCTCCGACACGATGCCCTCTCTTTCGTGCACCGCCGGTGTCAAAATCCTTATATACGCTTCTATTCCAGCGCTTCCGCGAACGCTTTCGTGATCAGCTGCGGCCTGGTAATGATCGAACCGACAACGACACTGAACACTCCCAATTCCACAACCCTCTTTGCCTTCTGCGGGGTATTAATATTCCCTTCCGCGATCACTCTGTGCTTCGCCTTCGCAACAATCTCCCGAATGATCTCAAAATCATTGGTCTCTATCTTGTCATTCCGGCTCTGCTCCGTATACCCGACCATCGTCGTCCCGATAAAGTCAAATCCAAGTTCATCCGCATGCAGCGCTTCTTCGATGGTAGAGCAGTCAGCCATCAAAAGCTGCTCCGGATATTTCTCTTTGATCTGATGAAAAAATTCATCCAACGTCAATTCTCCCGGCCGCAGCGCACCGGTGGCATCCACCGCGATGATCTCCGGCCTAACCTCCATCAGCTCGTCAACTTCTTTCATCGTAGGCGTGATATAAACCTTGCTTCCTTCATAATCACGCTTCACGATGCCAATGATCGGCAGATCGACCTGTGACTGGATCTCTTTGATATCCTCTTTGGTGTTCGCCCGGATTCCGAACGCCCCGCCCTCTTTGGCCGCCAGTGCCATCTTCCCCATAATGTAGGAAGAATGCAGCGGTTCATGCGGGAGCGCCTGACAGGATACGATCAATTTCCCTTTTAACTGTTCTACTCTACTCTCTACCACTTCTCCTCGCCTCTTTTCTCGTCACCATTTTTACAGCTATAGTTCACATTATATCATCAAGGAAATTGTTTTCAATAAGATATGTTTTTCAGAAAGTTCTTTCAGAATTTTTGTGCGATTCATCCTTATTTTTGGTGATTTTGATTAGTTTTTCGTCATATCCACATAAAAAACTGTTTATGATTTCATTATTTAGACTAAAAAATAGAAGCAGGATTCTTCAATTCATTCAATCAAAATACCTTGACAAAAAAGAATCCTGCCCTACTGCTTTATTTGATTTTCTTCTCGTATTCCCGGCAGGCGGACCAGGCAGCGCCAAGCATACCGGCTTTATTCCCCAAACCGGCCTGTACCACGCGGACATTTCTGAAAGAAGGCATAATGTGTTCCTGCAGCGATTCCCGCACCTTCCGAATCACATATTCCTGTTCCATGATTCCGCCACCCATGACCACAAGCGCGGGATTAAAAATATGTACCAATGTGGTCAGCCCATAGACGATCTCTGCGATCCACAGATCAATCTGTTCCCGCACCTGCGGTGATTCCATCTGTGCAAAAATCTCACGTCCATTGCACAATTCCGGAAACCGGGCCTTGACACGCTGCACAAGCGCCGTTGTCGATGCATACCGCTCATAGCATCCGCTGAATATATCCGTACCGGGATCCCGATGCTCCGGATGCGTCACAATGCCGCCAAATTCTCCTGCCGAGTACCCGGAACCGTTATATACTTCTCCGTTCATGACAATGGCGCCGCCCACGCCGGTTCCATAGGTCAAGCACAGAAAATCCGGTGCTCCTTTGCCTGCTCCATAATGAGCCTCTCCTATGGCTGCACTGTTGACATCATTCTGTACGGCCGTCGGTACATGAAACTTCTCTTCAATCCGTTCCTTAATCTGCATCCCCGTATAACCGGGGATATTCTCATTGGCAAAGAGGATCGCCCCCTTCTCCACATCCACCTGCCCGGCCGTGCTGATACCGACCGCCTGAAAATCCTTATAGCACTCGAGAATCTCAAGAACCGTCTGCATAACGTGTTCCCCGCCCAGTCCGGCATTCGTGTCCGTCTCTTTCATTTCTCTGATCTGACCCTCTTCCCAGATACCGGACTTGATACTTGTGCCCCCAATATCCACTACCGCTGCCCTCATACTATTCTCCATTTCTGCGCTGTATACGCGTTCTTCTTTCTTAATTCAAATGGTATCCTGTATCATACGCATTCCATCATGTCATACTGATGCCTCTGCTGCATCGTTCGGTAGTGTCAAATCTACCCCTATGTTTTTTATTACAAACCTTATATTTTCATGGA